>NZ_JBKEDJ010000001.1:0-183342 GCF_047975355.1 Shewanella sp. | reverse complement strand
TGCCTTGCCGTTTGGGGGGCGGATTTGTGCTCTGGGCTTGGCTTATCAGCCTGAGCATCATCCGCGGCTTGAGTACCCACTTTTCGAGAACTCATGTTGTTAGTGCTGTCCCATCTTTATTATTTTCATCCAACATAATCTATCGGGACTGCTTAAACTTGCCTGCAAAAGCCGAGAGTGGACTCATGCTTAATCTAGGCTTAAAACCCGTGAGCTATGTGTTTTGTTACGCACAATGGTGATGCAGATTACCTGAGGTTTCGGTTCGATACAATCATATGGGACTTGAAATGATTTTTTAATGATCAAATGACTATGTTCTAGGGAATAGAATTCCTGTTTAGCACAGGGCTTAAGTTTAAATAGTCATTTAAATTCATAAGATTAGAAACAAGGTTAAGATACTGCTCGTCAGGCGAGCAGAACTGAGTAGAATAGGGTCGCCGTTAAACTCAGGTTTTGTTGGGATAAATTAATGAATATTGAGCTTTTTTTTATACCATTAACCGAAATGGATGAGGCCAGCACGAGTGCTTGTATGGCGCTCTTGAGTGATGACGAGCGCGCAAAAGTGGCACGTTACCGGGCGCCCAAGGCGCAAATGAACGGTTTATTGGTGCGAGCGGCGCTGCGCTGCGTCTTATCTCAAGGATTGCAATCTTGCGGTGGATCCTCACCTTGCTCCTCCCTACGACAGATTGCGCCCCAAGATTGGTGTTTTGAGTATGGGGCAAAGGGCAAGCCCAGCCTCAGTCATGAACAGTTTCTTAAGACGGGGATCGAGTTTAATTTAAGCCATAGTGGTGACTGGTTATTAATTGCCTTGGCGCAAGATGATGACTCGGGCGCAACAGCTAAAAGGGCGAAGCCTCGTTTAGGTTTGGGTGTGGATATTGAACGCTCCCGCGTCAGCACCAATATTTACCCGATTTTAAATCATTATTTTTCCCCCATCGAAGCCGAGGCTTTATTAGCTATGGAAGGGGGGGAGGCGCAGCGGCAACGCTTTTTTGATCTTTGGGCGCTTAAGGAGTCTTATATCAAGGCAACGGGATTGGGCTTAGCACAGTCACTGAAATCCTTCGCCTTTGACTTAGCGCCAAACAGTTTGGTGGCGATTGATGATGGCGCTCTACAAGCCGCCGAGACCCATAACTGGGTCGAACTTAATCCGCGAGAGATCGCTACGCCGAGCCAAATTACGCTCTCCTCTAACTCTAAACTCCCTTCACATATCAAGCTTTATTCCAATATTAAGCTGCTGATTGAACCTGAGTCTGTACTCGATGCCACAACCTCTGGCGTACAGCATTGGCAGAGTTACTTTGGCAGGCTAGATGAGGAGTATCGTTTTGGGCTGAGCTTAATGCATAAGGATAGATTGGCGAAGGTGGCGATCTCCATGCAACTGACCAGTATGGAAGGATTATTGGAAGCATGCTCGGCCATCTAACCTGGCAAATCGCACTAAGGCTTTTACTGCATTAGTGCTTTTAATTCAGTTTCTTGTCACTTCGCTGACTTTGTTACTCCCTGCATTATTTATCCCCTCATTATTCATCTTGGATTAAACCTAGCTCGTTATAGTCACGCCCAAGAACTCACTGACAAGGTTGTTAATAATGAAATTCAAATGTCTTTTATCAACGACCACTCTGCTACTGCTCGGTGGCTGTGGTTATTTTGGTGGCGATGAAAAACAGCAATTAGAGCAGGCATGGCTTGCGCAAGATCCCCAACTACAACAAGTGGTTGAGCAAATCCGCAACCGTGGGCTCGATGTTGTTGCCCAAAGTGCGGCGGCGGGGACCGTGTCTGCCTGTGTGGCCGAAAAACTCAGCCAAGATCCCCTCGGTAAATTAGTGAGTGTCGAAGGCGCCTTAGTGGAGTCGGCTAAAGTGGCGGAATTACTCGGCGATTTACAGAAGGTAATGGAACAAGAGGTGAGTTTCGATCAAGTAGCGAGCCTACTTCAAAAGGGGGCAGATGCGGCGGCCTATGCCAAAAGCTTGATTGAACAGCAGGGCGTCGAGCAAGCCATGCAAAGCCTTAAACAAATGGCTCTCGCCAGTGAACAATTTGCTCAGCAGGATTTAGGTGCTCATTTCCAGCAATTATTGCTCGAGTGCAAATCTGCTAACTAACTGAGTAACCACTGTATTACGGCTGCTTTTTCGTGCAGCCTTAGCAACATAAGGAAATACTATGTTTAAAAAACTGCTGGCCTCTGTCGGTATTGGTGGCGCAACGGTTGATACCCAATTAGCCGATAACCGACTGCTGCCAGGTCAAATCTTTAATGCCACTATCGTAGTCAAAGGCGGTAATGTGCCGCAGCAGATCTCCGGTCTCGACTTAGCACTAATGACCAAGGTGAAAGTGAGCAGCGATAACGGCGACTATTTTAAAAACCATAAGTTGGCGAGTTGGCGCTTAACTGAGTCCTTTGAAATTCAAGCGGGTGAAATTCGCGAGATCCCATTTTCAGGTAAATTGCACCCCGAAACCCCCTTTACCCAGCTCCCCGTTCGCAATAACCAATCACAGGTATGGCTGCAAACAGGAGTGGATATTGATACTGCGCTCGACCCTAGCGATATCGATGCGCTGGTCATTCTGCCAACCGCCATTGCCGAGCATGTGTTAAAGACGATGGACAGCCTTGGCTTTGTGTTGGTTAAAGCCGATGTTGAGCAAGGCTTCCTCAATACGCGCGCCTTTCGATCGACATCGGGTTGTTACCAAGAGTTGGAGTTTAAGCCGCGTAATATGGGCTTTAATAGCTTGCGTGAGATTGAGGTTTCCCTGGTGTGTGACGCAGAGCAAACCCATGTGTTACTCGAACTTGATCGTGCATTCCGTGGCGATGGCTACTTGTATTTTAGCTTGCCAAACAATGCTTCTTTGAGCCAAGTGCAAGAGATCTTTAGGGCAAATTTTGGTTAACTATCCTTAAAGTGCGGTCTAAAAGCTAAAAAATAAAAAGCCCTGAATATTCAGGGCTTTTTTATATAAATCGATTACTGTCTTGCTAAACGGTGGCTCTCGCCTGGGTGCTCAAAATCACTGCGGTAGGGGTTAATATCTAGGCCGCCGCGACGGGTGTAGCGGGCATAAACGGTTAACTTAGTGCAGTGGCAGTAATGTTTTAAATCGACAAAAATTCGCTCGACACACTGCTCGTGGAACTCGTTATGCTGGCGGAACGAAATCAAATAACGCAGTAGCTTTTCGCGATCGATTTTAGGTCCCTGATAACGGATCATCACACTGCCCCAATCCGGTTGAGAGGTGATTAAGCAATTTGATTTCAACAAATTAGAATTGAGTGTCTCGGCGA
This sequence comes from Shewanella sp., assembly GCF_047975355.1. GTDB lineage: Bacteria > Pseudomonadota > Gammaproteobacteria > Enterobacterales > Shewanellaceae > Shewanella. The sequence continues at coordinate 180,002 of NZ_JBKEDJ010000001.1, read as the reverse complement.
CTATCTGTTTATCATCTGTGCTGTTTTCAAGATAATCCGGATTAAAGTCATAGTCGTTGACTTCGATATCCAGATCGTCAATGCAAGTGCCGGGCAGCTCGACGACGCGCTGAATGCCAAAACTCTTAGGCTCAATAATCTTCACCGTGACCTGGCCTTGGGCACATTCACTGAGATCCTGCACTAAGGTTTTTTGCACGGCTTCGATATTGTCGAATTTGGTTTGGTTAAAACTGTTTAAGTACAGTTTGAAGGATTTTGACTCGATCAGGTTTTGGCTTGTATGGCTTAGCTGAATGTCGGCGATAGCCACCATAGGCTTGCCCTTCGCGTTTAGCCAAGACAGCTCATAGGCCGTCCAGATATCGGCTCCGTGGAAAGGTAAACTGTCCGCCGAGAGGTTGATAGCGTTACGGTTAAGTGAGCGAGGAACCCCTTGCAGCAGCGATGCATCATACTCGGCTTGATAATCCGTGGCTTTACCTAAGGTTAGGCCGGCAAGCTCTTTTGCATCACTATAGGGATCGTGATTGTGTGTCATCAATACTGTTTCCATGTCAAAATAGGCGCACATTATACCCGAAATTGGATTGTGCTTAAGTGTCTTGTCTGCCTGCTCTCGATAAATTTTTGCAAAACTATCATCAGTCTTACCTATCTACTTTAGGCGAATTACCGCGATATTACCCGCAGGGTGAGCCATCTTTGTGTATTCAAGGCGAGTTTATTGAATCATCCGATGAGGCTGTGAGCTGGTTACCCGTTAAACGTACACAGCATGGCAGTTTTGCGAATGTTGAGCATGCGCTTGAGCTAACATTATGGCCGGACATCAATCACTTTTATGGTGAGTATTTTGCGGCGCCCGTGCTGTTTAATTCACTATGGGGTACTGGCGAATTGCTGCAGGTATGGAACGAGGCGGATTTTGATGCGTTGCAGCAAAATATTATCGGCCACTTAATGATGAAGCAAAAACTCAAGCAGCCACCGACCTGGTTTATTGGTCTGCTCGATGAGGGAGATAAGATGCTAACGGTTGATAATGCCGATGGCAGCGTGTGGGTTGAAATCCCAGGCGAGCTTCCCTCCGTTCAACTCGCACCGAGTTTAGCTGAATTTATTGCGGCGTTATCACCGCGCATCGCACCGCCCGTCAAACACGAAGAATTACCTATGCCGGCGCTCGAACATCAGGGTATTTTTGCTAGCTTTAAACGTATGTGGCACAACCTTATGGGTAAGCGTTAAACGCGGGAAGTCTTTTGAAATAGTATCTAGCAAACTCGACCGGCTATTTTGCCAGCCGAGTTTGCGTTTTAACATGGGAGCCTTATTGATGATCCCAAGACAAGTTAGACACTATGCGGCAAGGCTCGCAGCGAAAGTGGAACATATCTAATAGTGGCTCGTCGAGCTTCCAATCATGACTGCCACAGCGTGGGCAGGGGCGAGCTAATTCGGATTGCAGATCCTGTCCCCCGACGCGATACAAATAATAGTAGGTGGGGATTTTGGTCAGGTATTCGATTCGGCCGCGTAAATCCCAACCTCTCCTAAATAAATCACTGTTTGGGCTGGATAATTCTTCCAGCGCGGCAAATTCAGCCTTAGTGGCGGCCGCCATTTGTAACTCATCACAGGCTTGCCACTCGGTTTGCCAGCGGATAACCCGTTTATGATCGCCATTAAAGGTGGCGGGGATTTGATAGAGCGGAATGGGCAATAGGTTATCGCCACTTCGAAGGGGCGAGCACATATGCACATAGCTAGTGTAGAGCAGCTGCCAGCTGGGTGGCTCAGTGTTACTTACTTCAGAATTAATATCCTGACCGATAAATTTTTCGCGTGGCGCCAGTAGTTTAGCCTCGGTTAACTCCGCCAGCGCTTTTTTCACCCAAGGGCTGTGATAGCGATGATTCAAACTATTTTTTTCAGGCGTGAGTAGGCGTACTCGAAATTCGCCCTCATTAAAGGCCACGGCAAATTCGCGGCCGAGGATTTGGCCATTAGCGCGGTAGGCTTCGAGTAATTGATTGATGGCACGTTCTGCCGCACTGATGGTGGTATCGGCAAAGCATTCAAAGCGCAATTCGGTGACAAACATTAAGCAGATTTTCCTTGGGATTCGAGTTGACTGACACGTTGTTTCAGCTCGATAAGTTCATTTTTGAGTTGCATGATCTCGTTGTTTTTTAAAGCGAGAGCCTGTTCTACACTCTGTTGCAGTTCGACTAACTGTTGAGCAAGCACTGCGACTGTGATTGGCGATGCTTCCGGGAGACTCGATTCTTCGACGGCTGGCTGGGGTTGTGCCGCTAAACGTTCGCGCTCTGCCTTAGGTATCGATTTAAACTGCTGTAATCCTTGAATTAGAATCGGCATAGGGATTTTGTTACCGACGCGGCTTTTGATCAGGGCCAAGCTTGGAGTTTTACCGCTGGCTTCGAGTGCGCACGCTGCTGCTAACACTTGGTCAATCGGACTCATAATAAGTGAAATTCCTTAATCTATATCGTGTTTTTCACTAACTTACTGTGGTGTGATTATTTTAGTTCTTATAAATCAACGTATTGTTGTTTGGCATTGATTTTGCTTTTTAAGCATTTTTATAACAAGTACACAGGAAGTCATAATATGAACGCAAATATTAATCGCAAACTCATCGCGGTCACGTTTTTAGGGTTAGCAAGCTTAGGTCTTAGCGGTTGTGTGGTCAATGTCGGCGATGGTGAATCTAAGTGGGATGGTAGCGAATCCTGGGAAAAAACACAGGATAAAAATCGCAATAATCTGATAAAGCTCAGTCTTGGCATGAGTAAAGACCAAGTGATGACCCTGATGGGCGCTTCGGACTTTAGTGAATCTTATCTGCAGCAGAGTGGGGGACAAACTGATAAAGAAGTATTGGTGCTCTTCTACCGTACCCAGCACACCCATAGTGATGGTAAAACCACTAAGGATGAATGTACGCCAGTCGTCTTAAGTAATAATGTGTTAGTCGGTTGGGGTGACACCGCCTACAGCAAGATTTAACGACTTAAACGTACACCTAACTCAAATCATAGAGCCCTAAGCGATTAGGGCTTTCTTAATTGAACATCGAGCTGTTCGATAAGTTCGGTCCACTGCGCGTCAGCCTCTAACGCTTCGCTGAGAAAACTCTTTTGCGCCTGAGTCCAGAATGGTGCCTCGATTAAGTGTGTCTCTGGAGACAGTTTGTGGGTCGCAATAAACTGCGTGATGGCTTGAGGTTGATTGGCTAATCCCAACTGTTCAAATAGGTGGCTCATATCGACTGGCGTTGTATCCATGTTCGCATCCTCACTGTGTGCCTGTATCTAGGGTATGCAACTCACTGAAAAATGCAATCTATGATTAAAATTTGCACTTTTTTGTTTCCTTGATACATTGATTATTACTCATAAGAGTGTGATCTAAATCAAGGAATTCTAATAATGGACAATAATACCTTGGATGAGTGTCGTGCTGTTTATCTCACCGCTGAAGATTTACGCCTCGCCGCTTCGATTCTCTATAACGCATATCATGACGATCCCTTTTTTGTGGATGCCTTATCCACTTCAGACAAGTTTGCCTACGAACAAAAATTGCGTGCTGCCATTCGCGAAGAACTCAATGCGTTCTGGCAGGAGAAACAAGCGTTAATCGGGCTATTCGATCAGACGCGATTAGTCGGTGTCGCCTGTGTAGTCACCCAAGAAGTGCCCCTAGGAGAAGATCGTTATTGGCATTGGCGGCTCAAAATGTTGCTGGGTACAGGCTGGCAATCGACCCAGGCGATGATGAAGAAAGAGTCGAGCATTGTGGAACTGCTGCCGAGCGAGGACTGCGGGATCCTACAGTTTATCGCCCTTGCACCCAATGAGCAGGGAAAAGGTTTGGGCCATCAACTCGTTCAAGCTGTGGTGAGTTGGTGTGATGAGCAGCCCGAGCTTGAGGGGATTGGGGTCTTTACTACGCGGGAGGTCCACAGCCATTTATTTATGCAACATGATTTTGTATCCCTCGGTGAATTGAGTATAGGCAACGTGGCCGGACAATTACTCTTCTATACGGGCCAACAAGATGAATAAACCTTACCGTACTTTTACTGAGTTTTACCCTTTTTACCTCTCGCAGCACCAAAACTTGAGCTGTAGGCGATTGCACTTTATTGGTAGCATTCTGGTGCTCTTGTTATTAGGGGCTGCACTGCTCACAGCAAATGGGTGGCTTTTGCTGCTAATTCCATTAGTTGGATATGGTTTTGCTTGGGTGGGGCACTTTGTGTTTGAGCATAATCGCCCCGCGACATTCAAATATCCGCTGTACAGTTTGATGGGAGATTGGATGATGTTTGCACAAATTCTCACCGGCAAGTTGAAGTGCTAAATTTTACTCACCAGTGAGAAGCTGACGCCCGTGTGAGAGATCGCTTACAAAGCCTGTAGGATAAAATGTTTTCTTGCAGACTGTTTTGTAATCACGATTTTTAAAATTACTTTAAATTTAGTGGTTTAGTCTTCATTGATTCTTGTTTGTATGAAAAACACACTAATAAGTGTTCTTTAAGCGAAACAAAACCAGCAGGATCCGCGTAGAATTAACTCATCGCCAAATGGGAAGCATGGATTGCAGTACAGGCGAGAGGGATGCAAGAAGCGATGAATTTAGGTTCTTGGATTTGAACCTTTGACAGTAGGAAAACTGTCATCTGCCTAGGATAGGCTAAAAAAGCAAGGTTGCTTTCTCATGGATGATAGAGGACGTTCTGCTGGGATGGCAGGTTTCAGGATGAGAAAGGACAAGCTTAAGGATTAAGCGTTACTGGATGTAGGAAGTATCGAGTAAAAGGATAAGTATAAGGGTGAACAGCTTGTACTAACGCTAGAAAGGGATTCAGCAGGACGCGATAAGGATGAGTCACTGGACGTGACAGGAGCCGAAATAGGATATTCGGGTCAAGGGATTGAGTGTGATGATTACTTCATTACACAGGGAAAGTTAGGGATACAAGGACGCTTGCAGGGAGCAAACAATCGCAAGGAAGGTGCAGGGAGCACTATCAAGCAGGATGGCTTGCAGAGGATAAATGGGGTGCACATAGTGCGCCCCTTTCTTTTTGCTTTTCTCAATCGTTATTTTTTACGATACGTCATAATGTCCACTTTTATATGCTTTATGATTGAAAATAAAATCGAGTGCACGATTTTTACTCTTTTATGCAGTGGATATTCCCCGTCTGGTTCTTAAAAGTTTCGGGATGAATCAACAGTCGTTCGTTTAAATGGCATAAATTGCCCGACTTCTTGTGAGATATATCTCACAAGGCTGTAAGTGATTTGTAAGTTTTTTGACTGATAATGACTACCTAATTTTAGGTAATTTACGTCTAATCAATATGTTAAGAGTTTTTTTTCATTATGAACTTAATATTGCGGCTTACATTTTTATCTTTTGTAAAAGCCGAGCTGCCATAGCTGTCGTAGAATTCATTTGTAGACGGAACTACTGTGGACAGGAAGTTAGCAGTCAGGATGACTGGACAGTGTTTAAGGGATAAACACTTAAGGATTGGTAAGGAACGACTTTCAGGATGAAAGCGATACGTACCATGGAAGGGAAGACTATCAGGGATAGATAGCCTAGTTGCATAGGATTGCAATGGCACAAGGAGTGCAGCAGAAAGGAAGCAACTGAACCTATTTCACGGATGATGCAGGAACCGCTCAGGAAAGAGCAAGCTTGGTTAATGGAACGCCAGGAGATAGGGAAGTACGTTAGTACAGGGAAATATCACGGATTGAACAGGGATGATGCAGGATGCTAGTTGACGCATGGATGGTGCAGGGAGCACGAAAATAGCGGGATAGCTTAACAAAGAACAGAAGGGCGTGGTCTTTGACCACGCCCTTTCTTTTTTATTCATACGGATAAGCGCTAACCGATTTGGGCTCTTCCGCCGGAGTTTGACTCAGTTTTATCCAAAGGCAAACGACTGTGCTTTAGTGGCACTTGCCTGAACTACAGCTACTTTGACTACCGCAACCACCAAATTTTCCCTTAGCCATCGGCGCTTCTTGCCATTCTGGCTCCGGGAAAATTGGCCATTCAATCTTTTGTATTTTTTTACCTAGCATCCAAATATGGCCGCGATATTGGTTGATGCCATCGGTGCTAAATTCGAATAGGTATTTTGCTTTCCAACAGATCCCAGTGGTGCCACCGAGGCTGGGACGAGCCGTTTCCATTGCTATAGCCAAGAGTTGTACTTTTTGTCTACAACATTCTTTTTCAGCAAAAATACGGCTCAATTCGGCCATTTGGCGTAATTGCCAAAAGAAGGCCGCAACGACAACCAGGGCAATAATTAACAGAAGATCTGACATCATTTACTTGTAGCCTTAAACAAGCCACCTATGGCCTGTGATAGTTGAACACTCCGATTGGGATTCCTTAATTCACCCAATAAGTGATTGCGTAAACTGGGTATCGCCACAATATCAGCAAAGATCTGATTAAAAAAGGCTTGGGGTTGTCGCGCCAGTGCTTCCAGGTAAATACTGCGACTTAGCTCTTGCTTTAATACTGTCCAGTTTCGCCCCGCGATGCTGATAAGTTCATTAGCCTCTAACCGCTCGGTTTGTTGCAGATGAGCTAGGGCTTTCTGACTCAATTCGGTATGGGAGGCGAGTGCGCGCAAGTAATAGGCTTGGTACTCAGGTGGAGCCGCCACAAACTTATCGTAAAGCTTATTCGCAAGTGCCTCTGTTAAATGCAGATGTTCGAGACATTGGCACAGGGCAATTTGCACTTCAATCGCACTATTGTCAAAACTGGCAAGGATGTGTTGCTCGTGGTCTAACTCGCCAAGGCGGACACAGACGTCGCTCAAACCTTGCAGACCAATATGCTGCCATTCACTCGGTGCAATTTGTCCGGATAGATATTGCACTGCAAATTCATATTGAATTGAAGCGCTTAAACCTAATTGTTTACGTACTAAGGCGTTAAATACTGCCAGTTTTTCTTGGCTGGGTTTAAAGCTGAACGGATTGTTAGCGAGGCGGTCCTGCTGTTCATCGGTTAATGGCTGAGTGGGATCTTGCCCCAGTGCCGTTAACACCATTTCAATAAATTGTGAGCGAGGGGCGGGTGAGAGCAGCCCTTGTTCGTCTAACGGGAGCTTTAGGAACCAAATAAAGTGCTGCTGACTTTCATTCCAAAACACGATTGCAAATTGGGCATGCCCCTGAATGGGATAAGGGTAGGGCGTGACTAATGATTCGATTTGATGGAAGGCCAGCATATCGATGTGCTGTACTCTTCGCCCTAACTCATAGACTTGGAATTGGGTTTTGGCTGTCGTTAAAAATTGGCTAAGCGTGGTAATTTCAGTCATTTGGCTGCCATATCAATCAAAAAGGCTCAATAAATTGGCGACATTATAGGGGGAAGTTGTGCGCGATGGTATGATTGCCGCACTTTTATCGCCTCAGTCGCAGTGCTTAATTGTCGAATGACTGTGGCTTAATGGACCTTATATCGATGCTTTACAGTCAAACTCAAACCAAATTAACCCAAATTGCTAACGAGCTACAAAGTGTGGGGCTTTGGTCTGCCAACGCGCCAAGTGATGAAGCAATGGCCAGCACTGCGCCTTTTGCCTGCGATCTGATGTCGTTAGCGCAATGGTTGCAGTTTATCTTTATTCCGCGCATGCAAGCCCTTATCGATGCGGGGCAACCTTTGCCAAGCAAAATTGCGATAGTCCCGATGGCGGAACATGTGTGGTCCGAACAAGCGGCGTTAACACCTTTAATTGCTGTCTTAAATGAATTGGATATGTTGTTAAATGAACCTAGATGATGTTTGGCTGGACATGCCAGAGGATAAACAAAACCCTATCGAGGGTGACGATTTCTTAGAGCCTGCGCCTGAGCTGAATATCTTGTATCAAGACGAGCATTTGGTGGCTATCCACAAACCCGCGGGATTATTGGTTCATCGTAGCTATTTAGCGCGCCGCGAGCGTTTTTTTGCGATGCAACTCACTCGGGACTTGGTGGGCTGCCACGTGTTTCCGGTACACCGTTTAGATAGACCAACCTCGGGCGTGTTGTTATTTGCCAAAAGCAGTGAGGTAGCCAACGCACTTTGCGAACAATTTGCCAACCACAGTATTGAAAAACAGTATCTGGCACTGGTGCGTGGCAATATGCACGAGAGTGGTGTGTTGGATTATGCGCTTAAAGTCGAATTGGATGAGGTGGCAGACAAGTTTGCCGATAAAGATAAGGCCGCACAGGACGCAGTGACTCAATATGAGCCGTTGTTAAATACCGAAATTCCTTATCCGTCGGGGCGTTACGCTACTAGCCGTTTCGCGTTAGTGAAACTGAGTCCAAAAACGGGGCGTAAGCACCAACTCAGACGCCATATGGCGCATTTACGACACCCGATTATTGGCGATACCACCCACGGTGATGGTAAGCAAAATGCGTTTTTCCGCGCACATTTCGATATCAATCGACTGTGGTTGATTGCGAAAAAGTTAACCTTCACTCATCCGGTGACACTTGAGCACTTAAGTATCGAAACCGAGCTTGAGCCAGAATGGGAAACCGTGTTTTCAGGGCTAGGTTGGGATGATGCCACCCTTAGTTCCGAGCAAAGTGTATTGATTGCTGAGCAAGCGACTATTGCTTAAAGTAATGTTTTGAAGGCAACACCTCGCCAAAGCGAGTGTCCATTTAAGCAAGTAGCTTGGATATCTGCTTAGTTGCATGCAATTCAGCGCAACAGTAGGCGATCTTAACTACTCGTTGGTTTGAGATTGGATATCAAGCTGGCTAAGGTCGAGTATTCCGCCGGAACGGATAGCGGTAATTGTAGATTTTGCTGGGCGGCGTGAAAGTAATGTTTGCGTCTAATTTGGGTGGTTTTATGTTGGTGCTTGAGGTGTTTTTGCCTATTGCTCTGTCGCATCAGTTCGCTTCCCCATGCTCAATAACTTGATTTATAAAATTTTTACCTTGTTGCTTGCCCTAAAGCCTAACAATAAAGTAACTTCAGCTAAGTTGCGTTTACGCATGTGGCACGGAGTATATCATGAAAAAAGTTAATCTGGTGTTTGGCACTGTGTATGGTAGCGCACAATTTACCGCCGAAACCCTAGAAAAAGCACTGGCAGAACTCGGTTATGACGCCAGATTGTGGCAACCGAATGAAATTATCCAATTTACGCCGCCACAAGATGAGTTGTTAGTGGTAGTGACCTCGACCACGGGGCAAGGGGATTTACCCGACGATATCCAGCCTTGGTTCTATCATCTTAAGGAGACTGCGCCTTATCTGCCGGAGTTGAAATACAGTGTGATAGCACTGGGCGATTCCAGTTACGATACTTTTTGTGGCGCGGGCAAGTCGGTGGATGAATTGCTGAGTGAGCTAGGCGCAAAACCAGTATTAGCGCGTCTTGAAATTGATGCCTGTGAAACCATGGAACCTGAGGTCGAAGCGATAAAATGGCTGGAAAGCTGGAATCAAATCGTCAAATCCGAACGCGCCGCTTAGGTCATTTCGTTACTCAGCAGTGGTTTAAATTTGCCCAGCGCTTAAGTCAGGCGCTGTTAATTCCTATTGCGATTTTGCCCGCTGCGGGTGTTATGCTGGGCTTAACCGTGAGTCCAATCCCTTTTATGCCCGAGGTGCTAACCGTATTAATGCTGGCGGTTGGCAAACTGATTTTCGCCATCATGCCCATTTTGTTCGCGGTGGCGGTGGCGATAGGTTTTTGCCGCGATCAAGGCATCGCCGCTTTTACTGCCGTATTTGGTTATGGGGTGATGACGGCCACCTTGGCCGCCTTAGCCGATCTCTACCAATTGCCCACCCAATTATTACTCGGCATGGAAACCTTAGACACAGGAATTGCCGGTGGCATGCTGATTGGTGGCGTCACTTGCTTTGCAGTGCGCTGGAGCCAATATATTCGCCTACCAGCGATTTTCTCCTTTTTCGAGGGGCGGCGCAGCGCCTCCTTATTGATCATTCCGTTGGCGATGGGCTTAGGTTATATCCTTGCCCATGTGTGGCCGCCGTTATCTCTGTTAATCGAGCGGGTTTCCGACTGGGCGGTTTACCAAAAACCGGCCATTGCCTTTGGGGTCTATGGCGCGCTCGAACGTTTACTCATTCCCCTCGGTTTGCATCATATCTGGAATGCGCCTTTTTATTTAGAAGTCGGCCAATACCAGTTACAGAATTCGGAGGTGGTTCGGGGGGAAGTAGCGCGCTATTTAGCGGGTGATCCGCAGGCGGGGAATTTAGCGGGCGGTTATTTGATAAAAATGTGGGGACTTCCTGCTGCGGCGCTAGCCATTTGGCGCTGTGCCGATCCCTCAGAGCGTAATCGGGTCGCGGGCATTATGCTTTCTGCGGCGGCGGCCAGTTGGCTGACGGGAGTCACGGAGCCAATTGAGTTCGCCTTTATGTTTGTGGCGCCATTTTTGTTTCTCATCCATGTGCTGCTGTCGGGGCTGGCATATTTTGTCTGCATCATGCTTGATATTCACCACAGTATTGTGTTCTCCCATGGGTTGGTGGATTTCACGCTGCTGTTTTCCCTGTCGCGCAATACGGGCTGGTTTGTATTCTTAGGGCCGCTGACGGCGGTGATTTATTACCTGCTGTTTAGGGGCAGTATTCTGGCATTTAATTTAAAGACGCCAGGACGACTCGAACTCGATGAACCCCATGGCGCCAAAGAGAGCTTAAGGGCCATCATTGCGGCATTGGGCGGTCGCGAGAATATTGTTGAGCTTAATGCTTGTCTCACCCGTTTACGTTTAAGTGTGCACAGCCCCGAGCTCGTCAATAAAGTGCGACTCAGCCAGCTCGGTGCTAAGGGCGTGATTGTGATGGGGAAAGGCGTGCAAGTGGTATATGGCACTAAGGCTGAAACCCTACGCAAAGTCTTGCAGCGCTATTTAGATACTCGGCGCTGATATTGCATCTTATTGAAATTAATCGCTGCTTTATTGTGTTTAATAAAGTTAACTCACAATAAATTCACTTTTTATCACAAAAAATAAGCTTTTCATGCTGTATGAGTGGATTGGCTATGGCACACTCGAATGAGGGATCATTGAGGAGATCAGATTTTGCAGTCACAGCATGAAGTAGTATCGAACGCGCAACCCGCCTTAGCACGTAAAATTCTGATGACAGATTGCGCCGATGCCCAAGGGCTTATCGCCAAAATCACCAGTGTTTGCTTCAATCATCAGCTTAACATCATCAAAAACAGTGAGTTTGTGGATAATGCTCAGGGGCGATTTTTTATGCGCACTGAGCTCGAAGGGCACTTTAACAGCGAGCAATTACTGCAGGATCTGCGTGAGGTGTTACCCGCCCAAAATCATATGACCTTGGTCAGCGCGGGTAAGAAGCGTATCGTCGTATTAGTCACCAAAGAGGCCCATTGTTTGGGCGATCTGCTGATGAAGGCCTACTATGGCGGCTTGAATGTTGAGATAGCAGCGGTGGTCGGCAACCATGATGTGTTAAGGGAACTGGTTGAAAAGTTTGATATCCCTTTCCATCTTGTAAGTCATGAAGGGCTAGATAGAATTCAGCATGAGCAGGCTTTATTGGCCGCCGTGTCGCAATACGAGCCCGATTATTTGGTGCTCGCCAAATATATGCGGGTACTGACGCCGGATTTTGTCGCCGCGTATCCAAACCGTATCATCAATATCCATCATTCGTTCTTACCAGCCTTTATCGGTGCCGCACCTTATCGCCAAGCCTGGGAGCGAGGGGTGAAAATCATCGGCGCGACCGCGCATTTTGTGAATAATTGCCTCGATGAAGGGCCGATTATCAAGCAGGATGTGATCCCCGTCGATCACAGTTACAGCGCGCTTGAAATGGCCAAAGCGGGGCGTGATGTCGAAAAAAGCGTCCTCAGCAAAGCGTTACAACTCGTGCTGAATGAGCAAGTGGTGGTTTACGGTAATAAAACCATTGTTTTTTAAGGCTAACTTGCTTGTATTAACTTGAAATATAGCTACTGACTTGCCGATTAAGACTTTAGGATTAACACGCGGCTTTGGGCTTGCTATAAGTAAGGTTAATTGCAATATTTAAGACGTTATCACCTAGTTGCTGTCCCTTGAGCCGAACCTCAAGCACTTGATTTAGGATTGTTGTTCGGCCAGTGCATCCATCATGGAAGGGGTGTTTGATGTCTATGAGCCGTAGCCTCATTATAGGAATAAAAGACCTGCCCGAGGATTTACCTCTGTCTTGGGCACGGCTAGATAGTCAGTTTCGGGTGCAGTGCATGAGCCGGGCATTTTATCAAAGGTGCCAACGCTCGGCGGCACAGATCATCAATCAGCCGGTTTGTCAGTTATTCGCTGAATTTAATGCCGAACTTTGTCGCGATATTCTTAAACGTACCAATGACTACATAGGACTGGTGCTGCGGGATAATCAGGGGATGCGGGTACATTTTGGCCTGTATGCGATTCCCGAGCAGGGCTGGCAGCTCATTCTCTCCGAGATTAATTTTGAAGAATGGACACTCAAGGAGCTGCATTCTGATTATCGCCAAGCCATTCAAGCGAGCGATGCCTGGCTGCAACATATTGATGATGTGATCCAATCTCCACAGGAGCAAGTGTTTAAGGTCGCTGTGGCTAAGGCGATTGCGTTAATGAACAGCCACTACGGTTTTATCTTGCTGCATAATGATAAATCCAAATCCCTCACTTTAACGGCCCGTTCGGACTATCCCGCGCCTAAGGTTAGCCAAGCCGAATTTGTGGAAGAAAACACCCAAGCCTCTGAACTTGAAAGCCAGCTGTGGCAGGAATGTGTTAAAGACTACAAACCCATTATTCAGAATAAGTTAGAGAGCAATCGGCCCGATAATCTGCTGTTCGATCGCCTATTGCTGGGCGAGCGTTATCTCGCTGTGCCAATGGTTTTTCACAACCGCTTAGTGGGAATTGTGTGTGTGGTGGGGCGAGATGAGCCCTACAGCCGTAACGATGCCCGCTCACTCCTGACCTTTGCGAGTATTTTATGGCATTCGATTGAGCTTCCCCGCAGTCTGCGGGCGGTGTCTCACCAGTCAAAAATTATCAAAGCGCAAAAGGAGCAGTTATCCCAATCTTTAACCCAGCTTATCAGCGCGATTTCGGAGGCGCTAGAACTCAAGGATGCCTATACCGCGGGGCATCAAAAGTCGGTTGCCCAATTAAGCTATCTGATTGGTGAAAAACTCGGGCTTGAACCGCAGCGATTAGAAGGGCTTAAGATCGGTGCCTTGGTGCATGATATTGGCAAGCTTGCGATCCCGTCGCAGATTTTGACTAAACCCTCTAAATTATCAAAAGAAGAATACGCATTAATCCAAACCCATCCCTTGCATGGCGCCGAAATTGTCGCCGATGTCGAGTTCCCTTGGCCGATTAAACAGATGATTTTACAGCATCACGAGCGGCTCGATGGTTCGGGTTATCCCTTAGGCTTAAAGGATAAAGCGATTCTTTATGAAGCCAAGATCATTGCCGTTGCTGATGTGGCAGATTCCATCCTATCCCACCGTCCATACAGGCCTTCTATGGGGCTGGCTAAAATGACAGAGGTTTTAAAGGCGGGTAGAGACACTTTGTTTGACGCTACAATTGTCGATACTTGTCTAGATATTTTAATCAACCGCGAACTGAGTATCAGTGACCATATTGGCTCTGCGGTATTGGATCCTGTGGTGTCGGTGACGCTTGACCATGAGCTTGCCGATATCAAACGTTTATTAACTACAGCCCATGCTAAGGTGGCTGTAGTGCTCGATGAAAACCATAAAATCATCGGGGTGATCACTCAGCGATTATTAGATTATTGGCTTAGCCCCTTGATTGGCACTGCGGCTGAGCGGGAACATGACAGGGCATTCCTGCGTAAAAAAGCCCATCAAATTATGGAGCACTCGGTGCCTTTGATTAGCGATGTTGCAACCTCTGAAGATGCGCTGCAACTGCTGAATCAAATGGATACTGAGTTTTTGGTCGTGGTGAATAAAGCCCAACATGCAATAGGCGTGATTGGTTGGCGAACCATCGCCATGGCAAATAAGGATCGCCAAGAGGCGGAGCGGTTGATGTAACCGCGTCTACTTAGATTTAACCGCACATACTTTGATTATGAATCCTATGCGCTGACGGCTCGCGCTCAAAATCCCCATTTTATGCAATAAAAAGGCGTCGAAGTGACGCCTAATCTTGCCGTGACGTCCAAATTAAAAATTAACGGCATAAACCTCATCCATTGAATTTTGTGCAATATCTTTAATGGTGACGGTTCCTTGTACATAACGGCCAATACGTTTGGCAGTTTTGTCGGCACCTTGGCTAAGGGCGAACTGATGAAAGTTCTCGCCGTTACAGACTAAACGAGGGAATATTCGGCCTTGGTTGATGCGATATTCCTTCAAAGTGTTGCTAAACGAGATCAAGTTGTTGCTGGCGCCTGCCTTACAAACCGCCACTAAAGTATTTTCTAACTGTGGGTCCATTGCGGCAAAGGCGTTAGAGCCCATTCCTAAGGTGCAGAGCAGGGCGGCACCGCCCAATTTTACCAATGTTGATTTCATCTTTAGCTCCTTGACGGGTGAGTAGACCCTTTGAGTAAAGTCTGTTTTTACCGGCCTTGCAGAGGGATTTGGCCGCTGAAGTGTATCTAAATGTGGGTTTGGGAACAGAGTGTGTCTAGGTGTAACTTGATGTGTCTTTGAGCCCTTTGGAGTATGTTTTTACCGTAAAAAATGCCAAGCATTAGCTTGGCATTTTTGATTGTTTACAGCATGAATATGGCTTAATCGACGATACGTAACAGTTCGTTGATACCCACTTTACCGCGGGTTTTCGCATCCACTTTCTTAACGATAATCGCAGCGTAGAGGCTGTATTTACCGCAAGCCGATGGCAGGTTACCCGATACCACAACAGAGCCAGCTGGTACGCGACCATAGTGGATTTCGCCCGTTTCACGGTCATAGATACGGGTGCTTTGGCCGATATAAACGCCCATAGAAATCACAGAGCCTTCTTCAACGACAACGCCTTCGACAATCTCAGAGCGTGCGCCGATAAAGCAGTTGTCTTCAATAATGGTCGGACCCGCTTGCAGCGGCTCGAGTACGCCACCGATACCAACACCGCCAGATAAGTGCACGTTCTTACCGATTTGTGCACATGAGCCAACGGTTGCCCAAGTGTCAACCATAGTACCTTCGTCAACGTAGGCGCCAAGGTTCACGTAAGAAGGCATTAACACAGTGTTTTTACCGATGAATGAACCTTTACGTACGGTTGCCGATGGCACCACACGGATAGCTTCGGCTTTAAAGCGGGCTTCGTCATACTCGGCGAACTTTAACGGTACTTTATCGAAATATTTGGTTTCGGCACCATCGATAACAGCGTTATCGAAAATACGGAATGACAGTAATACCGCCTTCTTCAACCATTGATGTACATGCCATTGGCCATCGATTTTCTCGGCGACGCGCAGTTCACCTTTATCGAGCATATTGATGACATTTTGCACATCGTTACGCACGCTTGCGTCAACAGTGCTTGGTGTGATGTCGGCACGCGCTTCAAATGCGGCCTCAATACGTTGGCGTAAAGCCTCCATTTACTTCTCCCGTTTTGGTTAATTGGTGGACTCTGTGTTGATGGCGCTCAGCGCGCTAATCAAGGCTTCCTTGAGCGTATTCTCTTGGGTTTCATTGAGTTGCAAGCCATCATTGGTTTGCAAAATAAAAAAGTCTTCGGCTCGCTCGCCAATGGTGGTGATTTTGGCGGCCAGCAAGGTCGTGTTGCAGCGATAAAAAATATCGCCCACTTTAGCTAATAATCCCGGCGTATCCAAGGCGATGAGTTCCATCATACTTGTACCATGACGGTTACTCTCAAGGAAACTCACCTGAGTGGGAACATTAAAAGGTTTCATCTTGCGTGACAGCTTTCTAAAGCGCGGTAGCTTAGGGTTATCGCTCGCAAGCGCCTTTTCAAGGGCCTTACGGATACTCTGAATGCGCGAGAGTTGGCTCACGGGCGCGCCGTCTTGCTCGAGGATAACGAAGGTGTCTAGGGCGTAATTATCCTTCGATGTCATAATGTTAGCGTCGTGGACGTTGATGTTTTTATTATCGAGCACCGCCATCACTGTGGCGAACAGCTTAGGCCTGTCCTGACAGTAGACAAAGAGTTCAGTGCCGCCGCGTGTCGTGTGTTTGGACACCAGCACCAGCGGCTCATCTAGCTGTTTATGCTTAAGGATGGCTTCGGCATGCCAAGCAACCTGATTCGGCTGGTGGCGCAAAAAGTAGTCGGCCTTAAAGCGTTGCCAGAGGGTATCTAAATCTTTTTCTTTTACGCCACGGCGAAGCAGGTCTTTCTTGGCTTTGGCTTGATATTCCCGTACTCGCGCGCGGATATCGACGGGTTTTTCTTTCCCCCGTGCCAGCACCCTTTGGGTAGAGAAATATAAGTCACGCAGCAGTGAGCCTTTCCAGTTGTTCCAAGTCTTCTCGTTGGTGGCGCAGATATCGGCGACGGTTAGGCAATATAAATAACTTAAATGCACCGCATCGCGTACCTTGCTGGCAAAGTCGGCCACCACATCGGGATCGGAAATATCGCGGCGCTGAGCGGTTACCGACATCACTAAGTGATTTTCGACCAGCCAAGCGACTAAGCGGCCATCGTGGTCGTTCAAGCCATGGAGCTTACAGAAGGCGAGGGCATCGCTTGAGCCAAGCTTGCTGTGATCGCCGCCGCGTCCCTTGGCAATATCATGGAAAATTGCGCCAAGTACCAACAAACCTTTTTTCGGTAACTGATTGATAAGCACTGAGCCTAAAGGAAACTCTTCCTTCTGCTCCGGCTGTGAGAAGCGCTCGATGTTGAGCAGCAATCTGTGGGTGTGTTCATCCACCGTATAGGCATGGAACAGGTCAAACTGCATTTGGCCTTCGATATTGCGCCATGCGGGCAAATAGGCCGACAGCACCCCGTGTTTATGCATCAGCGATAAGGCCGCGATGCCACGAGGATGCTTTAAGATTTCCATAAAGGCTTGGCGGCACTGAGGATTTTCCTGCAAGGGTTGCAGCTGCGCTCGGCGTGCGCGTCTTAGCGATCTCAGTGTCGGCGCATAAATGCCTTTAATATTGGAGTTTTTAGCGACATGGACAAAGAGGCGTACAATTTCTTCGCCGCTATCGAATAAATCGTCCCTTAGGGCCTCGATAAAGGCACCGCGGCGTTGATAGTTATTGTCAATCGCTTGAATTTCTAAGGCCTTGGTTTGGCCCAGTGTCGCCCGCTTAAACAGTTGCAGCAGCATTTCGTTCAGCTCCATCACGCGGCGCACCGTGCGATAGTAGCGTTTCATCATCTGCTCAACGGCGAGTTGAGTGGCGTCTTCATAGCCCATCAGTTCGGCTACTTGGCGCTGAACATCGAACAGCAGGCGATTTTCATCGCGCCCGACCGCCATATGCAGGGCAAAGCGCAGCTTCCACAGAAAATGCTGACACTCGAGCAGCTCTTCTAATTCGGCGGGTTGTAAAAATTCGTATTGAACCAGTTCCTCTAAGCGTGAGGCGCCAAAGTGGCGCATGGCAACCCAGGCGATGGTTTGAATGTCCCGCAGGCCGCCGGGGCAACTTTTGATGTTGGGCTCAAGATCGAAGGCGCTCGCCTTGGCATGGCGGGCCGTTTGTTCATCACGTTTGGCGATAAAGAACTGGCTCGACGTCCAAAAGTCGCTCTGGCGGATGGCGTCATAGAGTTGATCGAACAGGGATTCTGGGCCTGAGAGTAACCGAGCCTCGAGCAGGTTAGTGGCGATGGTGATGTCTTCTCGACCCAGATTTAGGGTATCGCTGAGGGTGCGAACACTGTGACCAATCTCGAGGCTGGCGTCCCATAAAAAGGCGATAAACTCGCTCAGTGCGGTTTCAGCCGCCTGCGATAACTCGCCTTCGAACAGGAATAATAAATCGACATCCGAGTGCGGATGTAACTCGCCGCGACCATAGCCGCCAACGGCAATCAAGGCGATGGGATATTGATCCAGACCGTGCTGTTGCCAGGCCTGTTTGACGAGGGAATCGACGAACTGACAGCGCTGCGTCACTAGCTCTTCAATCGGGGTTTTGGCCTTGAATCTTGCTAAAAGCGTTTGATTCTGTTCGATTAATGATTGTTTAGCTAGCAGAGCTGTATTCATCGAGTCCCTTGTTTGGATGAGTTAGGTGTTCAGTTATCCTCTGAGTCCTAACGTACTAAGTATGTTGCTTAATGATTAATGATACGCGGGAAGTCTTCCTCATCACGCAGAGTCAGGACTTCTACACCAGTTTCGGTCACTAATAATGTGTGTTCCCATTGGGCAGAGTTTTTACCATCGGAGGTGGTGACAGTCCACTTATCGTCACGGTCTAACACTGTGGTGTGGCGACCGGCGTTGATCATCGGCTCAATGGTAAAACACATGCCAGGGCGTAAAATGGTGTTATCGCCATTACGGTAGTGCATGACTTGTGGCTCTTCATGGAAACCAGCACCAATACCGTGACCACAATAATCTTGCACGATGGAATATTTCTCAAGACCTGTTTTGCTGGCTTTGATGAATTTTTCGATAGTATTGCCGATTTCTCCCAGTTTTAACCCCGGGCGAACCTTACGAATGGCGAGGTATAAACTCTCCTGCGCGATACGGCACAGGCGCTTGTCCTTAGGGCTGACTTCACCGATTAAGAACATTTTAGAGGTATCGCCGTGGTAACCGTCTTTAATGACTGTGATATCGATATTGAGAATATCGCCATCCTTGAGAACGCGGTCACTCGGAATACCATGGCAAATAACGTTGTTTAACGAAGTACAAATCGACTTAGGAAAACCATGGTAGTTGAGCGGGGCAGAAATCGCGCCTTGCTCTTCGGTATATTGGGCGCAGATATCGTTTAGTTCATTAGTGCTCACGCCGGCCTTAACATAGGGGGCGATCATTTCTAATACTTGTGCGGCCAGCTTACCCGCTGCGCGCATTTTCTCGATTTCTTCTGCTGTCTTAATGACTATACTCATTGCGTTTTCTCTTGTGTCTTCGATGTCTATTGGCGCCATCCACCCGATGCAAAAATTTGTGCTTTAGGGCTATTTATGGTATAAAGCGCGCCGTTATGTTTAAGTCTTGATGAATTACCCAAGCTCAGCTTTATCTGCTTTTGGGCGATAGCAAAACTAAAGATGGCGGCCATTATACATGGCAATTTATCTAAATACTAAATCGCACACGTGTCGACACATTCTTCGGGGTGCCCTCAGCTGTTAACTGCGGGGTCGAAGACATGGGATACGTGGAGGTCTAACCCCCTAAATTTTAAGGTAATAGAAATGACTACAGTTTCAATGCGCGATATGCTCCAGGCCGGTGTCCACTTTGGTCACCAAACCCGTTACTGGAACCCAAAAATGAAGCCATTCATTTTCGGTGCTCGCAACGGCGTTCACATCATCAACCTAGAGCATACTGTGCCAATGTTCAATGAAGCACTGGCTTTCATCAGCAACGTTGCATCAAAGAAAGGTAAAGTATTATTCGTTGGTACTAAACGTGCTGCTGGCGAAGCGATCAAAGAAGCTGCAATTTCTTGCGATCAGTACTATGTTGATCACCGCTGGTTAGGCGGTATGCTGACTAACTGGAAAACCGTTCGTCAGTCAATCAAGCGTCTGAAAGAACTGGAAAGCCAATCAGTAGACGGTACTTTCGACAAGCTGACCAAGCAAGAAGCGCTGATGCGTACTCGTGAGCTTGAAAAGCTGGAAAAATCTTTAGGCGGTATTAAGAACATGGGCGGCCTGCCAGACGTATTATTCGTTATCGGCGCTGACCACGAGCATATCGCTATTAAAGAAGCTAACAACCTGGGTATCCCTGTTGTTGCAGTTGTTGATACTAACTCTGCTCCAGACGGTGTTAACTACATCGTTCCTGGTAACGACGACGCAATGCGCGCTATTCGCCTGTACACTACTTCTGTTGCTGCAGCTGCTAACGCTGGCCGTGGTCAAGATTTAGCTGTTCAAGCTGAGCAAGACGGTTTCGTAGAAGCCGAATAATAATAAGGCGGGATGAGTCTCATCACCCTTATTAACCAAGATTTTGATTGGTTAACAGGGGCCATTCGGCCCCTGTTTTATATCTGCAAATTAGTCGAATTTTTAGAGAGGATTTAACAATGGCAATTTCTGCTGCCCAAGTTAAAGAACTGCGCGAGCGTACTGGCGCAGGCATGATGGATTGTAAAAAAGCGTTAGAAGAAACAAACGGCGACATGGAGTTAGCAATTGACAACATGCGTAAGTCTGGTGCTGCTAAAGCTGCTAAGAAAGCAGGTAACATCGCTGCTGACGGTACTATCCTGATCAAAAACGGTGAAGGTTTCGCAGTACTGTTAGAAGTAAACTGCCAAACTGACTTCGTTGCTAAAGATGCGAACTTCTTAGGTTTTGCTAACGCTGTTTTAGACGTTGCTGCAGCGTCTAAAGTGTCTTTAGAAGACTTAAAAGCCCAATTCGAAGAAGCTCGTGTTGCTCTAGTTGCTAAAATCGGTGAAAACATCAACGTTCGTCGCGTTGAGTACATCGACGGCACTCAATTAGCTTCTTACCGTCACGGTGAGCGTATTGGTGTTGTAGTAACTGGTGAAGCGGATGAGGAAACTCTGAAGCACTTAGCAATGCACGTTGCTGCTTCTAAGCCAGAATACGTTAACCCAGAAGACGTTCCAGCTGACGTAGTAGCTCGTGAACAAGCTCTGCAAATCGAAATCTCTATGAATGAAGGCAAGCCTGCTGAAATCGCAGAGAAAATGGTTGTTGGTCGTATGAAGAAGTTCACCGGCGAGATCTCTCTGACTGGTCAAGCTTACATCATGGAACCAAAGAAAACTGTTGGCGAATTCTTGAAAGAGAAAGGCGCTAAAGTCACTAACTTCATTCGTTTAGAAGTGGGTGAAGGTATTGAGAAGAAAGAAGAAGATTTCGCAGCTGAAGTTGCTGCTCAAATCGCCGCTTCTAAAAAGGCTTAATCGCCAACGCTAAATACCCCCAAGACCGCAGCAATGGCTGCGGTCTTGTTATGACCAGGATATAAAAATTATGAGCACCAATCCAAAACCTGCATTTAGACGCATTCTTCTAAAATTAAGTGGCGAGGCACTGATGGGCGACGAAGGCTTCGGCATCGACCCTAAAGTGTTAGATCGCATGGCTCAAGAAGTGAAAGAGCTGGTAGAGTTAGGCATTCAGGTGGGTGTGGTCATTGGTGGTGGTAATCTATTTCGCGGTGAAGGCCTAGCAAAAGCTGGCATGAATCGTGTGGTGGGCGATCACATGGGTATGCTGGCAACGGTTATGAACGGCTTGGCCATGCGTGATGCCCTGCACCGTGCCTATGTTAATGCTCGTCTGATGTCGGCAATCCCGTTAAAAGGGGTGTGTGACGACTACAATTGGGCTGAGGCTATCAGCTTATTAAAATCAGGACGTGTAGTGATTTTTGCTGCGGGTACTGGTAACCCATTCTGCACTACCGATTCTGCTGCTTGCTTACGCGGCATTGAAATCGAAGCAGAAGTCGTGCTAAAAGGCACTAAAGTAGACGGCGTTTATTCTGACGACCCGATGAAAAATCCAGAAGCAGTGAAGTACGATGATTTAACGTACACTGAAGTACTGGACAAAGAATTAAAAGTAATGGACTTAGCAGCCTTTACTATGGCGCGTGATCATGACATGCCAATCCTAGTATTCAACATGAACAAACCTGGTGCACTGCGCCGCGTGGTCATGGGTGAAGAAGAAGGCACATTGATCAAAGCGAAATAAGTTATTTAATGACCAAGAAGGACATTTAACGTGATTGCAGATATTAAAAAAGATGCGCAAGAGCGCATGGGTAAATGCGTAGAAGCGACTAAAAACCAAATGGCGAAAGTACGTACTGGTCGTGCACACCCAAGCTTATTGGACTCTATCCAAGTGTCTTACTACGGCACTATGACACCGCTCAACCAAGTGGCCAACGTGGGCATTGAAGATGCGCGTACCCTGTCTGTCACAGTGTTTGACCGTAGTGCAATCCAAGCGGTTGAGAAAGCGATCATGAGCTCAGACCTTGGCTTAAACCCAATGTCAGCTGGCGCGACTTTACGTATTCCATTACCAGCACTGACTGAAGAACGTCGTAAAGACTTCATCAAAGTCGTTCGTGCAGAAGCTGAAGGCGGTCGTGTGGCGATTCGTAACGTACGTCGTGACGCGATTTCTGATGTGAAGAAGCTCGAAAAAGCCAAAGAATGTACTGAAGATGATGTTCGCCGCTTTGAAGACGAAGTGCAAAAGTTCACCGATGCTCATATTAAGAAGGTTGATGAGATCTTAGCGGCCAAAGAAATTGAGTTGATGGAAGTCTAATCTCAGGCGCTATAAGCTAGAGTTGCTACGCCGTGTAGGGGTATACTACACGGCGTTTGTCTATTTTAAAGGGTTGTAATAGATGTCATCCACAGTGGAATTTGATCCGCAATCTAGGTCGA
Organism: Shewanella sp.; assembly: GCF_047975355.1. GTDB lineage: Bacteria > Pseudomonadota > Gammaproteobacteria > Enterobacterales > Shewanellaceae > Shewanella. The sequence goes on along the minus strand of NZ_JBKEDJ010000001.1, from coordinate 157,300 downwards.
CTGAGCAGGATGCTTGCGCTCAGACAAGCTTACCGGAGGTATTACCCGAACTCGTAAAACAGTCATTACCTAAACATGTTGCGATTATTATGGATGGTAATGGACGTTGGGCTCAAACCCAGGGCAAACCACGAGTGATGGGGCATAAAGCCGGCGTAAAGGCGGTGAGACGTGCTGTGAGCGCGGCCAGTCAGTTAGGGATACAATCGCTGACGCTATTTGCGTTTTCCAGCGAGAATTGGCGTAGACCCGATAAAGAGGTCAGCTTGCTGATGGAACTGTTTTTTACTGTGTTGCAACGGGAAATTAAGTTGCTCGATAAAAACCAGGTCAAACTGAATATTATCGGCGATATCAGCCGTTTTTCTGTGCGGTTACAAAAACAAATTCGTGCCGCAGAAGAAAAAACTGCAGGCAACACTGGATTGATATTGAATGTGGCGGCCAATTACGGTGGTCGTTGGGACATACTGCAAGCTGCACAAAAGTTAGCTGAAAAGGTGGAAACTGGTGAAATGACCAGCAGTCAGTTCACCGAAGAAGCCTTGAGTGAACATTTATGCATGCAAAATCAGAGTGAAGTTGATTTAATGATCCGTACGGGTGGGGATTACCGGATCAGCAATTTTGTGCTCTGGCAGGCTGCCTATGCTGAATTGGTGTTTTTGGACACCCTTTGGCCTGATTTCGATGAACAGGCTTTTCATGAAGCGATTGCCACTTTTGCCAGTCGCCAGCGCCGCTTTGGTTTGACTGGAAGTCAAATTGATGAGATGCGCGCATTGTAAAACGTCATGAGGGATTTTTTTTTGCTAAAACAACGTATAATAACAGCAATTTGGTTAATTCCATTAGTTTTGGGAGCGATCTTTTTACTCCCCGTAGAGTACTTTGCTTGGGCCTTAGTGGCCGTGTTTCTGATCGCCGCTAAGGAGTGGGGCAGGATCATCGATAGTCAATGTGATGTCACGCAATGGAGTTTTACGTGCACCGTCGGTATTTTACTTATCGCTTTGAATTTAATTGGTCCCGCCGACACCATTTGGCTTAGGGGACAAATTCATCCTATCTATCTTGCCGTGATTGCCATCGGGTCATTATGGTGGATGGTGTCGCTGTTGTTGGTGGTGACTTATCCTAAGAGTGCCAAGCTGTGGCAAAAGAGTCCGATGTTAAAGTCCATGTTTGGACAACTCACCTTAGTGCCTTGTTTTGTAGCGCTGATTGCACTCAAATCCATTAGCTCGCAAATATCGCCTTATTACGGTGGTTCTCTGGTATTACTGGTGATGCTGATTGTCTGGGCAACAGATTCAGGTGCTTATTTTGTCGGTAAAGCCATAGGTAAGACCAAGCTTATGCCCGCAGTCAGCCCAGCCAAAACCTTAGAAGGTTTGCTCGGCGGCCTAGTGACCACGTTAATCGTTGTGGCGGGCGTTATGTATATTTCGCCCGAGCAGGAGTTAGGCTTAGTAGTCGCGGTGACGATTTTCGTGGCACTGATTTCGGCCCTTGGTGACTTATCTGAGAGTATGTTTAAGCGTGCTGCGTGTATCAAAGACTCGGGCACGATTTTGCCTGGGCATGGTGGTGTCCTCGACCGCATCGACAGCCTAACCGCAGCCTTGCCGGTGTTTACCTTAATCTACATTGCATTTTGGATGTAAAGCTATGCAAAATATGGTGATTTTGGGCGCGACAGGTTCGATTGGTGCCAGCACTTTGAGTGTGATTTCGGCCAATCCTACAGCCTATCGTGTATACGCTTTAGTGGCGAATGCGAGTGTCGATAAGATGCTTGCTCTGTGTTTGACCCATCGCCCCAAAGTCGCCCATATGGTCGATAGTCAGGCCGCGTTAGCGCTGCAAGTACAGCTTCCCCCTGAGCTTAATATCCAAGTCAGCAGTGGCGAGGATGAACTCATCGCCTTAGTCACGGCCTCTGAAGTGGATACTGTGATGGCGGCAATTGTCGGCGCCGCAGGCCTAGTGCCCACACTCGCCGCAGTGAAGGCCGGTAAGCGGGTACTGCTTGCCAATAAAGAGGCGCTGGTGATGTCTGGCGAGCTGTTTATTGAGGCGATTAAAGCTTCGGGCGCTACTTTGCTGCCAGTAGATAGTGAGCACAATGCCATCTTTCAATGTTTACCCGAAGAAGTGCAGGCCAATTTAGGCCGCTGTGACTTAACCTCTTCTGGGATTTCCCATATTTTGCTGACAGGCTCTGGTGGCCCATTTTTGACCGCCGAGCTTGCAAGCCTTGCGTCGATGACGCCCGCGCAGGCCTGTAAACATCCTAATTGGTCAATGGGACCGAAAATTTCGGTCGATTCTGCCACTATGATGAATAAGGGCTTGGAATTTATTGAAGCGCGTTGGTTGTTTAATACCCAAAAAGATCAATTAAAGGTGGTTATTCATCCGCAGAGCGTTATCCATTCCATGGTGCAATACCGTGATGGCAGCGTTATCGCGCAAATGGGTAATCCGGACATGCGTACACCGATTGCGCATTGTATGTCCTATCCACAAAGAATTAGCTCTGGCGTTGAACCTTTGGATTTTTTCAAAGTCGGACAGTTAAGCTTTTGTGAACCAGACTTTAACCGTTTTCCCTGTTTAGCATTAGCGATTGCCGCTTGTGCCCAAGGCCAAGAAGCGACAACGGTACTCAATGCCGCCAATGAGATTGCCGTTGAAGCGTTTTTACAGGGGCAGATTAGTTTTACCCATATCGCCAAGGTGAACGAAGCCTGTTTATCGTCTGTGCCTAAACGTGCAATGACCAGCATCGAAGATATTATCGCCCTCGATGCACAAACGCGGATTTATGCCCGTGAACAGTTAGCGAAATTTGCTTAATCCTCACTAGATGCAGGGAAAGTGGATTTAACGAGGACATAAGGAGTGGAATGTTAGATTTTTTGTGGAACTTAGGTTCGTTTATCGTCGCGCTTGGGCTGTTGATCACCGCCCACGAATATGGCCATTTCTATGTCGCACGCCGCTGTGGCGTGAAGGTTGAACGTTTTTCGATTGGTTTTGGTAAGGCGATTTGGCGCAAAGTCGGCCAAGATGGTACTGAGTATGTGGTCGCCATGATCCCGCTGGGTGGCTATGTCAAAATGCTTGACGAGCGAGTAGAAGACGTACCTGATGAGTTAAAGGATCAAGCCTTTAACCGTAAAACTGTTTGGCAACGGATTGCGATTGTGGCCGCAGGTCCGATTGCAAACTTTATCTTTGCGATTATCGCGCTGTATTTTATGTACTTAATTGGTGTGCCATCGCTCAAGCCCGTGATTACCTCGACCACACCTGGCACGGCGGCGGCGCAAATCCAAGTGAACGAGCCAATGCAAGTGACGGCGATTTCAGGCCAGCCGGTGCGCAATTGGGAAGAAGTGAATTTAGCGCTTGTGGGCCATATCGGCGATGACAGCTTAACCGTCTCCCTCGCGCCGCTTAATGGCTTGCAGGGCTTAGATACCACTGCTCGCACTTACACTCTAGATACGCGTCAGTGGCGTTTCGACCCAGAAAAAGAGTCGCCCATTACGGCGTTGGGCCTGGGCGTGTACCGCCCTGCGATTGAGCCACAAATTGCGCTCATCAGTGAAGACAGTGCGGCGGCCAAGAGTGAGCTTAAAGTCGGTGATACCTTGGTTGCCATCAATGGGCAAAATTATACCGATTGGCAAGCTTTTGTTGACATTATTCAGCATTCTGCCAATGTGCCAGTGGAGTTAACGGTGCGCAGAGCTGGCGAGCAGTTTGCTATCTCAGTGACACCAGCGAGTGTTAAAAATAGCGATGGCAAAGAAGTAGGCGTGCTTGGGGTGAGCCCGACTCAGGCACAATGGCCTGAGAATATGCGCCTACAGCTCGAATATGGCCCAATTGATTCTTTGACAATCGCTGTCGATAAAACATGGCAACTTGTTGCAGTGAGCTTTAAGATGATTGGCAAATTATTTACTGGCGATGTGTCAGTGAAAAACTTAAGTGGACCTATCTCAATCGCACAGGGTGCGGGCAATAGTGCAAACTATGGCTTGGTTTACTTTCTCGGTTTCCTCGCGCTTATCAGTGTCAATTTAGGCATCATTAACCTGCTGCCATTGCCTGTGCTCGATGGAGGACACCTGCTGTATTACTTCGTTGAGGTAATCACTGGTAAACCTGTATCTGAAAAGGTGCAGGAAATAGGATTCAGATTTGGGGCAGCACTGCTGCTGATGTTGATGAGCATCGCGCTCTTCAATGACTTTGCCCGACTCTGAGCAAGGACAGACTAATAATTAGAAGTGCTCTATGAGATTGAATAAACTTTTTGCCTCGATGTTATTCGTCGGTGCGTCGTTTTCAGGGACTGTGTTGGCGGATACTTTCCAACCCTTTGAAGTGACCGACATCCAAGTTGAAGGTTTGCAGCGAGTCGCACTGGGTGCTGCCTTGTTAAGCTTACCTGTGAAAGTGGGTGACACTGTTGACCAGTTAAAAATTCAGCAAGCCATTAAAAGCCTGTATGCATCGACTAACTTTGAGAATATCTCAGTCAGTCATGATGGTGGGGTGTTGATTGTCAAAGTCACTGAGCGGCCAACGATCAGTGCAGTGACCTTTGAGGGCAACAAAGATATTAAAGATGAGCAGTTACAGGAAAGTCTGGACGGCTCAGGCGTGAAAGTCGGCGAGTCCTTAGACCGTACTATGCTGACGGGCATCGAGAAGGGGTTACAGGACTTCTACTACGGTGTGGGTAAATACGGCGCGAAAGTCGAAGCGCAGGTGATTAACTTACCCCGTAACCGTGTCGAACTAAAATTCAAGTTCACCGAAGGCTTAGCGGCTGAAATTCGCCAAATTAACGTGGTCGGTAATAAAGAGTTCACCGATGCTGAGCTTATCGGCATGTTAGAACTAAAAGACTACGTGGCATGGTGGGACCTGTTTGGTGAGCGTCGCTATCAGAAGCAAAAGCTACAGGCTGACCTCGAGACCATCAAAACCTATTATCACAATAAAGGTTATATCCGCTTTGAAGTCACCTCGACTCAAGTTGCAATGACGCCTGACCGCAAAGGTTTGTATATCACCATCAACGTGAACGAAGGTGAGAAGTACAAGGTTAAAGACGTTAACCTCACTGGCGACTTAATGGGCCGTGAAGAGTTAATGAAATCGATTCTGCCGATCAAAGCGGGCGATATGTACAACGGCGGTGATGTCACCTTCACCGAAGAGATGTACAGCAAGTATTTAGGCCGTTTCGGTTACGCCTATCCTGAAGTGAAAACCTACCCTGAAATTGATGATAAGACTAAGGAAGTGACCTTAAACATCAATATCAAACCGGGTAAACGTGTGTATGTGCGTTCGGTTAACTTCACTGGTAACACTGTTACTAAAGACGAAGTGATGCGCCGCGAGCTGCGTCAGATGGAAGGGGCTTGGTTAAACTCGGCGCAAGTTGAGCAATCTAAAGCCCGTCTAAACCGTTTAGGCTTCTTCGAAACCGTTGACACTGAAACCATTCAAGTGCCAGGTACCGACGATTTAGTCGATGTGGCTGTGAAGGTAAAAGAGCAGCCATCTGGCTCATTCAACGCCGGTGTGGGTTATGGTACTGAATCAGGCTTAAGCCTGCAGTTTGGTGTGCAGCAGAATAACTTCCTCGGTACTGGTAACCAAGCGGGCGTGAGTTTAAGCACCAACAAGTATTCTAAGAACGTTAACTTATCTTACACCGATCCATACTGGACCAAAGATGGTGTGAGCTTAGGTGGCAGCGTTTATTGGAACGAGTTCGATGCGAATGAGGCTAACCTTGAACGCTATAAAAACAGCTCCTACGGCGTGGCCTTAAACTCAGGCTTCCCAATTAACGAATACAACCGTATCAATGGTGGTATTGGCTATCGTCATAACACGATTTCAGAAATCTCCACCTACGAACAGGCACTACGTTTTTACAATATCTACCGTGATGATGACCCGAATGCCGATTTAAGTTTCGATAACTTCGAGCTGAGCTTAGGCTGGTACCGTAGTACGCTTAACCGTGGCACATTTCCAACGGACGGTTCTTCACAGCGTTTAAGCGGTAAGATGACCGTTCCTGGCTCAGATCTGCAGTACTTTAAGACTGACTTCGATACTAACTATTATTTCCCTATTAATCGCAGCCACAGTTTTGTGCTGTTAGCTCGCGGTCGTTTAGGTTATGGCAACGGTTATGGTCAGTTTAATGATAATGACCAAATCTTGCCATTCTGGGAAAACTATTACTCAGGTGGGAGTACTTCACTGCGTGGCTTTAAGTCTAACTCAGTCGGACCTCGTTCATTTTATATAGGTCGAGATACTGAACCTTGCGCTCCTGATCCATCGGGTGAGGGATGTAATTACCCAGGTGATCCCAACGTTGTAAGTGTGAATTCTGGCCGTTCAATCGGCGGTAACGCGATTGCAACCGCCAGTATGGAGCTGATTGTGCCAACGCCATTCTTGGATGAGGCCTACACTAACTCTGTTCGTACCAGCTTCTTCGTCGATGCGGGTAACGTCTGGGATACCGAGTTTGACTATAACTCCTATATCACCCTGCCTGCGGATCAGTTTGATAAGTTACAGGACTACAGCGATCCTGCGCGTATTAGAGCGTCATGGGGGGTAAGCTTACAGTGGCTGTCTCCTATGGGCCCAATGGTATTTAGCTTGGCATGGCCGATTAAAGAATACGAAGGCGATGAAACAGAGATCTTCTCGTTCAATATTGGCAAAACTTTTTAAAAGGCATACACTCGGCAGGTTTTGCTGAATATAACAAAGGTAACAAGGAGTCTATTTTGAACAAGATGGTAAACCGTGCCCTGGTGACGTTGGCTTTATTAGGTGCACCTTTAGCGGCGCAGGCAGAAAATATTGCTGTTGTTGATATGGGCGCTGTGTTTGAACAGTTACCTCAACGTGAGCAAATCTCCCAGTCTCTGAAATCAGAGTTTGGCGATCGCATGGCTGAAGTTCAGAAAATGCAAGAAGAAATGCGCTCTCTGATGGAGAAGCAGCAACGTGACGGCGCGTTAATGAATGACACGCAAAAAACTGAGCTGGTTCGTAAAATGGAAGCGTTAAAGTCTGAATATCAGTTGAAAGGTAAAGCTTTGGATGAAGACTTACGTCGTCGCCAAGGTGAAGAGCAAAACAAACTGTTAGTTAAGGTTCAAAAAGCCATTAACACTATCGCTGAAAAAGAAAAATACGATTTAGTTTTACAGCGTGGTGCTGTCATTTATGTTAAGCCAAATGCTGACATCAGTGGCAAAGTGGTTGAAGCCTTAAGCAAAGGCAAGTAATTGATGAAAAGTGTGACTTTAAAAGAGTTAAGCCTGTTATTAGATGGCGTTGTCCAAGGCGATGAAACCTTAGTGATAAACAGTGTTGCAACGCTTGAACATGCCACAACGGGACAAATCTCTTTTTTAGCCAACAGCAAATACCGTGCTCAGCTTGAGTCAACTCAAGCGAGCGCGGTGTTATTGTCGGCTAAAGATGCGCAGGGCTATTCTGGCACTGCGTTAGTAGTAAAAGATCCCTATGTTGGGTTTGCCCGTGTGGCACAGTTGTTAGATACCACGCCTAAGGCGGCCATAGGTATCCACCCTTCGGCGCAAATCGACTCTTCAGCCCAATTCGGCGAGGGTGTTGCTATCGGGGCCAATGCGGTGATCGGTGCCAATGTGATCCTCGGTGAAAACGTGCAGATTGGTGCGGGCACTGTGATTGGCCAAGACTGCATCATAGGTTCAAATACCCGTCTATGGGCTAATGTGACCCTGTATCACAACGTCCATTTAGGCCAAGATTGTATTATCCATTCCGGCGCGATTATTGGTTCCGACGGTTTTGGTTATGCTAATGAGCGCGGACAGTGGGTTAAGATCCCGCAAACCGGTGGTGTGCGTATTGGTGACCGCGTTGAAATCGGTGCTAGCTCAACTATCGACCGCGGCGCTTTGGGTCATACAGAGATCCACAACGGTGTGATCATCGACAACCAAGTGCAGGTTGCCCATAACGATATCATTGGTGAAAATACTGCGATAGCTGGCAGCACCACCCTCGCAGGCAGTGTTACCATTGGTAAACATTGTATTATTGGTGGTAATTGCGCAATTGCTGGCCATTTAACTATTGCCGATGGTGTCCACCTTTCTGGCGCGACAAACGTTACCGGTAATATGCGTGAGCCTGGTTTGTATTCTTCTGCGACAGTGGCAATGGAAAACAAAGTATGGCGTAAAAACACAGTTCGCTTCCGTCAATTGGATGAACTGTTCCAACGTGTGAAGACGTTGGAAAAGAATTCAAATACACCAGAGTAATTGCCCAAGGCAATTTTGAGGAACTAGGTTCGTGTCAAATCAAATGAACACTATGGATATTACGGAGATCCTTAAGTATCTACCCCATAGATATCCATTTTTATTAATCGATCGCGTATTGGATTACACCCCAGGTGAGAGTCTTCATGCGATTAAAAACGTGACGATTAATGAACCCTTTTTCCAGGGACATTTCCCTGTTCAGCCTGTAATGCCCGGCGTGCTGATTTTAGAAGCCATGGCACAGGCCACTGGTCTGCTAGCCTTTAAGACCATGAGTGACGATGTACCGCCTCCTGGTGTGTTGTACTATTTTGCTGGTATCGATAACGCGCGTTTTAGACGTGTGGTTGAGCCCGGCGATCAAATCCATTTTGAAGTCAAAATGATTAAAGAGCGCCGCGGGATTGGCGTTTTCTATGGTGAGGCCAAAGTGGATGGTGAAGTGGCTTGTTCCGCTGAAATCATGTGTGCCCGCAGAGAGATTAATCAGTGATAGATACATTAGCGTTTGTGCATCCCGATGCAAAAATTGGTAAAAACGTCACCATAGGTCCATGGAGTTATGTGGGCGCGGGTGTCGAGATTGGCGACGATTGTTGGTTAAGCTCCCACGTAGTGGTGAAGGGCCCAACCATTATCGGTAAAGGCAACCGTATTTTCCAATTCGCCTCCGTGGGTGAAGAATGCCAAGACAAGAAATACGCTGGCGAGCCGACTCGACTCATTATTGGCGATAACAACGTTATCCGTGAGCATGTGACCATTCACCGTGGTACGGTTCAAGATAATAGCGAAACCCGTATCGGCTCTAACAACCTGTTTATGAACTACGTGCATATTGCCCACGACTGCGTGGTTGGCAATAACGTGATTATGGCCAACAATGCGTCTATAGCAGGTCATGTGCATGTGGGTGACTGGGCGATCCTCGGTGGTATGACTGGGGTTCACCAGTTTGTGCATATTGGGGCCCACGCCTTTACTGCGGGTTGTTCGTTATTGCTACAGGATGTGCCACCCTTTGTGATGGCGGCGGGACAACCTGCCATTCCTCGTGGCTTAAACAGCGAAGGTATGAAGCGCCGTGGTTTCTCTAAGGAGAGCCAATTAGCGGTGCGTCGTGCCTATAAAACCTTATATCGCAGCAGTTTAACTGTTGATGAAGCGATTGAAGCGCTTGCCGAAGATGCGCAGAACGATGAGCAAGTTAAGTCGTTCATTGAGTTTGTTAAATCATCGGGTCGCGGCATTATTCGTTAAGAGTCTTAGACTCTACACTATGCCATTCATAGGCACTGCTCGTGACATTCTGCTTTAGAAAATGCCATGGCAGAGGTTAACGCTGCGGTGCCATTCACTTGTCAGATATGATTGGTTTATGAGCAAAAAATCTCAATTAGTGTTTGCAATGGTCGCCGGAGAACTCTCCGGCGATATTTTAGGTGCGGGTTTAATGGCTGCACTGCAAAAAACACACCCCAACGCCCGTTTTGTCGGTATTGGTGGACCTCGTATGGAAGCCCTAGGCTTCGAATCCCTGTTTGCAATGGAAGAATTAGCCGTGATGGGGATAGTCGAAGTGCTATCGCGCTTACCACGTTTACTCCATGTGCGCTCTTCCCTGATTAAGTCCATCACCGAACTTAAGCCCGATTGCTTTATCGGTATCGATGCGCCGGATTTTAATATCGGTCTTGAGCTTAAATTAAAGGCGAAGGGGATTAAAACGGTTCACTACGTGAGTCCTTCTGTATGGGCATGGCGTCCTAAGCGTATTTTTAAAATCGCTAAGGCCACCAATATGGTGCTGTCGTTATTGCCCTTTGAGAAAGCCTTTTACGATAAGCATCAAGTGCCTTGTACCTTTGTGGGTCATACCTTGGCCGACGACATTCCCTTAGAGAGTGATAAGGCAAGTGCCCGTCAACTGCTGGAGTTAGATCCTGAGGCTGAGTATCTCGCGATTTTACCAGGCTCCCGCGGTGGCGAATTAAAGCAATTAGCCGAGCCCTTTGTGAAGGCGGCGCTGCTGATCAAGCAGCAATTTCCCGATATTCGCTTTGTGACGCCTTTAGTGAATCAAAAGCGCCGTGAGCAGTTTGAGCAAGCGTTAAAAGAGCATGCACCGGATCTGGAAATCCACATGGTGGAAGGCAAATCACGTGAAGTGATGGCCGCCGCCGATGGCATTTTACTCGCCTCGGGAACAGCAACCTTAGAAGCTATGCTGATCAAGCGTCCTATGGTGGTGGCGTATCGCGTCAGCCCGCTGACCTATAAGATAGCGAAAAGTATGATGCAAGTGAATCGTTTCTCCCTGCCAAACCTGTTAGCGGGGCGAGATGTGGTGCCTGAGCTTATTCAGCATGATTGCACGCCGGAAAAGATTGCCGCCGCGGTTAGCGTTGAACTTAATCGCGACTTTGCACCAATCAAAGCTGAGTTCGAGCGTTTACATCAGCTGCTGCGTTGCGATGCCAGCCAAAAGGCGGCCGAGGCGGTTTTAGCACTCGTTGATGCTAAGGAAGTGAACTAATGGCGGTATTTAAGACGCTTACCGACGCCGATATCGTCACCTTCTCAACGGGCTTAGTGGCGGGCGTGGATGAAGTCGGCCGCGGCCCCCTAGTGGGGGATGTGGTGACCGCTGCGGTTATCCTCGACCCCAAGCGTCCCATTCCTGGCTTAAATGACTCTAAAAAGCTCACCGAGAAGCGCCGCGAGGCCTTGTTCGATGAGATTTGTGAAAAAGCCTTAAGCTTTCATGTCGGGCGGGCCAGTCCTGCGGAAATTGATGAGCTGAATATCCTCCATGCCACTATGCTCGCCATGCAGCGCGCGGTGGCGGGGCTTGCACTTGCGCCCGAGTTGGTCTTGGTCGATGGCAATCGTAGCCCTGTATTTTCTCATCAAGGGCTGTCTCTTACCAGTCATAGCATAGTCAAAGGTGATGGCCTGATTGCGAGTATTAGTGCCGCGTCGATTATTGCTAAAGTCACCCGTGACCGTGAGATGGATGCACTCGATGCCGCCTATCCCCAGTATGGATTTGCTAAGCATAAGGGCTATCCGACAAAGGCGCATTTTGACGCCATCGCCGAGCACGGTGTGTTCGACCAATATCGTAAAAGTTTCAAACCCGTCAAGGCATTACTGGAGCGTTAACACCAATTGCGTGTTTTCACTTCAGCTTGAGAGCAAAGTCACTAGCCCCAGGGCTGTGACTTTGTTAGTCTGCTTTTTTAGTGATTGTTAACCTGCTATTCAAAGATAATTCTAATTATGTCCGATCCTCGTTTTGTGCATCTTCGTGTCCACAGTGATTTTTCTATGTCCGATGGTGTGGCCAAAGTAAAACCCATTCTTGCCCAAGTCGAGGCGATGGGGATGGCCGCTGTGGCATTGACGGATCAAAATAACTTCTGCGGTCTAGTGAAGTTTTATGGTGGTTGCCACGGTGCGGGGATTAAGCCGATTATCGGCGCGGACTTTTGGATGCAAGTGCCGGGGTTTGATGGTGAGTTTTGTGCCTTAACCATTATTGCGATGAATAATGACGGCTATCAAAACCTCACTCAAATCATCAGCCAAGCTTATTTGCGTGGCCATGTTCAAGGGCGCGTGGTGATTGACCAAGAGTGGCTTGTCACCTACAACGAAGGCATTCTGCTACTGTCTGGTGGGAAAGAAGGGGACGTAGGAAAGGCGCTGCTTAAGGGCAACAATACCCAGGTCGAGTCCTTATGCGAGTTTTATCAGCAGCATTTTGAAGGGCGTTATTTCCTTGAATTATTGCGTACGGGGCGCCCCGATGAGGAGCGTTACCTGCACATGGCGGTCGGACTGTCACAGGAAAAGGGCATCCCCGTGGTGGCTACCAATCAGGTGGTGTTTTTAAAACCCGAAGACTTTGAGGCCCATGAGATCCGCGTTGCGATCCATGATGGTTTTACGCTCGCCGATCCCCGCCGTCCTAAAAAATACAGTGAGCAGCAGTACCTTCGCAGCGAAGAGGAAATGTGCGAGCTGTTTGCCGATATTCCTGCAGCACTCGAAAATACCGTTGAAATTGCTAAGCGCTGCAACGTTACCATTCGCTTATACGAATACTTCTTACCGAACTTCCCCACCGGCGATATGACGATTGAGGATTATCTGGTTGATCGCTCGAAGAAGGGGCTCGAAGAGCGTTTAGAGTTTTTATTCCCCGATCCACAAGTGCGCGCCGAGCGCCGTGGCGAATATGACGAGCGTCTCGATGTAGAGCTTAAGGTTATCAACCAGATGGGCTTCCCCGGTTACTTCCTCATCGTGATGGAGTTTATCCAGTGGGGTAAAGACAACGGCATTCCCGTTGGCCCAGGCCGTGGTTCGGGCGCAGGGTCGCTTGTGGCCTATGCCCTTAAGATTACCGACTTAGACCCACTCGAATTCGATCTGCTGTTCGAACGTTTCTTGAATCCTGAGCGGGTATCTATGCCCGACTTCGACGTCGACTTCTGTATGGATAGACGCGATGAGGTAATTGACCACGTGGCCGAACTCTACGGCCGTGAAGCGGTATCGCAGATCATTACCTTCGGTACCATGGCGGCCAAGGCGGTTATTCGCGACGTGGGTCGTGTGCTCGGCCATCCTTATGGCTTTGTGGACCGCATTTCTAAGCTTATTCCGCCAGAGCCAGGCATGACACTCGCCAAGGCCTTTGAAGTGGAACCTGCGCTGCAGGAGTCCTACGATGCCGATGAGGATGTGAAAGATCTTATCGACATGTGCCGTAAACTCGAGGGTGTGACCCGTAACGCCGGTAAGCACGCGGGGGGCGTGGTTATTGCGCCCACCAAGATCACCGACTTCTCGCCGCTCTATTGTGACGCCGAAGGTAAAAACCCGGTAACCCAGTTCGATAAGAACGACGTGGAAACCGCCGGCTTAGTCAAATTCGACTTCTTAGGGTTAAGAACCCTCACCATCGTTGACTGGGCGCTGGAGATGATCAACAAGGTGGAGGTTAAAAACGGCCGTCCACCTGTGCGGATCGAGGCGATTCCCCTAGACGACCCGGCTTCGTTCCGCTTGCTGCAACGCTATGAAACCACTGCGGTATTCCAGCTCGAATCCCGTGGTATGAAGGATTTGATTAAGCGTCTGCAACCCGACTGCTTCGAAGATATGATCGCACTCGTGGCACTGTTCCGCCCGGGGCCTCTGCAATCGGGCATGGTGGATAACTTTATCGAGCGTAAGCATGGTCGTGAAGAGGTGTCTTACCCTGATTCCCAATATCAGCATGAATCTTTGAAGGAGCTGTTGTCGCCCACCTACGGCATTATTTTGTATCAAGAGCAGGTGATGCAGATTGCGCAGGTGCTATCGGGTTATACCTTAGGCGGCGCGGATATGCTGCGCCGCGCTATGGGTAAGAAAAAGCCCGAGGAGATGGCCAAACAGCGCGGTACCTTTAAAGAAGGGGCAATTAAGAACGGTGTCGATGGCGAGTTGGCGATGAAGATCTTCGACTTAGTGGAAAAGTTTGCGGGCTACGGCTTTAACAAATCCCACTCCGCCGCGTACGCGCTCGTGTCCTATCAAACGCTGTGGCTCAAGACTCACTTTCCGTCGCAGTTTATGGCGGCGGTAATGTCCGCCGATATGGACAATACCGACAAAATCGTCACCCTAGTGGATGAATGTGAGCGCATGGGACTCACTATTATTCCGCCGGATGTGAACAAAGGTCTGTTTAAGTTTACCGTCGATGACGATCTGCGCATCGTTTACGGTATCGGCGCCATCAAAGGTGTGGGTGAGGGGCCAGTTGAATCGATTCTTGAGGCGCGTAAGGACGGTCCCTTTAAAGATTTATTCGACTTTTGCGCCCGTATCGATCTTAAAAAACTTAACAAGCGGGTGATTGAAAAGCTTATCTGTGCTGGCGCCTTAGATGCGCTTGGGCCGCACCGCGCCTCTATGATGGCCACCTTGCCTGAGGCGATAAGCGCCGCCGATCAGCATGCGAAGGCCGAGGCCATCGGCCAGCATGATATGTTTGGTCTGCTCAATAGCGATCCTGAAGACAGCAAGCAGCAGTTTGTCGAATGCACCCCGTGGCCCGATAAAATTTGGCTCGAAGGGGAGCGCGAGACCTTAGGTCTATATTTAACTGGTCACCCGATTAATCAATACCTTAAAGAGCTCAAGCATTACACTTCTGGACGCTTAAAGGACGTGCATCCAACCGATCGCGGCAAAACCGTGAAGGCGGCAGGTCTTGTGGTTGCAACCCGGGTGATGCTTACTAAGCGTGGCTCGAAAATGGGCCTGTTGACCTTAGATGACAAGAGTGCGCGCCTCGAAGTGATGCTTTTTACCGAAGCCTTTGAGAAGTTTAACCATCTGCTCGAGAAGGACAGGATCCTGATCTGCGAAGGTGAAGTGAGCTTCGATGATTTTGCCGGTGGCAACCGCATGACGGCGCGCAATATTATCGATATCAGCGAGGCGCGCAGCCACTTTGCCAGCGCCTTAGAAATCGATTTAGACGCATCGCAGCTAAATCCAAGCGTGCTCGAAAGTATCGAGCAGGCGATAAGCCCGTGGCGCAATGGTGCCGTGCCCGTGGTGATTAACTACAGTCAAGCGCAGGCCAAGGGTCAATTTAGGTTGGCTGAAAATTGGCGAGTCAACCCCAGCGATGAATTGGTGTTTGCTCTTGAGAGCCTGCTTGGGCCAAATAAAGTAAAAATTTTGTTCCCATAACCGCAATATGTGTTTGGGGAAGGCTGAGTTTGTTTGCACCGTAAGTCGGTGGCAGCGCATAACGTGTGATGGACTGAGTAGGTGAGTGATGGCTGTGGTGGATCTTTGTGCCCATATAGCGCGATTTTTAGAGAGCTTACCTCTGCAATCGGGGAGCAAGTTAGTCCTCGCTTATAGCGGTGGTGTCGATTCTGAGGTGCTCGCCTATGGTTTAAGCGAATTCGCTAAACTGCATCCCGAATTTCATTACCAATTGGTTTATGTGCACCATGGCCTGAGCCCCAATGCCGATACTTGGGCCGAGCACTGCCAAACTCGCGCCGCCAGTTACGGTTTGCCGCTGACGGTCGAGCGGGTGCAACTGAGTCTCGGACCTAGGGTGAGTGTTGAGGCCGAGGCGCGAAAAATGCGTTATCAGGCGATATTGCAGCACCTGAAACCTCATGATGTGTTGCTGACAGCCCACCATGAAGACGACCAACTCGAGACGATTCTACTCGCACTAAAGCGCGGTCAAGGCCCTAAAGGATTAGCCGCCATGGGGCAAATCCAAATGCTCTCACTCGGCGAGAAGGGGCCTTGCCTGCAAGCTCGGCCCTTGCTCGATATTAGCCGTGAGCAGATTGAAGCTTTCGCCCAAACGCGGCAGTTAGTGCATATCGAAGATGAAAGTAATCAAGATGATAAATATGATCGTAACTTTTTACGCCTCGAGATTATCCCACGCCTGAAAGCACGTTGGCCCAGTATCGCCACTACCGCCAGCCGCAGCGCCCAACTTTGCGCCGAGCAGCAGGCCATAGTAGATGCCGAGGTGAGTGGGCGTTTACCTAAGCTGTTAACCGAGGCACCCTTTACCCATCAAACCGTGCTCAAGCTTGATGGGTTAGCGGCGCAAACGACTGAGTGGCAAGGATTACTGCTGCGGGGTTTTATCGAATCCCAAGGCTTTACACTACCTTCCTATGTGCAGCTACAACAAATCCTAAAGCAGTTAATGGGTGCAAAAGAGGATGCCAAAGTGCAGATCCAGATTGGTGACTGTGTGCTGCGCCGTTTTGCTGGCATGCTTTATCTGGATAGTGTTGACCCCCTATTCGCCACGCCGCACATCACTGACCGAAGTTTGCATCAAGAGGCTCTGGCCTTATTGACTCAAGCATCGTCAATGCTTGACGACAAGACCGCGCCGTTTGTATTGGCTACTGCTGGTCCTCGGCTGCGTTTACCCAAGGCGGGAGAGGTGGTGAGCCTGCGTTATCAATTGCCTGGGCAATTTCGCTGTCAGCCGCATTTTCGTGATAAGGGGCGTGAGCTTAAAAAACTCTGGCAGGAATGCGCTGTGCCGCCATGGTTACGCACGGATGTGGGATTCTTGTTTTACAACGAGAGTTTAGTGATGGCGCTGGGACTCTGGGTCGAAAAGACATTTTGTGCCCAAGGGGATGATGTAGGGCTTAAGTTTGATGGGCATTCAATCTGACAGCAAAGTTTATTTGCCATGCTTTATCGCGACAGAGAGCAGCATCCATGGTTGATTAAGACAGTTGAGTTTGGCTTAACTTGTAGCAATTACGGCCCGAGGCTTTGGCTTGATACAAGGTTTTGTCGGCCTGCTCATAGAGTTGTTCGGCCTCCATGCTGTCGCTCGCCTCAGCCGCTCCAAGACTACTACTCACGCCAAATTGATAGAAGCTCGCATGGGCATTGGTCGCGGTAACGATACGTTCACACAATAATCCCGCCGCATGAATATTGCCTTGCACTATCACCACAAATTCGTCACCGCCGATACGGAATGCCTGGTCGGTGCTGCGGATATTGCTGCGGATAATGTCACCAAACTCCTTCAAAATATAATCACCGCACTTGTGACCATATTTATCGTTAAGCTGCTTAAAATTGTCTAAATCCAATACGATAAGCGACACAGCGCCTTGTTTTCTATGGGCTCTGGCGACCGCGTTTTTTAGGCTTTGGCTGTAATAGTGACGATTGCCTAGACCCGTTAGGGAATCGAACATTGCCTGCATCGACATTTCTTGATACTGCATGGCATTTAATAATGGTTGCAACAACAAGGGCTCAACCTCTTGCAAGATGAGAGTTTGTGATGGCGTCAGCGGTGTCAGTAGTTGATACTGCAGAGTGAGAGGTGTGCCATTGCAGATGAGCTGCCGTTTAAGACTGATCCCATAGCGTTTACCCCAGCTTAATTTATATTGCTCGGCTTGTAGTCTAATCCCTTGAATAGGCAAATGTTGCCCCAACACTTTGCCGTAGCAGGCAAAGACTGTCCGCGGATCTAAGCTGGCGTGAAGCTGCTGGATCACTTGCACTAAATCCAGCGATGTGGATGCTGAACTAAATGCCTCTGCTTGGTAGTTATAATCGTCTGGATACAAGGTTGTCGCTAAGCCAAAGTCCATTATGTTTACCCCAGCAAATGAAATGGCAATTAAAACTCTTCTCTCTATTAAGCAAGATATGTGCCGTGATGTTTGCTAATAAAATTTGTCTTTGTATGTCACTCAGTTAAGCTTAAAGCGCATTATCTCTTTTTTGACTCGCCAGTAATTTGACAGGAGTTGTCGCACCGATGGAGCATAGTTTCTTGATCCAAATACTGCTGATGCTGGTGATTGCGATAATCGCAATTGCCTTGCTGCGGCGTATCGGTTTGCCGGCAATTTTGGCGTATTTATTGACGGGAGTGCTCAGTGGCCCGAGTGGTTTCCACTGGTTTACTCAGCATCAAATGCAGTCTGTCGCCGAGCTTGGGGTCGTACTCTTGATGTTTACTCTAGGACTAGAGTTTTCTGTGCCAAGATTATGGGCGATGCGTAGAACCGTATTCGGTTTAGGTAGTGCGCAGGTGCTAGTGACCACAATACTTACTATGCTGGTTGCGTTGACTTGTGGTCAGAATTGGATTGAATCCCTGGTTATCGGCGCGGCGATTGCTCTTTCCTCCACTGCGATAGTTTTAAAACTGCTCAATGAGCAGGGCTGGCTAAGACGCCGTCATGGCGAGTTGTCTGTCAGTGTGTTGTTATTTCAGGATTTAGCCGTTGTACCACTGCTGATCCTGCTGCCATTACTCGGGCAGAATGATGAACCCTTGATGCTAGCGGCGATAGCCTTGGCGTTGCTAAAGGGCATTCTGGCTTTCTTCTTATTGATGGCCTTGGGAAAATGGGCCTTACCTCGGTTGTTTGATGAGGTGGCAAGATCCCGTTCTAATGAACTCTTTGTACTCTCGACTTTAGTGGTGGCCTTAGTCACGGGGGCATTTACCCAGTGGTTAGGCTTGTCTATGGCACTAGGGGCCTTTATGGCGGGAATGCTACTTGGCGAGAGTCAGTACCGCCGCCAGCTTGAAGCGGATATTCGGCCGTTTCGCGATTTGCTGATGGGGCTTTTTTTTATCTCCATCGGTATGATGTTAGATTTTGCACTGGTTATCCACTTCTGGTGGCAGATTTTGCTTATTCTGCTGGCCGTAGTATTCGGCAAGGCGCTTATTGTCCACGGATTATTGCGTCTGGTAGGAGAGCCATTTCGAATAGCCATCAGCACGGCCTTAAGTTTGGCTCAGGTCGGGGAATTTAGTTTTGTGGTGTTAGCCCTTGCTGTGAGTTATGAACTATTGAGCAATGAGACCAGTACCATGCTGGTGATGGTCGCGGTGCTATCGATGAGTATTGCTCCTTGGTTAGTGCGCCACAGTGTTGACATTGCCAAATGGCTATTGGGGATCCGCCAGTCAGGGCATGTGGATGATGTGGTGCCGATAGTGACCGATGATCATGATCTGGTGCTGATTTTGGGTTACGGACGCGTTGGGCAAACCATCGCCCGTTTTTTGAAGACCGAAGCCGTGCCTTATCTTGTACTCGATCTTGACCCCACAAGGGTGTCTGAGGCGCGCCGCGCGGGGGAGCCGATTTATTTTGGTGATGTGTGCAAGCGGGCGATCCTCAAACAGGTGGGGATTAAACATGCCAAAATGATAGTGATTACCTTCTGTGAAACCCGCAGTTTAGAAGAAGCTTTACCCCTGTGTAGGCAATTGGCGCCCGAAGCCAAAATCTTGGTCAGGACCCGCGACGACGGTGAGTTAGAACTGCTGCAAAAGGCGGGGGCGAATCAGGTGATCCCCGAATCATTAGAGGGCAGTCTGATGTTGGTCTCGCAGGTACTGCATCAATGTGGTGTGCCGCTGGCGCGGATCCTAAAGCGGCTAGAGTCGGAGCGGCGCAATCATTACCAATTTTTACATGGTTTCTTTTCAGGCACCGAAACCGACTTTACCTTAGAGTCGTTGCATGCGGTGCTGCTACATCGCGGTGCCGATGCCGTAGGTAAGCAGGTGGCGGATATCGACTGGGAACTACTAAGGGTAGAGCTGAGGGCAATTCGGCGTAGTGGTCAGGAGATTGAGCATCCAGCATCGGATTGGATATTTCGTGCTGGGGACATCTTGCTGATTGTGGGAAAGCCGAGAAGATTAGAAAAAGCGGAAGCGAAATTATTACATGGCTAGTAGGGCTTATGAGCCTGTAAATCAAAACGAAATAGTAAAAAACACCAATAAAAATGCCGACACTGAGTCGGCATTTTTGTCTGTGAACTTGTTGTCAATTAATCCCTTTCGGGAAGTTAATTACAGAACAACAACGTTCGCAGCTTGAGGACCTTTTTGACCTTGTTCGACTTCGTAAGAAACCTTTTGGCCTTCGGCTAAAGTTTTAAAGCCTTCAGATACGATTGCGCGGAAGTGAACGAATGCGTCAGCGCCACCGTTATCTGGGGAAATAAAACCAAAACCTTTGTCTTCGTTAAACCATTTTACTATACCAGTAGTTTTAGACATGAATGTCTCCAAATTTCTATCAAAAAATAATTCGCAACAATGCGGGAGTTTAGCCAGAAATAGAATTATTTACATTGATGATAAGTTATGAGTGGAAAGCTTCATGACAGCAAACAAATTACAGGGTGCAGCGAAGGTTTTCAAAAACATAATATTGCTTATAAATAGGTCTGACTCACAGGCCAGGACGCAGAATAGCATATACTGACTTTTTGTATAGTTTTATTTTTAATATGGGCATTCACATTTGGCCTCCAAGAACAGTTATTGAAAAAATAAATATTTTTATTTTACGTATTCATGAGGATAGCAGGTTGTGACCTCCGGAAGTCCTTAGTAAAAATAATTTATTAGCCGGTCCCTCTGTGGCAATAAATTTGGTTTTATTCATCTAGCGCAGGAATGGGTTCATTGTCATCTTTCGTTACTTTGTTAAATTGTTGTTAATTTTTAGTGGTGATATTGTTTGCGCGAGGGATATTGTCCCATTGATGTTGTGAATAACGACCCGTGGAGCGTGAATATTGAAAACAGTATTAAAACGAATCGGACTCGGCACTCTCGCCTTAGTGCTATTGTTGGGGGCGTTTGCCGCCCATGAATGGTATGCGAAAAAGCCTTTTTTCTTCCGTGCTTTTTTAGATAGAAGCATGGTCAAAATGGCCTTTGAAAGTCCCGAGACTTTAACTTCTTTGGGATTTTTAGAATCCGTTGGTATCACAGGTCACAATGCCTTGCTCGACGATGATAGCCCAACGGCTATGGATAAAACCTTTACCCAAGTTCGTGCCTTAAGGGACACCTTACTCAGTTATCAAGATACCGATTTGGATGATAATCAGCGTATATCTAAGGATATCGCCCTGTATCTGGCGGATTTTGCCCTCGCAGCCGAACCCTATCGCTACCATAATTATCCGGTGAATCAATTATTTGGTGTGCAAAATGGTTATCCAAGCTTTATGCAGGCCCAGCACCAAGTTCACTCGGTTGAAGATGCCGAAAACTACCTATCACGCTTAATTGCGGTGAAGACTAAATTTGGCCAAACCTTAGAAGGATTAAAGCTTCGAGAGGCTAAGGGCATTATTCCGCCTAAGTTTGTGATTGAGCGGGTGCTAACCGAGATGAATGACTTCATCAACGCGCCCGTCGAAGACAATATTCTCTACAGCTCCTTTAAGGCTAAGCTCGCCGACACGCAAATCAGTGCCGATGAGCAGGCGCGTTTGCTGGCGCAGGCAAAAGCCAATATCGAGTCCGACGTTAAACCGGCATATCGACTCTTTATCGATTACTTCACGGCATTACAGACTAAAGCTGGCACGGACGATGGTTATTGGGCCTTGCCTAATGGCGATGGGGCCTACGAGCAGTTGCTGAAGTTTTTTACCACCACAAATTACAGCGCCGATGAAATCCATGCCAAGGGATTAGCCGAGGTGAGCCGTATTCAGGATGAAATCATGACGATTTTGGCCGCGCAGGGATACGACACCAGCCAAGGATTTTCGGTGGCAATCGAAGCGCTGGCCGCCGATCCGAAGTTCTATTATGAAGACTCAGATGCGGGCCGAGCGCAGATCTTAGTGGATTACCAAAAGATCCTCGATGAAGTTAATGCTGGCTTAGACAATGCCTTCCGTATTCGCCCGAAAGCGGGAATGGAAGTGGTGCGCATTCCTGAATTTAAAGAGAAAACTGCACCCGGCGCTTATTATCAGCAGCCGGCGATTGACGGTAGTCGTCCGGGACGTTTCTACGCCAACCTGTTCGACATCAAAGCGATCCCTAAATACGGCATGCGCACCTTGGCTTACCATGAGGGCATCCCAGGGCATCACTTCCAAATCGCGGTGGCGATGGAATTGGAAGGGCAACCGCTGATCCGCAAGATGGCACCATTTACGGCCTATATCGAAGGTTGGGCACTCTATTCTGAGCGTTTGGCCTGGGAACTCGGTTTTCAGCAAGATCCCTTCGACAATATTGGTCGCTTACAGGCGGAGCTGTTTAGGGCCGTGCGTCTGGTTGTCGATACGGGTATCCACCACAGCCGCTGGACCCGTGAGCAAGCCATTGACTATATGAAACAAAACACCGGTATGTCAGACCGCGACGTGACCGCCGAAATCGAGCGTTATATTGTGATGCCCGGCCAAGCTACGGCTTATAAGGTGGGCATGATGAAGATCCTCGAGCTGCGGGAAAAAGCCAAACAAGCCCTAGGTGATAAATTCGATTTACGGGATTTTCACGATGTAGTGCTGAAAAATGGTGCCGTCCCCTTAGATATTCTAGAAAAATTAGTGGACCGTTATATCGCCGAAAAACGCAGCCAAGCCTAAGCTTGCGTAAGCTAACGACCCGCAGGTGATCCCTGCGGGTATGTTATCCGGCTCTCGTATGTGAGTCCTATTCTGGCTTTCCCCATTCGGTTTCAATACAATTCTCCCTTACACGTTGATAAATGCCTTAGACAATCATGGTTTATTGTCTGTTGAGGTATTTTTGAGTTTCAAGGTTTTGCAGATGAATCGCTTGTCCCCCCAAGAGCCAATCCAATTGACTCAAACGGCTATTGAGTCCTTATTCACGCCGCCGACACTGATGCGCGCCCGTGATTATGTGATGCAGGGGAGGGTGTTAAGCGCGAAAGCCAATGCCGATTTTCGTCATATCGAAGGCACAGTCGCAGGCACTGAAACCACGCCTTATCGGCAGGATATTCGTCTGGTCAGTATCAATCATAAACTAGTGATGAATGGTTTTTGTTCTTGCCCCGCCAGCGGTAACTGCAAGCATATGGCCGCGGTGCTCTACAGCCTGCTTACGGATAAGACCGTTGAGGACCAACGTATTGCCCAGTGGTTACACCTACTCGATGAAGCCGATGACCCCAATGTGAATGATGTCGAATCCCTCTACGATGACAGGGTGCTGTATATCCTTTCAAAGGACGATAATGGGGTGTTTATCGAGCTTAGGCGCGGCAAGCTTGGCAAGAAGGGCGGTTACAACAAGGGCACTAAGATTGCGCTCTCGGACGTGCAATATTATATGCCCGCTTGGATTGGCGCCGAGGATGTGCTGATCTTAAATCTTATCATGTCGACCAGACGCCACGGCGCATCGCGCCTGTATCTTAAGGCGCAGCTAGGGGCGGTAGCGATTGAGAAAATGCTCGCCACCGAGCGCTGTTTCTGGGAGGAGAGCCGCTTGGCATTAACCGCAGGTGAGGCTATTACACCGCAATTTCTCTGGCAAGATATCGACAGCGAGCACAAGCAAATGCGCCTCGTATTACCCGAGCGGGATAACTGGGAGCTAGTGCCAACAGAGCCACCTTACTATATCGAGCTGGATTATTTTCACATCGGTGCTATCGATACCGACATTAGCGTCGATAAGCTGCGGCTACTCAGCCAAATGCCGCCCGTGCCGAGCACTCAGGTTGAACTGGTGAGTCATCGACTGATCAAGCATTTTTCGGCGCGAACTGTGCCGCTGCCAAGCGCCATCGATTTTGTCGAGCTGAGAGATAAGTTACAGCTTCGTTTGACGCTTAAGGTAATCCCCGCAGGCACAATGCCACCTGGTAGCACTCTGTCATCTGCAACGGAGACCAGCATCGCCCAGCCGTATCTCGCGCTGGAGTTTGTCTACGGGGATCTCGTCTTAAGTGGCAATGCCGCCAAAGAAGCATTAACCCTAGTGACTCAAGGCGGCACCACCTATCAAATTAGCCGCGCGCTTGAAAAAGAGCTGCAAGCCGTGTCAAAGCTGCAAGCCCTTGGCTTTAGCCGCTTTAGCTTGGAGGGCGCTGCAAATGCGGCTTCCCTCTGGAGCTTAGGTAATTTGCCAGATACGATTCGGGAATGGCTAGCGTTTATCGATGAAGAGGTCCCAAGATTACAAGCTCAAGGCTTAGAGGTGCGATTTGCCCCAGAGTTTAGCCTTAAGGTGGTCGATACGCCGTTAACGGTTGAGCTGGATGACAGTCAAGAGGGCTGGTTCTCCCTGTCGTTACATGCCGATATCAATGGTCAACGCTTACCTATGTTGCCGCTGGTGGCCACTTGGTTAAAACAACATGGCGAGCCGGCTGATGATGCCGAGTTATTGCTACCCAGCCCCTCTGGCGAGTGGCTAAAAATCAAGGCCAGTGTTATCAAGCCTTTAATGAGCATTATTCAAGAGTTGTTTGAGCAGCATCGTGGCCACAGTATCGCCTTACCTAAGTACCGTGCGCATTTACTCAATGAGTTAGCTGAAAGTGAGATTAGCCTGCTCAATGGTGAAAGGGTGCGTCAACTCGCGACAAAATTAGCCCAATTTAATGGTGTGGTTGCGGTCAGCGTGCCGACAGGACTGAATGCACAGCTGCGGGCTTATCAGCAGCAGGGCTTAAATTGGCTTTGTTTTTTAAAGGAATATCAACTTGGTGGTATCTTAGCCGACGATATGGGGCTAGGGAAAACCATTCAAACCTTGGCGTTTCTGTTAAAGCAGCTGGAGGCAAAATCCGTTGGGCAGCCAAGACTGCCGAGCCTGATTATTTGCCCAACCAGTTTAGTGGGAAACTGGGCGAAGGAGGCGGCCAAGTTTGCGCCGTCGTTAAGTTTGGCGGTGATCCATGGCGCGCAGCGTGGGCCCCTGTTATCGCGATTAAGCGAGTTTGATGTCGTCATCACTACCTATCCCCTTATGGTGCGGGATTACGATTATTACCAGGCTCAGCCGTTTGAGCATATTGTGCTCGATGAGGCGCAGCAGATTAAAAACGCCCAAGCCAAAGTGAGTCAGCAAATTAAGGTGTTGCAAGCGCCGTTTAGACTCTGCCTTACCGGCACGCCCCTTGAGAATCATTTAGGTGAACTCAAGTCATTGATGGATTTTTGTTTACCGGGACTCTTGGGTACAACTGCCTATTTCAATAAGGCGTTTCGCTATCGGATTGAGCGTTATGGCGATGGCGAGCAGGCTAAGGTGCTGAGTCAACGCATCGCCCCCTTTGTGTTAAGGCGAACCAAGGCAGAGGTGGTAACTGAGCTGCCACCTAAAACCGAGATCTACCAAACCCTAGAGCTTGAGAAAGATCAGCGTAATCTATACGAAAGTATTCGCCTGAGTATGGAGAAAAAAATTCGAGAATTGTTTGCGACCCAAGGCGTGGCGGGCAGCCATATCGAGTTTTTAGATGCCTTGCTCAAATTGCGCCAAGCCTGCTGCGATCCGCGGTTAGTCAAACTCGAGCAGGCGCAAAAGGCTAAAAATAATGCCAAGCTAAACTGGCTGAGCCAAAACCTGCCGGAAATGGTGCAGGAAGGTCGCAAGATTTTAATCTTCAGCCAATTTACCAGTATGTTGCTGTTAATTGAGGAATTGCTGCAATCCCTCGACATCGACTACAGCAAACTGACGGGGCAAACTCGGCTGCGTCAGGGGCAAGTTGATAAGTTTCAAGAAGGTGATACGCCTGTATTTTTAATCAGTTTAAAGGCTGGTGGCACTGGGCTTAATCTCACTGCGGCGGATACGGTTATCCATTACGATCCTTGGTGGAATCCGGCGGCTGAAAAGCAAGCGACGGACAGGGCGCACCGCATTGGTCAAGAAAATCCAGTGTTCGTCTACAAGCTCATTGCCGAAGGCACGGTCGAAGAGAAAATCCAAGAAATGCAGCAGCATAAGCAAGGTTTAGCGGATAGTATTCTCGAAGGAAAGGGCAAAGGCGCGTGGCAAGGCAGTGCCGATGAATTGCTCTCGCTATTCCACTAGCTAAGCCTAAGGGACGTTAACCGAATAATGGTTAACGCATACAGAACACAATAGTCAGAACACAATAGTGACAAGACAGAGGTGACCCATGCAGTACCCAGTCGATACCCATACCCATACCGTGGCATCTACCCATGCCTATAGCACTATCCACGATTATTTGGCGGTGGCTAAGCAAAAGGGGATCCGTCTGTTTGCCACAACCGACCATGGCCCAGCCATGTCGGATGCGCCGCATTTTTGGCATTTTGTGAATCTTAGAGTGTTACCTCGTATGGTCGATGGCGTCGGCATTTTGCGTGGCATCGAAGCCAATATTAAAAATCGCGAAGGTGAAATCGATTACTTTGGCGATTATCTGTCACAACTCGATATTGTTTTGGCGGGATTCCATGAGCCAGTATTTCCGCCCTCGGATAAGGCAACCCATACCGAAGCGATGATTAACGCCATTAAAAGCGGTAAGGTTGATATTATTACCCACCCTGGCAACCCTGCTTATCCCATTGATATTGAAGCTGTTGTCGTTGCTGCCGCTGAATATGGGGTAGCACTTGAAATCAATAATTCCTCTTTTGAAGTTTCCCGTAAAGGCAGCGAAGCCAACTGCACAGCGATTGCGAAAGCGGCAAAAGAGTTGGGGGCCACCTTAGTGATGGGCTCTGATTCCCATGTAGCATTTAGTCTAGGTGGTTTTGAGCGTGCTTTAAGTATTATTGAAGCTGTTGATTATCCAAAAGATAAGTTGCTTAATCGCTCACCAATGGCACTACTCAACTTCTTAACTCAGCGGGGACATAAAACCGTTGCCGATTTTATGCCACTCTTTAGTGATAATGCCGAGTGACTAGTGAGAACCCTGTCATGTTCAGTTCAAACCAGGTGCTTATGTCGACACCCTCAGTGTTGTTAACTGGCGCGGATAGCCAACTCTCAAGAGCATTAACTCGAACGCTTGCTAAGGCGGGGTATTCATTTGGTGGCCGTGCATTTCAAGTGCATGCGCTTACTCATGCGCAGTTGGACATTGGTGATAAACAGAGCATTGCTGCTGCCTTTGCAGACGTTAAACCCAACTGGGTGATTAACTGCGCCGCCTATAATGCGGTGGATAGGGCAGAAATGGCGGCCGATGAGGCCTATCGCGTCAATAGCCTTGGGCCAGAGTTACTGGCAACCGAATGTGCACTCACCGGCGCGCGTTTGGTGCATATCTCCAGCGATTACGTATTTAGTGGCGAGCCAGCGGAGGTAGCTGCGCAGGCATTAAATCAGTGCGGGATAATCAATAGTGGCTTTATTGAAAACGCCACGCCTGCACCCTTGTCCGTCTATGGCCAGAGTAAACTCGCGGGAGAGCAAGCGGTGCTGCGCATTTTGGGAGAGCGCGCTATCGTTATCCGCACCGCTTGGCTCTACGGTGTCGATGGACATAATTTTGTGAAAACCATGCTGAGGTTGATGGCCAGCGCGCCCGACGGCCAGCTTCTCACAGTGATAAACGATCAAATAGGTTCGCCTACTTGGGTTGATGCACTCGCGCATCTTATTTGGCAGTTGATAGCTAGTCCGTTAAAAGTCAGTGTCGGATCAGGACTATTTCATTATGCCGGACAGGGGCAATGCAGTTGGTATGAATTCGCCCTCGAAATTCAGCGCCAAGCCTTGGCACTGAAGTTATTAGATAAGGCCGTGCCAATTAGCGCCATAGATAGTCTAAGTTATGCTGCTAAGGCGTTGGCGAAAGGCAATAAACTGGCACCAAGGCCAAGTTACAGCGCGCTAAATAGCGATAAATTACGTAAGATCTTGACCCATCAATATACTGGGTTCTCCCATTGCCCAGAGCTTTGGAGTGACTGGCGATTACAGCTTAAGGCAATGCTTGAAGATTATGCTGCGCAAGGTCATTAGGCGTTATCTCAAGCGAAGTGGTTGGAGATAAAACCCTTACTCTTGGTCTAAGGCAAGTTTTAGCTTCAAATGGCTTTATCATTATCTGCGGTTTTCTTTCTCCTCTCTGCTGTATTTTCAAGACTGTGAATACGAATGCAGCCTAGGTTATGACTCTTTTCAGCGTATCCTGCTTGGCTTAGACTCGACTTATTTAGCATTCATGCCCGTGGCGTTAGCCTTGCTTCGCTGTGTGAATAAGTTAGCGTCTTAGTCGATTTTGCTCGATATATGATGAATTTGTTCTTAATTATCAATTGCTGCCAGTGGCATAATGCCGAAAAGCAAATCGAATACAGGATAGCTAAGTGACAGATAACATAGCGATGGCTCAGCATTTTTCGAAGGCGGATTTACAGCGGGTGGTGGATATCGCCTATGCGGCAGGCGACGCTATCATGGCAATTTATGCCCAAGAGGATTTTGCCATTACGCAAAAAAGCGACGAAAGTCCGGTAACAGCGGCCGATTTGGCGGCCCACACAGTGATCACAGCCCAGCTCACAGAGCAATTTGCGGGCATCCCTGTGATGTCGGAAGAAGCGGCTGATATCCCTTGGAATGAACGTAAGCAGTGGCAGACCTATTGGTTAATCGATCCTTTGGATGGCACTAAAGAATTTATTAAGCGAAATGGTGAGTTTACCGTCAATATTGCGCTTATCCATCGAGGTGTGGCAATTGCTGGTGTGGTTTATGCGCCTGCGCTCGATACCGTTTATTTTGGCGCAAAACACTTAGGTGCTTGGCGACAGGATGGGCAGCAAGAACAAATGCTACAGGGCTGCAAGACACCAAGGCAGGTGCCGATAGTGGTGGGCAGTCGTTCGCATTTAAGTCCTGATGTGGCTGATTATTTAAAGGAACTCGGTCAACATGAGATGCTAAGCGTGGGTAGCTCGCTTAAATTTTGTATGTTGGCTGAAGGCAAGGCTGATCTCTACCCAAGATTGGGGCCAACGAGCGAATGGGACACTGCAGCCGCGCAGGCTGTGCTCGAAAGCGCAGGCGGCAAAGTCGTGCGTTATGACTCAGGTTTACCCTTAACCTACAATCAAAAACCTGACATATTAAACCCTTATTTTATTGCTACGGCGCCAGGCTGGGCTGAATAACAAACAATGCCAAAGACGTCAGTGCGGACGCCTTGGTCGAACAATAGTGGAGTAAGTCATTCATGATACGCATGGGCATCGATTTAGGCGGCACAAAAATAGAACTGGTCGCCTTAAGTGACGAAGGCAATGAACTTTTTCGTAAGCGTATCAATACCCCTAGGGACTATCAGGCGACCCTGAATGCCATAGTCGATTTAGTCAACGAGGCCGAAGCGACCTTAGGTGAAAAAGGCTCAGTCGGTGTGGGGATCCCGGGAGTCATTTCTCCCTATTCAGGGTTAGTCAAAAACGCTAACTCAACCTGGATCAACGGTCATCCCCTCGATGTGCATTTAGGGGAGCTTTTAGGACGTGAAGTGCGTGTCGCTAACGATGCTAACTGTTTTGCCGTATCTGAAGCCGTGGATGGTGCTGCTGCGGGTAAATCTGTGGTGTTTGGGGTGATTATCGGCACGGGCTGCGGCGCTGGTGTGGCCATTAACGGTAAAGTGCATGCTGGCGGTAATGGTATTGGTGGCGAGTGGGGCCATAATCCGCTGCCTTGGATGACCAAGGAGGAGTTTAATACTACCCGTTGTTTCTGCGGTAATCCGGATTGTATCGAAACCTTTATTTCAGGCACAGGCTTTGTTCGCGATTACAACGAGGCACTAAGCCGTGCGGTGAATGTACAACGTGCGCCCGCTAAATCGGGCACAGAGATCATGGCCTTAGTCGATGCGGGAGATGAAATGGCAATCGAGGCCTTTGATCGATATATGGACAGACTAGCACGCTCACTCGCCCATGTGATCAATATGCTCGATCCCGATGCGATTGTCCTTGGTGGCGGTATGTCAAATATTGAAGCGATTTATCCAAGATTACCTGCATTATTAACCCGTTATGTTGTGGGGCGTGAATGCCGTACCCCTGTGGTGCAGAATCTGTATGGCTGCTCTTCGGGCGTGCGTGGCGCCGCTTGGTTATGGGAAAAATAACCCGGTAACGTTAAGTTTTCCCTTGTAACAACGCATCGCCTCGGCGATGCGTTTTACTTTCTTTTGATGTTATGATTGCGCTCCTTTGATTTATCGGGCACTAGCGCATGTTTTGGGTGAAGAAAGTTGTCTCTCAGGCAATTATGCCTATTCCATTTATCCTGTTGTTATTACTGCTGTCTTTGTTGATTTGGCGCAAACCTCGGTTGGAAAAATGGGCCATTGGCGGTGCATTTACGCTGCTCTTAGTGCTCAGCAGTCAATTGAGTGTCGACTATCTTGTTGAGTCCCTCGAGACTCAATATCCCATTAATTCCACTCCTATTGTTGGCACTTGTGTGGTGATGGTGCTGGGTTCTGGGCATGCAGATATCCAAGGTGCAACAGCGGTACAATCTTTATCGACGGTCGCCTTAGCGCGGCTAACGGAAGGACTTAGGCAACTCCAATTAGGTCAAGACTGTACCTTAGTGGTCAGTGGTTGGGGCGGTGAGCTAACAAAGCATCCCCATGCTGAAGTGATGGCAAAGGCTGCGGTTGAACTTGGCGTTAAGGCGTCACGTATTATTCAATTGCCCCTGCCGCGCGACACGATTGAAGAGGCGCACTATTTTAAAGAACACTTTGGTAATCAAGCTGTGCGATTAGTTACCTCGGCCTCCCATATGCCAAGGTCGATGGCGATTTTTAGCGGTCAAGGATTAACGGCGAGCGCCGCACCGACGGATTTTAGGGCCAGAGACGGTTACTATTGGCGCTTGACTGCGGATAACTTGCTCGCTTCGCAACGGGCGATACATGAATACATTGGCCGTTTATGGCTCTGGATTAAACAGGAATAAAAATATGACGCTAGAGTCCGATGTTGTCTCGGTCCGCCCGCTCTCTAAACGTAATGGTTTAACCTTAACCATTGTGGGTGCCAGTGCCTTTGTTTTGGGCTTTGGCCTATTTGTGTTTTTTCCTGAGCTATTTGCCGTAGGCTTAGTGTTTTTCAGCTTAGGTGCGATTGCGTTGATATTGGGCTTGGCTAAGGTGTATGAGCCTGAAACCACTTTGAGCATGGACGAGCAGGGGCTGACCTATTTTCATCGCCGCGGCAAAGTCGCGATAAACTGGAGTAATATTCAACGGGTAGATATTCCTCGAGTCACTCAGGGGGTTGATACTATTGAGCTTTCCTATATTGGCATTAAGCTCAAGCAGCTAAATCCGATCCTCGATAATATTTCATTGCGCCTTGCGGCGGGTTTATTGACTGAGCAGCGGCCGTTATTGGTGACTGCGGCATCGCAGCAGGAAGATTTGGCGACCTTAGAAACCTATCTTGGCGCTGAGTTTAGCCCTTTGGTGAACGATGGCGATCGTTACCGCGGAGTATTAGCGATGTTTGGCCATCGCTGTGTCATGCTCAATACCCACCTTGGTTATCACCTGTATATTCCCCACGACAGCTTAGACCGTGAACCACGGGAGTTTATTAAGCTCTTAAGGCAACGTATCGCGCAGAGTGTTAATTGAGCCCCCACTGGTTATGAATCTATATTGATAAAAAAGGGGCCCCGTAGGGGCCCCAATAAGTTGCAGAGAGGAAGTTCGGGTTGTGCAGGGGGCAACCCAAAGGTACTAGTACTAGTGTGCTACCTCTGCGTGTACCTTATCTATGCCATAGGTTTTACCTTCAGCATGGCAGGTCGCGCATGATTCTACTGGTAGGTTAGGATCGGTTGCGGCATCCGCTTCTACAATCGCGCCGTTACTTCTAAAGTGAGCCACAGCTGCTGCATCTGAGTGAGCGTGACAGGTGCGGCAGGATTCAGCCACAGGGCTAATGTAGTTGCTACCCACTTTGATAGCGCGTTTGCCAGAAGTTAAGCCACCATCAGTTGCGAACAGGGTTGCACCGTCTTTGTGACAGGCAGAACATGCGGTTTCTGGTGATGGATAACCTTCTAGTTCGCCTGCAGCATTGCGGAAGATGCCTTCGACAACACCAAAGTTACCACTGTGGAAACGGTGAGCCACGGTGAATAGATCTTTGTTGTTGAAGGTCACTTCGGGAGTGACGACTAACTTGCCATCTTCGCCTTTGTAGCCAGTTTGACCATGACCAGAAGCGCCAGTGGTATCGTTGTGACAGTGCATACATTGGTCGAAGGTGTAAACCCCGTGTCTGTAGCCTTTTGCATAGTCTAAGCTGCCATGACAGGCGTTACATTTTGCCTCTTCAACAGTAATACGTGCTGGATCCTTCATACGAGCTACAGCAGGAGTACCACCGCTTAAGTTGAAGAATTTAACCGCGGAGATGTTACCTACAGGGCTAGTTGGGCCATATTCAAGTCCTTCGGTATTACAGCTCACTGCTTTACCCGCTTTTGCACAGAAGTTTGCTTCAGAACCGACGTAGATTGTGCCAGTTGCTTGCGCATCTGGAATATCTTTCACGAAGGTTAATACACCACCTGACAGCGTACCGTTTTCCAGTTTCAGGCTGATGGCTGTAGGCTTAACATCGCGCCATGAGTACACTGTACCATCTGTAGCGACATTACCCAGTAGCAGACCGTTTGCCGCAAACATACCTGTTGGGTTGCTGGTGGCATTATAGGTTTTCAGGCTAGTACCATCAGCAATAGGCGCGCCATTGAGTGTGACATTGGCTTTCAGAGTCAGAGTTTGCATACCAACTGTTGCTGAAGTGCCCAGCGTGGCACTGGTAAAGTCGACCGTCATTAATGGGCCGTATTCAGCACGTTTACCGACACTGTGTACTGCTTCAGGTGTTAAGCTGCCGCTACCGTGACAGGATTTACATTGAGTGTCATCGGCTTGAGCTAAACCAAACTCAGAGTGGTTTTCACCGGTTGCGAAGTTGACATTGATATGACAACCAACGCAAGCCTGAGCGTAGATATTGGTGTTATAGCTGGGAGCTCCATCGTGACAAGATTTACATTCTTTCAAGTCTGATGGGAAACCAATTTCACCAAAGTACTCTTTCGCTTCACCAGATAGGTAGTCCGCATTGTGTTCACCCGCATGGATACGGTGAATCATAGGAGCGAAGTCGAATACCCAACCTTCAGCAAGTTGCGCATCGCTTGGGACTTGTTCAGGGTTGTGGCAGGTGACGCAGTTTTTAACGTCTTGGTAGTTATGGTGGGCTTCGATCTTAGCGATATGGCCATCCACTTCACCGTGACAGTTTTTACATGCAGCGCTCGATACTGTGTCTTTGCCAGATGCGGCTAGCTCATCGGTAGCAGGGATAAAATCAACTGGTACTGAAAGCACCTTATCAGATAAAGCTACGCCTTCACTGTTGACTAAGTTGTAAGCGCGGACGAAGACTCTGTGTACCGCGTTAGGATTATCATTTGGATTGATGATTGGCGCGGCGCCATCATAGGTCCAAGTTGCGGTGTAAGTTCCTGGGTTTTCAGTATCTTCGGTTAATGTACACGCGTTCTTAGTACCGTTTAAGCCATTGAGAGTACAAGTTAATGAGCTGCCCGCATTGTTTGCCATGGCATTGTTTTGCCATTGAATGGGGGCACCTGTACCTGAAGTGTTTTCATTTGCCGTTAATGAGTAAATGGCAATTTTATCGAGCCCCATAAAGGGGACATCTTTGCCTGAACTCTTTCCGGTTAAACTGAACTTAACACTAAAGCCTTCGCTGCTGGTAACTTTAATGTCGGCTGGGCTGAGTGTGAATTTCAGATCGGTTATAGATTCTGCGGTTTTAGCAAAAGACCCCGCTGGTAAACCTGGTGTACCAGGAGTTCCTGGTGTTCCAGGGGTACCAGGTGTTCCGGGCGCACCATCTTGCCCGTCTTCTCCGTCCCCGCAGGCGGTTAAAAACAAGGCACTAGTGAGTGCTAGTGCCAGTAGAGATTTATTGT
The DNA here is from genome assembly GCF_047975355.1 of Shewanella sp. Taxonomy (GTDB): domain Bacteria; phylum Pseudomonadota; class Gammaproteobacteria; order Enterobacterales; family Shewanellaceae; genus Shewanella. Next base: position 123,535 of record NZ_JBKEDJ010000001.1, on the reverse strand, counting down.
AGTTTTTCATCATCGCGTCCCTTTTTCTTTCTATAAGACTGCGTGTGCAGTGACTCTACTATAGGTTTATCCATCTACTTATAAAGTGGTATTTATAAGTTTGTATCCGATATGTGAACGATGATTTAACACAGTAAAATGGCAATTCTATATTGTGAAATTGAGTATTTCGCAATTTAGAATTAGACCTTAAAAATAAGAGGTTGATAGCAATTTTTTGTTTTTATTTTGAGTGATTTATCGGGGTTAATTTTCAATTAATTTTCAAGGGAGAGACTGTTGAAACTTTCATTTGTTGTTTTATGATGCAGTTTTAAAGGGCGAATATCGCCAGAACGATTCACCTGTGCAGATTAGGAATACTTCCTTAAAAACTCTGAATTTAACATTTGATACTTTTTGTTAGCATCGAAGCAAGCATTCATGCTTGAGGAGTAAAGCTTCAAGAAAGCTATTGAGTGGCGCGAGTATTGGCAGTTAGGGCTGTTAACAATGAGCTGACCACAAGTTCGCATTGGTTTTGGTTATAACGTCTATGGCTTCGTGGCTTTTCAACGAGAAAATACTGAGGAGGCATAATAGTTTCATGTAGACGGTGTTGCTCCGATACCGGAAGCGGTGCTAACTTTAACCCCGGCATATGCTTGACCGTATGCATATCGATACTCGAGCAGAATGCGACACTCTGCATGGTCAGCAAGTGAGCATACCATTCTTCCCGATCGTTCACCCTTTCAATCGACGGTAACAACAGCCCTTGACGTTGGCAAAACAGTTCTAGTGGGTCAATTCGGCTATTAAACCCTTTCAATTCGATACACAAAAAAGAATGACGACAGATTTGTTCTAGGCTGATTTCCAATTGGCTTTCCCAAAGAGGATGCTGCTTTGAGGCCACAACATACACATTGGCAATGCAACCTAAGCGGGAGACATTCAAGTCTTTCGTTTCTGTCGGCTCTACTGTGATCCCAAAGTCTAATTCACCGCTGTGGATTAACTCGGGAGTGTTTTCATGCCATTTGTGTAACCTGACTTGGCCGAGTTCACTTATGGCTTCGGGCGTGCAGAGTTGGGGGGCTAAGAAGCTTAATAATCCATTACTTGCGGCGATATGTAGCGGCCGCTCCACATGGCTTGCTGCATTTTGAATTTGCAGTGCCGATTGCTCTAAGTAATGCACCGAGTCTGTAAACTGGCAAATGGCGACATACAAACTTTCCGCTAGGGGGGTGGGTTTTAACCCCTGTTGGCGTCGGTAAAATAGTTCATCGTTAAAAGTTAAACGAAGTGCGTTAAGGCAGCGGCTTATTTTTGGGGCTGAAACATTGAGGGCTTTGGCGGCACTATTGGCATGTCCGTTATCAAAAATACTTTTAAATACCAGTAAGGTGAAAACATCCAGTTCGCAGATTTGTTTTAGTAATGGGTTGCTCATTTGGTCTCGCCTTGGGATGAGTCTTTGTCTGCAATGGCCATGTGATACTGTTTTGCCAAGGCTCATTATTATAATTTGTTTAGTGGCAGAACTAATGCACGAAATGTGTGACTGGTAGGTTAGCAGTTGCCGTACGGTGTAACTGTGATCTTAATCGTTAAATTAACAATTACTTAACGATTGTTGTATTAAGCGTTCGATAAGAGGGTAGATTATTTAGGCACTTGCCAGTGAAAATAGGCGTTTATCTGTAAAAGTGATTTATCGTGCTGGGTCATCAAATGGAGAAAGGGCGTTAAGCACCGATCTTAGGAATAGTGAGTGCGTTACTCGTTAGTGCTCTCGGGCGACAAGCTGCTCACTGGTGTGATTTACGCGCTTGTCGAAGCTGTAGATGGCAGACTATGGGCATTGATTGTCTGATGGTCTTCTTTAATCCTTAACCCGATAAACTGACCACCTTCACTGATTTGCATTGAGGTACAAGCTACATCGCCATCGACAATGCCATGGGCCTGGATGACTAACCGCTCGCAAATCAACCGCCCCTTAAAATAGCCATCGATAATCATTTCGCGGCACTTGATCTCACAATGCAGATTGCCCGTTCGCTCAACGATGACATTGGCCTGCGACAGGATCTGACCTTGCACATCTCCGCCTATCAATACATCTCCGGCAAATTCAATATTACCCGATAGCTTAGTCCCCTCGGCAATAAAGCTAAGTGCTGGGGAAGCGCTTCGGGTAAAGGTAAATTTTTTGCCAAACATGGTGATGGGAACCTAGCTGAGTAGAGATGACAGCGAAATAGTAACCTAAATACGCAGTGAAGCCCAGTGATACGCTCGGTTTGGCACTATTCTGCCTGCTTGATACTGATTGCTTGAGTTGGGCAGGGGGCGACACAGGCGCCGCAACCCGTGCAGAGCTCAGTATCAATCTTCGGCATCGGTGCTTTACCCACGCTGAGGGTGAAACTAATGGCGCGTGGCTCACAGGCATCCTTACAACTTTGGCACCAAATGCCTTGATATGTTAAGCAGTTATCTTGAATAACCGCTTTGTGTTGCCAAGGGGTTTGGGTCAAATCAAACAGCTTATCTTCTGGACAGACGCTCGCACACTGAGTGCAGAAAGTACATTCATTATCCTTAAAAGAAACTTCGGGAAAGCCGCCATCCCCTTTATAAATAATCTTAGTCTCACAGGCGGTGATACATGCCGAGCATCGCGTACAGACATCAGTAAATTCTATGCCTTCGCGTACCCATGGCGGTCTGATAGCCAAGGATTTGCGGCGACTAAAGAGATTACGGCGGCTGTGATTGATGCTTTCAGTCATAGGTTTTGCAAATTTCGTGGTTATTGATAGTTAAGAAAATGGCTTGGGAGTTACCACAAGCCATTTAGATGTTTAGCCTTTATAACCATTTGGATTGGTTGATTGCCAATGCCAACTGCTGTTAGCCATATCCTCAAGGCTATGAGTCGCCTGCCAGCCCAGATCAGTTTTAGCATGATCTGGGTTTGCGTAACAGGCGGCAATGTCACCTGGACGGCGCGGCGCAATTTGATAGGCAATCGACTTACCACAGGCCTTTTCGAAGGCCTTGACCATATCGAGCACACTGTAGCCTTGACCTGTGCCTAGGTTATAGGTGACAAGTCCTGGTTTGGTGGCCAGTTTTTCAAGGGCCTTGAGGTGTCCAAGGGCTAAATCCACCACATGGATATAGTCGCGAACGCCAGTACCATCATGGGTTGGGTAATCATTACCAAACACACTTAAGGCTTCGCGTTTACCGACTGCTACCTGCGCGATAAATGGCATCAAGTTATTTGGAATATCGTTAGGATCTTCGCCAATCAAGCCGCTGGCATGGGCGCCAACAGGGTTGAAGTAACGTAAACGGGCGATATTCCAACTCGGATCGCTATGGTGTAAATCCGCCAGTATATGCTCCACCATCAACTTAGATTGACCGTAGGGGTTAGTGGCCCCCGTTGGGAAATCTTCGGTAATGGGTAGGCTAGCAGGATCGCCATACACAGTTGCTGAAGAACTAAAGACTAGATTTTTCACCTTAAACTCAGCCATGACTTGGCAAAGAATTAAGGTGCCTGTTACATTATTCTCATAGTATTTCAGTGGCTTAGCGACTGATTCACCAACCGCCTTTAATCCAGCAAAGTGGATAACGGCATCGATGTTATGGTCGCTAAAGACCTTCTGCAATAAGGCTTTATTGAGAATGTCGCCTTGGTAAAAAGTGACCGCTTTACCAGTAATACGCTCGACACGGTTAAGGGCTTCGATACTTGAGTTAGACAGGTTGTCTAACACAATTACCTCGCTCCCCGCATTGAGTAATTCCACCACGGTATGAGTGCCTATATAACCAGCGCCTCCGGTCACTAAAATCGTCATTATTTAATTCCTTTTACAACTGTCTTTAAATATTGAGCAAAATCTTCACCGATTTCGCTGTGGCGCAGGGCGTATTCTACGTTAGCGCGCATATAACCTTGTTTGTTACCGCAGTCGTGGCTCTTACCTTGCATATAGTAAGCATTTACGGTTTCTTGCTTCATTAACATCGCAATGGCGTCAGTTAACTGGATTTCATCTCCCGCACCTGCAGGGGTTTTAGCCAGCAGTGGCCAAATGGCTGCGGGCAACACGTAACGACCTACTACGGCTAAGTTAGATGGCGCTTCGTCAACTGGTGGTTTTTCAACGAGTTCGACCAATGGCTCTGACTCGCCAGGTTGTAGATCGTGGCCATTCACATCCGCAATTCCGTATTGGTTCACTAGATGATGTGGCACGCCTTCAACCATGATTTGGCCCACTTGGGTTTCATCAAATAGGCTCACCATGGCGGCCAAGTTATCAGTTCTCAGGTTACAGCTGGCATCATCGATAATCACATCCGGCAGTAATACGGCGAATGGCGCATCACCTACGACTGATTTAGCACATAAAATTGCATGGCCTAAGCCTTTAGCTTGAGATTGACGCACGCTGATCACTGTGACGTCTTTCGGGCAAATGGATTGTACCGCTTCGAGTAACTGACGCTTCACGCGGCGCTCTAATTGCGCTTCTAATTCAAAACTGGTGTCGAAATGGTTTTCGATAGAGTTTTTACTGGCGTGGGTCACGAGGACGATTTCTTTGATACCCGCGGCGATGGCTTCGCTAACCACATATTGGATCAAGGGTTTATCAACAACGGGTAGCATTTCCTTAGGAATTGCTTTGGTCGCAGGAAGCATACGAGTGCCAAGTCCAGCGACGGGAATAACGGCTTTACGAATTTGATGTTGTTTCATTGCGAACCTTCAGATTAAGGAGAGGCGGTTATTGGGCAATATTGTAAATGACCTACGCAGAAAAGCTATTTACAAACACCGAAATTTGTCGGCTTTTCTGCATATTATCAGTCTATCGTCGTCATTTTCGCGCTCGTCTGTCAAGGATGGCTACCGCGCTTAATGCGTTTGAATGCATATTGCTCAAGCCTTTTAAACGACTTGTAATATTTGCTTTACGTTTGCGTCACATTGTCGCGTAAACAATAAACTGTGAGGGAGTTAACAAAAATCGAGGCTTAGATCACTATGGGGGCATTAGCGTCAGCCATTAAGTGAATCCTATGACTAAAGAGATAGCGCACACAGCTCCCTATGTTGCGAGAAGTGCAGATGATTCAGGGTATATCCATTACCCACAGGAAGAACATGATATTTGGAGCCAATTATATGCTCGCCAAGCGGTAAACTTACCTGGGCGAGCCTGTAAGGAATATCTACAGGGGCTCGATGCTTTGGCTATGCCTAAGGATCGTATTCCACAATTGGCTGAGATAGATAAAGTGTTGCAGGCCACCACGGGATGGAAAACCGCGGCCGTGCCAGCCTTGATTTCCTTTGGCCGTTTTTTTGAGTTATTGGCTAACAAGGAATTTCCGGTCGCGACCTTTATCCGTCGCAAGGAAGAGTTTGATTATTTGCAAGAGCCGGATATTTTCCATGAAATTTTTGGTCATTGCCCCTTGCTGACCAATCCTTCTTTCGCCCATTTTTCCCATATCTATGGCAAATTGGGGTTAAATGCCAGTAAGGAAGATCGTGTCTTTTTAGCGCGTCTGTATTGGTTTACCGTCGAGTTTGGGTTACTCAAGCCCCAAGATGGCGAACTGTGCATCTATGGCGGCGGTATTTTGAGCTCTCCCGGCGAAACTTTATATGCCATAGAAAGCCAAGTGCCAGAGCGTAAGCCCTTCGATCTCTTAGATGTGCTGCGCACGCCTTATCGTATCGATATTATGCAGCCGATTTATTATGTGATTGAACATATTGATATGCTAGATGAAATCGCCAAGATGGACATCATGGCTTATGTGGCTAAGGCGCGTCAGTTAGGCTTGTTTGCTCCTAAGTATCCGCCAAAGGCCAAGAAGGCAAGCTAATTGCCGACCGTTAAAAACACGAATTGATCAAAGCGTAATAAGGGCAACGGATTTATCCCCTGATGTTGCCAAGAGGAGTATGTATGACAGCGTTAACCCAGATGAAATGTGAAGCTTGCCAAGCCGATGCGCCGAAAGTGACCGATGAAGAATTGGCCGAGCTTATCCGCATGATCCCCGATTGGGGCGTGCAAGTGCGTGATGGCATCATGCAACTGGAGCGGGTTTACAAGTTTAAAAACTTTAAATTAGCTATGGCGTTTACTAATAAGTTAGCGGAACTGGCCGAAGAAGAATTCCACCACCCAGGGATTTTAACCGAGTGGGGTAAAGTGACTGTGACTTGGTGGTCACACTCAATCAAGGGCCTGCATAAGAATGACTTTATCATGGCTGCCAAGACCGACCAGTTGTTAGATTAAGAAATTAAACTTTAGAATCAGCGCCTTAATTTAATTTTGACGCTGATTTTTTCTTCCTGTTACAAATACGCTGTAAACTAGACTTGCCACTTTGAGCGTAACCTTCTAACGTATACACGCCCAGCTATTTATCCTGCCTTTTACGTTTGCGTAAACTATAGAGGTTTCGTCAAACGAATGTCTTACGAGGCTAAGCCTAAGGGCATTAACCTCGAGATAATAGCTCTGCACGGTTTATCCATCCCATAATTCGAATCAAAATAGGGAATATCAGTCATTATGCGCTTGGAAGTTAGCTGTCAAGATCGCGTGGGTTTAGCGAAAGACATCTTAGTCGTGTTAGAACGTTATGGCATTAATCTCATCGCCATCGATGCCAGTAACCAGGGCTTTCTCTACCTGCAATTTGCCGAGGTCAGTTTTGATACCTTAAGTGCCTTGATGCCGCAGATCCGCAAAGTGGAGAGTGTTCACGATGTGCGAACTGTGTCGTTTATGCCTTCGGAGCAGGAACACTACGCCCTAAAAACCCTACTCAAAACCCTCCCGGATTCTGTCTTTTCCATTGACGTGAAGGCACGCATTCGTATTGTCAACGAATCGGCACTGCTCAATATGGGCATGGGGGAGCACGAAGTACTCGATGAGTCCTTAAATCATTGGGTGCAAGGCTTTAACTTCAGTCGTTGGCTCAGTGAGAGCCAAGTGCTGCCGCAGGCGGCGAGGGTCAATATCGGCCAAAACGAATATCTGGCCGAAATGTTACCGATTTACTTACCCGATGAGGATGATAAAACCATCCTTGTGGGGGCTGTAGTCTCGCTAAAATCGCCGGCGCGGGTGGGTAAGCAATTCAATGCGCTGCAAAACCAAACCGCAGGCTTTGAAAACGTTTTAGCCAGCAGCGACAAGATGAAAGAAGTGCTAAAACAAGCCCGCCGCATGGCGCAGCTTGACGCTCCGTTACTGATCACAGGTGAGACTGGCACAGGCAAAGAATTAATGGCCAGAGCCAGCCATGATGCCAGTATGCGCCGCGAGAAACCCTTTATCGCCATTAACTGCGCGGCATTGCCCGATAGCGCCGCCGAAGAGGAACTCTTTGGCTACGTCAGCCAAGGTAAAGTCATTAAACGTGGCTTTTTTGAAGAGGCAAAGGGCGGCACTGTGTTTCTCGATGAAGTGGCCGAAATGTCTAAGGCGGCACAGGTTAAACTGCTGCGGTTGTTACAGGATGGCACTTTTAGACGCATTGGTGGCGACGAAGAAGTCCGCGCCGATGTGCGGATCATCTGCTCGACCCAGAAAAACTTAGCCGAGCTTTGCCAAACTGGTGAGTTTAGGGAAGATTTGTACTATCGCATTCATGTGCTTAGCTACCACATTCCGTCACTGCGCGAGCGCAAAGTCGATATCATTCCGCTGACGGAGATGTTTCTCGAGCATTACAGTCAGCAACTCTCGAGCCCAGTAAGACGGATTTCGGCCCAATGTCGCGATCATCTCTTAACCTACGCTTGGCCGGGTAACGTGCGCCAGCTTAAGAATGCGGTCTTTAGGGCAGTATCTATGTGGGATGGTTCGGGCGAGCTGACCGTTGAGCAACTTAAGTTGCCATCCTACGCCGAAGGTTTTGGTTATTTCGATAATGCCTTCGAAGGCAATCTCGATGATGCGATGAAGCAATTTGAGGCCAGCTTGCTGCGCCGCTTATATCCGGCTTACCCCAGTACTCGCCAATTGGCGAAAAAATTAGGGGTATCCCATACGGCCATCGCCAACAAACTCAGGGAATACAAGATAGCCAAGCCAAAGTAATCTTGCTTTAAGCTTAGGGTGTAACAGTATCGTTCCACTTTGTTGCCGACTTTTTCACCATATCGTTCTGCGAAATAGTGACAAGCGGCAGCAGGGTATGAAACGTAATGATTAGTTTACAAAATGTGAAATAATAGGGTGAAATGTGATTTTGCTCACGCTATAGGAATCCACCGTCGCTTCGGGTATTTCTACGCGCAGCAAACCCTAATGCCGAGTCTAAAAAGGCTAGATTGCCCGCACTCGTTGTCACCCATTCCCGTTAGCTGAGCCTATTGGCTAACCATAAATAGATAAAAAGCGCAGTACGCCGAGCCGTAGAAGCACAGGAGCAGATATGAAACTTGCCAGTTATAACAATGGTCGCCGTGATGGCCAGCTGATGTTAGTGAGCCGCGACCTTACTCAAACGGTTGCCGTACCCGCGATTGCCCACACGATGCAACAATTACTCGATGGTTGGGATCTGCTCAAGCCGCAATTGCAAGAACTGTATGATGCGCTTAACGAAGACAAATTACCGAACGCGCAAGCCTTCGATGAAGCCAAATGTTTATCACCTTTGCCACGAGCATATCAGTGGGCCGATGGTAGCGCCTATGTTAACCATGTGGAATTAGTGCGTAAGGCGCGTGGCGCTGAAATGCCAGAAACCTTCTGGACCGATCCGCTGTTTTACCAAGGCGGTTCTGACAGCTTTATTGCGCCAAAGGCGGACATTCCGCTGGCGAGCGAAGATTGGGGTATCGATTTCGAATCGGAAATCGCCGTGATCACCGATGATGTGCCTATGGGGGTGAGCGTTGAAAATGCTACAGCGCACATTAAGCTGTTGATGTTAGTGAACGATGTGTCACTGCGTAACCTGATCCCCGCAGAGCTGGCCAAAGGCTTTGGTTTCTTCCAATCTAAACCTTCGAGCAGCTTCTCACCTGTCGCTATCACGCCAGATGAGTTAGGCCACCGCTGGGAAGATTCAAAGGTGCATTTACCACTTATCACCCATTTAAATGGCGAGCTATTCGGCCGTCCGAATGCGGGTGTGGATATGACCTTTAACTTCAGCCAGTTAGTTAGCCATGTTGCTAAAACCCGTCCGTTAGGCGCGGGCGCAATCATTGGCTCGGGTACGATTTCTAACTATGACCGCAGTGCCGGCTCAAGCTGTTTGGCCGAGAAACGTATGCTCGAAGTGATTAACGACGGCAAAGCTAGCACGCCGTTTATGCGTTTTGGAGACACAGTGCGCATCGAAATGCTCGATGATAATGGTGCCTCTATTTTTGGCTCTATCGATCAAAAAGTGGTTGAGTACAAGGCGTAACACTTTTTCGCAAGTACAGCGACAGATAATATTGACGGGGCTTTTAGCCCCGTTTTTTCAGCATGACATAAGGACAGAGTGAGATGAAACTATACGGTTATTGGCGCTCTAGCGCCGCCTATCGTGTGCGTATTGCCCTCAATCTTAAAGGCGTGAGCGCGGAGCAGCTGTCGGTACATTTAGTGCGCGATGGTGGCGAGCAGCACAAGGCGGACTATATCGCCCTAAACCCACAGGAACTGGTGCCAACCTTAGTGGTAGATGATGAGCAGGATGGTGATGCCTTATCCCAATCCTTAGCGATTATTGAGTATCTGGATGAGCTCTATCCAAAGACACCACTCTTGCCCGCATCGGCCCTGGAGCGTGCCCATGTTCGTGCCATGGCGTTAACCATCGCCTGTGAAATTCATCCTCTCAATAACCTGCGTGTGCTGCAGTACTTAACTCAGAAGCTCACCGTCAACGAAGAAGCCAAAACGGCTTGGTATCACCACTGGGTGGCTACTGGGTTTGCAGCGCTCGAAACTCAACTTGCGCGCCATAGTGGTCGTTATTGCTTTGGGGATAAAGTGACGCTGGCGGATCTGTGTTTAGTGCCGCAGGTATATAACGCCCAGCGTTTTAATGTGGATTTAACGCCGTACCCAAATATCATGCGAGTTTGGGCTGAGTGTAATCTGTTGCCAGCCTTTGCGGATGCGGCGCCAGAGCGCCAAGCCGACGCGGTTTAACCAATAGCATAATAATTAACAGACGGCTTGTGCTTAAGTATGGATGATAAGACTCGTTTGACGAGTCTTATCTTAGCGATGGAGTTGCTATGGTTATAGATAGAATGGCTATCAGTAAAAAATGATTTTCAGTAAAAAATGTCCGCATTGCCAAACTACAATCGGCTTTAAGGCACTGCCCGTTAAACAGGGGTTATGTCCACATTGCGATAAACCGATTTTGTATAAACTCAACTTTATCAAATGGATGTTATTGTTTGTGCCGACGTTCACTGTGAGCATGAATCTGTTAGATAAAGAGGTGTATGGTTTTTGGCTATGTTTTTGGGTGATGATGCCGATTTATTCGTTAATGGCCATATTCTGTTATCAAGTGATTAAGTGCGCTGATTCTAATAACGATAACGAAGTGACGTGAGTCGATTATCACTGGCAGCCACTGAATGCCACTTTTTGTGTTCTATCCGATTCTGATATAGCTGCGGATTCTAGGCATGACTGAAACTGAACTAAATGCATTATTACGCACATGGCTAAGCCAAGATAAGCTTCGGATGAGAGCGCTTGAATTGGCGCAGCAATGCGCCCAAGTGTATGCCATACCGCAGTGGTGTCTCGCCGCGGGTTTTGTCCGCAATCTGGTGTGGGACAAATTACACGATAATAAGCTGCGTCCGTTAAACGATATTGATCTGATTTACTATTGCCCCTTAGACACTCGTCCCGAGCGGGATAGGGCGATAGAAGCTTACCTGCAAACGCTGGCCCCAGACTTACCTTGGTCGGTAAAAAATCAGGCGCGAATGCACCTTAGTAATCACGACAATCCCTATCAATCCACGCAGGATGCGATGTGTTATTGGCCCGAAATAGAAACCGCTGTCGGTGTGTCTCTTGAACAGAAGCCTAAAGCATTATCTTCAATCATCGAGGGCTTACACATCATCGCTCCCTTTGGCTTAAGTTCATTATTTGCCTTGCAGTTAACCCATAATCACAAGCGCGCGTTGGTGGTATTCGAGCAGCGCCTTGTCGCAAAGGGTTGGCTTGCGCAATATCCGCGACTGACCTTGGCCGAGTAAGTGCATCAATCGTTAAAGTCAGGCTCATTTACTCGTTAGTGGCTAAAAGAGTGTATCAATCACACCAGATAACCGAGTTTGAGTGTGATGACTCGTGTAATGGCTTAAGTCTGTGTCTAATTCATTCCTCCCTATTTTTATGCCCGCTTAATACCACTAGTGGTCATCGATTTCTCCCAATAGTGATGTAAACATTCTGTAAACAGCGCGATGATATCATTACTCCTTGTGGAGGTAATTAGTTGTGACTAATTAATGCGGTAAGTCACAAAAAATGAACTGGTATTATCAATAAATGTTTAGATAGCGTGACATGGATCTCATGACTCATACCTCAAAATAAGTATCACGACCTAATCTTGATTTGGATCAATAAGGTAAACGAGTTTATCTGGCAGTGTAGGCGTCAATTGTTAAGGATGTAATGTAAAACAAAAACCTATGTTGTACATATGGAGTATGATGATGAATAAAACTACTGTTTCTACACTGTTTGCTGCCTCCCTCTTAGCCGCTGGTTTCTCTGCTTCTGTTTCAGCCCATCAAGCGGGCGATATCATTGTTCGTGCTGGTGCTGTGGTTGTCGCGCCAAGTGAATCTAGTGATCCAGTTGCTACGTTTGGTGAGTTTCAAATCAGCAATAACACTCAACTGGGCTTGAACTTTGGCTACATGTTGACTGATAACTTCGGTGTAGAGTTATTAGCGGCGACACCTTTTAGCCACGATGTTTCTTTAAAAGGCGTAGGTAAAATCGCAGAAACTAAGCACTTACCACCAACCTTAGTGGCACAATACTATTTTGGTGATGCCCAATCTAAATTACGTCCATATGTGGGTGTTGGTGTGAACTACACTAACTTCTTCGATAATGAATTCACCAACGACTTAGATGGTGCCTTAACTGACTTAAGCATGAGCACCTCTTGGGGCTTAGCGGCGCAAGTGGGTCTAGATTACCAAGTGAATAAAAACTGGTTAGTGAACGCCTCTGTGTGGTACGCGCAAATCAGCAGCGATGTGAAGTTTAAATTAGGGGGTGATACTGTCGTAATCGATACCGATATTAACCCATGGGTTTATATGGTGAGCGTAGGCTACACTTTCTAATGATCTGATTTTAAAGTAACAAAAAGGAGCCATAGGCTCCTTTTTGTTTTTCGCAGTTTTATGAGGTGAGACGCTCAATAAAACTATTTTTTGGCTTTTTTAGGCTTCCAGTGGCGAGTGTTGTAGATAAACTCAGGCAGTAATTTAGTAAGCCAAGCCACTAAGCGCCAACGCTTGGTCACATAGACACGGCGTTTACCTTGCTTCATGGCTTTAATAATTTGCGCTGCCACTTGTGGGAGCGGAGCAAGCCACAGCGTGCTTTGCTGCATGGCGGCTTTATCCAGTAAACCTAGTTGGATATCGGTAATGGTAATGGGCAACTTAAGTCGCTGGGCATGCATGCTTAAGCCCTCTAAATAATTTTGCGCAAAGGCTTTAGAGGCATGATAAGCCACACTCGGGCCACCACGCAGACCGGCAATCGAGTTGATGGTGGCAAGCTGGCCATAACCCTGTTCGCGAAATAATCTAAATGCCGTATTGCAGATAGCGGCAAAGCCTCGCACATTGACGTCGATAATATCCTGCTCAGGTAGCCATGGTAGTTCAGGATCGTAACTATTGAGTCCGGTATTCACTAAGACTAAATGGGCGCCGCCTAATTGTTGCCAGACGCTTTCAAGCTGTTTGATGATGGCGCTCGGCTGTTCAATTTGCAGAGAAAAAACCTGAACTTTAGTGGGCAGGGTTGAAGTAAATTCCCGGAGTGATTCGACATCTTGAGCAAAAAGGGCTAATTCAACCTGCTGATCGGCCAATTGTTTGGCAAGTTCGCGGCTTAAATGTGAGCTAGCGCCCACAATTATCGCAGTTGCTTGGGTCATAAATTTTTCGACAACGAAATGGTGGCTTATCATAGGAAGATATGCCCAGCATGACAAGATTTATAGCTTAGGCGTATAGACATCCAGAAGTCTTTATGTATGATTAGGAGAAATGAAATGAGACAAGGGTTAAGGATTAGCGGACTGACATCTGCATGGCAAAAACTGGCGGCTATGGTGTTACTCGCCGTCACCACGGTGATTTCAGGTTGTGCGACACCCAATGCGATTGTTGAGATTAAGGGTGAGGCCATGTACCGCGAACGTATCGCATTACCCGCCGATGCCAAGTTGATTGTGCAGTTGCTTGATGTCTCTAAGATGGATGTGCCCGCCGTGGTGATGGCAGAGCGCGTTTCCCAAGGGGCGAAAACCCCAACGCCGTTTAGTTTTTCGATGGGGCGTGATCAGTTTGAAGCGGGGCATACCTATGCCGTTGGGGCAAGGATAATGCTCGGTGATAAGTTATTGTTTATTAATACTCAAGCCTATCATGTCGACCTCAATTCGACAGAGCCTATGACGATACTGCTTGAGAAAGTCGGTCGCTAATTTGTTTGCTCTTTGATGAGTGGCATACGCGCGCCGGATCCGTTGATTGTTAAACAGAAGAGGCGCGGTATGCCAGTTAAAATTCCAGATCATCTGCCTGCAGCAGGGATTTTAGAATCTGAAAATATTTTCGTAATGTCCGAAACTCGGGCTGCCAATCAGGATATCAGGCCGATGAAGGTGCTGATTTTGAATCTGATGCCCAATAAAATCGAGACAGAAACCCAGCTGCTACGCCTATTAGGTAACACGCCTTTGCAGGTGGATGTGGATTTACTGCGCATCCACGATAAAGAGTCGAAGCACACCTCAATCGATCATATGAACACCTTCTACCGTGATTTTGAGGATGTGCGACATAAAAATTACGACGGCTTGATCATCACGGGCGCGCCCCTTGGGCAAATCGATTTCGAAGAAGTCACATACTGGGACCATATCCGTGAAATTATCGATTGGTCGCAGCAACATGTCACGTCAGTCTTATTCCTCTGTTGGGCGGCCCATGCTGGGCTTTACCATCTCTATGGCTTAAATCGTAAGATCCTGCAGCAAAAGCGTTCTGGAGTGTTTGTCCATCGCCGGACCTGCCAACATTTCCCGCTGCTGCGTGGGTTTGATGATGAATTCTTTGCGCCGCACTCCCGTTTTGCCGAGATGGATATCGAGGAGCTTAAACAGCACCCTGAGCTACAGGTGCTGGCAGAATCCGATGAGGCAGGGGCCTATTTAGTCCTCAGTCGCAACAATCGCAACCTGTTTGTCATGGGGCATCCCGAATATCAAAAATCTACCTTAAACGATGAATATCATCGGGATTTGGCGCAGGGGTTAAACCCAAATGTGCCGCAAAACTATTATCGCAACGACGATCCTAAGGCCGATGCCATCGCCCGTTGGCATAGCCATGGCAGTTTGCTGGTCAGTAACTGGCTTAACTATTACGTGTACCAATTAACGCCTTACGATCTGAGTGATATGACGGCCATGACGCCATGGGAATCGCAGTAGTTTTTTCCTCTTAGCGCTTATTTGGGTGCTCGTTTTACTAGTGTGGCATTGGGCAAGCAATGCCACACTTCTTATCAAGTGACTATGGCTCCCATTTCACTGACTGGATCTCTGCTTGGCTTAAATCACCGAGCTGATTGCATAACAGCAAGGTTTACACAGCGACCCAATCCTAACCTCTGAGTCCTGATTGATCTTTCACTCGCGTTATAAGCCTCTTTTATAATTCGTCTTTTGGCCACAAGCCAAACCGCTTGCGGTTTTTGCATCTTCCACTTCGCCGCGTTACTTCAATATTTCATTCCCTTGACTGTAAATCCTGACTGACAATTCTTGTGGGATTTTATCGACACATTAGACCAAGGAATACTTGCTTTACGTTCGCGTAAACGTCAGAGTGGTTTCATTGTCACTATATTATCCGCCACTGGTGAGTGTTACCGCCAAGGCACATTTAGCTGGAGTCCCCATGAGTACTGAACAATTTAACCAAGAGATCGTTATTGTTGCCGCTAAACGCACCCCAATGGGGGGCTTTCAAGGAAGTTTGTCTGGCGTCACTTCTCCGAGCTTAGCGGCCACCGCCATCAAAGCCCTGTTAGCCGACACCCAAGTTGCCGGCGACAAGGTCGATGAAGTGTTAATGGGCTGCGTATTGCCAGCGGGTCTGGGTCAAGCACCAGCGCGTCAGGCGACCTTAGGTGCCGGTTTACCTCTGTCTGTGGGCGCAACTACAGTGAACAAAGTCTGCGGTTCAGGGATGAAAACCGTGATGCTTGCCCACGATTTACTCAAAGCGGGCAGTGCTAAGTTGGTGGTTGCGGGTGGCATGGAAAGCATGAGCCAAGCCCCTTACTTGCTAGATAAAGCGCGCGCTGGCATGCGTATGGGCCATGGCAAAGTATTAGATCATATGTTCCTCGATGGTTTAGAAGATGCCTACACCGGCGGCGCCATGGGCACATTCGCCCAGAAAACCGCCGATGAATACGGCTTAACCCGCGAGCAAATGGATGCTTTTGCCTTAAGCTCACTGGAAAAAGCCAACGCGGCCATTAATTCTGGAGCCTTCAAGGCGGAGATTGTGCCCGTCACCGTTAGCGATCGCCGTGGTGATGTGACTATCGATACCGATGAGCAGCCAGGCAATGCCCGTCCTGAAAAAATCCCTGCACTGCGCCCAGCCTTTGCTAAAGACGGCACTATTACTGCGGCAAACTCAAGCTCAATTTCCGATGGCGCAGCGGCGCTGATGCTAACCACCCGCGCCAATGCCGAGCAGTTAGGCTTAACTGTGCTCGCCACCATCAAGGGCCACACAACACATGCCCAGGAGCCATCACTCTTTACCACGGCGCCTGTTGGCGCTATGGCAAAACTGCTGAGCAATGTGGGCTGGTCTAAGGATGAGGTTGACCTGTTCGAAATCAACGAAGCCTTTGCCATGGTGACTATGCTGGCGGTTTCTGAATTAGGTTTAGACATGGCCAAAGTGAACGTGAATGGCGGCGCTTGCGCCTTAGGTCATCCTATCGGTTGCTCGGGCGCACGTTTGCTGGTGACCTTAATTCATGCACTTAAAGCCCGTGGGCTTAAGCGCGGCGTAGCCTCACTCTGTATCGGTGGCGGTGAAGCGACCGCTATGGCTATCGAAGTCTAATCAAAGGCTTAATCGCGAATAACGGCAAAACAATCAACAAGACCAAGACTGAGCTGGCAAGGGCAAACATCCCGCTGAGGATAAACATAATATCGCACCGCCAGCTCGACCCTAAACAAGGAAAAGGATTGCAACATGACCACACAAGTTAAGCATTACATTGATGGCGAATTCACTACAGGCACAGGGACATCACAAATTGTGGTGACCAATCCAGCCAATAATGAGCCAATCGCCCTTATCAATAGCGCTACAGCCGATGAAGTGCACGCGGCCATTGCCAGTGCCAAGGCGGCCTTTAAGACGTGGAAAGAAGTGCCCGTGTCTGAGCGTGCCCGTGTCATGTTGCGCTACCAACACTTACTTAAAGAACACCACGACGAACTGGCGATTATCCTTGCCAAAGAAACCGGCAAAACCTTTGAAGATGCCAAGGGCGATGTGTGGCGCGGAATTGAAGTGGCTGAACATGCCTGCAACATTGCCTCATTATTGATGGGCGAAACCGTTGAGAACGTTGCGCGCTCTATTGATACCTACAGCTACACTCAGCCTCTTGGTGTGTGTGCGGGCATCACGCCGTTTAACTTCCCGGCGATGATCCCTCTGTGGATGTTCCCACTGGCGATTGCCTGTGGTAACACTTTTATCCTTAAGCCATCAGAGCAAGACCCAATGACGCCGCAGCGCTTAGTTGAGCTGTTTGTCGAAGCGGGCGCGCCAAAGGGCGTGTTACAACTGGTGCATGGTGATAAAACGGCGGTAGATATTCTGCTGGCCGATCCTGCGGTGAAAGCCATTTCCTTCGTGGGCTCTGTGGCTGTCGGTCAATACATCTACAAAACCGGTACCGATAACTTAAAACGCGTGCAAGCTTTTGCTGGGGCGAAAAACCACTGCGTGATCATGCCTGATGCGAATAAGCAGCAAGTGATCAACAACCTAGTGGGCGCTTCTGTCGGTGCGGCGGGACAACGTTGTATGGCGATTTCGGTCGCGGTATTTGTCGGCGCAGCCAAAGAGTGGATCCCAGAACTCAAAGAAGCGCTAGCGAAGGTCCGCCCAGGTTTATGGGACGATAAAGGCGCCGGTTACGGCCCGCTAATTAGCCCAGCCGCCAAAGCGCGCGTGCTCAAACTTATCGCTCAAGGTAAGGAAGAAGGTGCTGAGTGTTTACTCGATGGTAGCGACTTTAGTGTGGCAGGTTTCGAGTCGGGTAACTGGGTAGGGCCAACCATGTTCACTAAGGTCACGACCGATATGAGCATCTACAAAGAAGAAATCTTCGGCCCTGTGCTCTGCTGTATGGAATCCGATTCATTAGAAGAGGCCATCGAGCTCGTTAACGCCAGCCCATACGGCAATGGCACCTCTATCTTTACCGCAAGTGGCGCTGCCGCCCGTAAATACCAACACGAAATCGAAGTCGGCCAAGTCGGTATCAACGTGCCTATCCCTGTGCCATTACCTTTCTTCTCATTCACGGGTTGGAAGGGCAGTTTCTACGGCGACCAACACGCTTACGGTAAGCAAGCGGTACGTTTCTACACTGAAACTAAAACCATTACCTCTCGCTGGTTCGAGTCGGACATTGCCGTGGCGGCAGGTCCAAATATGAGCATTAACTTGCGCTAAGCGGTTTAAAAACAGTTTTAAGTATTGTGAAACAGCGAGTTATTCAGTCTTAAGAGAGGCGCCCTGTCGGTGCCTATTGATGAATAACTTGCTGATAAACTCACGGTTTATTACGCAAATGACCAAAGAGTCATAGGAGAGCCAAATGGATTTTAATTTCAACGAAGACCAACGCCAATTTGCCGATCTGGCGCGTCAGTTTGCGGCGGATGAACTCACCCCCTTTGCCGCCAAATGGGACGAAGAACATCATTTCCCTAAGGATGTGATCCAAAAAGCCGGTGAGCTGGGTTTCTGCTCCCTGTATTCCCCCGAATCAGAAGGCGGCATGGGATTGTCGCGCTTAGATGCCTCGATTATTTTCGAAGAGCTCTCTAAGGGCTGTACTGCCACAACCGCCATGCTGACGATCCACAATATGGCCACTTGGATGGTCACCACTTGGGGTACAGAAGCTTTGCGTCAAACCTGGTCTGAGCCACTGACCACGGGCCAAATGCTGGCGTCTTACTGCTTAACTGAACCAGGCGCTGGCTCGGATGCGGCATCACTGCAAACCAAAGCGGTGCGTGATGGTGATGAATATGTGGTATCTGGCTCTAAAATGTTTATCTCGGGCGCAGGCTCAACTGAGCTTTTAGTCGTAATGTGCCGCACCGGGCAAGCCGGACCAAAAGGCATTTCGGCCATTGCAATTCCTGCCGACAGTGAAGGCATTATCTATGGCAAGGCCGAAGATAAGATGGGCTGGAACGCGCAGCCGACACGCTTAGTTACCTTTGATAACGTGCGTGTGCCTGTCGCGAACCTGCTTGGCGAAGAAGGCCAAGGCTTTACCTTTGCGATGAAAGGTTTAGACGGTGGCCGTATCAATATCGCTACTTGCTCTGTCGGTACGGCGCAGGCGGCTTTAGAGCGTGCAACTCAGTACATGAATGAGCGTCAGCAATTTGGTAAACCGCTGGCGGCCTTCCAAGCATTGCAATTTAAGCTCGCCGATATGGCGACCGAATTAGTGGCTGCTCGTCAAATGGTGCGTCTGGCTGCCTTTAAACTCGACAGTGGTGACCCAGAAGCCACCGCCTATTGTGCGATGGCGAAGCGTTTTGCCACCGATGTGGGCTTCCAAGTTTGTGATGCTGCGCTGCAAATTCATGGCGGATATGGTTATATCAGGGAGTACCCCTTAGAGCGTCACTTCCGTGATGTTCGCGTACATCAGATTTTAGAGGGCACTAACGAGATTATGCGCCTCATTATCGCCCGTCGTTTACTCGACGAAAATGCCGGACAAATCCTCTAAGCTGCCCTAATTGGACTGTAGGATTTGGCGATAACAGATTGGCAATAACATTAGGGAGCCGAAACAGATGGAATATTTAGTTGAGCGTATCGAAGGCCACACGGCCATTCTGACCATGAACAATCCGCCTGCCAACACTTGGACCGCCCAGAGTTTGCAGGCGCTCAAGGCCAAAGTGCTGGAGCTTAATGCCAACAAGGACATTTACGCGCTGGTGTTAACAGGCGAGGGCAACAAGTTTTTCTCCGCGGGTGCCGATTTAAAACTGTTTAGCGACGGTGATAAGGGCAATGCGGCGAGCATGGCAAAACACTTTGGCGAAGCATTTGAAACCTTAAGCCAGTTCCGCGGCGTGTCGATTGCCGCCATTAACGGTTATGCCATGGGCGGCGGCTTAGAAGTCGCTCTGGCCTGTGATATTCGTATCGCCGAAACCCAAGCCGTGATGGCGCTGCCTGAGGCTACCGTTGGTTTGCTGCCCTGTGCGGGCGGTACCCAAAACCTAACCGCTTTAGTGGGCGAAGGTTGGGCCAAGCGGATGATCCTCTGCGGTGAGCGTGTGAATGCCGCCCAAGCGCTGAATTTGCGTTTAGTCGAGGAAGTGGTCGAAACGGGTGAAGCCTTAAATGCGGCGATTGCACTGGCCGCTAAAGTGGCGAATCAGAGCCCAAGCAGTGTCACCGCCTGTAAGACACTCATCCAAGCTGGGCGCCAAATGCCGCGTAACCAAGCCTTACCGATAGAGCGTGAACTGTTTGTCGGATTGTTCGATACTGAAGATCAGGCCGAAGGCGTGAACGCGTTTTTGGAAAAACGTAAAGCTGATTGGAAGAACCGCTAATGACTAATTTAGTAGATAAGGCTGCACACACGTCCACCACACAAAATGTGGTTTTTCAAACCTTAGCCACCGCCTCGTGTAAATTAGTTGGGGTGGTGACGCTCAATGTTGAAAAAGCCCTCAACGCCTTGGATCTCGATATGGTTCGAGCCATGACGGTGCAGCTCAATTTGTGGAAAAAAGATCCGTTAATCGCCTGTGTGGTACTCGATGGCAGCGGAGAAAAGGCGTTTTGTGCGGGTGGCGATGTGCGTGCGTTATACCACGCGTCTGTTGCCGCTAAGGGACAAGTGACTGAGGTCGCTAAAGTCTTCTTCGAAGAAGAATATCGTCTCGATTATCTACTGCATACCTATGGCAAACCTGTGCTGGTATGGGGTGATGGCATAGTGATGGGTGGCGGTCTGGGTCTGATGGCGGGCGCGAGTCATAGAGTCGTGACTGAAACCTCCCGTATCGCCATGCCTGAAGTCACCATCGGGCTTTATCCCGATGTGGGCGGTAGTTATTTCCTCAACCGCATGCCGGGCAAAATGGGGCTGTTTTTAGGCCTAACGGCCTATCAAATGAATGCAGCCGATGCCTGTTACGTTGGTCTTGCCGATCATTATCTGAATCGTGACGACAAAGAGCTGATGTTTGATGCCATGGCGACTCTAGATTGGAGCGACACGCCTGCGCTAAACCATCAAAGACTCGACTCGATGATCAACGAGCTGTCGAACCAAGTGGATATGCCTAAGGGCGACAGTTTACTGGCCGAAAGCCAAGAGATGATCGACCGACTGATGGCGGGCAGTTTGACCGATATAGTCAACCGTATGTCGACCTTAAGCACCGAAGAGGCTTGGTTGAATAAGGCCTGCGCGACCATGCTCGCGGGCAGCCCTATCAGTTGGCATTTGGCGTATATCCAAACTCAACTCGGTACTAAACTCAGCCTAGCACAATGTTTTAAATGGGAATTAACCGTCAGCGTGAATGTTTGCGCCAAGGGCGATTTCTGTGAAGGGGTACGGGCACTGCTGATTGACAAAGACAAACAGCCAAAGTGGCAGTTTACCGATGCGCAATCCGTGCCAAACAGCGTTATCGAGGACATTTTGACCTCACCTTGGGGAGAAGAACATCCCTTAAGCCAATTAAGCTAAGCCAATCGATGGCAGGCAAAGCAAGCGCTTCGCCTGCCATTTTTTATCTGGAATAAAAACTATCTGGAACAATAAAGACACCAGAACACAGGAGTGATGGCATGAGTACAGTAGCATTTATCGGTTTAGGTAATATGGGCGGCCCAATGGCGGCCAATTTATTAAAAGCGGGCATGACGGTACGTGTCTTCGACTTAGTGCCAGCAGCCATGCAAGCCTTGGCCGACCAAGGTGCCTTAGTGTCGAGCACAGCATGTGGCGCGGCGGCGGGGGCCAATGTGGTGATCACTATGCTGCCTGCGGGTAAGCATGTCAGAAACTTATACTTAGGCAATGGTAGTGAGAAGGGCCTACTCGACGTAGTCGCTGGCGATACCTTGTTGATTGATTGTTCGACCATTGATGCCCAAAGCGCTCAATTGGTGGCGGCTGAAGCGGCTAAGAGTGGTATCGAATTTATCGATGCGCCAGTATCGGGCGGTACGGCAGGCGCGGCGGCGGGTACCTTGACCTTTATCTGTGGCGGTTCAGACATTGCCTTTGAGCGGGCACAACCTGTACTTAACGCCATGGGCAAGAATATCTTCCATGCGGGCGGCGCAGGCGCGGGACAGGTCGCAAAAATCTGCAATAACATGCTGTTATCCGTGTTGATGGTCGGCACTTCCGAAGCGTTACAAATGGGGATTGACCATGGTCTCGACCCTAAAGTGCTGTCGGATATTATGAAGGTCAGCAGCGGTGGTAACTGGACGTTAGAGAAGTACAATCCTTGCCCAGGCGTGATGGAGAATGTGCCTTCTTCTAAGGGCTATCAGGGCGGCTTTATGGTAGATTTGATGGTTAAAGATCTCGGCCTCTCTCAAGAAGCCGCATTATTGAGCAATTCGAGTACACCAATGGGGGCACTCGCGCGCAGCTTGTATGTGAATCATGCAAGACAAGGCAATGGTCGCCGAGACTTCTCCAG
This sequence comes from Shewanella sp., assembly GCF_047975355.1. GTDB lineage: Bacteria > Pseudomonadota > Gammaproteobacteria > Enterobacterales > Shewanellaceae > Shewanella. The sequence continues at coordinate 101,179 of NZ_JBKEDJ010000001.1, read as the reverse complement.
TATTTTTGAACAATTTTCACCACTTAAAAATAGATAAACAAGGGATAACCAGATGGATTTAAAAGATAAGGTTGTCGTCATCACTGGCGGCGCGGGTGGTTTAGGCTTAGCAATGGCGCACAATTTTGCGCAGGCGGGCGCTAAGTTGGCGCTTATCGATGTGGATCAAGAAAAGTTAGAACGCGCCTGTGCCGATTTAGGCTTATCCACAGAAGTCCAAGGTTATGCGCTAGATATTACCGACGAAGAAGATGTAGTCGCAGGCTTTGCTTACATATTAGAAGATTTCGGCAAAATCAACGTATTAGTCAATAACGCCGGTATCCTGCGTGATGGTATGTTAGTCAAAGCCAAAGACGGCAAAGTGACTGACCGCATGTCATTCGACCAATTCCAATCGGTGATCAATGTTAACCTCACTGGCACCTTCCTCTGTGGCCGTGAGGCGGCTGCGGCGATGATCGAATCGGGTCAAGCTGGGGTGATTGTGAACATTTCTAGCCTCGCCAAAGCGGGTAACGTAGGACAATCTAACTACGCTGCCTCTAAAGCGGGTGTGGCGGCCATGTCTGTGGGTTGGGCAAAAGAGTTAGCCCGTTACAATATCCGTAGCGCAGCGGTAGCACCTGGGGTAATTGCCACTGAAATGACTGCGGCGATGAAGCCTGAGGCCTTAGAGCGTTTAGAGAAGCTCGTGCCCGTTGGCCGTTTAGGCCAAGCGGAGGAAATAGCCTCTACCGTACGCTTTGTCATTGAAAACGATTATGTAAATGGTCGTGTCTTTGAAGTGGATGGCGGCATCCGCCTTTAATATGGTATCTTATTGATATTAAACAAAACCGAGCATTTGCTCGGTTTTTTATTTGGTAAAGATTTGTGTGTGGTGGGCGATTTAAGCGCCGGGCAGCGCTGGATCGGAGTTGACATTTACTGGCTATCCTTCAACAATCGCACTCCACTTTTTTTACATAACTTTACAAATAGGGTTGACATTATAGTGATGGAGTTGATTATCTGAATGTCATGGCAGGATAAGGCCCTTTGGCTTGAAAAAATCACTAAGCGCATGATGCTGATCGTGGGTGTCTTAGGTGTCATAGTGATCTACGGCGGCTTCTTTTTTCTTCTCTTCACAGGTCGTTCGGTCGCGGTGATCCCGTGGTTTTTTCTGCTATCGCCTTGGATTTGTATTTACTTTGGTCTTACGCAAGTGCAGCAGGCCAATGTGCTCAAGTGGTTTATCAAAAAAGTGAAAAAATAGCCCGAAAAGGGCAGTTGCATATTTCAGTTTGTTTAGTTGGCAAACTTGGGGAATACAATGGGGTTAGGACGCTATTTACCATATCTGCTGAGTGCGGTTTTACTGCTTGGTGGGTGTGAGCGTACGGATACACAAGATTTACCCGCCAAGGAAAACGGCGATAGAATTGTTGCTCCCTATGGTAGCTGGCAATCACCTCTGTCTGCGGCCGAGGTGTTCGAACGGGCCGATGATATTGCCGAGCTGCAAAGCGTTGGCAATGCGATTTATTTTGCCGAATCGAGTGGCAGCGCACAGGGTAAAGTTGGCATTAAACGTCTCGATGGCGTTGGCAAAGTGACCGAAGTGGTTCCCCCTGATTTTAATGTCAAATCTACTGTGCATGAGTATGGCGGCGCGGCATTTTTGGGCATAGGCCAGAGCCTATTTGCCACCAAATTACAGGATCAGCTGTTTTACCGTTTTGCCCCTAATCAACCGCCATTGCCATTAACTCCCAATGGCACCCGCCATGCCGATTGTGTCGCGTATCCTAAGGGCTCACGGATCATCTGTGTGCGGGAAGATCATCGCCAAGGCGGTGAACCCAAAGCCAGCCTGGTAACCATCAATTTAAACTTTGCTGGTGAAGGCGATACCTTTGTCACTGGCCATGACTTTATTTCCTCTCCCACGATTTCGCCCGATAACACGCAATTGGCGTGGATCACTTGGGAACATCCCTATATGCCATGGGATAACAGCGTACTCTGGCTTGGGGATCTTGACCGCAAAGGCCAGTTAAACAATATTCGTAAGGTGAGTACGCCCAAGGACTCTTCGGTGACTCAGCCCTTATTTGGCCCAGACGGCAACTTATATGTGGTGTCCGATCTCAGTAACTGGTGGAACATTTACCGTGTCACTCCAAAAGAAACCTTAGAGCCGGTACTGAGTAAAAATGCCGAGTTTGCAGTGCCCGATTGGCGCTTAGGCAATCATAACTATGCCTTTGAAAATGCCTCGACCTTGATTGCAAGCTATGTTGAAGGCAATCAGGCGGCATTGCTGCGCATGCACTTAGATTCAGGGTTAACCGAATCCCTTGCCGTCGATTTTGCCGAAATTACTCAGGTGGTGAAGGGCGAAGATGGGGTTTACTTTGTCGGTGCTAAGGCGACCCCAGAGAAGGGCATTTATCGGGTTGTCGGCCGTGGCACTGAGTTAGTCTATGCCCCTGCGCTGCCAAATCTTGACCCTAATTATGTGTCGCGGGCGAGAAATATCGCCTTCAATACTGGCAAAAATCAACAGGCCTACGGTTATTTTTATGGCCCAGTGAACCCTAATTACATCGCAACGAATGACACCAGACCGCCACTTATCGTGATGCTACATGGCGGGCCGACGGCGCAGGCTTCACTTGCCTATCGCAGCGAGATCCAGTTTTGGACCAGCCGTGGTTTTGCGGTACTGGATTTAAACTTCCGTGGCAGCAGTGGTTTTGGCCGCGCCTATCGCCAGAGCCTGTATGGCAAATGGGGTGTAAGCGATGTGGAAGATGCGGTCAATGCGGCCAAGTATTTAGTGTCTAAGGGCTGGGTCGATGCGAAAAAACTGGCGATCCGTGGGATCAGCGCCGGTGGTTTAACTGCCATGTCTTCCTTGGCGTTTTATGATGTGTTTCAAGCGGGAGTGAGCTATGAGGGCATCAGTGATTTTGAGCAGCTCGCTAAGGGCACCCATAAATTTGAGTCGGGTTATTTAGACCAGCTTATCGGCCCCTATCCAGAGAAGAAGGAACGTTATCGCGAGTTATCGCCACTCAATCACTTAGATGGCTTAAATGAACCGCTACTAATTTTCCAAGGCTTGAGAAACAAGATTGTGCCGACGGCGCAGTCGCGGCAAATCTATGATGCGCTGAAAGCCAAAGGTGTACCGACGGCCTATATCGACTATGGTGACGATTCCGACGAGGGGCGTACCCCTGAGCATAAAGCCGCAGGCCTAGAAACCGAATTAGCCTTCTATGGTCAAGTATTTAAGTTTACCCCAGCGGGTAAATTGCCTGCCTTGCAGCTGGATAATGTGGCGGCGCTAAAGCACTAGATTCAAAAAGACTCGTTTTAAAGCCAGCATCTAAGCAGGCTTTTTTCTTGCGGCGTCGAGGGTAAGAACTTATTGCGGCTGGTTGATGACTCATTGCTGGTGATTAAGGCTATCAATAATCGTGCAGTGAGGCTGTTCGCCGCCTTGGCACTCGCTGACCATTTGCTGTAATTGGCTACGAAGATTTTGTAACTTACTGATTTGCTCCTCGACGTAGGCCAAATGGTTACGGGTGAGTTGCTTAACATCTTCGGCGTTGCGGCTATCGTTATTGCGTAAACCGAGCAGGAGTTTGCAATCCTCAAGGCTAAAGCCTAAGTCGCGACATTGATGTACAAATTTCAGTGACTCAATATCTTGATGGCGATACACCCTGTATCCCGCCGCGTTACGCTCGCCACAGACGAGGCCGATATCGTGGTAATAACGTATGCTTTTTACGCTTAACCCTGTGTGCTTTGCCACTTCGCCAATTTTCATTCTGACCTCGGTTCTTATCTGTTTTCTGTTATCTCAACACTCGTGCAGACAAGTGTGATATTTGCCACAAAAACATGCTTGACTCTCCCGTGATGGGAGACTTTATCTTAATCCTATAGCAGTTAAGTTCAAGTGAGGGATCTCCCATGTCGCAGATAAAACTCTATGTCGCCACCATGAATTGTGCAGGGTGTGTGGCCAAAATTGAAAAGGCCTTTGCGGCCGAGCCGAATGTCAGTGCCCGTATTAATCTCGCCGATAAGCAAGTGACTGTGGATGGCAAGATGAGCACTGATAAGGCGCTGGCGGTGATGGATAAGGCGGGTTACCCCGCCCAGTTGATTGTGGATGCTAAGGCGGCCGCAGAAGAAAAACGTATTGAAGATGCGACAGAGTATCGCCTGCGTATGCGTCAGGCCATCGTCGCGCTCGCAGTCGGTATCCCGATGATGTTATGGGGATTACTCGGTGGCGAAATGATGATTAATAGCCCTAGCATGCAGCTAGGTTGGGGCATCATGGGCTTAGTTACCTTGGCACTTTTAGTCGGTACCGGGCGTCATTTCTATCAGGGAATGTGGCGCGCGCTTAAAGCTAAAACCACCAATATGGACACCTTAATCGTGTTAGGTACTAGCACGGCATGGCTCTATTCCATGCTGGTGGTGCTTATCCCGAATGCGTTTCCAATGGACACTCGTCACGTCTACTTTGAGGCGAGCGTGATGATCTTAGGTTTAATTAACTTAGGTCACGCCCTCGAACTCAAAGCTAGGGGCAAGACCAGCGAAGCGGTGCAGCGCTTACTCGGCCTGCAATCTTCTACCGCAATTCGTATTGGCGAAAATGGCGATGAAGAGGTTGAAATCAACCAGCTTAAACTGGGGGATAAACTCAGACTTCGCCCAGGCGACAGGGTAGCCTTAGACGGCGTGGTGGAGTCCGGCCAATCATTACTCGATGAGGCCATGCTGACGGGCGAACCCATTCCCGTGCCTAAGCATGTTGGGGATAATCTCAGTGCGGGGACAGTCAATGGTAACGGCAGTTTAGTCTATCGGGTGACCGCAGGGCAGCAGGACACGCGTCTTGCCAAAATCATCGCGCTGGTACAGGAGGCGCAAACCTCAAAGATGCCGATTGGCCGCTTAGCCGATAAAATTTCGGCAGTGTTTGTACCAACAGTCGTAGTGGTCGCCTTACTTGCGGCTGCGGTTTGGTACTTTGTTGGTCCAGAACCTGCGCTTAGTCATGCACTTGTGGTGCTCACCAGCGTGCTGATCATTGCCTGTCCCTGCGCCTTAGGTTTGGCGACACCTATGTCTATCATGGTCTCCGTTGGCCGCGCCGCTCAAATGGGGGTTCTGGTTAAAAATGGTGAAGCACTGCAAACGGCCAGCAAGGTCGATTGTGTCGTGCTGGATAAAACTGGCACTGTGACCCAGGGTAAACCCGAAGTCACCGATATCCATTGGGTTGAAGACAATGAGCAAAGACTCACCGATGAAGATAAGCGCGCACTGCTTGGCGCTATTGCAAGTCTTGAGCAACATTCTGAGCATCCGCTGGCAAGCGCGATAGTCAGCTATGTTAAGCAGGCATCGATTCCACTGCCAGCGACCGATATTTTTAGCAATCATCAGGGCAAGGGGATCGAAGGGCGAGTCGATGGCGCCGACTTTTTAGTCGGTAATCAAGCCTTAATGGCGGCATTTGATGTGCAGTCAGAGAAGGGCGTGACAGGTAGCCACTCAGGCGTTGCGATAGAAGCCGCCGCGCAATTTGCCAAACAGGGCAAGACGGCGATTTATGTCGCCAAGGCGGGCAAGTTAGTGGCCACTATCGCCATTGCCGATCCGATCAAGGCCGACGCTAAAGAAGCGATCAGCGCCATCCGCTCACAGGGGATTCGCGTAGTGCTGCTGACCGGAGATAATCCGCAAACAGCGCAGGCGGTGGCGGCTCAAGTGGGCATAGAGGAAGTGATTGCGGGCGTGTTACCCGAGCAAAAGCAACAGCATATTAAAGCCTTACAACAGCAAGGCCATGTGGTTGCCATGGTGGGGGACGGTATCAACGATGCGCCCGCCCTGATGAGCGCCGATGTGGGGATCGCCATGGGATCGGGCACTGAGGTGGCGATCGAAAGCGCGGATATGACTCTGCTGTCGCATCAGCTGATAGTGATTGCTAACTTATTAGCACTTTCCCGCGCGACCATTACCAATATTAAGCAGAACTTGTTTGGGGCCTTTATCTACAACAGTTTAGGCATTCCGGTGGCGGCGGGTGTGCTGTATCCGCTCACGGGTATGCTGTTAAGCCCTGTGATTGCCGGGGCGGCGATGGCGCTGTCTTCCCTAACTGTGGTCACCAATGCGAATCGGTTAAGACAGCAAAAGTTATAACGCTTGAGCTCGCATGAGTAATAACACTTTGCCTCGTTAAATAGAGAGGCAGTGAGTAAGCACTCCCAATACAGCCCGCATTTTGCGGGCTGTATTGTTTAAACATAAATCTCAGCCGAAACAATACATCCGACTCGCGAATCACTTTGCGGATTCATCCTGCTGTCATCCCATTCTATTAGCTTGAATCATTCGGTAAAAATGTTGCTGAAATAAGCCGTTAGCTTAGATTCATATCTGCACTTAAATAAGCCTTCTAGCCCGTTATTTTGCTTGACGATTCGCGGCTAAGTAGGCCTTTTTAGTTGATAATTTAGCCCAAACTGCTATAGTGCCACGTTTATTTTTACCCCCTCAGGTTAGACAACTTGGCTTTTGCAAATAGGTTTATACTTAGTTGCCTTGCCAGACGTCCGGCCAACCTAACTCGATTTGGAAGTTCATTTTGATCACTACAGCGAATATCACCATGCAGTTTGGCTCTAAGCCACTGTTTGAAAACATCTCAGTTAAATTCGGCGGCGGTAACCGTTACGGTCTTATCGGTGCGAACGGCTGCGGTAAATCAACCTTCATGAAGATCCTTTGCGGTGATCTAGAGCCGAGCAGCGGTAACGTATCCTTAGACGTCAACGAGCGTCTGGGTAAGTTAAGCCAGAACCAATTCGGTTATGAGGAATTCACCCTTATCGATACAGTGATCATGGGTCACCGTGAACTGTGGAAGGTGAAGCAAGAGCGTGACCGTATTTATTCTCTGCCAGAAATGAGCGAAGAAGACGGCATTGCCGTGGCAAACCTTGAGATGGAATTTGCCGAAATGGACGGTTACACCGCCGAATCTCGCGCCGGTGAACTCTTGCTTGGTGTCGGTATTGGTATCGAAAGCCATTTCGGTCTGATGTCTGAAATCGCTCCAGGTTTAAAACTGCGGGTATTATTGGCGCAGGCGCTGTTCTCTGATCCTGACGTACTGCTGCTCGACGAACCCACCAACAACTTGGACATCGACACCATCCGCTGGTTACAGGACGTACTGAACCAACGCGATAGCACCATGATCATCATTTCGCACGACCGTTACTTCTTAAACTCTGTCTGTACCCATATGGCAGACTTAGACTACGGTGAACTGCGCGTTTACCCAGGTAACTACGACGAATACATGCAAGCGGCCTCTCAGGCCCGTGAGCGTTTGCTGGCCGATAATGCCAAGAAGAAAGCGCAAATCTCTGAGCTGCAAACCTTCGTGGCGCGCTTCTCTGCGAACGCTTCTAAGGCAAAACAAGCGACTTCGCGCGCGCGTCAAATCGATAAGATCAAGCTGGAAGAAGTTAAAGCTTCTAGCCGTGTTAACCCATTCATTCGTTTCGATCAGGAAAAGAAACTGTTCCGTAACGCATTAGTGGTTGAAAACTTAGCCAAAGGTTACGATACGCCGCTGTTTAAAGATTTGAACCTTATCGTCGAAGTGGGTGAGCGTATCGCCATCCTCGGTGAGAACGGTGTGGGTAAAACCACACTGCTGCGTACCTTAATCCATGATATTCCTCAGGATGAAGGTCTGATCCAATGGTCTGAAAACAGCAACATCGGTTACTACGCGCAGGACCATGAGTCTGATTTCGAAAACGACATGACCCTCTTCGAGTGGATGAGCCAATGGCGTAAACCAGAGGACGACGACCAAGCGGTTCGCGGTATTTTAGGCCGTATGTTATTTAGCGCCGACGACATCAAAAAGTCAGTTAAAGTGCTGTCGGGTGGTGAAAAGGGGCGTATGTTATTTGGTAAGCTTATCATGCAAAAACCAAATATCCTGATGCTCGACGAACCTACCAACCACATGGATATGGACTCGATCGAATCATTAAACAACGCGCTGGAAAAATACGAAGGTACCTTGCTGTTTGTGAGTCACGACCGCGCATTCGTATCGTCACTGGCCAACCGTATCCTTGAAATCACCCCGAATGGCGTGAATGACTTCAAGGGCACCTACGATGAGTTCCTCGTGAGCAAGGGCATCGAAGGCTAATCACTGGTTTTGCCTTAAGTGTTCAGATAAAAAACGCCGCTTATTAGCGGCGTTTTTGTTGCTGGCGTTTACCTCGAGCGTTGGCCTTGAGTGTTTGCGCTTGGATAAGCGGTTATGGCTTAACTTCAGCTTTTTGCTCAACATAAATCAAGCTGTTGGTATCAAAGCCGCGGGCGCTTGCCATCTCGACAAATTGCTTCATCACCTCTGGGGATACGGTCGGAGTTCTTGCCAATAGCCATAAATAATCCGTATCAGGCCCCGAGATAAAGGCATATTGGTAACCTTGCTGATCGAGCCCAAAGACCACATAGGAGCCATAAAACGGCCCGAATAAGGAGACCTTTAAGTAGGCTTCGCCATCGCCGTTGACAAAATAGGCCTTACCCTCGGCCTCTTTCCATTGCTGGGTATCGGCAGAATAGCCCCGATTAATCACCTTCACCCCGCCATCGGCTTTAAGGCTGTATTCGGCGGTGACTTGGGATAATCCGTGCTCGAAGGAATGGTCGAGCCTGGCAATCTCATACCATTTGCCTAAGTAACGCTCGAGCTCAAAATCCTTAACGGGTTCGACATTGCGTGGCATGCCCAAACAACCCGATAACACTAATACACTGATAAGTAAGAGTAGTTTTTTCACTTAAGACTCCTGTTAAACCCGAGTGTCCATTTTTAGTTATATGGTTAATTGTGCGCTTAACTTTGCGTTTAACTTACCTTTAACGATGCGCTTAACTGTACGTTTAAGTCGGGCAATCCTTTAAGGTTCTGCTGGCCGTGTGGCGCTGGCTTAAGTAGCCCTGTGCCATGCCCGCCAACATAATCAGCGTCACCCCCAGCATTTGCTGCGTTGTGAGCGCCTCATCAAATAACCACCAAGCGAGTGCGACCACTACCACAGGTTCGACATAGGAGAGGGTGCCATAGGTGACCGAAGGTAATTGAGCGAGGGCTTTTACTGCAAACAGAATAGCTAAAAAGCCCGGAAAGAAGCCAATCGCCAGCAGCCAAGCAAATTGATCCAGACTCGGCACTAAGGGCGTCGTTAACACTAAAGGCAGTAAACAGAGGGCGCCGACACTGAGCTGGACTAAGGTACTTTGATAGGGTGAGGCGGCGCTCGGTTTACGGTTGATTAAGATAAAGCCGCAATAGGTGAGCAATGCGAGCAGGGCATAAAAATATCCCATAATTTCATTGTTATAGAGTGACTGACTCGAGGTCACGGGCAGCATCAGCATAAAACCCATCAAGGCGAGCACCACAGTGGCGATGCTGGAACGCTTAAGCCTTTCGTGAAACACAAAATGGGCAAAGAGTGACGCCAGCACAGGGGCGAGATAGATAATCATGATCACCGTTGCCATTTGGGTGTATTCAATGGCCTCGATATAAAAAGCCATAAATCCCGCCAACATAGCGCCATTTATTAAGGTGCGCTTGCTCGGTTTATGGCGAATTTGCCGTCCCTTACCCGTTAACAACATATAGGTCATTAAAAACAGCGCGCCGAGTAGCAGGCGGTAAAAGGTAATATGTTCGGCGGGCAGGGCGGCAAAACGGGCGAATACGCCAATGGTGCCCATTAGGCTCGCTGCCAGCAGGGCAAGCACTATGGCCAGTGCGGGTGGCGGTGTCATGTATCACCTTTAATGCAAATAATTCAACGACGAAGGAAGCTGAGTTTGCCTTAAAAATGCCGCCTAGGCGAGCGCTATTGCGAACGCCGTGTTGGCGTGGTGTTGCAAAGTTGCTGAACGCCCCACACCAGCAGAGATTGATGAGTTGACTGCGCTAGCAAGCCATCAATCCTCTGCTACACAATGGATTTGCGCGAGCGAAAATGATTTAAGGGATCTTGGCAATAACTGGCCTTAACCTGCTGCAACATTTGGTAATTTTGCCCAAAGTAGCGTGCGGTAGGGATGGTATTGTCCTTAAAGCTGATAAAGGCGCCTGAGCTATTGGCAATGTTGGCATCGCGGCAGGTGTCTATCCAGTCGAGCGCCTTATTCACTCTAGGATACACAGAGTTCACCTGCATTAAGGCTTGCTCTTGGAGTTCGCTGTTCCACCATGCCTGATACTGAATAATGTAAGCCTGCTCCTTGTAAGGGAAGGCGCTCTGGCTTTTTTGTACCTCACCAAGCGTGCGATAAAAATCGCCGGCAATGGCGCTTAGGGTCACATAGGTAAACAAGCCTAATTGCCGATTGCCATCAATCAGTTGGGATGAGGTAAGGCTGTCGATAAGCGCGATATGCCCCTGTTTTAGCCCCTGTGCATGGGCCAAGCGCGATGTCACCCTATGGGGCGCGGGCTTGAGCAAATCCTGCGAATGTTGGCGCTGATTTTCATACAGCTGTATATCCGTATCATTAAGCAGTTCGGCCATTCGATGGTTTAAGACGGGTTGTAAATCCCGAATGGCTTCGCGGTTCCAGCTCTCCATCAATTCATCGCCATAGGATTGGCTTAATCCGCCCATGGCCGCCATTTGCACTCTTTTGGGTTTTAAGCCGACCTCACTAAACTGGGTCTTGATAAAGTGCGCAAGGCTCGCGGGATTTCCCTCCCAATAGCCGTACATAATGCAGTTATGTTTAACCTCTTGGGGATCCTGCACGCCAGTGTTTAATGGCGGTTTTACCCCTGGCAAAACGGTGGGTTTGGCTTGGATTTTAAGATTGGTGCCCAGCAAACAAGGCAGATTATCGGCCAAAATAATCTGCTCCCAACGCTCCAATAATCTTAGGGTCGGGGTGGTTTCTCGTAGCTGTTGGCTATCCTGTTGATACGGGTTCCATTCCAGTTCAAATTTCAGCAGGCTTGGGGGCAGGGCAAAAGTTTGAATAAAAAAACGAGTGACAATACCGTAGCTTAAACCGCCTCCCCCTTTGAGCGCCCAGAGGAGTTCGGGCTTATTGGCCGCCGACACCACTTGGGTTTCACCTACGCCCAACACGATTTCTGCCTGCACTAAGCTTTCGCAGCACATGCCGTATTTACGACACCAAGGTCCCCAGCCGCCGCCCATAATAAAGCCCGCTAAGGCATGGGAGGCGCTGGTGCTGTGGGGCAGCATTAAGCCCTTTTGCGCCAGATAACTGCTTAAGGCTTGCATAGTGCAACCTGGCCCAACGGCGACAATGCCGCTGATGGGGTCGAGTTCGATGCTGTTCATCAAGGAGAGGTCGATCACTATGCTATTGGTCTCGCCACTTTCCCCTTCATGATCATGGCCGCTGGAACGCACACTAATGGCTAAGTGATAATCGACCGCCGTCTTGTAGACCAGTTTGACTTCTTGGCTGGTGCGGCATTTGATGATGGCGAGGGGCCTTTTTTGCAGGCGGCGATTAAACAGTTGGCAGGCGTTTTCGTAGGCCAGCATCTGTTGTCCCGTGCTTACCCAAAAATCCTGCTCGGCATAATACTGGCCATCGGTAATGATATTGTCGCTGGCAATGTGGCTGCGTACTTCATTAATAAAACGCATAAAATGCTTGGCTTGGCGGGTGACCACATTTTCGCTGATACGGATCTCGGCCGTTAATCGGTTCGAAGTTGATTGGCTGATAAAGCAATCAAATTCCAGCTCATTGCTCAGCTGTAAATCAATCTGTGAACGATGGGGCGTGAGGGATTTTAAAATATCAAAGCTCAGTTTTATATCGGTACTTTCTTTGGCTTGATAGTTCGCCTTGTAAATAAAATGTGGCCAGCTATCACTGATGGATTCAATCATATAAGCGCAGCGTTCATGGGCGGGGATAATACTCGGTAGCTGCTTGTTAAAGTTATTGCTGTTTAAGTTCTGCTTACTAAAATTATATTCGGTATCATTAAAAATAATCAGCATGACTTCCTGTCTTGCCAATTGAGCTGGCATTAAGTTGAGAGTCTGCTTTGAATGTTGTTTTGGGTAAATATATAGGTTGCTGTCAATCAGCGCCGCTTGTTGCTGTGGATGTAAATAACAATCTAAAATTTCTGTGTCGGTTAAACAGGTTTCAATCAAATTAATATTAACAATTTCTCCATCGAAATTCGCAGTAGCCTGTTTTTCGGTTTTTAATTTAGCCTCATCCGTTAAGGGCGTTGTATGCTGCTGTAAATGGATTTGATCGCCATCGATAAAACAGCTTAATTCATGGTATTGATAGGTGATGGATAATAAATGCCAATAACCATCATTTAAGCCGCCTAAGGTGGATATAGTGTCAATCTGTAATAACTGGCTGTTTACTCGAATATCGATATGCCCAAGTGGCGTTATTTGCACCACAAAGCAGGGATTATTGGCTTGGTCGCAATATTGAAATACCGTCCCGCCCTGTTGAGTATTAACCCAAGCTTGGAAGGTAAACACATCTAGGGTCTGACTGAGAGAAAATGGCGTTAAGGAAAGTGAATTCATTGAGGCTGCTGTCTCTTGACCCTGTGCTTGAGCCACAGTGTTAGTCGAGGTATCCGAAGTGTTATGGGGTGTATTCGGTGTTTTCATAGGCAACATCCTTGTTTAATTTCATTCCCTTACGATTGCTTAAGCTGCAATCACCACTGCCTACAGTGAGGCGTTTATCCGATCACGACCATCGGCCTTGGCGCGGTAAAGCGCAGTATCGGCGGCGCACACCATGGCGAGTGAGGTACGGAACTGGCCATTAACTTCACTGGCAATCCCTTGGCTGGCACTTACCGAGACATAATCCCAGAGTCCTTGGTCAGCAAAACGAATGTCATTAATCCCTTGCTGGATTTTTTGCGCTATGGTCAGCGCCATTTTGGCATTGTGGTTAGGCAGGATCAGCGCAAACTCTTCGCCGCCGTAACGGGCCGCAAGACCGATTTCGATAGGCACAATAGTGGCGATCACTTTGGCAATTTTTCTAAGGCATTCATCACCTTGGATATGACCAAACTGATCATTAAACACCTTAAAATAATCCACATCGATAATGACTACGCTGATAGGGCGCAGTTTGGCGGTGCATTCTTCCCAGTGCTGTTGCAGCATTTCATCAAAATAGCGACGGTTCGCCAGTTGGGTGAGGGAGTCGGTGGCGGCCAACTTACGCAGCTTTAGGTTTTCCGCCTTATGGTGAGTTAAATCGTGCATCACCATCACAAATACGGGTTCATGGCTGGGAATATAAGAGATAGATAACTCAATATCTTTTGCCTTGCCGGACGCGCAGATCAGCGTGGTTTCCTGCGCAGGGTGCTGCACGGGGTGACCACAATTAGTGCCTAATTGCACATCGTGGCTCAGCAGGCTGTCATAGCGCGCTTGATGATGTTCGGTCAAAAAATTGCGCCAGTCTTGGCCCTTTAAACTCGCCTGTGGACAATCGAGTAGCTCGGCACTGCGCTGATTGCACGAACGGATAAAACCGTTGGCATTCACTAGGATCACTGGCTCGGTTAAATGTTGGATAAAGAGTTCAATGGTCTCGAGAGAGGAGTGCTCGAAAAAGTTCAGCGGTAGCTCGGCAGCCTTTACATGCTGAGTTGCGGGCAATGCAGCATCATCGACAATGGATAAGGCGGGGTGTTGGCGTGCCAGTTTCGGTGAGTTTGTCATTGTTATCTTTCTCCGTGAACTTTAATCATCTGCGCTTGGCGCTTTTCTGAGGATGACTTTATTCTGGTGGAAGAAAAGATACCTTCTGCTTACCTTCTGGTTTAACTTTATGATTTTAAATGCTTTAAATTTTACCTTCTGAGTTGGGAATTATGCTTTGAAGTGAGATAGCAGTGCGGTAGTTTGCTTTTTCCTATAGCAAATTGGACAAAAAGCATTTAATCCTAAGAACTAAGATGGAGCAGAATGCGCGTTGTCGGTCTAATTTAGCTCAACGCGAGCCCGTCAATACGGCTTGGATGTAGCGCTTGGCTATGGGATTTTCCTCGGCACCATTTGCCACCTTGTTGGAGTTTGAAAGCACACATGGCATCCCATCGACCACTTATACCACTGTACTGGCGGCGAAACTCCTTGGCTGAAAGCAACCATGCATCGGATGCAATCCCTAACTCATTAAGCAGTTTTGGCCGCTGATTATCGATAAACCCTTTTTTATCATGGCGAATCGCGCGGCCAGTCCAATCAATGAGCTCGAGATAATCGGCAAAATGGAAGGGAATACCCGTTTGCTGATTAAGATGTGTTGCACCATCAAATTTTGCGAGGGATTTGTGTGATATTGGCAGTGGGTTATCTGCGGTAGTTTTGGCCAACTGGGGGGCAACGCTATCAGGGTTAAGTGTATTTAGACGTTCTTGAATCGATGTAAAATCAGAGGATTGCAAAGAATCGGCAATGCCCGCTCGAATAGGATTTAAATCGACATACATCATACAAGCTAGTAATGCTTGCTCATCTAACAGTGCTTGGGATTTAAAACGACCTTCCCAAAAGGCGCCTTTGCATTCATCTTCTCGATTCGCTTTACGGGCAATTTCTTCATTTAAACAACGCATAAACCAAGAAATACTGCTTAATCGCTCGTGCCACTCGGTAATTAAGGCATCGAGCAGCAGTCGCTCACCCTCGATTAAGGCATCACCATTGATATATTTAGTGGCAACGCCGTGGCCTTTAGTGATCTGACACCAGCGGCTGATAATGTCTTTTGGAGTTAAGGATTTCGCCTTATCAAGATCAATTTTGAGGACGAGATGATAGTGGTTGTTCATCACCGCATAGGCGCAAATATCAATACAAAAAATAGTGGATAACACTTTGATTTTATCTACAATCCAGCCTCGTCTATGTTCATAACTGCGGCCTGTGAGTTTATCTTCACCACATAAAAAAGCCCTTCTGACACAGCGATTAATCACATGGTAGAAGGGTGTAGTATTAGCATCGATAAGCATTCTTCTGGCCGAGGTCATCATACACTCCAGATAGGCAAACCCGAGATAAGGTAAAGCCTAGTCGAGATAGTGCGAAAGGCCAAAAAGATATGGCTGTCCCTGCTTTTTTGGTCGTGAGGGAGATATATGGCTGTCCCCACTTATTGGCTGTCCCCACTTATTGGTCCCTGCTTTGCTATTGGGTTGTGGCGAAATGGTGAGCTGTGAGAGAAAAAGAGGACTGAATAGCAGTCCTCTTTTAACAAAGATTAGTTTTCTGGACGGTTAATAATTTCTGGATCAGGACTTAATATCAGCAGAGTATTGGTGGTATTGCTCAGCACAAATTGGAACTTAGTCGTGCCTGGCGTTCTATCGAGGTCAACAAGTTGCACTAACATACCATCGCTGCTGATGGTCACTGCATCGACAACTTCATCGAATGGAGTCACAAAACCCACACCGACAAATTTTAGTCCTTTACCGGTTTGGTCATTAAGTAAATAGGTTACAGTGCTGGCTTGGGTGATGGTGACATCACCTGGGCACTGCTCGCCGCTGGCATCGGTATAGATAAATACAGGTTCACCATTTTCTAGGGTGACATTCACTTTGATAAATTGAGCGGAGCCTTGTGGTACTAACATATAAACTTCCTTTTTTTGATTAAAATTTAGTATTAACTATATGAGATTCAAATAATAAGTTTTTTAAGTCTTCATCATTGACAACTTCACCAAGGCAGTCAAGTGACTTTATATAGATGACAGTAAAGTCTGGTGATTTATCTTTTTCTAGTATTGGTGATATTAAATTCTTCGCAGTATTACATAACTCATTCTTTGTTTTTTTATCTTGAACAGTTTTTGCTTCCAATAATATGCTCTCAGCTAAACTTGATGTGAAGTTTGTGCTTTGGTTGAACTTTTTTGATATTTTCTGGAATTCATGTCTTGCCTCAGATGCATAATATCTGCTTTCAGTAATCAGTCCTTGTCGTTGAAAGTGTTTTGCTGCCGCCAGAAAATAACTTGCGTAAATCTCATCTCTTTTTGTCGATGAACTTAATTTCATATCGGAATCTAGTAAATCCTTTAAGTTATAAACATCATTTGACTCTGCATCTGAGATTGCGAGTAGATTAAAGTTCAAAGTGTACTTTTGTCTGATCCATATATCATTCCCAGGGTCTTGCTCTAACGCTCTTGAAATTGCTTTCAAACCAAGTTGAGCTTGACGTAGAGATAAGTCGATTTGGTTTTGATAATCATATAACTCACTTAGAATTTGATGGCTCGCTGACAGCCTATCTAAAATATACGGTTGATTAATATTTTTGCTCAGCTCTTGTTGGAGTTGAATATGAATATTTATCGCCGATAGCAAATCCCCTTGTGCGAGCGCTGCACTTGCTAACCAAGAACGCGCATTAGCAACATCGGCAATCAGTTGGCTATCTTCGGGGGCTTTGGCCAGTGCCAATAGCTTTAATCGTAATGACTCTTCAAAATCTTGCTGTGCCTTGGCAAAGTCCTGTTGCTTCATCGACACTGAGCCCAAGGTGTTATGGGCATAGGACAGCTCCATCAGCGCATCTTTATCCTCTGGCGCTAGGGTGTACATGGTTTGGCTATAGGCTAAGTACTGCTCGAAGAAGGGGCGAGATGCCGCCCAATCTTTCACATCATATTTAAGCTGACCCAACCAAAAGGCATTGGCGCCTAAGGTTTTTAGCAGGGCTAAGTTTTCTGGCTGCAATTCGAGCAGCGGTAGCATTTTTTCCTGTGCGGCGAGTAGGGCGCTGCGGGCTTCATCGATTTTATTGCGTGAATAGGCGACTTCGCCCATGGCCTCTAAGGTCTGCCCATGCTGGAAGCGGGCGTCGAAGCTTAAGTACTTCTCATCGTCTTGGCTGGAGAAATCCGTGAAATATTCCAATGCCTTATTGCTGATCCCGTCGAGTAAGTCCATTCGGCCGATGCCGCGCATCTTATCGGCGAAGTCACCCACCATAAACCCGAGCAGATCTTCGGCGGCGAGGCGTTTTTGCTGGGCCAGCTTTTCGGCTTCGATACTGCGAACGCTCATAATGACTGAGGTTAAGGTGAGTACGCACAGCAGGGCGACGGTAACGCGTCTCGTCCAGCGCAGCATAGTGGCGCGTTTGCTGGAGGCGGCAATAAAGTCGGTTTCCCGCTCGTCTAAGTCAAATAAGGGGTTTTGCCTGAGGCTTTGGGCCTCTTTTAAGGGTTTACCCTCAGCCAATAAGTAGGCGCTGTGTTTGGCTTCGCTGAGCCAGCGTTGGGATAAATGCTGTAGTCTGCTCTTAATGCTAAGGCTGTCGCTATGTTCGCTGATCCACGCCGTCGCCCTTGGCCAGCGGCGCAGCAGGGCTTCGTGGGCGATGCTAAAACAGGGTTCACCATTTTGCAGATGGGACACAAATAAGCGGCTATCGACCATGGCTTGCACTAGGGCGGTTTCGGCCGTGCTTTGCAACTGTGACCAGCGGGCGGTGCGGCTGGTGATGGATTTTTCATCCTCACGCAGGGTGACTAACAGGGACAAAATCCGCGGCAGACTGGCTTTTTCGGCCTCGGTTAAATGGGAGATGGCCTGCTCGGCATTTTTACCGATAGCGCCTTCGATGCCGCCCAAGGTGCGATACACAGAGACTAATAGTTTGTCATCGTCACTGCGTTGTAAGTACAGCGCCTGCAAGGTGTATTGCAACATAGGCAGCGCATCTGGGTTGCTGGCGGCATCGCTACAGAGCATTTCATCGAGCGGCATGGCAGTATCGCTATCGATTTCCCAGGTTAAATTGGCGGCAACGGCTGGCAGGCGGATCATTTGCAACAGCTCGGTGCGAGTGGGCGGCGCTAAGTCGAAATGGGCGCCGCGCGCTTTGCCCGCCATCAGGCTGGGATAATTGACCAACAGCGGATAAAAGTCGTTGCGACAGGCACTTAAAATTAACACCGCATGGGAAGTGGCAAGGCACTCTAATAGCTCGATAAAGGCGCTGCGCTCGGCGTCGCTAAACAGCGGCGATGATAATAATACTTCTAATCGGTCGATAAATAAGGCGAAGCGTGGTGTAGCAAAGGCATGATTTTTAAGGCTTTGTTTACATGTGTCGACAATGCTCTGTGGATCTTGCTCAAGCTTGGCGGCAAGCGAGTCTGCGCTCATTCCCTCAAATACTGGGGTGTTGTTTAGCTCCCAGTCGAGCATGGCACTGGCCAGTACGGTGAGCAGTTGTCCCTTACTGACATCGGCAAAATCGAGGCTGCTGTAGGCCACAACCCCAACGCCATTAAAGCCATTGGCGGCCATGAGGTTAGGCAATACACCGGCATTAATTAAGGAGGATTTACCGCTGCCACTCGGGCCCAAAATTAAGCAGAAGGCGCGGCCAAACTGGATTTGTTGGCTAATGCGATTCAGCAGCGTGCTAATTTGCTCGCTGCGGCCGAAGAATACGTCGGCATAGTTGGCGCTGTAGGCTTGCAGGCCCGGAAACGGCGAGCCACCTTGCCAAGTTTGTGGCGTGGCGCTGGCCTCATGGCCGACGGGAAAGCGAACCTCGGCTAAGGTGCGATAGCCACGTTTGCGAATGGTCTCAATGTAACGGGATTCGGTGGCGCTATCGCCTAAGGCGCGACGTAACTGGTTGATAATCTTGTGCAGTGGATTGTCGCCCGTGTCGACTCCCGGCCAGCAATGGCTAACAATTTCGTCGCTGCTGACCACTTCACCCGCGTTTTGGCAGAGAAACAACAATACATCCATCGCCTTAGGTTCAAGTTGTTTGACTTGTTTACCAAGGAGTAGGCTGTTGGCACTGGGATTGACTTGCCATTCACCCAAAAAAAATGTGCTGTCATTCATAGGATTTCCATTGCTTAAGCATCGACTAAGGCGGGGGAATCGCGGTGCCGTTAGCCATTGTTATTTTTATAGTTAGCGCGTTTTGTAGATTGAGTGTCATCAATTTGCATGACGTCAAAACATTGACATTATGCCTAGACACTTTGTTATTTAAAAGGAATAACCTTCGGTAATCAATGTAAATTTTATATCGTTATTGTGACTATATTGCGTCCTCTGGCACCTGCTTTATCACTCATTTGTGATCTCATGCGGCATTTTGGAAACCTTTGTTAGCCATTTATCTGGTGCCTTGTCTGTGTGGCTTTAACTGAGGCTGACAGCATCAAGCTAAAAAAAAGAGTGCCCGGGTGGGCACTCAAAACGGTTGGGAAGGGAGAAGTGGAAAATGAAAAGTGAATTAGCGGCTAAACACAGTCGTTAGCGGCTAAGTACCAGTGCGTTGGCCTGAAAACTTAACCGCGCCATTTGCCCTTGGTCTTGCAACTCAAGCTCGTTGAGTTCAAAGGGCGGTTGCAGACCGGATGCTTGGATAAGTGTTGGGTCAAACATCAGCTTGAGTTTGGGGGATTCGGGCGTTAACCAAGTTGCCGCTTGGGTGCGCATAATCGCCACTTTTTGGCCCTCGGAATTGGTGCCCGTGAGCACACCACTCAAACCAAAGCGTCCCGCCTCGGCGACATTTAGCTCAAAGTTGACTTGATTCGGCACGCCTTTGTCCCAAACGGTCAGCACTTCTGGCTTGATGCTGGCCGAGTTCACATAGGACTTAAAGGCGGTTTTCACCGTGCGCTGCACTGGGCGGCCATCGACCTGAGTCTGGACTGTGACTTCGATTTCACTCAGCCCCGCATTACTGCTGGCAAGGGGCAAGTCTGCGGGCACTAAAGCCTGCCATTCATCCCCCTGTTTCACCATGGCCAGCGCTTGCTCTGTACCATCGGCTTGTTTGAGTTTGGCCTGAGGCGCAAATTGATTATCGCTTTGGCTTAAGGCGAGTTTTACCCCAAGCGTTTGGGCATCGGCCGCAATCGCGCTCGGTGCCTTGATGCTCAGTTGATAGGGCGAGCCTTTTTCCTTCACGTTGACCAGATAGTTGGCCTTAGCGACCAAGGGCTGGCTGACTTGTAGGCGATATTTTCCGGCCGTGGCTTTTTCAGACATTTGCAGTGCGCTGGAATCATCGGCGAGTCCCGCGCTGGCTAAGGCGTCGGCGCTCACCAGCGATTTAACTAAAGATTCTGTTGCTTGCGGGCTGCTGGCGTTTTTCCCCTGCGGCGTGTGGCCTATCCGCTGAATTTGCACCCGCTCAGGGGCTACGGCATCGGCATGCATTAAGGCGCCTGTGCTGACATCGCCGCGGGGCGCAATCCGCACTAAGCTGCCCGCTTGGCTCAAGTTAAGCTGTACGCCCGCATTCAGCTCGGCGCCGGTGACATTAAGCCAATACTCATCACTCTGGCTTGCCTGCTCAAGCACGGGCTGACTGGCTTGGTATTCGCCATAGAGCGGGGTGATAAAGCTGACATAATCGGTACTGGTGTTAATCGGCGCGAGGGTTGGAGCGGCGATATTGGTATCGACAAGATCGCTATCTGTTGGCGCTGATAAGGTTAAGCCCTTGGCATACATTGGGCTGGCTTCTTTTTGTGGCTCAGGCGTGGTCGATTCATCCTGACAAGCACCGAGCAGGCCAGCTAAGATGACCAAGCTGACCGCTTTGCTTAAGGTGCGGAGTGTGAAAGGTGGCATAGTTGGCTCCTTAAATATGGTTGCGGATCAGCGTGTCTAAGTTAAAACAGGCACGGCGACTCTGCTGATGGCTTAACGGTTCTTGGCCTCGAGTCTTTTGTTTATCGGTAAACCAGACTGTGCCTGCGGCTTTTTGGGAGCTGCAATTTAAGAAGCCGTCGGAGCAGCTATCGAGCCAGTTTTGGGTGGTTTCGAGGGCGACCTGATATTGATAGCCTGCGCAGTAGCTGTCGCTGTCCCAAATGGCGGAATCCACATCCGAGCCGACAACCACCTCGAAGGGTTTACCTAAACTCGGGCGACCAGCTGTGCCGTAGAGCAAGGTGTTGTTGTAGTTTGCCATCCAGCCAACTTGCTGTTGTTTGACCGCATTGCTGCCATAGCCTAAGAGCCAACCTAGGCTGGTTTCGAACACATTGCCCTGATTGACCGCATCGGCCAGCGGCGTGCCGCCACTCGATGGCGCGAGGGCGATGACTCTGGAGGTGGCGTTGATCACCGCTGGATAGCGGCTGTCCCAGGTGGGATTGGATAAAATCCAGCGCACCACATTGCCGCCATTGGAGTGGGTGAGCAGGATTAAATCATCAATATTCTTCGCTTGAATAAAGCTATTGAGCTGAGTGGCAAGACAGCCTGCGGCGGTTTCTTCCCACATATATTGGTCGAAGTCACAGTTGATAACAGTGTAATTATTGGGAACGGGGATACCTTGGCGTACCGAGTTAACAAACTCCGATGTCCAATAGTCGGCTAACGCATTGGTTTGGTGCCCCGTTCCGTGGACAAAGGCGATACCCGTTGCAGCAAATACCGCGGGGCTGACAGCTAACAGACCCAAGAGCATTAAGGTGTTTTTTATCTTCATGGGTGTTTCTCATCTCTTAGTGATTGAGCACGGCCTTGCAGTCCATTGCTAATGGCCATTGAGTGTCGGGTGAATGGCGTTAAGTCGCAGCGTTCGGCATGGCAATCTTTTGTCAGGTTTAATCAATACGGCGAAACCTTGGGAATGGAAGCCGAAAACACATCATTACTAGGCTTTAGCATCGGGGGGTAAACTGGCCCGACTTCCACTCTGGGTTATTAACCTAGTCGCAACATTTTCTGCTGGCAAGCAAAAATTCACCATACAATTTAATGACATAGCGACAATCTTTTGACTGTGTTTTAATAGGGTGGATGGACACGCTAATTACTTGATCAGTAAACGCTAATAAAACGCATGGCGTATTAAGCTGTTTAAATTTGCCTAAAGCTGTGGGAAATTATTTTTATTAACACTGAACGACTAATCAGTTTGTTGTTCTGTATATCAAGATGTTTACACTTTCAGGAGGCACTTTTGGCTATTACACAACAGGAAATGAGCCGCTGTTTAACCGAGCTAAATTGTCGCAGCAATTTTTCGGTGAAGAGCATTACCGAATATATGTTGCCGGAAACCAAGGAAGCATTTTATCTGCATATGGAGGGCAAAACCGCGCAGTTGGTTATTCGCCCGGCCTTTGAGGTGTTTTCCAGCGAGTTAGTCACCTTAGCGGGCGTACATGCTAAGTATGACTATTACCATAATGCGGAAATGACGCGATTCCCCAAGCGGTTACATAAGAGCCTTAACGAAACCCACTACGGATTGGCGTTTAGTTTCGATACCCTTGAAGCTGTGCAGCAATTTATCGCACGTTTAAGCGCCATCGTTAAAGGGGCATAAGCTGTAGGGCTAAAATCTCAGCCTTCAAGCCTGAGCCTTAAGCTTAACTCCTGCGTTTAAGCCGTTCAGTGAGAGGTAAAAGTGGCTTAAGCGGCTGAAACCTCTACCTTAAGCCTTTTAGGTTAAATTCCTCAATTTGAATCAAAATGAGGAATTTAACTGCTGCCTTTTCCAGCAGCTTTTCAGTATATTCATCAATAGATGCATTCTGCTGGAGCTGGTTATGTCGCTTATTCCCAGCCGCCCCCGTGGGGTGGTTCCATTTGCTACTCATGCCGACACCTCCCAGGCGGCAGGCCGCCCTAAGGGCAACTCAGATGCGCGCCAACGGCTGATCACCGCCGCCGTCAGCCTCTTTAGT
This sequence comes from Shewanella sp., assembly GCF_047975355.1. Lineage (GTDB taxonomy): Bacteria > Pseudomonadota > Gammaproteobacteria > Enterobacterales > Shewanellaceae > Shewanella. Next base: position 78,313 of record NZ_JBKEDJ010000001.1, on the reverse strand, counting down.
GAACGCAGTTATCCCACAGTGTCGACCCGTGAAATTGCCCGAGTGGCCGAGGTGGATTCGGCGCTTATCCGTTATTACTTTGGCTCTAAGGCTGGGCTGTTTGAGCAGATGGTGCGCGAAACCCTCGAGCCTGTAATTACCCGTTTACGAGAAGTGTCCACGGCGCAAGCGCCTAATAATGTGGGCGATTTAATGCAAACCTATTATCGGGTGATGGCGCCCAACCCCGGATTACCGCGATTGATTGTCCGTGTGCTGCAGGAGAGTGATGGCACCGAAGCCTATCGGATCATGCTGTCTGTGTTTGAGCAAATGTTGTCCCTCTCGCGCCAATGGCTCGAAGCTTCATTTGTTAGCGCAGGCATTCTCAAGGAGGGGCTAGATCCAAATTTTGTGCGCCTCAGTTTTGTCAGTTTGATGGTGTTTCCGCTGATCGCGCCCCCGGTTTTAATGCGTCAGTTTGGCCTGTTTAGTACCAGTGGCACGGATTTACAACGGTTAGCGCTACACAATATGCAGGTATTCACGCAGGGGGTGATGCGTGAACCTAGGAGTGAATTATGATTTTAACCAATAGGTTAATAGTTAGGTCGGTTAAGGCGCGGCAACCTTCTCCCCGAGGATGGGGCAAGCTGGTGGCGAGTCTATTGGGCGCGGCGTTGTTGCTGCAATTGACGGCCTGCGGCGATGAATCGCCCCGCGTGCTGGGCACCGTCGAGCGTGACAGGTTAACCCTCACCGCGCCCGTGGGGGAGTTGATCAAGCGGATTAATGTGGTCGAAGGCCAGCAAGTGCAGGCAGGGGAAGTGTTACTCGAGCTGGATAGTACAGCCGCTCAGGCGCGCCTTGGCCAGCGTCAGGCCGAACTTAAACAGGCGCAGGCCAAGCTAGAGGAAGCCGTGACGGGTGCTCGCTCGGAAGATATAGATAAAGCCCGCGCCGGCCTCGACGGTGCCAATGCCAGCGTGAAAGAGGCGCAGCAGAATTTTGAGCGCACGCAGCGGTTATTTAAGACTAAGGTGCTTAGCCAAGCGGACTTAGATGCGGCGCGCGCAGCGCGTGATACCAGCCTTGCCAAGCAGGCCGAAGCCGAGCAGAGCCTAAGACTGCTGCAAAACGGTACCCGCAGCGAGCAACTCGAACAGGCCAGAGCCGCAGTCGAGGCGGCCATGGCTGGCGTGGCACAAGAGCAAAAAGCCCTCAAGGATTTAAGCCTAGTGGCAGCAAGATCCGCAGTAGTGGATACCTTACCTTGGCGGGTGGGCGACAGGGTGGCCGCAGGCAGTCAACTCATTGGTTTATTGGCAATTGAGCATCCCTATGTGCGGGTGTATCTGCCTGCGACTTGGCTCGATAGGGTCAAGGCGGGTAGCCAAGTGAAGATCCTTGTCGATGGCCGCGCGCAGCCTATTGCAGGCACAGTGCGTAATATCCGCAGTCAACCGGCTTACACTCCTTTTTATGCCTTAAATGAACGCGATAGGGCGAGACTGATGTATCTCACCGATATCGATATTGCGCCAGAAGGGCAGGGTTTACCCACCGGAATGGCCCTTGAGGTACAGCTGCCATGAGTGCTCAACAGGTTTCAGCAGGGGTATCAGTCGCTGGGACATCAGCGGCAGAAACATCAAGCGCGACTCCTGAATTTGCTATCGAAACCCGCGGTATGACCCGCGCTTTTGGCGGCATCAATGCGGTCGAAGACCTTGATTTGGCGATCCCTAAGGGCACGATTTATGGGTTTTTAGGCCCCAATGGCTGTGGCAAATCGACCTCCATTCGAATGTTGACTGGGCTGCTCAGCCCAACCTCAGGGGATATTCGGGTGCTGGGGGAAACCTTGCCCGGTGCCGAGGAAAAACTGCGCCGCCGCATTGGCTATATGACGCAAAAATTCTCCCTCTACGACAACCTGTCGGTGCGGGAAAACCTCGAGTTTGTGGCGCAAATTTATGGGCTGAATCGTCGCCAAACCAAGGCGCGTTTGGCCGAGTTATTAAGCCTTTACGATTTGGCGGGGCGCGAGAAGCAAATGGCGGGCTCCATGAGTGGCGGGCAAAAGCAGCGTTTAGCCCTAGCCGCCGCGACCTTGCATCACCCCGAGCTGTTATTTCTCGATGAGCCGACATCGGCGGTCGACCCTGAAAATCGCCGCGAGTTTTGGGAGCGCTTATTCGATCTTTGCGCCCAAGGTACTACGATTTTAGTCTCGACCCATTATATGGATGAGGCCGAGCGTTGCCATGGTTTAGCCATCCTAGAGAGAGGGATAAAACGTGCCGATGGCTCGCCGCAACAATTAATGGCGGCCATGGGTGCGCGGGTCATTGAAGTGTCGGGGGAAGATTTACGTAAGCTTAAACAGTCGCTTATCAGCGACGCCAACGTGTTATCGGCGGCGCAGATTGGCAGTCGTTTACGGGTATTAGTGCAAAGTTCGATTGCAGATCCACTGGCTTGGTTAAGCCCAAGGGTTGCGGGGCGAGCACTGACCGAAGTGCGCCCAAGCCTTGAGGATGTGTTTGTCACCTGCACGGGTGGACGTGCCCAGCTAATGCCGCCAAACGGCAGTCAGGCCACGACAGTGGAGGCTCAAGATGCTACGTAGAATTTGGGCCGTGGTGGTCAAAGAACTCAGGCAGTTATCGCGGGATCGCATGACCTTCGGCATGATAGTGATGATCCCCTTAGTGCAGTTGATGCTGTTTGGCTATGCCATCAATACCGATGCGCGCCATTTGCCCGCAGGTTTAGTTAATTTAAGCGACTCCGCCTATAGCCGCGCCTTAGTTAAGGCGGTAGAAGCGACTCAAGTCGTTGATTTTAAAAATCGCTATCTGAGTGCCGCCGAGGCGGATGCGGCCATCACACGGGGCGAAGTGAAAGCCGTGCTGTATTTAGGCGCCAATCTCGACGAGCGTTTAGTGCGGCATCCAACCTTTGCGGGGCAGGCCTATTTTGCCGAGCCCGTGGGTCAATGGTTAGTGGATGGCTCGGATACCGTGGTCGCCTCCACTATTCGCAGTTTAAGGCAAATGCCGCTGGATGAAATCGCGGGCAGGGCGGTCAAATCGAATCCCCCCAGTTTTGAGGTGGTGCAGTACTTTAACCCTGAGCAGCGTTCTGTGGTGAATATCGTCCCCGGCCTCTTGGGGGTGATTTTGACTATGACCATGGTGATGTTTACCTCGGCCGCGATTGTGCGTGAGCGTGAGCAGGGCAATATGGAGTTTTTAATCACCACGCCGGTGAGGCCACTCGAGCTAATGCTTGGGAAAATCACCCCTTATGTATTAGTGGGTTTTGTGCAACTGGCTATTATTCTTACCGCTGGACATTTGCTGTTTGCCGTGCCGATTCGTGGTGGCTTGGACTCGATTGCGCTGGCGGCCATGTTGTTTATCTGCGCCAGTTTGACCTTAGGTCTAGTGATTTCGACCATAGCGAAAACCCAGTTACAGTCGATGCAGATGACGGTGTTTATCCTGCTGCCGTCGATTCTGTTGTCGGGCTTTATGTTCCCCTACGAGGCTATGCCCGTGGCGGCGCAGTGGATTGCCGAGGCGTTACCCGCGACGCACTTTATGCGCATGTCCCGCGCGATTGTGCTGAGGGATGCCGAGGTGAGTGACTTGCAATTTGATGCGCTGTGGATGATTGGCTTTACCTGTTTAGGCCTGCTGGTGGCGAGCCTGCGATTCTCTAAACGTTTGGATTAACGGCTCTCGCTTTGGGTGCGAGTTTTGACTTAACGCAAAGTATTAGTAAAGAATCGGACTAAGTCGTTGAAATGGATGTTAGTTACTTTAGAACTCGCTTACACTGCTGCTAATAAAATGTTCCTTTGCGGTATTGGCTTTGCGGATCCCTTGGGGGAGCGGAGATGCAAAGCGTGTGGCGCATCCTCGCCACAAGAAGCGCAAAGGGATGGGGATCAGTTTAGCGAAGGAATTCAGTATGCCTGCGATTGTGTGTCAAAGTGCCCTCGAAGCGGTATCGCTCATTCAAAGTGGCGAAACCCTGTGGACCCATTCCATGGGGGCGACCCCCAGAGTCTTATTGGATGCGCTGGCAAAACATGCGCTCACCCTTGAAAATCTCACCTTATTACAGCTACATACCGAAGGCGCCGAGTCCTTAAGTCATCCCGATTTACGAGGTCATTTGCGCCATCGTTGTTTCTTTGGTGGAGTGCCGACTCGGCCGTTATTGCAAAGCGGTGACGCCGATTATGTGCCGATTTTCCTTTCGGAAGTGCCTAAACTGTTCCGCAGCGGCGAGCAAAAAATCGATACCGCGATTATCCAAGTGTCGCCGCCCGATAAACACGGCATGTGTTCCTTAGGGATTTCGGTGGAAGCCACCTTAGCCGCCTGCCAAGTGGCGGGTAAAATTATCGCCCATATCAACCCGCAAATGCCCCGCACCCACGGCGATGGTTTCATTCATATCGACCGTTTCGCCGCCGTGTATGAACAGAGCGCCAGTTTACCCATCCATGCCTTTGCCACCGGCGATGCCGTGAGTTTGGCGATAGGTAAAAACGTGGCCGAATTAGTGCGTGATGGCGATTGTTTGCAGATGGGCATTGGCGCGATTCCCGATGCAGTGTTGTCTTGCCTGACCGAGCATAAAGACTTAGGTGTGCATACCGAGTTGTTTTCTGACGGGATTTTGCAGTTGGTCGAAAAGGGTGTGATTAACAACAGCAAGAAACGTTTTTACCCCGGAAAACTGGTCACAGGTTTTGCCTTAGGTAGCCAGAAGTTATACGACTATGTGGATGATAATCCTGCGGTCATTTTTATGGATATCGAGCAGGTGAACGATACAGCCATCATTCGTAAAAACCCCAATGTGATGGCGATTAACTCGGCATTGCAGGTCGATCTTTCGGGCCAAGTTTGCGCCGATTCGATAGGCACTAAGATTTATTCGGGTGTTGGCGGGCAGATGGACTTTATTCGCGGCGCAGGGCTGTCCGAAGGCGGCCGCTCAGTGATTGCCTTGCCAAGTACCGCCTCGGGCGGCAAGATTTCTCGCATTGCTCCTGTGTTATCGCCCGGTGCTGGGGTCGTGACGACGCGTGCCCATGTGCATTACATAGTGACCGAGTATGGCGCGGCGAACCTGCGTGGCAGCTCCCTGCACGAGCGGGCGCAGGCTCTGATCAATATCGCCCATCCGGATTTTCGTGAGCAGCTTTGCCGCGATGCCTTCGAGATGTGGGGATTAAGTCTCTAATCAATCCTAGCCTTATCCTTGATTGCCGAGTCAGTGAGTGCCGAGTTTGCGACTGCGCAGGCTCGGTATAGTGCTAAGTGCCTGCTTTGATTCCAATTGTGGGATGTTTTACTCGATTCGACGCCCTCAATGTTTTACCATGCCCACGCGATTTAATCTGGTCAGTGTGAATCGAATGGTTAAAAATTATTTTTAACTTTTTGATAGTAAAGGACTGAACCGCTTAATAACAGGAAGTTTGCCAATGTTGTACACCTTAGAAGCGACAACTCCACTCGAACAAAGTTTTGTGAAGGCCCTCCAAGACAATCTCTTTGCGGCCGAGTTTTATCAACAACTTAGCCAATCAACCCTGTTTATCTTGAGTGAGAGTAGCACTGAGGCGCCCGAGGCTGGTGAAGGTGCGATGGCTATCGGCATCACCCAGTGGTATGTCCCCCTCGAGGATGGTAGTGATCATCCTTTTACGCCGATTTTCACATCTCAAACTGCCGTCGATAAGGCCATCGAATTGATGAAGAGCGAAGGCACTGCGCACCATGGGGTGATGACGCTCGATGCCGAGACGCTGTTCCAAGTGTTGCTGCAATCGGGGAGCGATATGGCGTTGAATCCTAACAGCAATATGTCGAAATCCTTGGATGCACACGAAGTGCGCTTGATGTTGTCATCGCAGCTTGAGCTGGTGGAGCACAGGGGCGCGCTCTCGTTATTTGGTAATATCGAGCCCCATGAGTATCCCCATTTCGCCCAGCTCAAAGGGTTATTGTCGAACTATAAAACCGTCGAGAAGGCCTATCTGCTGGAATCGTCACGCTTGGACTTTATTCGAAGTACTTCGGACCATGCCTTAAGCCTAGTGATCCAGTTACCCGCTGAAAAATCAGAGGATATTAATCGTATTCGTGGCGATGTGAAGTTGCTCGAGCGTCAACTGGGGCAGGACAGCTGGCCTATCAAAGTGCATCATTTACATGGCGACAGCGTCGAGCCTATCGCGACATTTTGCCAAGCCAAGAGCGTGCCTTTTTACAGTCGCTCATTACTTGCGAGTATTAAAGGCTGGTTTAAGTAAACCTTGTCGATAATAAAAAAACCAGCACAAGTGCTGGTTTTTTTATTGGGATTATCTTGGCTAAATACTATTTGCCAGAGCAGCCATAGGTAGTGAGGTAAGCATCGGCCGCTTTCGCGTTGACGATACCATAACCGAAGTAGTTATCCTTGCCCACAGTGCCCGCATCCATTGCCGTTGCTTTGAGTGCCTTACGGATTTGTGTACCAGTACATTGTGAATGGTTAGACCATACCAGTGCCGCCATACCCGATACTGCTGGTGTGGCCATTGAAGTACCGCTCATAAAGCCGTAGTCAACCGAATCGATTGAAACCGTTGCGTTTTGTGCAGCGATTAGGCTCGCTCTATCTTCAAATGCAGCGCCAACTGCAGGAATGGTGGTGGCGTTGGTATCACCCAAAGTGCCGTAGAGCATGCCCGCGACGTTGTTGATAACGATTGCACCGACACCGCCTGAGTTTTCGCAGTTAAGTACTTTATCGTGGAAGGAAATCACGCCGCGATCGATTACGCAAATCTTACCGTTCGCGCCAGAATCCACTGCCTGAGCCGTGCCCATAAAGTAGGTATTGCCTGTGGCTGAACCTGGGTTTTCCATTGCTGATGACGCAACTGTCGCGCCATCGGCGGTTAAGGTTGAGGCCGTTGCTATGCCAGCAGGGTAGGTTGATAGGGTATCGACACCACCTGCGGTAACTTCAACACAGATACCATCATCGTTGACGGCTTTTTTCCCACGACCGCTCACGCAGCTTGGGTATTGGGAGAAGTCGGCAATGTTATTGTTGGCATCGTTAGCACCGATCATCATTACCGATGGATAACCCGCTGGATAAGAGCGCACTGAGTTACCGTCGTTACCCGCAGCCGCGACCACTAAACCACCGGCAGCAGTAAAGGCATCGAAGGCATTCTTTTCGGTATTGTTGGCTGCGCCGCCACCTAGACTCATGCTGATGATCTTAGCGCCAGCATTGCTACATTTGTTTGCCGCATAGGCTAAGTCAGAGGAGTAACCCCAACCCGATGCGTTGAATACTTTTACGATGTGCATAGGTACGCCAGGCGCCATACCGACTACACCGATATTGTTGTCTGCCGCGCCAATGGTACCCGCCACGTGAGTGCCGTGTGGGCCACCGTTCTGATTCCAGTTACCCGTTCCAGGGTCGTTGTCGCCAGTGATGTTGTTCCAGTTAAAATCTGGGTTTGAGCTATCTAAACCTGAGTCAATAACACACACCTTCATGCCCGCATTTGGGTTAAAGGTCACTTGATTAGCATGGGATTGATATACCGCATAGGGCGTGACTTGCTGGGTCATTGGATTGCCCGCATCGTCATTATACAGCGCCATAGGATAACGGCGAACGTCTTCCTCAATCAGGGTGATATGCGGGTTGTTTAGCAGGCCTTTTACTTGGGCGAGATCTTTACCTGTAAAAGTCGCAGCAATAAATTCATCCCCTTCAAGATTGATTTCACCACCGAGCTTTTTAGCAAGGGCCTTAACAATGCCTTTATGACCCGCTTCGACTTGAATGACATAACGATTGTCATCTGCATGGGCTTGGGCAATAACGCCCACAGATAAGGCAATAACGGCACTGGCGATTTTGGTTAATTTCATTGTGCTTGCTCCATTGTTATCAAGGTTGTAAGACCTAAGCGACACGGAGCATCTACTTGCGCTCCTATGGACAGACGGGCGTCTGATGACTTAGGCGATTTCAACCTAACACAGGAAACTGTATTTAACAAATAAACAACATAGGTAGCAATTTGTAAATATATTAAGCTGTAAAAAAAGGGTGACAATGATAGAGGAGAAAAAAGTGCCGAAATACCGAGGAGAATGCTTTGGATAAATGACTCTAAGCCAATGAATTCTATTTATGTTTTTATAAATAGTATCTCAAGGACAAGACTTGTGACGAACTGGCCGTTTGATTATAGTGTCGGCCGTAAGTATCCCTAGGAGAGGACAAGATAATCGACACGGATGACATTGAATTAAAAGCGTATTTAACACAGCGTATTTTATCTTTCTGCACAAGCTGGAATGGCATTGAAAATAATCTCTACGCCAAACATCAAGCAGAGGAAGAAGCTTTAAGCAAGGCCGTGCCCGAAACTGAGTTCCACTATGCAGAGCGGACCGATTGGTTTGCACTGCTCAATGAACAAATCTCCCCCCTTATTCGATGGGTTTTGTACCGATAAGCCCCGTGTTTACGGCGGTAAAGTTCGCAACTGCTTTGGTTTTCCTTCAAAGTTTAATGGCTGCGACCATCCCCTTGAGTTGCAAGTGAGCTTTAAGAATAAAAACAGAGCCGAAATCTATATTAAAACCAACACTCCTTTTGAAGATGAGTATCTGTTTATCGTCCTCAAAAAAGCCGATGAATGGCGTATCGATAGCTATAAGAATCGTCGCTATGGCAATGAGAAATGGAGAGCACTGGGTGTAAAACAGTACGACCTTTTCCAAAGCCTAAGTCTAGAGATTATTGAGTTTATAGCTTTGAAATAAAGGCTATTTCCCCATGCACTCAGCGAGTAATTTAATAAAAAACTCGCTACCCTTACGCTCACAAAACTGAATGTTACGCTCGGGAATCGATTCGGGGTCGTTGTAGTTAGCAAGGGCTAACTCCATGCTGGCTTCACGAATAATATGCAGGGTTGGGTAGGGCGCACGGTTGGTAAAATTGGCGGCCGAGTCCTGTGGTTCATCCTCAAAGCAATAATCGGGATGAAAATGTGCGAGTTGATACACGCCTTCATAGTCGTTGTCGAATAAGGCATCGTTCGCCATATCGACGAGATCGAGGTAAGTGTAAAAGCCCTCAAAACCCCGCGGCAGAATAAATAGTGAGGTCTCGGCCTCGGGGTGCGCATCTAGGTATTGGCATTCTTCAATCAATGCCTTAAGCACTAGCTTGACTTTGGTTTGTTCGACCACGAGATAGCGAATACTGCCACGCTCGACCTCACGTCTGGCGAAGGGGCAAATATTGTATTTCATGATCACTTTTTTCACCCAGTTATCGGTTTGTTCAATGATCAGATCTATCTCATTCATGCTAGTGCTTAACTCTTACGGCCAAAATTAGGGGGCGATCATAGGGATGATAGACGCCACAAGCAAGACGGCCATAGTGATATTAAAGATTTTCTGCTGGCGTTCGTTTTTCAAAATACGTTTAAGCGCCACGCCAAACCCAAGCCATACCACGGCGCAGGGAAAGGCCACACATAAAAACACAGTGGCAATAGTGATGACTTGCGGCGTGAGATCCTGTTGTACCGAGGTAAAAGTGGCTATCGCGCCCACGGCCATAATCCAGCCTTTAGGATTAACCCATTGAAATGCGGCAGCTTGCAGAAAGCTAAAGGGTTTAGCGATACTCTTGCCTTCCATCTTGCTACTGCTGTTGGCAATCAGCCAAGACAGGTACAAGAGATACACAATCCCAATCACTTTAATCACTTGGTGGATAATCGGATAGGTTTGGAATATGGCACTTAAGCCTAGGCCGATGGCGAGGATCATGGTGGGAAATCCAAGGCTAATCCCCATCAGGTGCGGAATACTGCGTTTAACGCCAAAGTTGACCCCTGAGGTCATCAGCATAATGTTGTTAGGCCCAGGGGTGATCCCCGATGAGAAGGCAAACAACGCGATAGCGAGTATTAACTCCATAGATCTATTTCACACCTTTTGTTGTCGTTTTTGGCATAGTGATTGAATTTTAGCCTTGGCTAACAAGCGGCACAGACGCTTGGCGAGGCATTTTAGCGAGTAAATTGAGCCGCGCCTATACGCCCTGCGGGCATTATAAAGTAACAAATCATAACGAATTGGGCAGAGGTGAGTACCTTGGGGTTAATTTGCCGCAATCCTTGTCGATAACCATTATTTAACACTATGATGCATATCGACTTTCAGTCTGAAAAATAACAACTATCCTTAAGCTGTAAAAAACGCAATAAAGGAATAAGTATGTCTTTACCACAAACGATTGGGCGTTTATTGACGCTATTAACCATAGGCTTTGCCGCGCTGACGGCCTGTATGAGTGTGGATGATTCGCAGGCGCAGCGAACCACAGTCGTGACATCGGGGGATTTAAGTCAATTACCGCCGAGTGCCATGACTTATACCTGGCATCCCACATTACAGAAGATCTTTGTTGACCGCAGGCTCGATAAACAGCAAGTCCAGCAACATATGCGGGATACGCTTAAAAAAATACTGCTGACTAAAGGGTATCGCTGGGTCGAAGATCCGCAGCTTGCGGACTTTCAAGTGGGTTTCGGGGTTGCCATGGGTACACAAATGTCGGATGAACAGATACTCGCCGCCGCAGGCTTAGTGCCGGGGCTGTCAGACCAAGGTGTCGATCCTAAAAAATACGACAAAGGTTCAGTGCTGATTAGCTTTTTTAAGCCGACAGGAGTCGTAGGTCAACCTACCGAAATGGTCTGGCGAGTCCTTGCCCAAGGCTTTGCCAACATTAAAGATATGGACGAAGTTAAGGCCCGTTTCGATGGTTTAATCGATGAAATGTTGTTATCGCTACCCGCCACCCATGCGGTGCAATAGCGCAGTTATCTTGGCAACATTATTAGTGATAGTTATAAAGTGACAGTCATAAGGTGACAGTGATAAGGCGAGTAAAATACTCGCCTTATGATGTTGCAGGAACACGAGTTTAGGATGTCGCAATGATTGACTAGACTGTTCTCTGAGCTATTTACAGTTACAGGTATTTTTACAGGACAGGATGTGACGTCCGCTGAGGATCTATAAAGGGAGATTATGATGGCGCAAAGTATCTTTGTTAATTTAGCGGTTGAAAGTGTTCAACAATCACGGGCTTTTTACGCTGGCTTAGGATTTGGTATCAATGAGCAATACAGCAATGAGCAGGCTGCTTGCGTAGTGATTGCGGATAATATTTATGTGATGCTGCTTGCGAAGCCTTTCTTCTCTGGATTTACGGATAAGACTATTGCCGATGCCCATACCACGACAGAGGTGCTCAATTGCCTAGATTGCGACAGTCGTGAGCGTGTCGACCAATTGGTCAAGCTTGCCGAGCAGCATGGCGGCAAAGCCTATCGTCAAGCGCAAGATCAAGGATTTATGTACGGCCACGCGTTTGAAGATCCCGATGGACATATCTGGGAACTTGTTCATATGGCAGCGCAAGTGGGTTAGGGCAAAGCCTCAGTTCAATAGCTTCAATCTCATCTGAATCAGGCTTATCCCAGAATGGCGAGCGTTGCGTGGGGCTTATGCTTTACACTACGCCGCTATGCCAAGTGAAGCTATCTAGCCGCTTCACTTTGCTCATCTCACGGTTTTGCAATAAGAGCAATGAGTGTACTGACAGCCATAACGGCGTTCAACACACTCATTTGACAGGAGTTTTACCTGATATTAGTTAGCTAACGCTACGCTGACTTCATAGGATGTGAATTTTCGAATATTAATAACGCCCGTATCGAAGATCAGATATTGGCCTTTAATCCCCTGTAAAATCCCGCTTACCACCTCATTTTTATCTAAGTTGTGGGAAGTGATCTTCTTCGGAAAGGTGTCGATAGGATAGTGAATCGACTGAATCGTTTCATCTAAACGCTCGATACTGTAATCGCCTTTTTGCATCCCGATTTCGTGCAGCTTGGCTTCGATTTGCGGGATCAGTTCCGCAGCCTTAGCATTTAAATCGATATCGTCGGCGTGGCCCTTAAGCATGGTTTGCCAGTGGGTTTTATCGTTGATGAGTTTGGCTAACTCCACTTCCACTAGACCCGAGATTTGTCGTGTCGACACTTTAAAAATCGGTAAACCTTGAGTCGCACCCTGATCTATCCAGCGAGTAGGCAATTGCGTGTGGCGAGTGATGCCGACTTTGATGCCCGAAGTATTGGATAGATAAACATAATGCGGCACAAAACAATGGCTTTGCGCCCATTCTGGCTCGCGGCAAGTACCTTGGTCAAAGTGACAGGTTTCGGGCTTCATAATGCACATATCGCAACTGGCGAGCTTTTGCATACACACAAAGCAATGGCCTTGCGAATAGCTCTTTTTGGTCTTTTTACCGCAGTTACAGCAGAAGATGTTACCCGTGTGGGTCAGGGTTAACGGCTTGCCGATTAAGGGATTCAGTGGCAGCAACTCGTCGCCAACAACCAGTTGATACTGTACTTGTTGCGCCTCATCTAAGTGTGCGCGCAGCTTTTTTAGCGTTCCTAACATAGGTGTTCCTAGTTTTTATGGTGTCACTGGGGTTGGTAAGGCATCCAGCGCACTTATGCATTCGTCATTGCGTGGGGTGAAGTATACAAGATTATCCCGCCGAGTTTAGATAGGTATTTTCGATTGAGAACCTTACTGCCATTTGTGGCTAATCTGGGCTTTCTCGTAACGTAATAGTGTTAATAATTTGAGTGTCTTGATAAAAACCAGTAACTTAGCTGACATTATTCATGGAGGTAAACGATGCGGATAGTATTAGGGCTGATTTTTTTCTTGTCGATGCAGGTGATGGCGCAGGCAGACAAGATGCAGATCCATTCTGAAATATTGAATGATGACATTAACTTACAAATCAAACTCCCCGATACCTATGGTCATTCCAGCGATTTTCGTTATCCAGTTTTAGTTGTCTTGGATGGCTCGACACAATTTGAGCATATTGCCGCGAATGTCGGTTTTTTAAGTGGTTATGCCATTATCCCTGAGCTGATTGTCGTGGGGGTCAGCTCGAATAATCGTTTAAAGTCGTTTACGCCGACCCAATTAGAACAGTTTAAAGACCGAAGTGGCGGAGCAGAGAATTACAGGCAGTTTTTAGAAACAGAACTACTCAGCAGCTTGGGCCAGAAATATCGCATTGCCGATTACCACATACTGTCGGGGCACTCTTTGGGCGGGCTATTCAGCAGTTATGTGGCTCTGACGCCCGATACTCGGTTTAATGCGGCGATATCCATCAGCCCAAGCCTTTGGTGGGACAATAATTGGCTTGTCCGCGAGTCCGCTAAGTTAGCCGTTGCCAAACGGACAAAACCCATGCGCTGGTTTTTGAGTATGGCCAGTGAACCCAACGAGATGGCCAGCGCCTTTGCTGCCCAAATCACCCAATTGCAAAATACCTTAGGTAATAGCCCGTCTGTGAAGCCTCCTTCAGCCCAAATGTTGCAATGGTTTGATAAACGCTTCCCCGAAGAAACCCATGACAGCACCCCGCTTATTGGCAATGTTGAGGCATTAAAGATGCTGTTTGCGAATTGGAATGCGGTGCCCGAAATCGCGGTGATGCCGCTAAAGGCGTTAAAGCAGTTCTATCACCAGCAAACGGCGGTCTTCGGATATGAGTTTCCGCTTTCTGCCCAGCAATATAATGTCTATGGTCTCAAGGCCAGCTATGAGCAAAAAACCGCGTGGGGCGTGGAGATTTTACAGGAAGGGACAAAGGTGTTTCCTATGTCTGAGGTGCTATGGGATAGCTTAGCAACCGCCTACGATCTTGATGGTCAAACCGTACTCGCCATTGAAGCTTCCAATAAAGCGGTGATGTTGGCAAAGCAATCCGATTCAGTGTTTTTAAATGAAATCTTGAGTCAGGCCAAAAGTCTACAACGCAAGACTCGCCAGTAGGGCGCGGCTTAAACGCTAACAGTATCGCAACAGATTTGGACAAGAGCCCGGCATCTGGGTAATCTTGTCATCCTTTTTAACAACAGAGACTGTATCTTGCCTGCCAATTTTTTACTCCTGCTCGCCGCCGCCATTTGGGGCTTTGGCTTTGTTGCCCAAACCTTAGGGATGGAGCATTTATCGCCCTTTGCATTCAACGGGCTACGTTTCTTAATTGGTACTGTGTCACTCGTTCCTCTGGTGTGGTACTTGGCTCGGCAAGGTAAAATTCATCTCGGTACGCCCAAAGATTTTGCCATTGGCTGTGTTGCGGTGGGCGGACTGTTATTTGCTGGCGCATCGCTACAACAGGTGGGACTGCTTTATACCACGGCCGCTAACGCGGGCTTTATCACTGGGCTTTATATCGTGTTAGTACCGATATTGGGCTTAGTCCTGAAACATGTTACTGGCGCCAATACCTGGGTGGGCTGTGGTATCGCCTTGGTGGGGCTGTATTTTTTAAGCATTAAAGACGGCTTTCACCTCGGTTATGGCGATACGCTGCAATTGATTGGCGCACTGTTTTGGGCGATGCATATTTTGGCGGTGGATCATTTTGCCAAGCGGATTTCGCCAGTGTTACTCGCCATGATGCAATTTTTGGTATGCGGCGTATTAAGCCTGCTGGTGTCGGCGGCCATTGAGGTGACGACTGTCGATAAAGTGATTGCTGCTTGGGGCTCACTGGCCTACGCGGGGCTAATTTCAGTCGGTATTGCCTACACTTTACAGGTGCTGGCGCAAAAGCATGCTCATCCTGCGCACGCGGCGATTATTTTGAGTTTAGAAACCGTGTTTGCCGCCATCGGCGGTATTCTGTTCCTTGGTGAAAGCTTAGGACTACGCGCCTTGTTTGGGTGCGGCTTGATGCTGCTGGGGATGTTGATTTCCCAAGTGCCGCTGCGCTATTTGATTAAGTCTAGGCACCAGAAAGTCAGTTAGCTTGCCATAAAAAACGCCGCTGGGATTGCCCGCGGCGTTTTTGTTGAAGGTGTTGAGGATTAACGGCTGAGTTTATCCAGCACTAAGTCATCACCGAGGGAGTAGAGGGACTGCACTAACTGTTCCTCTTGGGCGAGATCGGTTAGGCCCAAGCCAATGGTGGCGCGAAACAGTGCGATACCCGTATGGCCTGCGGTCTCAAACTGGCTGCTAAACTGTTCGATATTGATACCAAGGGCGGTGATGCGATTGGAAATATCCAGCACTAATCCGGGTCTGTCGTAGGACACTAGGCTGTAGGTGAGCCGCTTAACGGGTTTGAGGGCGACCGAGGTTTTTGAATAGGTGAGGGTGAGGCCGTCGATACATTCCAAGGCTTCAATCAGCTCGTCCATTTTCAGGGACGGCACCTCGAGTAACAATATGGCGGCAAAAATCCCGTCGATATGGCGCAACTCTGAGTCTAACCAGTTACCGCCATGGCGACTCACGGCGTGGGCGATTTGTTCGACTAATCCTTTTCTATCAGGTGCTTGAAGCGTGATTAAATATCGTAGCATGGCGACTGACTCCTATTTTTTGTAAAAGGCACCTGTTTTAAAATCGGGTGTAACACAACTGTCATCTTTGCGTCATATAATTCAACGCACTTAGAATGAAGGGTGTTGTTATTGCTCAGTTTATGCTCAAACAGTGTAAGCATAGCATTTCGCAATTCCTAGCGAAAAAACTCACAGGCTTTAATAATAGAGGTTCTTAATGGAAAGTCAGGTCATTCAACCTGGTTCTGCGCCGCAAAGTATGCTGAAAGGCGGAAGTTCAAGTCGCAGGGCATTTAAGGATAAAGCGGCTCAAATTGGGGTCACAATTGGCGGCACTATGGTGTTTGTCGCCTTATTGTTGATCTTCTTCTATTTGCTGTACGTGATTAAACCCATTTTCGACAGCGCGGATGTGACTCCGGTAAAAAGCGTGAGTTATCAACATGCTGAAGTCACGACCCTGATGGTCGGTGCCGACGAGCAAAATGAGGTTATGTATCGCGTGGCCGCCGATGGCCAAGTGGATTTCTACACTGTTGCCGATGGCAGCTTACTCTCCAGTTTTATACAGCCATTACCTGCGGGTGTGAACGTAACCAGCGCCGCGATTGCCGCGCCGAGTGAGCAACGCTTCGCACTGGGGTTAAGTAACGGTCAAGCCTTAATCGTAGGGATTGAGTTTGGCTTAAGTTACCCTAACAACAAGCGCCTCATTACCCCAAAACTGCGTTACAGCGCGGGTGAAGCGCCGATCACTATCGATGAGTCGGGCAGCGCTATCCATCATTTAGCCTTTAGTTACAGCAACGATAAAATAAGCTTCGCCTACCAAGATGACAATGGCGCTTGGCGTTTAAGCCGTCTCGAAGGTCAAGAAAACATGATGACCGAAGAGGTGGAATGGACGACCACAAGTGCGCTGCTGCCCGATGCACCTAAAAAAGTCGCGCACCAATTGATGACGCCAGACCAACGCCAATTGATGTTGCAAATGGGCAACAAGGTGTTTATCTACAATATCCGTGATATTGAGAGCCTGGATTTAATGCAGGTAATTGATGCGGAAAAGGAAAAGTCTAAGGTTAACAACATTGCCTTACTCGCTGGTGCCAGCTCGATTCTGGTGAGCTACGACACGGGTGTGGTAACCCAGTACTTCCAAGTGAATGGTCCAAAAGGCCGTTTATACAAAGAGATCCGTGAGTTTACCGACTTAGCGCCAGTGGCCTCGATTGCCTCTGAGTTCTACCGTAAAAGCTTTGCCGTGGTGAGCCCAGAGGGTGAGTTATCACTCCTGTATACCACCAGTGAGCGCGAACTGTTTGATGAAAAGTTTGACCTTAAAAACCCAGGTGTGATGGGCTTTAGCCCCCGTTCTAACGGCCTAGTGGTTGAAGCGAACAAGCAACTGAATATCTTCCACGTGGAAAACTCGCACCCAGAAGTGTCTTGGAGCGCGTTGTGGAATAAGGTGTGGTACGAAGGTTACCCTGAGCCTAAGTTTGTGTGGCAATCCACTTCGGGTAGCGATGACTTTGAAGCCAAACTCAGCTTAATGCCACTGGCTTATGGCACCATGAAGGCGGCGTTCTACGCTATGCTGTTTGCCGTACCATTAGCGATTGCGGGCGCCATCTATACTGCTTACTTTATGTCGCCAAAGGTGCGCGGCATTGTTAAGCCGACTATCGAAATTATGGAAGCCTTACCGACGGTTATCTTAGGTTTCCTCGCGGGGCTTTGGTTAGCACCGCTGATTGAAGAACATCTGCCGGGCATCCTAATACTGCTGATCCTGCTGCCGACGGCGATTCTGGTGTCGGCCTATTCTTGGAGCAAGCTACCCGGTACATGGAAGCAACGTCTGCCTGAAGTCTATCAGGAGCTGATGCTGATCCCGGTTATCTGCTTTGTGGGTTGGTTCTCCTTTGCCATCAGCCCGATGATCGAAGTGGCACTGTTCGATGGTAACACTCGTCAATTTATCACTAACGAATTAGGCATCACCTTCGACCAACGTAACGCGCTGGTAGTGGGTATCGCCATGGGCTTTGCGGTTATTCCAACGATTTTCTCGATTGCCGAAGACGCGATTTTCTCTGTGCCACGCCATTTATCGAACGGCAGTTTGGCGCTGGGCGCAACGCCTTGGCAAACCCTGACTCGTGTTGTGCTGTTGACCGCAAGCCCAGGGATTTTCTCAGCGGTGATGATGGGGCTTGGCCGCGCTGTGGGTGAAACCATGATCGTACTGATGGCAACGGGTAACACCGCCATCATGGAATGGAGCGTTTTTGAAGGTATGCGTACGCTGGCGGCAAACATCGCGGTGGAAATGCCTGAGTCGGCTATTGGCAGCTCGCACTACCGTGTGCTGTTCCTCGCGGCCTTCGTTCTGTTCGTATTTACCTTCTTCTTTAACACTATTGCCGAAGTGGTAAGACAGCGCCTGCGTGACCGCTATAGCTCGCTGTAATGGAGATAAGATAATGATACTAAATACTATTTCGCCAATGACCTTGAGAGGTTTGTGCAATGGGTAAGTGGGTAAAATCAGGCTCGCCATGGATTTGGATGACAGGTGGCGCGGTGAGCATCAGTTTGATTGCAGTATTAGGCCTGTTACTGCTAATTGCATGGCGCGGATTAAGCTACTTTTGGCCTGCAACGATTTATCAATGGGAACTCGAAGATAACACTGGCGCTCGTTCAACTTTAATTGGTGAGATCTACGATAGGGAAGAAGTGCCGACCGAACGCTTAACCGCCGCAGGCCATGTGTTTAAACAGCCACCCGGTGAGTTTGTAACGCGTTACTTAGTGAAAACCGGTAACCGTGAGTTTGTGGGCTTAGATTTCCGTTGGATTTTAGCGACCGACATTATCAGCCGTAGCAAGCCTGCCGATGTGGCAATGCTCGAGCGAGCCAAAAACGGTAACTTTTATGGCTACCCTGTGGCCGTGATTGAAAACGGTAAACGCTTAGATCTTAAAAACGATGCGCTTGAATCCTCCTTGATGGAGCATATCGACCGTGCCGTTGCTTTGTCTGACAAAGCCTTATCGCTGCAAAAACAAGATATTGGCGCGATTAACTACAAGATTGAAAAACTGCGTTTAAAAGAGCGTCGTTACGAGTTAGATGGTGAACTGACCGATAGTCGTAAGCAGGAGTTAGCCGCGGCGAAACTGGCGCTCGAACAAGACTATAAAGTGCTTGAAAAAGAGCTGTTTGCCCTGCGTGATGAAGCGGCCCGTGACTCTGTCATAGTGCGAGATATGCGCGGCGTTGAGGTAGAACTTAAGCTTGATTCTGTGCTGGACGTAACCTATGTGAATCACTTAGGGGTTATCGGTAAAATAGGTCATTGGTTTACTGGGGTTGGTCGTTTCCTAATGGATGACCCACGCGAAGCCAACACAGAGGGCGGCGTGTTCCCCGCGATTTT
The DNA here is from genome assembly GCF_047975355.1 of Shewanella sp. GTDB lineage: Bacteria > Pseudomonadota > Gammaproteobacteria > Enterobacterales > Shewanellaceae > Shewanella. Next base: position 59,335 of record NZ_JBKEDJ010000001.1, on the reverse strand, counting down.
CGGTACTGTGTTTATGGTGCTGTTGATGGCGATTATCGTGACGCCATTCGGGGTGATTGCCGCGATTTACCTACATGAATATGCCAAAAAAGGCCCAATCACTAAGATGATCCGCATCGCGGTAATCAATTTAGCGGGTGTGCCATCGATTGTGTACGGGGTGTTTGGTCTCGGGTTCTTCGTATACATGATGGGCGGCTCGATTGACCAACTGTTTTACGCAGAAGCCTTACCGTCACCCACCTTTGGTTCTCCAGGGGTGATTTGGTCGGCGCTAACATTAGCGATTCTGACCCTGCCGGTGGTGATTGTATCGACCGAAGAAGGCTTAAGCCGTATTCCCAGCGCGGTGCGTCAAGGCAGTTTGGCACTGGGTGCGACTAAGGCCGAAACCCTGTGGCGGATTGTGATCCCTATGGCAAGCCCAGCCATTATGACGGGCCTGATTTTAGCCGTGGCCCGCGCTGCGGGTGAGGTGGCACCGTTAATGCTGGTGGGTGTGGTGAAATTAGCGCCGACATTGCCTCTGGACTTAAACTTCCCGTTCGTGCATTTAGAACGCAAATTCATGCACTTAGGGTTCCATATTTATGATGTGGGCTTCCAGAGTCCTAACGTTGAAGCGGCACGTCCTCTGGTATACGCCACCTCCTTCTTGCTGGTAACAGTGATTGTGGCACTGAACTTAACCGCGATTAGTGTGCGTAACCACTTACGTGAAAAATATCGTTCGCTTGAGCATTAATCAGCGATTATCCTGAAAGTATTAGGACTGAATATGATTTCTATAGATTCGACAGCCATGAAAACCAACAACTTTGACTTAGCAAACTTGAGCCAGAACGATACCGCACTGGAGATCCGCAACTTAGACCTGCGCTATGGCGACAAGCAAGCGCTGTTTAATGTGTCGATGAAGATCCCAAAGAAACAAGTTACGGCGTTTATCGGCCCCAGCGGTTGTGGTAAATCCACCTTATTACGCTGCATTAACCGCATGAACGATCTGGTTGACAACTGCCATATCGACGGCGAGATTTTGCTGCACGGTCAAAATATTTATGACAAAAAAATCGACGTTGCCGCACTGCGCCGCAACGTAGGTATGGTGTTCCAGCGTCCTAACCCATTCCCTAAATCAATTTACGAAAACGTGGTTTATGGTCTGCGCCTGCAGGGCATTAACAACCGCCGTGAACTCGACGAAGCGGCCGAGCGTTCGCTACGCGGCGCGGCTATTTGGGATGAAGTGAAAGACCGTCTGCACGATAACGCCTTTGGCTTATCCGGTGGTCAGCAGCAACGTCTGGTAATTGCCCGTGCGATTGCTATTGAGCCAGAAGTGTTACTGCTCGACGAACCCACTTCGGCCCTCGACCCGATTTCAACCTTAACCATCGAAGAGCTGATCACTGAGCTTAAGACTAAGTACACAGTGGTTATCGTTACCCACAACATGCAACAGGCGGCGCGGGTATCGGATCAAACGGCCTTTATGTATATGGGCGAATTGGTGGAATACGCCGATACCAACACCATTTTCACCACACCGAAAAAACGTAAAACCGAAGATTATATTACCGGCCGTTACGGTTAATCACCTTGCCTTTGGCAGTGGTGACGTGAGTGATAAGCGATTAACGAAATAAGTCACCGCCTAGAACTGAGTTAAGCATTGCACACTCCATCTAGGCGTTGATACAGTTGAGTAAAAGGTTGGCCAAATGGAAAATATGAATTTAAACAAACATATCTCTGGGCAATTTAACGCCGAGTTAGATGATATCCGTAACCGTGTACTCGCCATGGGTGGCTTGGTTGAGCGTCAGTTAGAGCAAGCCATCGACGCCTTAAGCACCTTAGATGCCGAATTAGCGCAAAAGGTGATCACCGGCGATCACAAAGTGAATGGCATGGAAGTCTCGATTGACGAAGAATGCACCCGCATTATCGCCAAACGCCAACCGGCAGCGAGCGACTTACGTCTGATCATCGCGATTTCAAAATCGATTGCCGATCTAGAGCGTATCGGTGATGCCTGTGTGCGTATCGCCAAGGCCGCATTAGATAAGCGTTTGAATAATCAGCAGCCGTTATTAGTCAGCATTGAAAATATGGGCCGCCATGCGATTCGTATGTTGCACGCAACGCTCGATGCCTTAGCCCGTATGGATGCCGATTCGGCGCTGGAGCTTCATAAAGAAGATGCCAAGCTCGACCGTGAATACGAAGGCATTATCCGTCAATTAATGACCTACATGATGGAAGATCCACGCTCAATCCCCGATGTATTAGACGTACTCTGGGCAGCCCGTGCGGTTGAGCGTGTCGGCGATCGTTGTAAAAATATCTGCGAATACATTATTTACTACGTGAAAGGTAAAGACGTTCGCCATACTTCCTACGAAGATATGGAAAAGGATATGAAGGACTAAACGCCTTTTATCACACGGCTTTATCCACAAACGCTCTGCCTAACCGCAGAGCGTTTTTGTTTGAGGGGGTTAAATGGGGATGGCCTTGAATAGACGATAAGTAGGTTGGCAAGTTTGTTCGTTTTGACGATGGGCGAGCCATGGTATTTGCTTAACGACACGGTGAATAGAAACCTAGGGTTTCTAAGCTTATGAACGAGAGCCATGGATGGCAAACTGGCCTTTAAACAAGGATGTTGTTCAAGTCCATCCATGGATGGAGGGCCGCCCGGTTTGATGTGAATGGACTCACGAATGCCGCGATGGCATGGATGCCAAAATGCGGCCACGGGGCGGACGGTCGTCTCGCTAATCACCATGGCTCACCTTTTTAGCATCGCCGTAGCCTGTAAATTTTAAAGAAATAAACAGCACGTTTTGGGACATAATGAACTTGATTCCTAGCTCTAACTCAGAAGTTTCGGTTTAAAATTTCTATGGATTAACCTTAAATGTTAATCCCCCACAAACTTGGAATCACCACCGGCTACAGTGGCAGTGCATTAGCGGCAGCGACCGGACCAAAGCCCGACCGCCGCGCTAATCTGTTTTACTGTTAATTGGTCTTATTCACTTGCGGCATCGCCCACTTGCCTGAGAGGACCTCGTCCGAAGGTTGATACAGTCGGTACTCCAGCAAGAAATCACCAGCTGGTGCTGGTAGCTAATTTGCCGCGTTCTCGCCCGTCGGTTTTTGGTGCGAGATAGGTATGGTGATCGAACCGTCCGGGGCAGTTCTAAGTCCTGGTGTATCGGGACCAACCTTGTAACGCCCTATCTCATTGGCCACTAACATCTTATCGTCCGCGTTGTACAGGGTCAGTGACCAGAACGCTCCCACCGGTGGCGGAGAATCCATCTTGATCACATACTGGTTCGCGCCACTGAGTGTCTCACCCTTACTGTCCGTATAGCGGATCGGATACATGGCTTCGCGCTGCCCCTGTCCACCCAGATATGGCCCTGAAACCAAGGCACGCATGGGGTAATTGAAGCCGAAGTTATCCAAATCAGTAACCCAAGTCCAACCGTTTCGTATGGATGATGATGGGCCTTCAAGTGATGAGATCGCAGCGGCTGGACCGTCAGCCAGCCCCTCTGCCATGCCCTTGCGGGTCTCAGCACTCAACTTGCTGGGGTCGAAGCCATTTTCAGTCAAGCCGATGCGCGTAAACTGAGCAAACAAGGCCTTGTCGGCAGGCTTAACGGGGTTGGCTTTGAGCACTGCTGCTAGATCATAGAAAAAAGCGAACTCGTCGTTTGCTGATTTAGGTAGCGGCGGCAAAGTGGCTCCTGCCTTACCGCTGAGTGGCGCAACAGTGAACTTTTTCTGAAGCGCAAATAGCGGTGCTGTGTCTTCACCTTGTTTGACCCGCAACCGTCCCCACAGCCAGACTTTACTGGTGCTGACATCTAGACGTTTGGCATCTTTTGGTAGTTCTCCCTTCCAACCAGGTGGCACTAGCACGTACTTCCCAGCCTTAGTGCCCGTCACACGGCGGCCCACGTAGTGCTCCAGCTCTTGCCACATATTGAACACATTGATCACGTAATAGCGGTCATTTGTGTCCGGTACGGTTAAAACATAGGGTTCGGTGAGATTGAGCACCGCACTCATATAGTAAGTGTCGTTGTTGGCTGCCGGCATATCTTTGGCGTCGGGCGAAGCGAGCTCTGTGGCCCAGCCAATTTGCCCGAGCGGTGCACGGTAACTCGTCGCAGGCTTTGGCGATGGCACATTGATATATTCGCGCACCACGCGCTCCATTCTCACAAGTGGGTAGCCCCAGTAATACGCCATAACAGCTAAGCTGTAGCCGTCAGCACGCTGGCCCTTCTGAATGACCTCGGGTGAACCTGGCGTTGATAACAGCAAGTCTTGACTTGAATTAATTTGCGCTGATGCATTCCCCCCGATGGCAAGAGAGATTGAGAGAACACAGATTTTTAACTTACTTGGTAATTTCACCATAGCTTTTTTCCTTTTCTCTTAATGGAAGGGTTTCGTCCTTTATGTTCCAGTTTCTTATTATTGTTCATTACTAGACATAACATGACTTTTTTCGAAGCCTATGATCAGATCTGCATCATTTACAGACCAACCAAGCCACTGTGCCTAAATCTCGCTATAAAACGACGAACTGGATCACTACACCAAGCCTTAATTTACCGAGGTCTACTTACCTTTTGGATTGATGAAGAAGCCATCGCCAGTTGGCAAACTAAAGCAGAGCAAGGTAAGAAAGGTCGTCCACGATTGTTTAGTGATTTGTCCATAACCACACTCATGGCTAAGCGTATTTTCAATATGCGTAAAACTAGGTTGTTCAACGACTGGAGTGGACCTCGTTCAGTAGACATCCTATGACTATTATTAACTAGTCGTTGATTGGGCCTTTATTAATGGTTGTTAATGGCTGGTTCACGTCAAAAATTAAGCCGCGAACTTCATTCACGCCCATCTCTTTTAAGCGTGCGCTATGCATTGCCAGGTAAGTCTCTGCACTGCGTTGGTCTTCAAAAAGGTAGACGCCACCAGCCAGTTTTTCGGCTTGGTTTTCTGTCCAGATTTTCCAGATCATACCCGGTTCATTGTTGATAGACTTTGCTAGGTCAATGAGTGCGTTCGACATATCTTCGCCAAATGGGCCGTTAAAATCAAAATCGACTTGTAATAATTTCATGATTATTTCTCCAAACAGTTACTTGGTATTGCACTGAGACTGATGGTCATATCGCAAAACATAGGAGGCTTGATTGCCTGTTTAGATATATATTACCTTTAAAAAACAGACAGAAAAGTTCATAATTTTGCCATTAAATGTCAGGATTTTAGACCGATGAGATTAAAAACCACCCTTGACCAATGGCAAACACTCCATGAGATAGATCGTGCAGGAAGTATCCAGGCTGCAGCATTGCAACTGAATAAGAGCCATACCACGCTGCTCTATGCGTTGAGAAAACTGGAAGATCAACTGGGCGTTTCGCTGGTTCAGATTGAAGGTCGCAGAGCGGTGTTATCTGAAGACGGTAAAGCGTTATTGCGCAGGGCTAGCAGCATGCTGGAACAAGCGCGAGAACTTGAGCTGTTCAGTGAGCAGTTAGCAAAGGGGGTTGAGTCTGAAATAGTGGTCGCAGTTGATCATTTGTGCTGTCTTGAGCGCCTTTATAAGCCGATGGCTAATTTTCTGGCAGAGAACAACAGTACATCTATACAAGTGGTAGAAACATCACTATCGAAGACCACTGAAATGGTCACTCAAGAATTAGCCGATGTTGCCATCATTAATCTCCCCATCACCAATTACCCTGCGGAAGCCTTTGGTTTTACTAAGATGGAGCCTGTTGTGGCGAGTTCGCATCCGCTAGCTAGGGCGACGTCTATATCGCTCAATCAGCTCTCGTCGCTACCACAAATTGTGGTGAGAGATTTAGGCTCGGTTGAAAAGCTGGGCGAAAAAAAAGACGTGGGCTGGTTGAAGTCGAGTCAGCGCATTACGGTTGATAATTTCGACCATGCCTTTGGTGCGGTAGTGCAGGGGGTGGGTTATTGCAGGCTACCTAAGCATATTATAGATAGTCGAGGCAGCGAGAAACTGACTGTGCTGAATGTGAAAAATGGCAGTGGCTATCATGTTCCATTACATCTGACTTTACCTAAAGGAGTAAAAACGGGGCCCGCTACAAAACGTTTTTATGAATTGCTTCTTGAGTCAGCCTCTCCCTTTCCTTCTACCTCTTGATCAATCTCCAAATCAAGTTCGATCTGAAACTAGTGAGACGGGTTGCCGTTCAAGAATAGCAAGATACATTCACCAATGTAGTGAAGCCTTTCTTCTTTCAACTCGCCGCTATCGTGTCCGAAGACTACATTGTGAATCGCCACCAATACCGCATTCACTTTGTATCATTACTAAAATTTGGTCAATGATTAAACACCTTACGAACACGACACAGCTGCCAATCACTCTCTTTGGAGCAAATTCCGTTTGCCCTCGATTAATCCTGTCAGCTGCTTTAAGAGCCTATTTCGCTGAGATTAAGCAAGGTTTGTGTAAGCAATCACAGCGCGCAGGCGGGCAAATATTCGGATAATTCCAATAGATTCAAATCGGGATCGCGGATATAGACGGAGTTGATGCGGCCTGTCGCGCCGGTGCGCAGTACTGGGCCTTCAATAATCGCAACTTCAAGGCTGTTTAAGTGGTTAATCACTTCTTCGATATTGTGGCTGACCACAAAACAGAGATCGGCACTGCCGGGTGTGGCAAGGTTTGCTTTAGGCTCAAATTCGGCGCCTGCTTGGTGAAGATTGATTTTTTGATCGCCAAAACTCAATGCGATACGGCCCTGACCAAATACGGACTTTTTCATCCCTAACACGCGTTGATAAAAGTCGACGCTGGCCTCGATATCTTTCACGGTTAACACTAAATGGTCTAGGCGGGTCACGCGCATATTCTTTCCCTCGATGCCGTAGCGGTTTGTTATTGGTTTTCTCTGCGCCTTACCTTACATCAAGTGCTGGTGCAAAAGTGACTCTGTGGTAGCATTTAACGCGCTTTTTAGCGTAAATAATTTATGCCTTTTTTTATCCCATTGGATTTGATGAGATTGTAATGAAGAAAACCTTAGCCCGTGGCTTAATGAACCTGCTGCCCATGGCTTTAAGCCTGTGGTTGTTTTGGTCATTGTTTGTATCGTTAGATGGTTTAGGGATTTTTATTTTAGAGTTGGTAGGGATTAACCAACATTTTGTCGGCGCGGGCTTTATCTTAGTCGTGGCCATAGTGTTTGCGGTGGGTTTGTTGTTTTCGGTGAGCCCGATAGTGTGGCTCTATGGTTGGATTGAACGTCAGCTGATGCGTTTTCCGCTGTTTAAATCTGTCTATGGCAGTATTCGTGATATCGCTTCCTTAATGAACCGTGAGGGTAAACCTAATACTCAACAAACCGTGTTGGTTAAGCAAGCCAATGGCGGGTTTGTGGTGGGCTTTATTATGACGGATACACCACCTCAACCCTTACTCGATTCCTTACCCGAAGGGGATTGGGTGCCTGTGTTATTCCAACTCAGTTACCAAATGGCGGGGGTGACTAGCTTGGTTAAACGCGAAGATCTGATCCTCGTCGATTGGTCCTTTGAAGAGGCGATGCGCTTTAATTTAACGGCGGGGATTTCCCAAACGCCGAGCGCGGCAACGGTAAAAACCAAAGTCGAATAAGCCTATTTTGGTTTTTTGAATCAAATAAAATCATTTTTGTGATACAATCCGATGGCGATTTAATAAGTCGCCATTTTTTTATGCTGATTTCGCTCAAGCAATTTAGCATTATCCATGCCTCTATTGAGCGTTATTTCGACAGCATGTGGTCTCTGTTCGAAGGCGTCTCAGTTGGGCTTAAGCAAGGCTGTTTCGATACATAGCTAATATTGCTATGAATAGTCGCTATCTTTTAGTTACGAGTCGTTATCAGCTACTAACGAGCTTCTGTTACTAATCAATAGGCCTTGCATTCCTCACACTCGATATCACGCGATATCGAACCGTTTACATGCATTATGTGCCATTTAGGTTGAACCACGGCTCCGTCGCCATGGTGTCGATGCTCGCCGTCTTCGAGATGACGACGGATTCCTAAATGGCATTGCACAACAGCGGGTTAGCTGTTTATTGAGTTACTTGTTTACCGATTTTACTGTTGAGCAAACGGGGATAAAGTGAGGAAGTGCTATCAACACGAGTATGACATCACAAGGAATTGCCGACTGCGAGCCCTTGTCATGGATTATTTGTGCATATTTCATCCTGGTCACATACTGCTGAGGCAAGAGTTATCTATTATTGAGCTATCTCTTCAAAATTGAAGGGATTTCAATAGGAATTGCCTAATACAAGGGAGTTTTATGTCTATCAAGTCGAGTATAAATCCACCGGTTTTTTATTCGTCGGTCTTTTTTATCACATTAATGGTGATGATCTGCGCCATTTGGCCCACCGAGGCCAATCACTTTTTTAAATCCATGCAGTCTTGGTTAGAAGTGAAGGCGGGCTGGTTATATATCCTTGGTGTGGCGATTTTTCTGATTTTTATCATCTTTGTCATGGTCAGTCGCTTTGGCGACATTAAGCTCGGCCCCGACCATGCCGTGCCTGATTATAGCTATAAGAGCTGGATTGCCATGCTGTTTTCGGCGGGGATGGGAATTGGGTTGATGTTCTTTGGCGTCGCAGAACCCGTTATGCATTACTTGGCGCCGCCCGATGCGACGCCAGAGACTTTGGCTGCCGCCAAAGAGGCCATGAAGATTACCTTCTTCCACTGGGGCATTCATGCTTGGGCGATTTACGGGGTTGTCGCACTGAGTCTGGCCTATTTTGCCTATCGCCATAAGTTGCCACTCTTGCCCCGCAGCGCACTCTATCCTTTAATCGGTGAGCGCATCCACGGCCCGATTGGCCATTGCGTCGATACCTTTGCGGTATTGGGGACTATGTTCGGGGTGGCGACTTCCCTAGGGTTTGGGGTGTTACAGGTTAACTCGGGGCTAAGCTATTTATTCGAGCAACTGCCTAATAACACCACGGTGCAAGTATCGCTGATTATTGGCATTACCTTACTCGCAACCCTGTCGGTATTTTCGGGGCTCGATAAAGGGGTGAAGCGCTTAAGTGAGCTTAACTTGGGGTTAGCTCTTATTCTGCTGCTGATTGTGTTAATCCTTGGCCCAACAGTGATGTTGCTGCAAGCCTTTGTGCAAAATACTGGTAGCTATCTTAGTGATATCGTTAATAAAACCTTTAATTTGTACGCCTATCAACATAAAGAAGACTGGCTTGGCGGTTGGACGCTGCTCTACTGGGGCTGGTGGATCTCTTGGTCTCCTTTTGTCGGCACCTTTATTGCGCGGGTGAGCCGCGGCCGTACCATACGTGAGTTTTTAGTCGGGATTTTATTTGTGCCTTCGGCGCTGACCTTCCTGTGGATGACGGTATTTGGTAACTCGGCCATCGACGCCATCATGAATCAAGGGGCGACATACCTGAGTGATGCGGTCAATACCAATGTACCTGTGGCCTTGTTTGTGTTTTTTGAACATATGCCGTTCCCGCATCTCCTGTCGGGGATTGGGATTTGTTTAGTGGTCACCTTTTTTGTGACTTCATCGGACTCAGGCTCGCTCGTGATCGATAACCTGACATCGGGGGGCGATAACAATGCGCCTGTCTGGCAACGGGTATTTTGGGCTCTGTTGCAGGGAGTGGTGGCCTCGGTGCTGCTGCTTGCAGGCGGCTTACAGGCATTGCAAACGGCTGCCATTGCCAGTGCTATGCCATTTTTATGCGTGATGCTGCTGATGTGTTTGGGTTTGTATAAGGCTCTGAAAGACGATTGGCTTAAGATCAACAGTGTGCAGATGCATACCACCAGTGTGCAATACGCTAAGACCAATATCAGTTGGGAGGAACGCATTGAGGTGTTAGTGTCCCATCCTACTGAAGATGAGGCGCGGGTTTTCCTCAATAATGTCGCGACGCCAGCGTTATCTAAGGTGTGTCAGCAATTTATGACCAAAGGCCTGACCGCGGATTTAGAGTATCTCGACGGCAAAGTGCGACTGGTGATCAGTAACGAGTCCTATCAACCCTTCGTATACGGTGTGCGAATGCGCTGTTTTGAAATTGTCAATCCCGTCGGTGAAGAGTTAGAGCAGGGCAACAACTGGTACTATCGCGCAGAGGTGTACTTAGAGCAGGGCGGCCAACACTATGATGTGATGGGCTATACCGAAGAGCAGCTCTTGGCGGATGTGGTTACCCAATACGAGAAATATCTGCACTATTTGCACTTGTCCAATGCCGATCAAGGGCATGTAACCTAAACGCTTTGCGTGTCAGAAATATTGCCCCAAGGAATAACTCGGATTATCCTTGGGGCACTTTTTTAGGGGTCATCAGTTAGGTGTGAGCATGTCAGCAAATCCAGGACAGAGTAAGTTAGATCAAGTCTTAGCCCAAGAGCGGGAATACCGTGCAAAGCGTGAGGGCGGTTACCGCGAGCAGGCGCTCAAATTGTATCCTTGGATCTGCGGCCGCTGTACCCGCGAATTTACCTCAAAAAATTTAAGCGAGTTGACGGTTCACCACAGAGATCACAACCACGATAACAACCCATCCGACGGCTCGAATTGGGAATTATTGTGCCTGTATTGCCACGATAATGAGCATTCACGCTTCGAAGAACTGATCCGTTACGGTAGCACCACCGAAACCAAGCAAGCGGCGGCGACCTATAATCCCTTTGCCGATTTAAAGGCGATGATGAAAAAGTAGTGGTAAAAGTAAAGAGCCTGAAATGTCAGGCTTTTTTTGCAAGACGTGCCTCGGCTTCAAGCCATTTGGCGCGGCTTAGCACCTGTTGATTTTCGTCGCCTTCGAAATGGGCTTTGCGGGCGGGGAGTTGCGCAATAATCGCGGCGTGTTCAGTATCGCTGGCGTCGCGCCAAGTGACTATCTCATCGATATGGCGAAAACAGCCCATGCAATAATCTTCATCATTTAAGCCGCAGCGGGCAACACAGGGGGAGAGCATACTTTTCCTCTACAACTCTTCTCTTTAAATGGCGTTTTTAGCGTATAAACACTTATGGATTGCCAGCAGGTATAGCAAGCAGAGTAAACAGCGGCGATAGTAGCAGCTTTAGGCGCCATTTGGGCAGCGATAATACGGTGAAATGCGCCTTGATATTCGTAAAGTCTTAATGACGACAGCACCTTTCACAACAGCGCTGTAATGAATACTTGGCGGTTAGGGCCCATAAGATAAGGCAAGTGGAAACGTCAGAGTGAATCAAGTTAAGCATGGCAATTAAGCACAATAATCATAAGTTTGGCAGTCATATGCTCGAGAGTCAGGAGCCACTTAGGGCGCACTTTATCCAATTGGATAAGCTACTCGAGCAGAGCCGCGCCCTGTGGCAAGTGCGCGCCTTTGAGGCAAAAGCATTGCCTTGGGAGGCGCAATTCCCAACGCTAGCAAACATTCTTTGGGCGCTTGATGATGCCGTGCTCGATACTTTGGATGCCGAGGAATCGGCGTTAGTCGATGCCTTATCGCCCGCACTCAAGCAGGATCTTGCCGCGTTAGGACTCGAGTGGGATCTGTCTTTACTTATATCGTCCTTTGCCGAACTTTCGCAGGGCTCAGAGATTGACTCTAATATTGGCTCTGACGATATTGAAACAGCTACTTCACCTATTATTGAACTTGCAGAATTGGCTCACTTTAGCGCCCATATTAAAGGCCGTAAATGGGAGCAAATTACCGCCTTTGTGCAGCATTTGCCAGATGCGGGATTACCCGTGCTCGAGTGGTGTGCGGGCAAAGGGCACTTGGGCCGTTTGATTGCCAAAGCGCGTGGGGTGGATGTGTTAAGCCTCGAGTGGCAGGCGATGCTCTGTGAAGAAGGCCAAGCCTTTGCCGATAAATGGCATTTATCACAGCGATTTATCTGCGCCGATGCCTTCGCTATCGCCGATAAGGCTAGCGACAATACCGCTCATCAGGCAAATCCATTTTGCGCCCAGCAACAGGCGGTAGCGTTGCATGCCTGTGGCGATTTGCATGTGCGTTTACTGCAATTGGCCGTAGCTGCGGGCACGCAGGCGCTGGCAATCTCACCCTGTTGTTACCATTTAATTCAAGCTAATCAATATCAAGGCCTATCTACTCTCGCCAAACACAGTGCCTTACGCTTAAGTCGCCATGACTTGCAATTGCCCTTACAGCAGAGCGTGATTGCTAATACCAAGCAGCAGGCGCTACGTCATCAAGAAATCGCTTGGCGGCTCGGTTTTGATGCGCTGCAGCGTCATAGCCGTGGCATAGATGCTTATTTACCCTTACCAGCGATAAAACAAAGCCAACTGAGTGGCTCATTTGCCGATTTTTGCCACTGGGCAGCGGCGCAAAAGGCGGTTAACTTAGCCGCAGATTGTGATTTTGACGCTTGGCTTGAGATAGGCAAACAGCGACAAAGGTTAACTCGGCGCATCGATTTGGCCGCGCATTTATTCCGCCGTGCGCTGGAGCTATGGTTAATTCTCGATCGCTGCTGTTTTTTGCAGGAAAGTGGCTATCGGGTAACCCTGAGGGAATTTTGTGCAACCAGCGTGACGCCGCGAAATGCGCTGATTTTGGCGCAAAAATCGAGCGATTGAAAAATAATCTGAATAATGAGGCCATACTTGCCTGTTTTTTATGAAGTATTTCTTTATTAGTTCATTTTGAATTAACGGATAGGCGGCATGATCTGCACAAGGGCTTATAAGCTCTGTGAGACAAGTCTTAGGTGAAAGATGGTTTTTTATTGAATCATCGGGCTTTTCTTGTTCAAATGTCGCCTTAATGACAAATAACAACTAAAAACTGACCTAAAAGATCAGTGATCTTAGTGAGCGAATAAAACAGTTTCATGAAATATTCCCGCGTATTTATTAATAGCCTTGCCTATGAACTGGCACCTGTGGTGGTTTCCAGTAGCGAGCTAGAATCTCGCCTCGCGCCTTTATATCAAAAATTTCGCATTCCTATGGGGCAACTTGCGGCGTTAACGGGCATTACCGAACGCCGTTGGTGGCCTAAAGGGCATCAATTGTCCGATGGAGCGATTAAAGCGGCGCACAAGGCGATTGCAGAAACGGGAATAGATGTCGCCGAACTGGGCGCTGTGGTGTATACCGGCGTTTGCCGTGACCAGCACGAACCCGCCACCGCTTGCCGGATTGCGGCGGCATTAGGTGTGTCGAAGGACACGGCGATTTACGATATCAGCAATGCCTGTCTTGGGGTGTTATCGGGCATTTTAGACATAGCTAACCGTATTGAGCTTGGCCAAATTAAGGCGGGCATGGTGGTGTCCTGCGAATCGGCGCGGGATATTGTCGATGTGACTATTGATAATATGCTCGCCGATCCGACCATGCAGAATTTTGCTCAGTCGCTGGCGACCTTAACCGGCGGCTCAGGCGCGGTGGCGGTGATCCTGACCGATGGCAGTTTGCCGCTGACCAATGTGCGTAAGCATCAACTGCTCGGCGCCTCCCATTTATCTGCGCCGCAGCACCACCAACTGTGTCAGTGGGGCCTGCAGGAAGTGGGTCACAATATTTACCGTGAGTTTATGCGTACCGATGCTGTGACCTTACTCAAAGAAGGGGTCGAGCTGGCGAAACACACTTGGGAGCATTTCCTCACCCAGCGTAATTGGTTGGTCGAGCAGGTAGATAAAGTGATCTGCCATCAGGTCGGCGCCTCAAACCGCAAACAGGTCTTGAGCGCGTTAAACATTCCGCCTGAAAAAGAATTTCCAACATATCAACTGCTTGGCAATATGGGTACAGTCTCTTTACCCGTCACAGCGGCTATGGCGCATGATCAAGGCTTTTTACGCCCCGGGGATCAGGTGAGCTTTTTAGGTATCGGTAGTGGCTTAAACTGCATGATGCTGGGCATTAAGTGGTAGTTTTCCAAGGATTGTTATCAGCCTTAGCCAATGCTTTAAAGAGCAAGGTTCACTAGGGCATTTTTTATGCTTATTGGTTTAGCGATGGGCATTAGCTAAAGCAAGGTGAAGGCGAATTTGCCTGCACAGGCTACCAAAACAAAAACAATTAGAACAAAAGATAGGAAGCGTCATGTTAGACACTCTGTTGCCGTTTAAACGTCATTTTCTTAGCCGTAATGGCAACAAGCTTCATTACATCAATGAAGGCCAAGGTGAACCTGTGGTCATGGTGCACGGTAATCCAAGTTGGAGTTTTTATTACCGTAATCTCGTGAGCGCCCTTAAGGATACTCACCAGTGTATCGTGCCCGATCATATTGGTTGTGGCCTGTCGGATAAGCCGGATGACAGCGGTTACGATTACACCCTTAAGAATCGCATTGACGATTTAGAGGCGCTGCTCGATAGCCTAAAGGTAAAAGAAAACATTACCTTAGTCGTCCACGACTGGGGCGGCATGATCGGCATGGGCTATGCTGCGCGTTACCCTGAACGAATTAAACGTCTGGTGATTTTAAATACCGGCGCCTTCCATTTACCCGAAACTAAACCCTTACCGCTGGCACTGTGGATCTGCCGAAATACGCTGCTCGGCACAGTGTTAGTCCGGGGTTTTAATGCCTTTTCATCGATTGCCTCCTATGTTGGGGTAAAGCGTCAGCCGATGTCTAAGTACATTCGTGAGGCCTATGTCGCGCCGTTTAACTCATGGGCAAATCGCATTTCGACCCTGCGCTTTGTGCAGGATATTCCGCTAAAACCGGGTGATAGAAACTATCAACTGGTATCGGATATTGCCGCTAGCCTGCCAACGTTTGCCAAGGTGCCGACACTGATTTGCTGGGGTTTACAGGACTTTGTGTTCGATAAGCACTTTTTAGCCAAATGGCGCGAACATATGCCCCATGCACAGGTGCATGAATTTGCCGATTGTGGTCACTATATCCTCGAAGATGCGAGCGATGAGGTGATTACCCATATCAAACACTTTATGGCTGAGACACAAACGCCTGAGCCAGAAGTGCAGCCTGTTGAAACGGTGCAGGTCACAGAGCCTGAGGCAGAGACTCAAGCGCCGCAGGCCGCAAGCTAATGGCCAAGGTGGATGATGCGCCGCTCGGCGATGGGATATCTGCCGCCGAGCAAGCAAGCGATGCCAATATTTGTCGGCATTTAAAGCTGGCCGCCCATCACATTCCCCATCATCTCGCGGTTGCGGTGCAACAGGGCAAGGGTAAATCCCTTGCCAATCTGACTTACCAAGAACTCGATTTTATTAGCCTCGATAAACAAAGCGATGCCATCGCCTTTGCGCTCAATGCCCATGGGCTGACGCGGGGGATGAAGGCAGTGCTGATGGTCACCCCGAGTCTGGATTTTTTTGCGTTAACTTTCGCCTTGTTCAAGGCGGGGATTATTCCTGTGCTGGTTGATCCTGGCATGGGGATTAAAAACCTTAAGCAATGTTTTATTGAAGCTGCGCCCGATGCGTTTATCGGTATTCCTAAAGCCCATATCGCCAGACGCTTATTAGGCTGGGGTAAGGGCAGTGTGCAGCATCTTATCAATGTGGATGGCAATCCAAGCAGGCTTGCTGGCATGCTATCGCGCTTACTCACAGGTGCGCCAAGTTTAGCGACGGTACTCTTATCAACAGCTAAGTCGTCGACATCGAAGTCATCTACAGCTAAGTCATCTGCTACTCAGTCACCTGCGGCAAAGTTGCCGGAACAGGGCGAGTACCCGATGGCGCTGCTTAGGCATGATGAGATGGCGGCGATTCTCTTTACCAGTGGCAGCACGGGGACGCCAAAAGGCGTTGTCTATAGTCACGGCATGTTTGAGGCGCAAATTCAAGCGTTGAAGCAGGATTATGGCATTGCACATGGCGAGCGTGATTTAGCAACATTCCCGCTATTCTCCCTCTTTGGTCCGGCGCTCGGCATGGCATCGATTGTGCCTGAGATGGATGCCAGCAAACCGATTACGGCCAATCCTGAATTTTTATTTGCCGCCATAGAGAAATATCAATGCAGCAATATCTTTGTTAATCCAGCCTTGCTTGAACGTTTAGGCCGCGCCGGTGAACAAACCGAATCGAAGAACCAGCACAAACTCAGCAGTGTGAAACGCGTGATTTCCGCTGGCGCGCCCGCGACCATTGCCTCGATTGCCCGTTTTAGCAAAATGCTCAGTGACGGCGTGCCTGTACTCAATTCCTACGGCGCAACCGAATCCTTACCCATCAGCATGATCGCCAGCGACGAGCTATTGACCACGACTCAAACCACGGACTATGGCGGTGGAATTTGTGTCGGCCGCGCCATCGATGGTGTCAGTATCGAGATTATTGCCATCACTGAAGCTGATATCCCTGAGTGGGATAATGGCTTGCGTCTTAACGCGGGGGAAATTGGCGAGATAGTGGTAACAGGCCCTATGGTGAGCCAGTCCTATTATCGCCGCGAAAAGGCAACTACGGCGGCCAAAATCTGGGATCGCGAGCAGCAAACCTTTAGACACAGAATGGGTGATTTAGGTTATCTTGATGACAGCGGCCGCTTGTGGATGTGTGGTCGCAAAGCCCATAGAGTGGATGCCACCCAAGGTGGGCAGTGTATTAAACGTTATTATTCCATTCCGACTGAGCGTATTTTTAATACCCATCCGAATGTGAAGCGTTCGGCGTTAGTGGGGATCAAGGTAAAGGGGCAAGGTGGCGCAAGTGAGATTGAACCACTCATCTGCATCGAGCTTGACCAATCCTTGGTCTGCAATAAGAGCGCGCAGCTCTATCAAGAGTTGATGGCGATTGCCGAGCAATATCGCCAAACTCAGGGGATTCGGCGTTTTCTCATTCATCCCGATTTCCCCGTGGATGTGCGCCACAATGCCAAAATATTTAGAGAAAAATTAGCCGTTTGGGCGCAATCGCAAACCAAAGGCTGATTTCAATTTAGCTAATTTTTAACTTAAATAGGGTCGAAATTTCGACTGTTTGTTCGTGGCACGTTTTGCCGCGAGTGGTGCCTTGTTGCACTTAATCACTGAACTGAATACTAAGATGACACTCACTGTCACGGAATGCGATATGACTGACAACTCTGCTGTTCTCCAAGCCGATGCGACACAAACTGGCCGTGGCGATAACCTCGTTCAAGCAGGCTTTGATCCGCGTGAGCAAACTGCGCTTCATGCCTTGGCGGCTAAGATCAGCCATGCCTTTGTTACCGGTGCGGGGGGATTTTTGGGTAAGGCCATTTGCCGACGTTTGGTCGCGGCTGGGATTAAGGTTACAGGCTTTGCCCGTGGACATTACCCAGAGCTTGAAGCCCTTGGCATTACTATGGTGCAGGGGGATTTAGCTAATCCAGAGCAAGTCAAACAGGCGATGCAGGGCTGCGATATCGTGTTCCATGTGGCCTCAAAGGCGGGTGTCTGGGGTGATAGAGACAGTTATTTTTGCCCCAATGTAAAGGGTGCCGCCAATGTGATTGCCGCTTGCAAAGCGCTTAAAATCAGTAAATTAGTCTATACCAGCACCCCAAGCGTGACCTTTGCGGGCGAGGATGAATCGGGTATCGATGAGTCGACGCCCTACGCCAGCCGCTTTTTAAATTATTATGCTCACTCCAAGGCCATCGCCGAGAAGATGATGCTCGATGCCAATCAATCCTCTTCAGTGACGGCGTATGCGTTAAAGACGGTTGCCCTGCGGCCGCATTTGATTTGGGGACCGAATGATCCGCATCTAGTGCCGCGGGTGCTCGCCCGTGGTCGTTTGGGTAAACTTAAGCTGGTGGGGCGCGAGGATAAACTGGTCGATACCATTTATATCGATAACGTCGCCTATGCCCATATTCTGGCGGCTTTGGAGCTTTGCCAAGTGGCGCCCAAGTGCCAAGGGAAAGCTTATTTTGTCAGTAATGATGAGCCAGTGACTATGGCCAAGATGCTGAACCTCATCTTAGCCTGTGATGGACTGCCGCCTGTGACCGTGCGAGTGCCACAGACCCTGGCCTATGTGGTGGGCGCTGTGTTAGAAACGGCGTATCGACTGCTGAATAAGCAAGAAGAACCGATCATGACGCGCTTTGTCGCTAAACAGCTTTCCTGTAGCCATTATTTCGATATCAGCGCGGCAAAACGGGACTTTGGCTATCATGCTTTAGTGTCGATAGAAGAGGGGATGAAGCGCCTTAAGGCATCGCTCTAGTTCTTTATTTAACAAGGGTTTGGGCTTACTTCGTGTTATCTTATGACATCACGGTAACCTAATGGATTAAAGCGTTAATGGCCTGCGACGATTGTAATACTTCAATATTTCGGCAAAAGATTGGCCGCTGCAAACGCTGCATGTGGCAGTTGACGCTGCTGTCGCTTATCGGTTGGCCTTTGTGGTGGTATCTCTACAGTGACGCTCCTCGAGAGGTCAACTCCATCGCCTTACTGTTTTTCTGCGTAGCCTTTACGGGCCTGTTGTTACTGCACCTTGTGGTATTAGTTGTGCGCCGCCTGCTTGGGCGCGAATAGGTTTTTCACTTCTTATCGAATCACGCTTTTATCCCTTGTTGTGAGTGACCACGCTCGCTATTGTGTTATTTCAAGTGGCCTTCTTGCACGCTGATTTTTTCATTTTCGCTTAATGCTCAAGTGTTACACAGTGCGCGGAAACACATAGATTTTCACATCTTTAGCTAAGGTATAAGCCCTATCGCTTTGTGCTTGTTAAAGCGAGAGTTGTGATGAGTTAACGAGAATATTTTGACTCAGTTATCCCGTTAGCTTAAGGGTGAAGCTTAAATCTGACAAGGAGTCGATGACTGCTTAGGTGATACAAATTAGTGTAAGTTGTGGTTTTTACAGCTGCGTGTGGGTTTAAATAAATATTAGTCTGACATTTTAGGGTTTTTATACTGTTTCACGGTTTTTGGTATCGCTTAGTACTAAGATCATGTGTGGCAATGCGGCCGAGAAAACTCGGTTTTTTTAGGTTTTAGGGAGTGTTATGGAGTTTTTAACCACGCTATTTGTGGGCTACCCGATATGGGTTTGGTTAATGTTTTTTGGTTTTGTGTTGGCATTGTTAGCCTTCGACTTAGGTGTGCTACACAAAGAGCAGCACGAAATTACCGTGGCAGAGAGTCTTAAATTATCGGCCTTTTACATTTGTATGGGCTTGTTATTTGGCGCTTGGCTATGGTGGTACAAGGGTTCCACTGCGGGGATGGAGTATCTCACGGGGTATCTTATCGAAAAGTCCTTATCTATGGATAACGTCTTCGTTATCGCGCTTATTTTCAGTAGTTTAGGCATTCCCCGCCTGTATCAGCACCGAGTGTTATTCTGGGGTATCATGGGTGTTATCGTGCTACGTGCCATTATGATTGGTTTAGGCGCGGCGCTTGTGGCGCAATACCAAGGCGTGTTGGTGTTGTTTGGCCTGTTCTTGATATTCACTGGTATTAAGATGCTCTTCTCCAATGACGAGCACGGTGATATTCAGGATAATAAGTTTTACAAGTGGTTACGCTCTAAAATGCGTTTTACCCCAAGCCTACATCAAGAGAAGTTTTGGGTAAGGGGTGAGGAGCATCAACTTAGCAAAGGCTGGTGGGCAACTCCCTTGTTCTTGGCTCTGATCTTAGTCGAAACCGCGGATCTGGTATTTGCGGTGGACAGTATCCCGGCGATTTTTGCGATTACCCAAGATCCTTTTATCGTCTATACCTCTAATATCTTTGCTATTTTAGGTCTGCGAGCATTGTATTTTGCCCTCGCGGCCATGGTGCATCGCTTTGAGTACCTCAAGTACGCGCTGTCAGTCGTGTTGGTGTTTATCGGCGTGAAAGTGGGGCTGGTGTACTTTAATCATGAAGGCATTGTGGACTTTAAGATCCCTACGGCATTATCCCTTGGCGTCACCTTCGGCCTCCTGCTGGCGGGCGTATTATTCTCCCTGTGGAAGACGCGCGAGCATAAAGCAGATTGATGTTTTTAATACATAAAACTGGCGCCATAGTGCGCCAGTTTTTCTTTGATTATCCCTTATACCAGCAGTGCATTCTCAGCCCCTTCCACCGATGAAATATTTTTATTTGCGGTTTTTAGGTTTGGTAAAAGTGTGCAAACTGTTCTATTTTTCGTATAGACAGACGTTTGGCTCGATCTTTTTCTACCTGAGTAATGCCTTGCAGTGCATCGAGTCAGATATAAAGAGTCTGTTTTCATCAAATTGTACTAATAACAATAAATTATTAGCACCATCAACTTTGTGGCTTAGCTCATTATCTCCTTGAATGGAGCAACTGTTGGGCTTATTCAGCGATCTTGGCCGTTGCGCCACGCCATCATTACAAATAACGAATAGATGACAGCGAGCCAGGCCGTTGGCGCCGAGGTTCGTACTACGAGGAGAAAGATCATGTCTATGGTGAGTGCGAAGGAATTTGCTCATTGGTTAATGAAACGCTTCGAGGGTATGGAAAAGGGCGTGAGTTTAACCCGAGAAGATATCAATCAGCTGACCGGGCGCCAAAATTTTTCATTGGTGTTTGTCCATGATATCCACTACGAATTGATGCGTTTTGGCATCGCCTTTGTAACTGATACGGGGCGCGATACTTATTATCTTGTACGAGTATGTGATAAACCTTGGCGCAGTCAACTGGAGCAGGACTCTGAAAAGGAGCTGTTCTCTAACGTAGTGTCGATTAATTTGCTGCGTTAAGACGGCAATCCGTGGCTTGGAACAGTGCAAATTTGCTTGAGGTGGTGAGTGCTTTCGACACGCAACAGAGTGCTGCTGCGCAAGCACGACAGTCCCTGTTGCATAAGGATTAACAGGGTTAACAAACCGCGTCTTTGCGTTACTTCATCTCTCCTAAGTTCGTCACACTCTCCCTCTTTACACTTAAATCCGCCGTGAAAAGTACAAATTCGCTTGTTCTTCGGCATGGATTTTCCTAAGGTGATTGAAAATGATTTTCACTGAGGCCCCCTATGAATACCCAATTGCAATTACAGGTTAAGCATTGGCTCGAAAATGACCCCGAACCCCGCAATCAGGCACAACTGCAAGCTTTAATCGACGCTGGAAATGATGCCGAACTTGAGGCGCGTTTTGCGGGACGTTTAGAATTTGGAACCGCCGGATTACGCGGTGTGGTGGGCGCGGGTCCTATGGGCATGAATCGCCTAGTGATCCGCCAGACATCTGCTGGGCTTGGTGCCTATCTACTCGAACAAATTAAAGATGCCGCCGAGCGCGGAGTCGTGATTGGTTACGATGGCCGCCACGATTCACGCACTTTCGCCCATGATACCGCCAGTGTGCTCACCGCGATGGGGATTAAAGTGCGCCTCACCGCCAAAGTGGCACCAACACCGCTGGTGGCCTTTGGGGTTAAGCATTTTAATGCCGCCGCCGGTATTGTGGTGACCGCCAGCCATAACCCGCCACAATACAATGGCTACAAAGTGTATTGGGAAAACGGCGCGCAAATTATCCCGCCCCATGACTCAGGTATCGCCGCTAAGATTGAGCTGGCGGCAACCCAAGTAATTCCGTTTATGGATCAGGTGGAGGCGACCAAACAGGGCAAGCTTATCTGGTTGCAGGACGATTATTACGAAACCTATCGCCGCGGCGTGATGCACGCCAATGTGCTGCAAAATAACACCGCGCCCGAAAAAGTCAGTCTTGCCTATACCGCTATGCACGGTGTGGGTGCTGAAATGGCGGAAACCGTGCTCAAAGATGCAGGTTTTTCCCAAGTGTATTCGGTGGCGGCGCAGCGCGAACCCGATGGGGATTTCCCAACGGTTAATTTCCCGAATCCGGAAGAAAAGGGCGCGATGGACTTAGTCATCGCCGAAGCAAAAAAGTATGGAGCCATGCTCGCCTGCGCCAATGACCCCGATGCCGACAGATTTGCAGTTGCGGTACGTAAGGATGATGGCGAGTATCGAATGCTAACGGGTGACCAAGTGGGTGTGCTCTTTGGTCATTATCTGTTAAGCCATGCGAGCAAGGATCAACGTCTGGTAGGCACGACTATTGTGTCCTCCAGTCTATTATCTAAAATCGCCAAAGGCTTTGGCGTTGAAAGCTATACCACGCTCACCGGTTTTAAGTGGCTGATGAATGTGGGAATTGCGCAGAGTCAGCCTGACAATCAATTCCTGTTTGCCTACGAAGAGGCACTGGGTTACACGGTCGGTAGCATGGTGTGGGATAAGGACGGCCTGTCAGCTCTCGTCGCCTTTGCCCAATTAACCGCCGAGCTTGCCGCCAAAGGGCAAACCATTTGGGATAGACTCGAGCAGATTTATCGCGAGCAGGGTTTTCATCTCAATGCCCAAGTCAGCATTGCCTTAAAACCCGACACGCCTAATATCGGCGCGTATCTGCGTGAACATCCGACGTTGGCAATTGGTGAACATGCCGTGGTGTCGACCGATGATCTCAAGGCGTTAGAGCGCCGCTTTGCCGATGGCAAGGTTGAGAAAATCAATCTGCCCGCCAGTGATGTATTAACCTACCGCTTAGCCAATGGCGCGCGGGTGATAGTACGGCCATCGGGCACTGAGCCTAAAATCAAGTGTTATTACGAGGTGGTCCAGCCAATGACGGCGCAAGACACCTTGGCCAGCGCCCAAGCACGGGCAACTCAGGCGATGGAGGCGTTTATTTCTGCCCATCAGGCGAGCCTACCTAAATAAGCGCTTTTAGCGCACTCAATAAAATCAGCTCAACTCAAAGGCTACTGACATGATGTTGTCAGTAGCCTTGTTTTATTCTTGTTGTCGTTCGCTGGTGAATCACATTTATAACATGATGAATCATCGGCATTTTTCAACAAGGAGAAAGTGAAAATGTTATCAATTGCACCGTTAGTCTGGGGTGAAATTCCTGTCAGTGATATGGATCGTGCCATCGCTTTTTATCAACAACATTTCGGGGTTGAATTTAAACGTGACGATATGGAAGACATGCAATACGCGACGCTCGTAACAGAGGAAGAAGGCGCCGCCAGCATTGGCCTCGTTAAATGCAGCATGAGCAAACCGTCGATGGAAGGTAGCACTGTATACCTGCATTTCAGTGCGCAATTGCAACCTTTAGTGGATAAACTCGTGGCCGCCAATGTGACTATGCTATTGCCTGTAACGCCTATCAAAGACGGCGGTTGTGGCTACATCGCCCTGTTCGTGGATAGCGAAGGCAATAAGGTTGGCCTCTGGTCGCAAAATCAGTAATGTAAACTCTGCAGAGTCGTGCCTTGGCACGGCTCTTGGTACTGATGTTTACGCCGATCTTTAATTCAAGTGGATACAGTAAGTTCTGCGGACAAGAGCGATATGCAGTAACGTCTCGCGATAGCCTTAAACAAGCAACAGCAAATTTCAGTGATGAAGGTAAAGGATAATGGAACAGGTTTTTATGGCGGCTCAACCTATGCTTGGGCTGAGTACGCGCACCAAAAATAGCGCCGAAATGGCGGGTGAGGGCGGCAAGATTGCAGCGCTTTGGCAGACATTCTTTGAATCATCACAACTCACGGCGATGCTCGATTCTCCCATGTATGGGGTTTACTACGACTATGAATCGGATATGACGGGAGACTATTCGGTTTTAGTGGGGAAAAGCGTTGAGTCTGTAAATGAAACTGGCCCTTTTACCGCGTTGCTGCTACGAGAAGGAAACTACCTTAAGTTCAGTGCACAAGGGGAAATGCCCCACTGTGTGGTTGATCTTTGGGGACAGATTTGGCGCTACTTTAGTACACCTGATTGTCCGCATCAGCGTGATTATCAAACGGACTTTGAGGTCTATCGAAGCGCCGATAAGGTCGAGATTTATATCGGGATCGCGTAGGCCGAATCCATAACGCTTTGCCTGTACAGTATCGCTTGGGCGGGTAAGCTTTAGCGGTTAAGATCCCTAAACTTTCGCAGCAAAGTTAATTTGAGGTGTGATTACTGTCCATGCGCCGTGCCGACCGCCTATTCCAAATAGTGCAAATTCTTAAACATCGACGACTAACGACCGCCCAAGAGCTGGCGGACCGTTTAGAAGTCTCGACTCGCACTGTGTACCGCGATGTGCAGGATTTGTGTTTGAGCGGCATTCCCATTGAAGGGGAGGCGGGCGTGGGCTATCTATTGCGCCACGAGGTGAATGTGCCGCCACTAATGTTTAACGAGGCCGAATTAGAGGCAATTCAAGTCGGCATGCGTATGGTACAAACATGGGGCGGCAAAGAGCTTGGCAGTGCGGCGCGCCAGGCGATGATAAAAGTGGAGGCTGTACTACCTAAGCGTTTGCAAGCCTATCAATCCTTGATGTTTTCGCCGGATTTTTATTTAGATTCCAACGAGTTTCAGTTTCTCGATCCGCTGCGTAATGCGGCCCAGCGCCGTGAGTACGTCAAACTCTTCTATCAAGATGTGAATAAGGCTCTTACCGAGCGCGAAGTGCGGCCGCTCGCCATCTATTTTTGGCGCGGTACTTGGACCTTGCTGACCTGGTGTGAGTTACGCCAAGATTTTCGCAACTTTCGGGTCGATCGTATCACAGGGTTATTAAGGCTTAACCGCCATTTTGAACCGACGCCCGGGCAGGAATTAGAGGATTATATTTGTTTGATGGATGCTCAAATGAGCCAACATGAGGCAGAAAAATAAAGCCACTAGGGAGTGGCTTTATTGTTATCAGTCTTGCTTTGCTTATTAGCTTCGATAACTGCATGGTTAATGAATAGCAAAGAAAAGTCCCATGCTCAGCACTGTGGTCAATAGGGTATTACGCGTGACAAATGCGAATACCGTTGCGACCACAGCGCATATCAAGTAGCTGTTATCTAAGCTTAAATCGAGTTTTCCTTCCTGCACAAATACGATAGGTGCAAAGATGGCCGTGAGTACGGCGGGCGCCGAATAACTCAAAAGGGTCTGAGTGTTTTTACTCAGCCTTAGCGGCAGTTTTGGTTCGAGCAGTAAATGCCGACTGATAAACACCACCGCCGCCATTGAAAAAATCATTAACCAGATCATAGTGTTTCCTCAGCTTGGGTGGCGGTCGTGTCGGTTTTTGGGGCTGACTTATGTTCGCCCGTGACTTTGGCATAGAGCACGCCAGCGCTCATTCCCGATAGGGCAGCAATTAACAGTCCCGCCTGAATATCCAGCAAGGCGCATGCCACAGCTAAGGTGAGCGAAACCAGCACACAGACTAAGATGGACGGTTTTTTCACTGTGGGCACTACGAGGGCAATAAAGGTCGCGGCAATGGCAAAGTCGAGTCCTAATTCACCTAAGTTGTCGATGGCATTGCCGGCAATAATGCCGAGCAGGGTGGCGAGGTTCCAACCGAGGTAAAAACTCAGGCCGCCTCCCAGTGCGTACCAAGGATCGAACTTGTGCAGCTTGCCTTGGTTGGCGATGGCAAAGAGTTCATCGGTCAATAAAAAGCCCAGAGTGAGGCGCCATTTCAGTGGTAAGGGGCTGATTTGGCCGCGCATCGCCATGGCGTACAGCAAGTGACGCGAGGTGATCAGCAAGGTCGTGATTAAAATGCTCCACAGTCCAATCCCCGCCTTAACCATGCCGAGCGCGACCAATTGCGCGGCGCCCGCAAAAATAATGGCCGACATGGCCTGACTTTCTATTGGTGTCAGTCCGACCTCTATCGCGAACGAGCCTGCGAGGATCCCCCAAGGCACTACGGCAATGGTGAGTGGCAACATGGCGAGTGTGCCCTTGAAAAACGCCTTGGTCTTACTGGATGAATGGGTGTGGACAATATACGGCTCTGACACTCTGACTCCTCACAACTGCTGGAATAAAAAGAATATAAGGGGTTAAGGCTAACGTAACATCAGGGTTTAAGCTTGGATAATATTGCGGCCAATCCCCTTGGCAAATTGCCCTGGGGTGAGTCCGACAGTCTTTTTAAAATGGCGGTTTAAATGGCTTTGATCATGAAAGCCGCATTCCATGGCAACATCCAGTAGCTTAATACCTTGGCCTATTTTTTGTTTTGCCAGTCTGACTCTGGCCTGAGTTTGATAGGCGTGAGGCGGCAGACCATAACAACGTTGGAATTGTCTGAGCAAATAATAGGGGCTTAATCCTGCGAGTGTTGCCAACTCTTCGAGGGAAATATCGGCCGCGGGATGATCGTCAATAAAGGATTTCACCAAAGCTAATGCAGGCTTAGCGTTTGCCCCCAAGTGTTCACTGGGATAATTTCGGCCATGGCGTGCCATCAGTTGTGTCAGGCTCGAATAGACCAGACTTTCGCGCAGTAGACGATTGTCCGAGGTATCTAAGGTGCTAAAAGTGAGGCGCAGTAATTCGGCAAGCTCAGGATCCTGCACTACGGGTTGCGGGAAATAGGGCGCGCCGCGAGTTGAAGTGAGCTCTTGGGTAATATTGGCAAATTGAGCGGGGACTGGATACATAGCACGATAGGACCAGCCGTCCTCGGTGGCGCTACAGCCATTATGCACTTCGTCGGCATTGACAAGAATAATGCTGTGCTTTGGCGCCACATGGTTGCCACCGGTACGATAAAAGCGCTGGGTGCCCGTTTCAATCACGCCAACCGTGTAACCTTCGTGGGTGTGGCGACTAAAATTTTGTTTATGGTAGTGAGCGTTAAGTAGCTCAAGGCCCCCAGTTCATTGGCGATGTGGTAGGCCGCATGTTCAGTGTTCATTCGGCCTCCTATATCGACTGGATGAATGGGCGAGTGCGTTTATCAAGACCAAGGTGTTTAACGTTTGTTTTGCCAGATAGTAACCCCGAAAGCCTCAACACTTTTGTACAAAATTGCGCTTTGCCGTGTTTTTGGGGAAGTTTTGGACGCCGTTTTCTGACATCTGTGGTTAGGGCCGCGTATGCATCTCATCGGCCAAGCGGGCTAACAGGCTAAGATCGGCGCCCACAATGGCAGGTAAATGCTCGCTGATTTTCTCAATCGGCCAGTCCCACCAGGCAATGGCGAGTAATTTGTCTATTACCTCGGGCTCGAATCGCAACTTAATCACAGTTGTGGGGTTGCCGCCGACGATGGCATAGGGTGGCACATCCTTAGTGACCACGGCTTGGCTGGCGATAATGGCACCGTGGCCGACGTTGACGCCGGGCATAATGGTGGCGTTATAACCTATCCACACATCATGGCCTATGCGGGTGTCGCCCTTAAAGGGTAAATCCTCGGGGGCTGGCGCCGCCTTTTCCCAACCATTGCCGAAGATATAAAAGGGATAAGTGGAAAAGCCCGATACCTGATGATTGGCGCCATTCATAATGAATTTTACGTCCCGTGCAATGGCACAAAATTTACCAATAATCAGCTTATCGCCAATAAAGTCAAAGTGATAAAGCACATTAGACTCGAAGCGCTCTGGCCCTGCAGGGTCGTCATAATAGGTGTAATCGCCGACGATAATATTGTCACGGCTAATGAAGTTCTTCAGAAAACCCACTTGAGGAAAACCTTTTAAGGGGGATTTGTCATTCGGGTTAGGTCCCAGTTGGGATGGGGAATGCGTCGGCATATTTGCCTCCCTTTTCATTCAATGGCTAAGCATTGGGTCGTTGATCGCAGTTAAGAGTAGAGCTTACTTAAGAACATGGCCGCACAATCTAACCCGCTGTTAAAAGTTTAATATCACCGTAAAAGGCGACATTTTCCTTAGGTAAATTCAGTAGAGCATGCCACACATTAAGTTGAAAATTGGTGTCTTTTATCCAGAGAAACAGAGACACTGACTCGACAGTATGTTTCCATTTCAAGTAGATGCTTAAGAGGAGCACTTTCTATGTTAGAAACATATCGAGGTGCTCTCTTTCTTTGATAGGAAAAACAAGGACTACCAAAGCTCTTTTACAAGGGAGATTTTGCCATCGGTAAAGCCAAATAAGACGAGCAGGGGCTGCTCTTGCTGCCATTGTCCATCGGGTTGAATGCTGCCGTGGGCGTATTCGACGGCGACATGGTTTTTACCCACAATGTAATTTAATACCCGCTGTTCCTTCGGTTGTTGATAGGCGCCGCGAGCAATATTGCGGATAAAGGCACTGCGCCAACTGACCCTATCAAAATTAGCGCCATATTCGAGGTGGATATAATTCACATTGGGAT
The DNA here is from genome assembly GCF_047975355.1 of Shewanella sp. Classification (GTDB taxonomy): domain Bacteria; phylum Pseudomonadota; class Gammaproteobacteria; order Enterobacterales; family Shewanellaceae; genus Shewanella. The sequence continues at coordinate 31,134 of NZ_JBKEDJ010000001.1, read as the reverse complement.
GCAGTAATCCCAGAAAATCATCGACATTTTGTTCGCTAGACCCCGATTGGCTGACCTTATCTAAGGCTTTAAAGTAGGCATGAATTTGCGGTAATTGGCACTCAGCATCACAGGTTTGGCTCGCGTTTGCGGATGGACTCAGCAGACAACAGAGGGTGAGCAACATCGTTAAATAGTATTTCATCGCAACTCCTTTGCATTGGTTCTTTTGTATTTGTTCTACTTTAACTTGAGTCGTAATTGTTCTATCTGCCTATCGATAGACGCAACCTGTGTATCTGCTTGCTGCGCCACAGCCGACATTTCTTGCGCCAAGCTTTGCTCCCAAGTCGCTCCGGCAAGATTGTTATTGGCGTAACTTCTATCGTTTCTCAGCTCGACAATTCGTTTATCTCTTTGGTCGATAATGAGTTTTCGGTCGTTCTCTAGTTTAGTGATTTCACGGCTAATACGTTGTTTATCAATAAAATCGCTAATTTCTTGTTTTTTATCCGAGTGAGTTACAGCGTTTGCATGGGCAATATCAGGGCCCTTAACCACGCTACCGACGCCGCTGAGATCTACGGGTTGGCTATTTTCATCACAGGGATCGGCCTGATATTTTCCGTCGGCACATTGGTATACGGCGGCATTGGCCGAAAAAGGCAGGATAAGTGTAACTAGCAATAATGATTTTCTGTCCATAGAACACCCCATTGTCGATTTTGGCTAGATTACTCTGTCGTGGCATAAAAAACAAAATAATGTCGTGGGCTTCACTCCCGCACCCGAATCGAGTTTAGCCTTTGGTATGGCAGATGGTCTGTTACTCACAATTAGGGCATGCCAAGTATTTAACAATGGGTGTTTTGTTAGATCTTGGAGTCTTGTTAAATCCTCTTAAAGGCTAAAACAACGTCGTGGGGCTTCACCCCACACCCGACCAAGGAGGACTGCTCGTCCTATCCTCCTTGGATGCTCCAAGACGCCCCAACGGAGTTGAAAGCCCCTTGGGCATTAAGCGTCCTTATGCTATCGCGTCAGACGCTCGTCCCTGATTCGACTGACGCTATCTCGGCATCCATGCCTCGCTCACGCAACGAACGCAAATGCCCTGCGGCAACTCCGAGGGGATGGTGAACTTCTGTCACTTTGGTGTTGTCTGCGATTTACTGAAAAACAAATGAATGTTCCATTTTGAGCTAATGCAAAACTAGCAGAGTGATTCCATCTATATCTTTAGAAAATTAACAATCGGGGCTCGTTTAAAATCCAAGAGATAACTTTTACTTGGCAACGCAGCACTATTGCCGCTGTTCATCATATGCTGTACGCTAAGTGAAATTTTGATTAATAAACAATGCTTAAGCTGTTACTTAATCAATGCCGGTTTAGTGTTAACGATAAATTCGTTGATTAAAATGGCGATAAAATGAGTCAGGGAAGATCCGCTCGACAAAGCGAACAAGGCAAGGACAAGCACTCTACGCCTCTCCTTAAAGATGCTCCCCCTCAGAACCAATTGTGATTCAGTTTAAGGTTTCACCAACCACAAGCTGATAGCTTTATTATTGTTTTTACTACAATTTATCATCTATGTGCTGTCTGGTTGCAAGTGCCATGGGCGGTAGCGTGCTTAAATCCTAAGATAAAGCCACCATCACAAGACCTGCATCCAATCCCCAAAAATTTGTGAAGGAACATAAATGCAAGATGTCATGGTCAATCTTTATGATTGCAAACATTGTTCAGGAACAGGAACTTGTTCCAATGGAACGAATAACAGTTCGTGTGAACGCTGTGCAAAACTCAATGAATTACCAATTTGGCGAAGACGAAATCAATTTGGATTGATATGTGGTTCATGCGGTGGAATCGGAAAAGCTGAACCTTTAACTGAACGAATGAATAAAAGGACTGCGCCTATTTTAGCAATCATGCTAGTGATAGCCTTACTTACAATCATTAGCCTAGCCGCCCTTTTCGAAAACAAGTACTTCACCGAACTTCTTGCCTTTTCAAGTGCAATAATTGGCTCCATCTGCGGGTACTACTTCTCATCCTTAAAAACGAATAAACAATAATCACATTCGTTGGAACAAAAATGCAAAATAAAGAAAAAATTGCGGTGTTTATTGATGCCGATAACGTACCAGCCAAGAAGCTTGATAATAAAATTAATAATTTTAAAAATTAGTCGCAGTTAAATCATTACTATAAACAACAATATTAATACAGTTTAAATATTAAAAAATATGAGAGTTAATAAACGTGAGATACTATCTCTTTACATCCAAATCCAAAGTGAGTGAAATATCCATTTATCCTGCAATAGTTATGAGAAGGGATAGCTGGGATGATTTCGGATATAAAACTACATTAGAGTTAACATATTATCCTTCCGAAGGTGAACCAGGAAGACTATTAGGTCACGTCAAGATCTTAAATAAACAGGATAATTTAGGTTATACACAATTTGAAAGTCCAGAGTTCAATTATTTGGGAGAGGATTACTGTTCTCTTGGGCAAAGCTCAGATTATTATATCAACATTAAGAATCTTGAACTTGACAATGTTCTTGAAGACATCAGAGACTGTGCGATAAGCGATACGATCCGGGATGAGTTCATAAATTTAGAAGGCTTTAACTTTTCGCTTCTCAGGTCTAGTCGAGCATCAAAACTATTACATGAAGCAAAAGTAATATTTTCAAGCCAAGTTACAGTACCTAATAATTTAAATGATGACTTTTCTTTTAATTACAAAATACACTTACCAAACTCAAGAGAAATAACAAGCATTGACTTTAACCTTTCACGGCATGATATCCTACCTTACCGGATTAATATAATTGTTGGGAAAAATGCTTCTGGAAAATCACAAATACTATCTAGTTTGGCTTTGAATTTATCAGGAATGGCACTAATTTCTCAAGGAGAAGTATCCAGAAAAAATAACAATTTCTTATTTGGTGATGTTCACGTAATATCCTACAGTCCATTTGATACATTTAAAGACCTATCTGAACTTAACGGAGGTAAAATCTCAAAGAACAATATAGAATCAGGCTTGTTGCCATATAACTTTTATGGAATAAGAAAACTTGTAAACATTGAAGGAAAACAAGAAGTTTTACTAAAATCTCACACAGAAACGAAAAAAGAATTGAGTAAGAGTTATAATGATATTCTCAAGAAAAATCGAAGAGATTTTCTGACTCAGATGCTGGAAATTTGCTTAGGACAGAATGTTGTTGGAAATAATAAAAACATTTTAGATAAATATGATAACTTCAGTAGTGGTCAGAAGATTTTATTTAAAATGATTACTGATTTTCTTTCTTCTGTAGAGAAAGATGATTTAGTGCTAATTGATGAGCCAGAAACGTATTTACATCCACAAGGTGTCAGCAATTTCTATCATTGCCTAAATAAATTACTTTCATATACGCAGTCTTACTGTATTTTGGCAACACACTCTCCAATTCTTATTCAAGAAACTCCTTCTAAATATATAAACATCATATCTAATGTAGGTTCTAATATAAAGGCTAAAAAGCCGAGAACAGAAACTCTGGGGCAAGGACTTAACTCTATAATAAATGAGGTTTTCAAGGTTGAACTTGATGATTTAAGCTTTTTTGATACTTTACAAAGTTTCTACGAAAGAAATGTATCTTTACAAGAGTTGGAACAAATCTTAGGTAATAGCTTAGATTTTAGTGCAAAGAGTTATTACATGAGCTTAAGTGGAATTAGTAATGAAGAGTAGTACTAGACCAAGTATCGTAGAACCTGACAATTTCGATACTTTCATAAAATATCGGAGTGGTGATATAAGAGTTAATTTAAAAAGCGTTAAAAAGAAAATACCATATTATTATCATCATTATGAAAAGCATAAATCTGATGTACATAAAATAAAGCCAAACAAGCTTGATGAGAATGAAAAGAACACTATGATCGATGTATATGAAAGTTATACATCAAAAGCAATCATTTCGTTTCGTGACAAGCTATTTGAGCATATATCCGAATGCCCTTATTGCGGTTTAGGGGAAACTGAACACTTGGATCATTACCTTCCTAAGAGTGAGTTTTCTGAGTATGCTCTCTATACTGGAAACTTAATTCCTTGTTGCTATAAATGCAACTCTAATTATAAGAAGACTAGTTATAAAGAAGATGGTTTTAGAGTATATTTCCACCCTTATATAGACAGCATCAATAATTTTGATATATTAAGGACCTCCGTTAGAGTGAATGATGGAATAATCTTTATAAACTATGGCATTCATTCCGACTCTGGTTTGGAATCATCTACAACACTTGTTTTGAAGAAACACTTTAAGCATTTAAAGTTGGGAATTCGATACTTAAAATATGCAAATAGTTACTTAGCTAATATGAAATCTGTATTTAATAATGCCTATGGTTTAAATCAAGATACTGAAAACCTCAAAAATGCTCTTGCCTCAAAATATGCAGATTCGATGGCTGAGCATGGACGAAATCATTGGAAAACCGCATTATTAAGAAATCTAAAGACTAATACGGAGTTCTGTAATGGAGGGTTTATGAATGCATAATGTCAAAGAGGAAAAAAGGACATATATGGTCACCTCGGGGTTAGTAAGGCCAATGTCCTATTTTGTTCAAACTAATTTGTGCTAATCGATAATTCACCTTTCACAACGGGGTATCGGTCATTAATGGTTCGTGGTCTTGCAACATATATCCGGCGTCTGTTGCGCCCTAATGAGATCCAAATTGACGTCTGGAAAAAAGATGGGACAGGCGCAAATCTTTGGTGTTTAACTGCCAATGAAAAAAGACAGGCATAACTCTTTTGAGTTTAACAGCCAACGCCAAGGCTACGAAAGATGGGACATCCATAACTCTTTTGGGTTTAACAGCCGGCACCAAGGCTACAGAAGTTCACCCTCCCCTCGGAGTTGCCGCAGGGCATTTGTGTTCGTCGAAAGATGGGACAGGCATAACTCTTTTGAGTTTAACAGCCAACGCCAAGGCTACAGAAGTTCATCCTCCCCTCGGAGTTGCCGCAGGGCATTTGCGTTCGTTGCGTGAGCGAGGCATGGATGCCGAGATAGCGTCAGTCGAATCAGGGACGAGCGTCTGACGCGATAGCATAAGAACGCTTAATGCCCAAGGGGCTTTCAACTCCGTTAGGGGCGTCTTGGAGAATCCAAGGAGGATAGGACGAGCAGTCCTCCTTGGTCGGGTGTGGGGTGAAGCCCCACGACTTTGATTCACCTCGGCCGTTAGGCCGCAATGACTAATAATGTTGAAAGATGGAACCATCTAACCACCTGCAAAAGTATACGATGCTACACTTTTAGTAACTATTTCAGTGATTAAAACCCAAAAAGTGTAGATAAGTACACCTATCTTGAAAAACGCCGCTGCCCCAAATTGCCCGAGCCAAAAACAAAACCCCGACTCAGTTACCCGAGTCGGGGTTTTCATTTTTCTCTTACAAGAAGTTGGGTTTTAAGCGATTAAGCTAAAGACCACAGATGCTTTTGCGCAGGATAAATCGTGTTAGTACAAGGCGCTGTGAGCGTAGCATACGTTGTTTGTATGTGAGCGAGCAGCAACGCCGTAATCACCGATTTAAACCAGCAAAAATTACATCATGCCGCCCATTCCGCCCATCCCACCCATGCCGCCCATATCTGGTGCATCAGCTTTTGGCAGCTCAGCTACCATTGCTTCGGTGGTGATCATCAGGCCTGCGATAGACGCTGCAAATTGCAGTGCGCTACGGGTCACTTTAGTTGGGTCAAGGATACCCATTTCTAACATGTCACCGTAGGTGTCGTTACCCGCGTTGTAACCGTAGTTACCGCTGCCGTTCTTCACAGTGTTAGCCACAACAGAGGCTTCTTCACCTGCGTTGGTTGCGATTTGACGCAGTGGCGCTTCCATTGCACGTAGGGCAATAACCACACCGTGTTTTTGGTCTTCGTTAGCGACTTCAACGTCAGCAATCTTAGAAGCTACACGTACCAGAGCTACACCGCCGCCTGGTACCACGCCTTCTTCAACCGCAGCACGAGTTGCGTGCAGCGCGTCTTCTACGCGTGCTTTTTTCTCTTTCATTTCAACTTCGGTAGCAGCACCGACTTTGATGACCGCAACACCGCCAGCTAATTTAGCCATACGCTCTTGCAGTTTTTCTTTGTCGTAGTCTGACGTTGATTCTTCGATTTGTTGCTTGATTTGGCTAACGCGCGCTTCGATTTGCGCTTGCTCACCGTTACCATCGATGATGGTGGTGTTGTCTTTAGTGATCACAACACGCTTAGCAGTACCTAAGTCTTCTAAGGTTGCTTTTTCAAGCTCTAAGCCGATTTCTTCAGCGATTACAGTACCGCCAGTTAAAATCGCCACGTCTTGCAGCATTGCCTTACGACGGTCACCAAAGCCTGGGGCTTTAACCGCTGCCACTTTCACGATACCGCGCATGTTGTTCACAACTAAGGTTGCTAAGGCTTCGCCTTCAACATCTTCGGCAACGATCAGTAATGGCTTACCGGTTTTTGCCAGACCTTCAAGGATTGGTAACAGTTCGCGAATGTTAGAGATTTTCTTGTCTACTAACAGTACGAATGGGTGATCTAATTCAACGCTGCCAGTTTCTGGCTTGTTGATGAAGTATGGAGACAGGTAACCACGGTCGAACTGCATACCTTCTACTACGTCCAGTTCGTTTTCCAGTGCTTGACCTTCTTCAACGGTGATCACGCCTTCTTTACCGACTTTTTCCATTGCAGTAGCAATGATTTGGCCGATTGACTCGTCAGAGTTAGCAGAGATAGTACCTACTTGAGCGATAGCTTTTGAGTCGGCGCAATCTTGAGAAAGGTTTTTCAGCTCGATAACGGCTGCAGCAACGGCTTTATCGATACCGCGCTTTAAGTCCATTGGATTCATGCCCGCTGCAACGGCTTTTAAGCCTTCAGTCACAATGGCTTGTGCCAGAACGGTTGCAGTAGTGGTACCGTCACCGGCGGCGTCGTTGGCTTTAGAAGCAACTTCTTTCACCATTTGCGCGCCCATGTTTTCGAACTTGTCTTCTAATTCGATTTCTTTTGCAACAGACACACCGTCTTTAGTGATCAGTGGTGAGCCAAAGCTCTTGTCCAATACCACGTTACGGCCTTTAGGGCCTAAGGTCACTTTTACTGCGTTAGCCAGAATGTTTACACCAGCCAGCATTTTTACGCGTGCGTCGTTACCAAATACAACTTCTTTAGCTGCCATATTGAGTATCCTTTAAATTTTTGATGATTAATTGGAATGTCGAATTGATGTCGTGGATTAACCTACGATGGCCATCAGGTCAGCTTCTGACAGGATCAAGACTTCTTGACCGTCGATTTTTTCTTTCTTAACACCGTAACCTTCATTGAAGATCACTACATCACCCACTTTAACATCCAGAGGTCTTACAGTGCCGTTTTCTAAAATACGGCCATTACCTACTGCAAGGACTTCCCCGCGAGTCGATTTTTCGGCGGCGCTGCCAGTTAACACAATGCCACCCGCAGAAGTTGATTCAACTTCTAAACGCTTAACGATTACGCGGTCATGTAATGGACGAATATTCATCTATGAACTCTCCTAATGATTTAATGCCCAACAATCGAGGCGATTTTGTGATGAAAAAGAGGAGGCATTTCCGCCTTCCCCTTTGATGTCTGTGATATGGGGTTCCCTCCTGCCAGATCCAAGTGTCTTTACAAAAAAAAATTCAAATTTTTGATGTCGGTTTTTTCAAGCGGGCACAATCCTGCTAGAATTCGGCCTCCGCTCGCAAACAAGGCACTATTTCCTCCATGAAAGACAGACACGGGCTGCTTAGCGCGCCAATTGGTCGTGTACTGCTCAACATGAGCCTCCCTAACTTGATTGGCATTATGACCATTCTGGGTTTTAGCCTCGCTGACACTTTTTTTATCAGTCAGTTAGGGACTGAAGCCTTAGCGGCGATCAGTTTTACCTTCCCTGTTACTTTGATTATATCCAGCATTGCCATAGGCATTGGTGCCGGAGTATCGACTAACCTTGGCAGGTTGATTGGCTCGGGAAATGCCCCAAGGGCGAAAGTATTTTTACACGATGCACTGCTGCTGACCTTTATCCTGATCGCCAGCTTATCCGCCCTTGGCAGCATTTTTATCGAGCCACTCTTTAGCTTGCTCGGTGCCAATGACACCAGCCTGCCGCTCATTCATGACTATATGATGTACTGGTATGTGGGCGCGCCACTGTTGGTATTACTGATGGTTGGCAACCAAGGCCTGCGCTCAACCGGGGACACCCGCTCACCCGCAATGATTATGACGCTGGCGGCGATCATTAACTTAATCCTCGATCCCTTATTGATCTTCGGCATTGGGCCTTTTCCTCGTCTTGAGATCCAAGGCGCAGCCATTGCAACGCTCTTCTCTTGGCTGGTCGCACTGTCGCTCTCGGCTTATTTGTTGATTATTAAGCGTCGAATGCTTGAGCGAGCCGCATTTGATATCGATAGAATGCGCGCGAACTGGAGTAAACTCGCCCATATCGCCCAGCCTGCGGCCTTGATGAATTTAATCAATCCGCTCGCCAATGCGGTTATTATGGCGATGCTGGCGCATATCGACCATAGCGCCGTGGCCGCCTTTGGTGCGGGTACGCGCTTAGAATCCGTCCTCTTGATTGTGGTAATGGCCTTGTCCTCGAGCCTAATGCCTTTTATCGCGCAAAACCTTGGCGCAGGGCAAACTCAAAGGGCTAAACAGGCTTTGCTGTTATCACTTAAATTTATCTTTATATTCCAGACCTTACTCTATATTCCACTGACATTTTTTGCCCAGCCCTTCGCTCATTTGTTTAGTACCGATCCGCAGGTGTTAGAGTGGCTGAGTTTTTATATTCTGGTCTTACCCTGCGCCTATGGCCCACTCGGCATAGTGATTATTTTTGCCACGGCGCTCAATGCGTACCACAGACCCATGAGCTCATTGGTGATTAACCTGTGCCGTCTAGTGCTGCTGATGCTGCCACTGGCGGCGCTAGGGTCTTATATCGATGGAGTTAAAGGCTTGTTGCTCGCACTCCCCATCACCAACCTGCTGATGGGGATTGCCTGTTATTATCTAGCCCAGCGCATTTGCGAACCCGCCAAAGTCACGACCGCCGATGCTATCTAACCGATTAAGGTTAAAAGCGTTTATCGCGAAAGACTCAAGCACAATTCGCTGTAGTTAAGAAATAACACATTTGTCCCAGGCAAAAATGACGCCCATCCTGCCGTGCCCTTTGCACGCCATGGCGCGAGTGCGCCACATAATTGGTATGCGCTGCAATTCTGCCATGGCAACACCTCTGAATTAGTCGGAGTTTTTCTGACAAAAGCGAACATCATTGGGCGGGAATGGCTCTTCCGAGGGTTTACAACGGCGAGATGAGGTGCCTTCGGCACTCATATTCGTCGGTATGCCATTGGGTGCCAACTCTTGTACGATAAAGTCGATAAAGCGTCGGCAGGCAAGACTCACATAACGTCTTGATGGATAAGCTAAATAACATTCACCTGGATGTGAATCAATCTCAGGTAACAGGGTAACTAACTGCCCTGACGTCACATATTCGGCCACCTCTTCGGTTGGAGCGTAGACAATCCCACGCCCTTGCAAGGCAAACTCCACCGCTACCTGCACACTGTTAGAGCAAAAATTACCTCTTACTCTAACTTCTTGTTCGTCACCTATCCATAACTCATTGAAAATTTTGCCATTTGATAGTCTAAACAAGGATACATTGTGGGACTCAATCTCTTGGGGCGTCCTTGGCGTACCATGCTTAGCTAGGTATTCGGGGCTGGCATAAAAGCGCAGATCTGTGGTGAAGATAGGCCGCACCACTAAATCTAAGGTATCTAGCGCGGGCTCGACCACAAATGCTACGTCGAGGTTATTCTTCACCATATCGACGGATTCAGCACTGTTGATCACCTCCACCGTCAACTTAGGGTGCAGATCCATAAAACGGAAAATCGCCCGCATCAGTACATTCATACTGTGAATGGGGAACATCTGGATCCGTAAGTGGCCGCTGATTTCGGCATCATCATTGGTCATCTCGAACAGGGTTTCATCAAGCTGCGCCAAGATATTTAACGAGCGTTGATAAAAATGGCTGCCCGCCGAGGTGAGCGTCATCGAACGACTCTGGCGGTGGAATAGCTTGATATTCAGCTCATCTTCCAATGCCTGCAAACGGCGGCTCACAGTCGATTTAGGTAAGTTAAGCAAATCAGCAGCTTCGATCAAACTGCCGGTTTCGGCTATGCGGTGAAATAACGCTAAGTCCTCTGTCTTCATTTTTAACTTAATTTCAATCTCATTATGTGGGATTCATAATCCCAAAGTATCCCGTTTATTGCAACAAATTTAACTGTTATCTTCGCGTCCCTAAAATGCTGATAAATTGTTATCGAGGACTCCCCTACCATGAAACCATATCGACTGCTCCCCTTGGCGGCGTTGTTGCCCGCGCTACTGACTGCCTGCACACCCGCGGAAAGCTCGGTACAGGCAACTGTCATTCGTCCCGTCAAACTCTTTGAGGTAGTGCAGCTCGAAGGCGGAGATTTCAGGACATTTCCGGCTCGTGTCAGTGCGAATAGTCGCGCCGAATTGTCCTTTAGGATTTCAGGGGAGTTGACCGATTTGGCCCTAATCGAAGGCCAACAGATCCGCCAAGGCAGCCTATTGGCTAAACTCGACGATAGGGATGCCTATAACAATTTAATGACCCGCGAAGCCGAGCATGAACTCTTGGCAGCGGATTTTCAGCGTAAAACCGAACTCCTCAAGCGCAAGTTAATCTCCCAAGCCGAGTTTGATAGTGCCCAAGCACAGCTTAAATCGGCCAAAGCGGCCTTGGCCGCCGCCCGTGACCAATTAAGTTATACCAAACTCATCGCCCCCTTTAGCGGCACAGTTGCGAAACGTTTAGTGGATAACCACCAAATCGTACAGGCCAACCAAGGGATTTTGACGTTGCAAAACAACAGTTTGCTCGATGTGAGTATTCAAGTCCCCGAGGCGATGGCCGCGAGCTTAAATAACTATATTCAGCAGCAAAACTTTACAGCTAAGGTGCGATTTAGCGCACTAGCAGGAATGGAATTTGACGCAAAATACAAGGAATACTCGACCCAAGTAACACCTGGCACTCAAGCCTATGAAGTGGTGTTTTCTTTACCTCAACCTAAAGATATTCAACTACTTCCAGGGATGAGCGCCGAGTTAACCCTCGCCTTAGTTAAAACCCCAGACCAAACCGCATCTGCCATAGTGCCCGTTACCGCCATCGATAAACGCGACCAAGATGGCCGAGTACAAGTGTGGGTCTATCAAGCACAATCCGGTGAAGTTAAACCCACAGCAGTGACCTTAGGTCGAGTCACCACCCAAGGCATCGAGGTATTAGGCGGGATCAACAAGGGCGACTTGATTGTCAGCGCGGGGGTATCCCAATTATCCGATGGGATGAAAGTGAAGCCATTACGCTGGCAACGCGGAGTCTAATTCATGAATATTGCTGAGTATTCTATCCGCCACAAAGTCATCAGCTGGATGTTTGTGTTGCTGCTACTCGTGGGTGGCGGCGTCAGTTTTACGGGTCTTGGGCAATTAGAGTTTCCCGAATTTACCATTAAAGAAGCCCTAGTGATCACCGCTTATCCAGGCGCGTCACCCGAGCAAGTGGAAGAGGAAGTCACCCTTCCCCTCGAAGATGCCCTGCAGCAACTCGATGCGGTTAAGCACGTGACCTCCATCAACAGTGCTGGCCTGTCGCAGATCCAAATTGAGATTAAAGAAACCTACGACAAAACCAGCCTGCCACAGGTGTGGGATGAAGTGCGCCGTAAGGTGAACGACACCTCAGGACAATTACCCCCCGGCAGCACCCCACCCAAGGTCTATGACGACTTTGGCGACGTCTATGGGATTTTGTTTAACCTTTCTGGCCCGGATTATAGCAACCGCGAATTAAGCAACTATGCCGATTATTTACGCCGCGAATTAGTGCTAGTGCCTGGGGTGAAAAAAGTCTCAGTCGCGGGCAGTGTAACCGAGCAAGTGGTGATTGAAATATCGCAACAAAAACTCTCGGCACTGGGGCTAGATCAAAGCTATATCTACGGTCTTATCAACAACCAAAACGTGGTGTCAAACGCTGGGAGTTTAGTCGTTGGCGATAATCGCATTCGTATCCACCCCACGGGTGAATTTAGCAGTATGCAGGATCTGGCGCGTCTGATTGTCAGCCCACCGGGTAGCACCGAACTCATCTATTTAGGGGATATTGCCAATATAGAGAAAGATTACGACGAGACCCCGAGTGTGCTCTATCACAACCGTGGCGAGACGGCTTTATCACTGGGGATTTCCTTCTCAAGCGGTGTTAACGTGGTTGAAGTGGGTAAAAGCGTTAGCCAGCGCCTTGCCGAGCTAGAATCACAGCGCCCGATTGGGATGAACCTAGACACGGTTTATAACCAGAGTCTGGCGGTAGACGATACAGTTAATGGCTTTTTAATCAACCTATTAGAATCGATTGCCATCGTTATTGCCGTGCTATTGCTGTTTATGGGCCTCCGCTCAGGCTTACTGATGGGATTAATTCTGCTGCTGACCATTCTCGGCACTTTTATCGTGATGAAAGTACTGGGCATTGAGCTGCAACTGATCTCCCTCGGAGCCCTGATCATCGCACTCGGTATGCTGGTCGATAACGCCATTGTGGTGACTGAAGGCATTCTGATTGGCCTGCGCCGGGGTAAGACTCGCCTCGAAGCTGCAAAACAAATTGTGTCGCAAACCCAGTGGCCGCTACTTGGCGCCACAGTGATCGCGATTATCGCCTTTGCGCCGATTGGTTTATCACAAAATGCCGCCGGTGAATTTTGTCGCTCACTGTTCCAAGTGTTGATGATTTCCTTATTTATCAGTTGGATTACCGCAATCACCCTCACGCCCTTCTTCTGCCATTTGCTGTTTAAAGATGCACCAGCAGATGTGGAAGAGCAGGACCCCTACAAGGGCTGGTTCTTTAACCTATACCGCGTGAGTTTGACCTTTGCCCTGCGTTTTAGGATCGCCAGCATTCTATTGGTCGGCGTCATGCTCGTTAGTGCAGTGATAGGCTTTGGTCATATCAAAAATGTGTTCTTCCCCGCATCGAATACGCCAATCTTCTTTGTCGATATTTGGATGCCTGAAGGCACAGATATTAAAGGTACCGAGCGTTTCACCGCCGATATTGAAAAACTGTTACTCAAGCAAGCCGAGGAACAACACAGCGGCTTAAAACACTTAACCTCAGTTATCGGTCAAGGTGCGCAGCGTTTTATCTTGCCATATCAACCAGAAAAGGGTTATCCAGCCTATGCGCAGCTGATTATCGAAATGGAAGATTTAGCGTCCTTAAAAGCTTATATGCCGGAGTTGGAAACCTTGTTAAATCAACGATTCCCACAGACGCAATATAGATTCAAGAATATGGAAAACGGCCCTTCTCCGGCCGCTAAGATAGAGGCGCGCTTCTACGGCGATGACCCTGAAGTGCTGCGTGCACTAGGTGCGCAGGCCGAAGCTATCTTCCATGCGGAGCCAACGATGGACGGTATTCGCCATGACTGGCGCAATCAAGTGCCCTTGATCCGACCACAATTGGAAAACGCCCAAGCAAGGGAGACGGGGATCAGTAAGCAAGATCTGGATAATGCGCTGCTAATTAACTTTACCGGTAAACAGATTGGCCTTTACCGCGAAACCAGCCATTTACTGCCAATAGTTGCGCGTGCACCCGCCGAAGAGCGTTTACAGGCGGACAGCCTATGGAAACTGCAAATCTGGAGTAGCGAGCACAGCACTTTTGTGCCTGCCACCCAAGTGGTCAGTCAGTTTGAAACCCAATGGGAGAATCCATTAGTAAAACGCCGCGATAGAATGCGGATGTTAGCGGTACTAGCAGATCCTAAGCTTGGCAGCGATGAGACCGCCGACTCTGTGCTACGTAAAGTAAAAGATAAGGTCGAAGCCATCAGTTTGCCTGCGGGCTACCACTTAGAGTGGGGCGGCGAGTATGAGACCGCTGGCGAAGCACAAACCGCGGTATTTAGCTCAATCCCTCTGGGTTATTTGGCAATGTTTTTAATCACTGTGTTTCTATTTAACTCTGTGCGTCAGCCCTTAGTGATTTGGTTTACCGTGCCACTGGCCTTGATTGGGGTATCGGCAGGATTGCTGATTTTCGACGCGCCCTTCAGCTTTATGGCACTGCTCGGCCTGCTAAGTTTGTCGGGCATGGTGATTAAAAACGGCATTGTGTTAGTGGATCAGATCAACCTCGAACTCAGTGAAGGGAAAGGCGCCTATCTTGCCCTAGTCGATTCCTGTATTAGCCGCGTTCGCCCCGTGATGATGGCGGCGATCACAACTATGCTCGGGATGATACCTCTGATCCCCGACGCCTTTTTCGGCTCAATGGCCATCACTATCATCTTTGGTTTAGGTTTTGCCTCATTGCTGACGCTTATCGTGTTACCAGTGATGTACAGCCTAGCCTTTAACATTAAACCGAATGCAGTGGCGAGCGAAAACCACTAGCCCGCCCTCCCCCTAAACGCTTCCCGGCGTGGCCAATCGATGTAGTTCCGACTCGTCGATTGGCCTTTTCTTTTCCCTTTTGTACGCCGAAATACGGATACAAAAACGCCTAAATTTCATCTTAGTTATCGACAAAATCTAGGCGTGGTTGACTGGATGGCTATCGAATCAGGCGTTAATTGACGACCTTTTTAACGACTTTCTTCGCATCGACACCCTCTTTTTTATGATGCTCTTCGTGCTTAAGTGCGTCGGCAGCTTTGTCGGATAGCTTGTCGTCGGGTTTGATATCATCGACCTTATCGGTGACTTTATCCTTGGCATCCCCAACAGCGTCCTTAGCATCATCCACCTTGCGCTCGGCGGCTTTTTCCGGAGTACAACGGCCACTCACACCAACGGTCGCCTTGACCGCCGCATTTTTAGCGACTTTTTCAGGGTCACAATTTGGATCTAAAGGTCCAGCGACCGCGCTATAGGTAATCAGTGAACAAGTTAGGACAGACAGCAATCCCGAAATCAGCTTTAACTTAGTTAGGTGCATATTCAACCTCCATGAATAAGATGTTCGAGGTTTACTATAGTACGCCCCTAAATCGAAGCAAAGGGCACAGAGGTGATCAACCGCAGACTATTGCGACAAAACCCAAATAAAAAACAAGCTCCCAGAGATTAACATCTGTGGGAGCTGGCAAAATGAGGCTGAGTAACAGCTTAATCTGTCAGGATAAATGGCTAAGGCTTGGGATCTTTAGACTGAGTATCTTTTGGCTCATGCTCTTTAGAATCAAAGTCTTTGTCCGAGAGTTGATGGCTCTCGGGACGTTTATCGCTTGGGTCTGCCTTATGCTCAAAATCGCCTTCGTACACATTGCCATCGGAATGCTTATCTTGCTCAAAGGGATGCTGCCCAAATGGGTTCGACTGCGCCCCTGAATGTGGGCCAAATGGGCCGGCTCCAAAACCACCGTGCATCCCACCCTGTAAGCCTGAAACCACTCGCAGCTGCATACGCTTAAACACTAAGGCGGCAATCGGACGACGAGTTAAGGGTGTGAGCAATAATAGGCCAATAAAATCAGTAACAAAGCCAGGAATAACCAGCAATACGCCCGCCATGGCTAACATCATGCCTTCAACAATTTCCTGCCCGGGAGCCTCACCTCGAGCGAGTTTTTGCTGCACTTGCATCAGTGTACTCAGCCCTTGGCTACGCACGAGAGACACACCGACTACCGCCGTAAATAACACCAGACCGATAGTCGTCCAAGTGCCAAGCACTTCGCCAACGCGGATCAACACCGACAGTTCAACAACTGGGATCAGCACAAATAATAAAAACAGGATTAAAAACATACCGACCTCAGATTTATCTCGCTTATTTGAAAACTAAATGGGGGCTATCCGGTCTTAATTCAAGTCATTCGGCAGGAGCTGTCTATAAAGGAGCGAAACTTCTGATATTTAGCTCACTGTTTTGTTACCAGCTTAATGTATGAGACCATAAAAACACGTAAAGTAGCTTAGCCTAATAGGCTTAAGCGAAGTTTAAGATTGTTATGGGACGATACCTCACACCATGCAAGCTCAGTATCTCGTGGTCAGCACTAGCTGCCCTGATGAAGTTCAGGCAAAGCGCATCGCTCGCGCCTTAGTGGAAGCGCGCATCGCCGCTTGCGTGCATATTTCGGCGCCTATTCGCTCCATTTATGCATGGGAAGGAAAAATCTGTGAGGAGCAAGAAATTAGCTTACACATTAAATGTTTACAAAGCCACTATGCCGAGTTAGAACAGCTTGTGCTTAAACTCCACCCTTATCAAGTGCCTGAAATTATTGCCGTACCCGTGACTCACGGGCTACCAGCCTACTTAGATTGGATAAAAGATAACACTCAGCCATGAAAAAACTACTTAGCCTTATTTTCACCGCGTTACTGTTCCTTACGCCTCTCTCCCTAAGTGGCAACGCCTTCGCCAATAGCTTTGGTTTTCTAAAAAGCGAACCGGAGTTAATGCCCGTCGATCAAGCCTTTGTCTTCGATTTTAAGCAAGAAGGTAATAAGGTCACCCTCAATTGGGTGATTGCCGACGGCTACTACATGTATCGGGATAAGCTGAAATTTAGCGTCAATGGCGCCGAGCTTGGCACCATCGACCTGCCAAGGGGCAAACCCCATAACGACGAATATTTCGGTGAGCAAGAGGTTTACTACACCTATATCGATGTTCCCGTTGGCCTGAAATACGCCGATGACAACGCCACCTTAAGTGTGAACTTTATGGGCTGCGCCGAAGGTAAGCTCTGCTATCCACCAACCAAACGCGATGTGACCCTAAAAGCCGTCGCCACCAATGATGGACAAATCGCGGCTAGCGCAGGCAGCAGCGAGAATAGCGAGCCTGCTGCTGAGTCGAGTGACAAGCAACCAGGTAGCACTTCAAGCCAACCAATTACTCAGCAAGATACTCTCAGCCAGATGCTGTCTAACGACAGTTTGCTCTGGACCTTAGTGATCTTCTTCGGCCTAGGGATTGGTCTGGCGCTCACGCCTTGCGTCTTCCCTATGTATCCGATCCTATCGGGCATTATTGTCGGCCAAGGGCAAAAACTCTCAACCGCTAAGGCCTTCACCCTGTCGATGGCTTATGTGCAAGGTATGGCGATCACCTACTCGATTTTAGGGTTAGTGGTTGCCTCTGCGGGGATGAAATACCAAGCGGCGCTTCAACATCCTGCAGTGCTGGTCTTTTTAGCAATCCTGTTCTTCGTGCTTAGTTTGTCCATGTTTGGCTTGTACGATCTCAAACTGCCTTCTAGCTGGCAGGAGAAGATGAACTCGATTTCAAACAGTCAAAAGGGCGGCAACTTAGTTGGCGTATTTTTGATGGGGGTGATCTCAGGATTAGTGGCCTCACCTTGTACAACGGCCCCGCTCTCTGGCGCCTTAGTCTATGTGGCGCAGACTGGCGATTTATTGCAAGGTTTCCTCGCGCTCTACGTGCTTAGTATGGGTATGGGTGTGCCGCTACTTATCATTGGTACCTCGGGTGGTAAGTTACTGCCACGCGCAGGCGCTTGGATGAACATCATTAAAACCGTGTTTGGTTTCCTACTGATTGCGGTATCGATTGTGATGCTTGGCCGCATTTGGACGGGCGTGGTTTCCGATGTGCTTTGGTCACTCTGGGGCATTAGCTTCACCGGCTACTTAATGCACCAAAACAAACTCAGCGCCTTCAATTGGAAACAAACCGTGCGCTCAGTGCTGCTGACCTTAACCCTGCTGGCCAGCTTCTCCTATGGTTTCCAAGCGGTGATGAGTCACTTTGGCTTTACCCATGCGCCAATGGGTGGCGTAGCGACAACGGAAGAGGAACACGGCTTTAAACGGATTAAATCCATTGAAGATTTAGACCGCGAACTCGCCGCAGCCACTGCAGCGGGTAAGCCCGTGATGCTGGATCTCTACGCCGATTGGTGTGTGGCCTGTAAAGAGTTTGAGGCCATCACCTTTAAGGACGCCGAGGTCTTAGTCCGGATGAATAAGATAGTGTTATTACAGGCCGACGTGACGAAGAGCGATGCCGTGGATGTGGCACTGCTGGAGAAATACAACGTGCTTGGTCTGCCTACGCTGCTGATGTTTAACGAGCAAGGTGAGCAAAGGGAAGATTTAAGGGTAACAGGCTTTATGGGACCGAAGGAATTTGCCGCCCATTTAGATCACTTAGTGAAATAATCTCGGCTAAAAGGCCAAATTTTCACTGCGCCGTTTTAGCGTAAAACCAATAAAAAGCGGACTTTTTTCACTAAAAGTCCGCTTTTTTATCACGCTGTCATCGATTTCTTATACAATCCCTGTTTAACGTGGACTTTTTTGATTGGAGCATTATGGAACCGGCTATTCTCATCATTACACTTATCTGCGGCATGCTGGTTAGCCGCATAGGGCTGCCTCCCCTTATCGGCTACTTAGTGGCAGGCTTTGTACTCTTTGTTCTTGGTATTGAGAAAGAAAGCCTGCCCCTGCTGCAAGAACTCGCTAACCTTGGGGTCACCTTATTACTCTTTGCCATTGGTCTTAAACTGGATATCCGTAGCCTGTTTAAGGCTGAAGTCTGGGCAGGGTCGAGCATACATTTAGTGCTCTCCATGGTGCTGTTTATTCCTATCCTCAAAATCCTCGGCTTTATTGGCCTAAGCCAACTCGATGGATTAAGCGTGGCACAGCTGTCGTTGATCGCCTTTGCACTCAGCTTCTCCAGTACAGTATTCGCGATTAAGGTATTGGAAGATAAAGGCGACGTGCAATCACTCTATGGCCGTGTCGCCATCGGTATCCTGATTATGCAGGATATTTTTGCCGTGGTGTTTTTAACCATATCTAAGGGCGCAGTTCCATCGGTTTGGGCACTGGCGTTATTGCTATTACCTCTGGTAAAACCACTGATTTACAAAGCCTTCGACCGTGTTGGTCACGGCGAACTCTTAGTATTATTCGGATTAGTGATGGCGCTGGTTGTCGGCGCTTGGTTGTTTGAGTCTGTAGGGCTTAAACCGGATCTTGGCGCACTTATCATCGGCATTTTACTCGCGGGGCATAAAAAGGCCTCAGAGTTAGCTAAATCATTGTTTTACTTTAAAGAACTCTTCCTTGTCGCCTTCTTCTTAACCATTGGTCTCAATGGTTTACCTACGATATCCGATGTGGTACTCGCGGCCTTGTTAGTACTGTTAGTGCCGTTAAAAATCCTGTTGTTCGTCTACCTTCTGACGCGATTTAAGCTGCGTTCACGCACCTCGATGCTGGCCTCATTCAACTTAGGTAACTTCTCTGAGTTCGGCCTTATCGTGGCCGCCGTTGCCACCAGCAAAGGTTGGCTGCCCCCACAATGGCTGGTAATTATTGCCGTAGCCTTAAGTTTCAGCTTCTTGTTTGCGGCGCCACTCAACGCCACAGTGGGCAATATTTATCAACGATTCCAACAACGTCTGATAAGGCTTGAGAAACCACCACTGCACCCTGAAGACAGACCGATTGCCATTGGTAATCCACGCTTCTTGATTTTAGGTATGGGCCGCATTGGTAGCGGTGCCTACGATGAGCTACGCGCGCGTTTCGACGGTGAAATCCTAGGGATTGAACACAAACAGGAACTGGTCGATTTACACCGCACCAATGGCCGTAATGTGGTTCAAGGAGACGCTTCGGATACCGACTTCTGGGAAAAGCTCGATAGAGCACCCAATCTTGAACTAGTGCTGTTGGCTATGCCGCACCATGCGGGGAATCTCTTCGCCGTAGAGCAGCTCAAGAAGCTGAACTATCAAGGTAAACTCAGTGCGATTGTGCAATACGGCGATGATGCAGCGTCACTTAGAAGCTCAGGCGTACACAGTGTGTATAACTTGTACGAAGCGGCGGGAGCGGGTTTTGTCGACCATGTGATTCATGAGCTGTTACCCGACTCTGAAACTAAGGCCAATACAGAACCCCATGAAGACAATAAGAAACAGGATTCTGTCATAGCCTAAAACGGCTGAATTAATTCATGTTTAGTTCAGTAATGACTAATTTTACCCATGAATAAAACTCATCTTATTTAGTCTGATGTTGACTCAGGAAAGGGATCCCCTGAGTCAACATAGCTAAACCATCACCAATCTATAAACTGATAAAAATCAATAGATTGATATAAATCATCTCTTCCAAGGCTTGGCTGCATTTTGCAGTATCGATTTTCTCTGACAAGACTATCGGCTATGCCCTACAAAATCTCAGTTACAACGCCGAGTTAGTCGTGATATAAATCGAAGACAAGAACGCATTTAGCCTAGCTTTTTGGAAGTCTTCTCAGCATGTCGAACCCTGCGCAGCGCGCCACTAAATTATTTGTCCAAACCTTTGGCACTAAAGCCGATGATTTATACCAAGCCCCAGGTCGGGTGAATTTGATCGGTGAATATACGGATTACAACGACGGCTTCGTATTGCCCGCCGCGATCAATTTTCATACGGTAATTGCGGTTAAACGCCGAGACGATAATAAGTTTCGCGCCGTTGCCGATGCCTTTCCGGGACAAATAAAGGAATGGAGCTTCGGCAAAGACACCGAAATCAATCCCGAAGATGGCTGGGTCAATTATTTAAAGGGCCTGACTGTGGCCATGGCCAATACAGGACTTATTGCCAAAGGCTTAGATTTAGCCGTAGTGGGCGATGTACCACTGGCGGCGGGTCTGTCTTCCTCCGGCGCCTTAGTCGTCGCCTTTGGCACCGCCATCAGCGACAGTAGCCAACTGCATTTATCTCCCATGGCGGTTGCACAACTCGCGCAGCGTGGTGAATATCGATATGTCTCATCGGCTTGCAGCATTATGGATCATATGGTCTGCGCTATGGGCGAACCTGACCATGCCTTGCTCATCGATTGTCTGGATCTGGATAGCGAGCCTATAGCGATACCAGAAAACCTCAGCCTTATCATTATCGATGCCCATATCGAGAAGCAACGTTTAGCTGCAATTAGCCAGCAGCGCCGCGAAGAATGCGCTAAGGCCGCCGACTACTTTGGCCTCGATGCCCTACGTCACCTCGATCAGCGTCAACTCGAAAGTGCTAAAGGACAATTGGATGACACCCTGTATCGCCGTGCCAAACACGTTGTCACCGAAAACAAGCGCACACAGAGTGCAGCCCGGGCGCTAGAGCAAAATAATCTTTCTAAATTCAGTTTGTTAATGGCACAGTCCCATCAATCCTTGCGGGATGACTTTGAGGTAACTCTGCCTGAGTTTGACACTTTAGTGGACATCGTCAGTCAAGTGATTGGGGAGCGTGGCGGCATTCGCATGACCGACGGTTGTGTCGTCGCCTTAGTGGACCATGAGCTCACCGATGCCGTGGTCTCGGCGGTTGAAAATGCGTTTTATGAGCAGACCGGAATCGATGCCACTGTATATCTCTGCTCGGCGAGTGCCGGCGCGGGGCGTATCGACAGTTAGTTCGTCCATCACGCTCAATCCATTCTTCCAGACAAATACCATACGAATTCAATTTTAGTTCCTATGGTATTTGTTGTTTTTACGAGGCAAAATCAAAAGGTTAAATCACATTAGAGGGAAGCCTAATGGTACGTTTCAGTGTATTAGATCCTTGGACCGATCCCCGCGGCGGTGAAATTGAGCGTGTGCGGATAGACAATGGCATCATCGCCTTAGAAGTGCTCAGTTTAGGTGGCATTATTCGCTCGCTCTGGACGCCCGATAGACAGGGAGAGCGTACCAATATCGTGCTTGGCTGCGACAGTGCCGAGGATTACTTAACCCAAAACGCCCACCTTGGTGCCATTGCTGGACGTTTTGCCAATCGCATTGCGATGGGCAAGATGCAATATCAAGGACAAGAGCATCAACTGGATATCAATCAGGCCAGTAACTGCTTGCATGGCGGTCGCGAAGGGTTCAATCGAAAAAACTGGCACTTAGGCCAACTTCCCGACGGGGTGCGTTTGTCGTTAGTCAGCCCCGATGGTGACATGGGCTTCCCCGGTAATTGTACTGTCCAGTTAGACTATCGCCTCGCCGCCAATAATCTCTATGTGGAAATCCTCGCCTCGGTGGACAAGCCCTGCCCCGTCAGTCTGACGCAGCATTCCTATTTCAACCTCGATGGTCTGCCGAACAATCATCAACATAGAATGCAAATCGATGCGACACGCTACCTCACCATGAATGAGGTGGGCGTGCCTACGGGAATTGCCGAGGTCAAAAACAGTATTTTCGATTTAACTCAGGGCGTTACTCTTGGGGACAAACTCCAAGATCCGACCTTGGCAACGACCCAAGGTTATGATCATTGTTATTTGATGGACAATCCCGATGGTTCGCTACGCCGTTTTGGCTGCTTATCTAGCCCCGTCAGTGGCCGCGCCATGACAGTGTTTACCAATCAACCCGGCGTACAGCTCTACTGCGCCAACTTTTTAGCGGGAACCTTGGGGAGAAACCAGCAAAGCTTGAACCAATATCAGGGTGTGTGTATCGAGCCACAAAAGCTACCTGACTCGCCTAATCAACCGCAATTGGGTGACAATGCCTGGTTATTACCGGGGGAAATTTACCATCATATTAGCCGCTATCAATTTGATCTTGAAGGCTAAAAATGAGTATGTAGGAAATAAATCTGTAGGATGTAAAAAGGAAAAGCTGGTAAGGAATAAAGTGGTTTATTCCTTACCCTGACCAAATTTGCCTAGGCAAACTCAGTGTTAATCATCGAAATCATCGCCCCAATCTTCATCAAAATCGGCGCCAATGGCATCGGTTTCGATTTCTGGTTCAACCTCAGCCTTAGCCTTACGGACAGGGCCTGAATCCTTAACATTGTTCAGATCAATACGGGCTTGATGTTTACCCATAAATTGAGCTCGAGCTGCTTTCCATGCGCCGCTAAACTTAGTCTCTGCAGCTTTTAACGCAGCATCATCTAAGTCGTGTAGGTTCACTTTTACGATGTCTTCTACATACTCAACAATGGCATCACGCTCGGTATTGTAGAGGTAGATTCGTCCAGGGGAAGCCTCTGGCAGCTGGTTGTCATGGACGACAATCGCGTTGCCCTTCGATGTTCTCAGCTCACCATACCAAACCTGTTTCTTTGCTGTGTTATACATATATGCCAATACCCTTAAATCAACACATACACTATGAGTTTTTTAGTCTGAATAAGCGAAGCGTCGCTTGCTTTGATCCACGAATAGCGCCGGAAAGTCTCTGACGTTTTCAACTGGGTATTTTTACAGAATATTTCCGATAATCAATGCCTCATATCATGAAATTTTCACTTATTACGCATTAATTTCGGCCAAAGTCCCTAAAAAATTTTGTCATTAACGACTTTAGTCTAAAAAAACATCACAGCAAGTTTTAATTCTACGCCCGCCTCCGTCAAAGGATTGAGGCGAGCGCGTTTACAGATATGTAGCACAGTGGGGTCACAAGGTTAATACCACTTTGCCTCTATGTTCTCCCGACTGCATAAGCGCATGGGCCTTAGAGGCTTCGGCCAGAGGAAAGGTGGCACAGATATGCGGTACGATTTGCTGGCTATCGAGCAAAGGCCAAACATACTCACCTAATTGCTTGGCGATTTCGGCTTTTGCCTCAACGGTCTGAGGTCTTAAGGTCGAGCCCGTCCACACGATACGTTTGGCCATCAGCTGGAGAATGTTCACCTCGGCCTTGGCACTACGTTGAGTCGACACAGACACCATGCGGCCATCTAGCGATAATGCCTGAAGATTCAAGTTGATAAAGTCACCACCCGCAATATCAAACACTACATTGACGCCTTTACCCTGGGTAAAGGCCATGACTTCTTCAACAAAATTCTGAGTGTTGTAGTTCACCACCAGATGGGCACCTAATCCCGAGCAATAGTCGCGTTTTTCATCCTGCCCTGTGGTCGCAATCACTATCGCACCGAGATGCTTGGCAAGGGAAATAGCTGTGCTGCCAATGCCCCCCGAGCCGCCGTGGATCAACACGGTTTCACCCGCCTTGAGTCCAGCACGCATAAATAAGTTGCCCCACACAGTAAAAAAGGTCTCGGGCAGCGCCGCTGCTTGCACATCAGAAAAGCCTTTGGGAATAGGTAAACAATGGGCGGCATAGGTCAAGGTATACTCGCCATAACCACCGCCGGGCACTAAGGCGCAAACCTTATCCTCCAGTTGCCATTGAGTGACGCCTTCGCCTAAGGCGCAGATCTCCCCAGCGACTTCCAGTCCTATAATCGATGAGGCTCCAGGTGGTGGCGGATATACTCCCATCCTTTGCTTGATATCGGGACCATTTACACCGGCGGCGCGGTTACGAATTAAGACTTGGCCAGCACTCGGCACAGGTAAGGGTGAGCGCGTCAACTGCATCACCTCTGGTGCGCCGGGCTCCTCAAGATAAATATGCGTGTAATCATGGGGTAATTCGGACATAACGGGCTCCTAGGATAGTACTTCCGCTAACAAAGCAGTCTTCACTGCTCGTGTTAGCGGCCATTTCTGGCATAAGTCGCTGGCATAATTCGATAATCATCCGCTCGATAGGGCTAGACTACCCCAAGTTCAAACGGTAAAACAGGCATCAGTTTCATAGCTTTTCAAGCGCTTGTACTCTTGCTTTGGCCTTAGCTTCGTAATCATTCGTAAAAGATTTAGCGAGTTCAATACTGTGCTGATAGAGCGTAAGGATGCGCTCCGGCTCTGCGCTGCCACCGTCACCCGCATCGAGTAGACTCGCGAGTTGAAAATAAGCCTGGCCCAACACGTCCCGCTGCATGCCTTGTTTTTCGCCATGCGAAACCACTTTCTCGAGCCAGAAACGCGCTTTGTGCGCATCACGCGTGGCGGGTTTTAACAGAATATCCGCATACTCAGCGGCGACATAGAGATCACGTTCGGCGGCAATCTCCCAAAACGCCTGGCTTTGCTCAAAATCCTCTAGCCAATAATAGTAATCACTGGCGGCGCTATGGGCCAAAGCGGGCTTAGCCTGCACACTCAAACGATAGTTGGCTAATGCCGCTGCTGCATCATGGTAGGGCGACCAAGGCAATACTTGGTACAGCGCCATCATACTTATAGCCTCGGGTACACCTTGGCTAACCAACTGATTTAACAGTTGCCAAGCGCTGACTTGGTCGCTTTTCGCCTCGGCAGTATTCGGCTTGCCTTGCAGTATGGTCTCAAACGGCTGACGAATGAGTTCCAGTTTGGCCTCGACATCCCCAAGCCTTGCCGCGCGTTGTAGCCAATAACGGCTCTGCTCAACGTCGCCCGCATAGGCTGCTTGTGATTGTATCCATTGAATAGCAATCAAGTCATCGCCCTCGGCCGCCTCTCGGTAAAATTTACGTGCTTTTTCTCTATCCTCTGCCAGCGCATTACCTGCCCAATAGATTTGCGCTAATACACGCTTATCTTCGGCCTTGGCGCTCGCACTTAAGGTATTGAGCATAGATTCAGGCTTACCATAGGCATAGAGATGCACATCGCCATGCGGATAACGGTATTCGGTACCATCGGGGTAATGCACCGAGATATGATCCGTCTGACGCCACACATTGACTTGATAATCAGGCAATATCTCAGGGTTAAACTGCACCCGCAGCACGGCCTCTTTATCGAAACGCACTAGCTGCGTCGCCGTGCTCGACCATAAACGGCTGGTCGACTGCAAATTGCTCTTAAGCTTCACCTCAAAGGGGCTGTCAGTCTTAGGACTGTAGATCACCATAGGGTAATACACGGGATTAAGGACAAGCGGCAAAGCGGCAACCAGATTAGTATCCTCTTCACTGCCTGCGGGCACGGGCTCGATAGTGAACTCTTGGCTCAAATAAAACCCATCATGGGGCGAAGCTTTAGCGGGCGGTTGACCCGATGTTAATAATGGCGATGTATGCAAGTATTTGTCTTTTAATGACTTAACCTTTTGCCATACGGGATGGCTTGGCAACAGGGTAAGATCGAGGACGAGATCCTCCAACTGCCAGTCACAATCTCCACCACCTTGCAGCGCTAGCGTGAAACTGAAAGGCTTGGCCTTATCTGTACTCTCGAGCGATTGACGCAATACCGAACTCTTATTCAGCGTGGCGCGATATGGATTGGCGATATCACCATTGGGGAAACGGATTTCTTTACGGGTACAAACAGAGGAAGTGTAATAACCTACTAGCTCTAACTGGGTGTGAGCGGGTAAAGCCCCAGTAAACTCGAAACGCTGCGCATCCTTAGGTGGCGTCGTTTGGTCGACGGGTAACTCCTGTAGCCACAGGTTATCCCAAAATCCCGCCAAAACAGGCGCTGAGTTCAGCAGACTCAAACTCAAGATGAGACTCAGGACAAGGCCCAGCCAAAGCACTGCTACTTTAGAAATCAACCTCATAATGCCAGCTCTCCATTGCTGATGAGAGACCATCGCCCTTGCTTTAATGTCTCTGCATCGGTTTTCACCAATGGAACCACCCCTTGAGTTTTGCTACATGCTAAATGCGTGAGCTTAGTGCTGTACATAATGTATTGGCGATATCACTAAAGCGCGGGCGGTTAATTAACTCCGGCTGCATACATAGATCTTTTAACTGCCGTAGTTGAGTTCGCATCGCTTCGTACTCGTCGGCGCCAGCGAAGGGCAATAAGTCGTCAATCAAACAACCAAGTGCCCGCACCTCAATGGCCTGCATGGCATCACGCTCTGACTGCGACAATTTTGCCAAGTTTGAGGCGGCACCAAAATCACCAAATAACAGCGCCATTTGCGGATTAATCATCATATTGTGCGCATACACATCCCCATGGCTGATTTGCTGACCATGCATATGCGCTAAGGTGTCGGCCAACTGCTGGGCAATCTTGGCTATGTCCTTAAGGCTAAATTCGGTATCAACCTTAAAGGTATCTCGGGTGCAGGTGACTAGTGATGGCGGTAAACCTAAGTTACTAAATTCTTTTGGAATTAACGCCATGACTAATCCAAGTTGATCCTGTTGGCTAATATGCGCCAATACTTTGATTAGATTAGGATGCTCACCCGTGGTTAAACAACAATCCAATTCATCGGCAGGGTAACCGTCACTGGTCACCTCTCCCTTAAATAACTTAACGGCAATCTGCTCACACCCAGTAGCGGCGACCATTTCGGGGTTTAACCAACGCCCTTGGTAAATAATGCCAGAGGCGCCTTCACCCAATTTCTCACCGAGGGCGATGTCCGCTAATGACACATTGGGCACACTGGCTACGTCGGCATGGGGATCGACCAGTGTATGGCTAAAGGGATTGCCCGCAAACGCAAGCCATGTAAGTTTTGGCAACTTAAGTAACCAGTTTGGCAGTGTGGCTAAAGCATTTGCCGACAAACGTACTAACTCTAAGTTTTGGCATTGGGCCATGGATGCTGGCAGCGAGGTTAACCGATTGCCCGCTAAGGCTAATTTTTGTAGGCGATGCAATTCGCCCATACTATCTGGCAGGGCTGAGATTTGGTTATCGGTTAAAATCAACCAACGGGTCTGCAAGGGCAATGATGTCTCAGGTACCGAACGAATTTGATTCGCCTTAAAGCCTATCATCTCCAGTTTCGGACATTGGCCTAACGCTTCGGGAAGCTCTTCAAAGCGGTTATTGGAAGCAAACAAAATCTTCAAATGGGTTAAACGAGACAAATCTTCAGGCAGTGAACTGAGCCGATTATTGGATAAGTCGAGGATCTCGAGCGTATCGGCTAATTCAAAGATCTCCCGCGGAAACTCAGTTAAATCCTCAACCAATTGTAAACGAGTAATCCCTTGTAATTGCCCTGCTTTTAACTGCGCTAACGTCTGCACTCTGTAATCCACTGTGATGAAAAATCGCCACTATCTTAGCCCATTTTGCACTAAATCTAAATCTGACCTAGGCGGTCAAATTTCCAGCAAAGCTATTCAGAAATGCGAAAACAGATTAGCATGTGCCAAATCATGGAACATCAAGTCATCACAGATTACAGGACAATCATGCGGAAAACCTTTCGCCAACCCAGTGCATTAGCTGCGCTCGTGGTCGCCATGTTGACGGCTCAGCTAAGCGGCTGCGCAACTACTTCGGCGCAAACTTCGCCTACAGAATACGCAGCAGCCTTGCCAGAAGCCCAAGGCACTAGCGAACAGACAACGCAACCTCAGCATATTGAGGCGGAAGTGGTCTACGAACGCTATACCGATGTGTGGGAGAAAATCCAACACGCCCGCACCATTGATGTGCATGACGATGCCGAAGTGCGCAAACAGCGTAACTTTTTCGATGATAAGCAAAAGTTTATGACTCAGGTGACCCAGCGCGCCGAGCCTTTTTTATACTATATTGTCAGCCAACTCGAAGCCCGCAACATGCCGCTCGAACTGGCACTCCTACCAATTGTTGAGAGTGGTTATAACCCGCTCGCTCAGGCAAATGGTCCAGCTGGACTCTGGCAAATGATCCCCGCCACGGGACGTAATTTTGGCCTGACCATCAACTCAGCCTACGATGGCCGCAAAGATGCGCTGGCCTCGACCGATGCCGTGCTCGACTATTTACAACACTTGCACGACACCTTAGGTAACGACTGGATCAACGCCGTTGCGGGTTATAACAGTGGCGAGCTTGTGATTAAAGCCGCTATCGATAGAAACAAAGCTAAAGGCAAACCCACGGATTTCTGGTCGCTGAATATTCCGGCTCGCCAAGTGCAAACCGTGCCTAAATGGCTCGCCTTTATTCAAATTATCCGCGCACCTAGCCATTACAATCTCAAAGTAATGCCGATTGCCAACCGCCCATTTTTGGAGCGTTTACCTGCACCTAACGGCGTTGAACTCAGCCAAATTGCCAATGCTGCGGGACTCACTAAGGCGGAGTTTAAAACCTATAACCCTGGTTATCGCCAAAGCGTGATCCCAAGTAAGGGCAAATACCAAATCGCCCTGCCGATTGAAAACATTGGCCAGTATCAAGAGAATCAGCACAAACTGTACGCACAAAAACGTTACGACAGCCAAAGTTATATTGTGAAATCCGGCGATAGCCTAGGCACAATTGCTGCGAAATTTGATATCTCAGTCAAAGAGTTAAAGCAAGCAAACAACCTCAGCTCCGATAGAATTAAAATCGGCCAAGAGCTGACCCTGTTAACGCCGATGACAAGCGAAGATAACGCCTCGACCGAGACGCCAAAACAGAGCAAAGCTCAAACAACGTCTCAATCGGCTAAGGCTAAAACCAGCAGTAAAACCGCTGACAAGCCCGCCGCGAAAGCCAGCACTTATAAGGTAAAGTCCGGTGACTCGTTAGATAAAATCGCGCGCAAAAACAAAGTGAAGCTCGCGGATTTAATGAAGTGGAACCAGCTCAATGCCAAGAGCATTATTAAGCCAGGCCAAGAGCTAAAACTGTCGGAATAAAGACGGTTAAGACGAAAAAGCACTACCAAGGTAGTGCTTTTTTATTGCCTAATCAATTTTGCGATTAAAGCTTAACGAGGTTATAGCCAAAGCTGGTTGAAGTGTCCTTGTTCAGCACCATAGTGACATTATCTTCGTTATTAAAATCCATCATCTCTGATGCATAAACCACTGTCTTAGTGCCATTTTCCACCGCAATCACCTTGATAGAATATTCACCTTTTGGCACCACTAACGACTGCGGCGCCGTAGGGTTAACCGCACTGATCTTATAGGCTGCGGTTTCAATGGTGTCGTTCGCCTTTAAGAAGTACAGCGTCAGGTTACTCTTGTCGGCAAAACTGACGATATCAAACTTAAAGCTGTAGGGACTCGGCGTTTGCGTTTGCTTCATCTCCATCGCCTTCACTTGGCTACCTTCTTCGGTTGTTTGCTCGTAGATGAAGATGGTTTTGATATCGTCTTGGTTGAGGGTAATCAACACATTGTCGAGCAATTTAGCTTGGCTAGTATGGTCAAACACGCTCACCCCAAAGTCATTAAACTCGGCGCCTTGATAGGCAGTAACACCAAAGGGGGCCACATTGCTAAACAGGGCTTCTTGCTTGTTACTCACCACTTTGACATCGACATTATGTGCAGCCAAACCATTGAATACCCTAAAATCGACACTGCTTTCGAGGGCAACATGGTTACGCACATTGGTGGTCGAATCGACGCTATCTAAGCTGATTTTGGCATCCGAAGCGCCAAAGCTTTCCCGTAAAATCAACTTATAGGGCACCTTAGTCTTAAAGTTAATACTTGCCGTGGTGTAGCTCACGTTAGTCGTTCCCGCTGGCGCGAGGTAAACCTTGTAATCCCCAGTGTCTAAAATCTGCGGCGCTGAGACCTCACCGTAGGAGACGCTGCCTAGCATTACCGCATCGGCAATGCTTTGGTCAGCTTTAGCAATATAAGCATCGTAAGCAGGCACATTCATCGCCGTGTGGGCGATCAATAATTGCATTTTACTCTTGTCCGCTTCGGCGTTTTGCTTATCGAGTTCAGTACGGGAGTAATTGATATTCAGCAGCGATGGCGAGGCAAAATCCCCATGCAAGACAAAGAAATGGTCAGTCGCCGTTTTTAGATCTATATCTTCCTTGTAGAGAGAAATATCCTTATTGGCCGCGTCTTTGCCCATCACTTCAACCGTACTAACGCCAGGTGTAGAGGTAAATCTTGGCATCGCATCGGCGTAGCTCACGCTCTCATAGGTTTTATCCCCAATCTTCAGTGCAGTAGCCGTACTCCCCACTGAAGCATTGTAGAATTGCACATAAGTATCGGTCTTCGAGGTGTCCTCATCCTTGTTGTTATCGGAGCCACCACAAGCGGTCACGCCCAAACAGGCGAAGGTCAAAACCGCGAATCCTTTTAGTTTATTGTTAAGCATCGTATCCCTCATTAGCAGACAAAAATTCAGTTCAGTCTAC
>NZ_JBKEDJ010000069.1:0-51737 GCF_047975355.1 Shewanella sp. | reverse complement strand
GGTTCTAAAGTTTGTTGGTGTGATAACAGAGGTAACATGAGCGGCTTCAGTCAATTATTGTTATGCGGCCCATTATAAACAAAAAAAAGCCGCTAAAAAGCGGCTTTTTTAACACCTTTATAAAATTACAACCGAGATCAACCGTGCGCTTCGGCTAAATATAACCAAGTATCAATCACTGTATCAGGGTTTAACGATACGGTATCGATACCTTGTTCAACTAACCAGGCGGCGAAATCAGCGTGATCTGAAGGTCCTTGACCACAGATACCGATGTAAGCGCCCTTAGCCTTAGCCGCTTTAATGGCCATAGACAGTAGGATCTTAACGGCTTCGTTACGCTCATCGAACAGGTGGCTGATGATGCCTGAGTCACGGTCAAGACCGAGTGATAGCTGAGTTAAGTCGTTTGAGCCGATAGAGAAACCAACGAAGTGCTCAATGAATTGGTCCGCTAACAGAGAGTTTGACGGTACTTCACACATCATGAAGACGCGTAGACCATCTTTACCACGCTCGAAGCCCTGCTCTTTCAGCAATTCAATCACTTGCTCGGCTTCTTTCACGGTACGGACAAATGGGATCATCACTTCAACGTTTTTCAGACCCATTTCGTTACGCACGCGCTTAATCGCTTCACATTCTAACGCGAAACAATCGCGGAATGATTCGGAAATATAACGGCTTGCACCACGGAAGCCCAACATTGGGTTTTCTTCCTCTGGCTCGTAACGGTCACCACCTACTAAGTTCG
The DNA here is from genome assembly GCF_047975355.1 of Shewanella sp. Classification (GTDB taxonomy): domain Bacteria; phylum Pseudomonadota; class Gammaproteobacteria; order Enterobacterales; family Shewanellaceae; genus Shewanella. Next base: position 50,983 of record NZ_JBKEDJ010000069.1, on the reverse strand, counting down.
CGTATTCGTTAGACTTGAAGTCTGACATACGCACGATCACTTTCTTCGGATAGAAAGCAGAACCGATTGATGCGATACCTTCGACTAAGCGGGCAATGTAGAACTCAACTGGAGAGTCGTAACCTGCGATCATCTCGTTGATTTCTTCCTGCAGCGCAGCGTCTTGTTGGTTGAATTCAAGCAGCGCTTTCGGGTGAATACCGATCATGCGGTTGATGATGAATTCTAAACGCGCTAGACCCACACCTTCGTTTGGTAAACGAGCGAAGTCAAAGGCGCGATCTGGGTTACCCACGTTCATCATGATTTTCATCGGTAATGCAGGCAGAGCGTCAACGCGGTTAGACACCACTTCGAACTCTTGCTTACCTTCGTAGATGTAACCTGTGTCACCTTCGGCGCAAGAAACAGTCACTAACTGACCATTCTTGATACGGTCAGTCACGTCACCACAACCTACAACAGCTGGTACGCCTAATTCACGGGCAATAATTGCCGCGTGACAGGTACGACCGCCACGGTTAGTCACGATGGCGCTCGCGCGCTTCATGATAGGTTCCCAATCTGGGTCAGTCATGTCGGTCACTAACACATCGCCTGGTTGGATTTGATCCATATCCGCGATAGAAGTTAATACCTTAGCCACACCTGAACCGACTTTATGACCGATAGCGCGACCTTCAGAGATCACCGCGCCACGGCTCTTTAAGTGGTAACGTTCAATTAATTGTACGTCTTCACGGCTACGAACCGTTTCTGGACGCGCTTGAACGATATAGAGTTTGCCATCGTTACCGTCTTTTGCCCACTCGATGTCCATTGGACGACCGTAGTGTTTTTCGATAACCATAGCTTGTTTAGCCAATTCCATCACTTCGGCGTCGTTGATTGAGAATTGACGACGTTTTTCAGTTGTAACGTCTTCAATTTTCACTTGTTTGCCGTGAGAAGCATCATCGGAATACACCATCTGGATGAGCTTGCTACCGATATTACGGCGAACAACGGCTTTATGGCCTTGAGAGAGGATAGGTTTGTGAACATAGAATTCGTCAGGGTTTACCGCACCTTGAACAACCATTTCACCCAGACCGAAAGATGAAGTGATAAACACCACATCGTTGTTGCCTGATTCAGTATCCATGGTGAACATAACACCTGATGCCGCTTTGTCTGAACGAACCATGCGTTGTACGCCGGCTGACAGGGCAACACCGTGGTGCTCATAACCTTGGTGAACACGGTATGAAATTGCACGGTCGTTAAAGAGTGACGCGAACACGTGCTTAATTGCTACGAGTACTGAGTCAAATCCTTTCACGTTTAAGAAGGTTTCTTGCTGACCAGCAAAAGAGGCATCTGGCATGTCTTCTGCGGTAGCGGAAGAACGCACCGCGAATGATGCATCGCTCGTTTCAGCGGCAAGTTTGTCGTAAGCTTCACGAATCGCTTGCTCTAGAGCTGGTTGGAACGGGGTATCGATAACCCATTGTCTGATCTGTGCACCTACTTGTGCCAGTGCATTGACATCATCTACATCCAATGTTGCTAGGATGTCATAAATCTTCTGGTTTACTCCACTTTGTTCAAGGAACTCATTGAACGCATAAGAAGTAGTCGCAAATCCGCCAGGTACTTGAACACCGGCATTAGCTAGATTGCTGATCATCTCGCCAAGAGAAGCATTTTTACCGCCAACCAAGTTGACGTCACCCATGCCTAATTCCTGATACCAGAGTACGTATTGCTGCACAGTTCTATCTCCGCAAGTTTATTTCAGTGGCCCCTTCACACGAGGGCAGCGGCATTTTACACTCCCGCTGAAGCAGCGTAAATCTATAATTTTATTTGTAATTTTATTACTACAAGAGGTCAGTATGGCACCAAAGGTATTTTACATCTCCGACGGGACAGCGATCACAGCTGAGGTTTTTGGGCATGCAGTACTCTCACAATTTCCATTAGAATTTGAGTCACTTACAATTCCGTTTGTTGAAACATTGGCAAAAGCTGAAAACGTTAAACGACAAATTAATGATTGTTTTATTACAACAGGTGAACGGCCGTTAGTGTTCCATTCCATCGTCAAACCTGAAATTCGGGACATTATTTATTCGAGTGAAGGTCTCGATTACGATTTTTTAAATACCTTCGTTGCACCACTTGAACAACATTTAGGCGTGAGTGCCTCTCCGGTGTTACATCGCACCCACGGAAAAGCCAATCACGGCTACGAAGCCCGTATCGATGCCATCAATTTTGCGATGGATAATGATGATGGCCAAACCATGAAACATATGGATCAAGCGGATTTGATCCTGCTTGGTGTATCTCGCTGTGGTAAAACCCCGTCTAGCCTCTATTTATCGATGCAGTTTGGTATTAAAGCGGCCAACTATCCGTTCACCGAAGACGATATGGATAACCTTAAACTGCCCGAAGCCTTAAAGCGTAATAAGAAGAAATTGTTTGGTTTAACCATCGATCCAGTGCGCTTACATGAAATCCGCCAAAGCCGGATGGAAAACAGCCGCTACTCTTCCTTAAAACAGTGTCGCTTAGAGGTCAAAGAAGTCGAGATGATGTTCAAACGTGAACGTATTCCTTATATTGACACCACTAATCACTCGGTTGAAGAAATCGCCACTAAGATTTTAGATGTGACAGGTTTAGAGCGTCATATGTTCTAATCTTGATGATTTCGAACGAGGCAATCGAGCCCCTCGATTTAGGCTAAATAGGTCTAACTTAAATCAAATTCATTGCACAGTTGCCGACAATTAACACAATTGGCACTGTGCAATGCTGTTCGATTCGTTATAATCCGAGGCAATCTGGCGAAAAGCGCCGCACGCAAGCTCGGTATTTTGAATGACCATTAAAACAGACGAATTACGCACTTCCCTATTAGCTAAAGTCATCTCACCTGCACAACTGGCATCTGAGTACCCCTTAACCCAAGATGCAGCCGATTACCTCGTTCAGCAACGTCGTGAAGTGGAAGCCATTATTATGGGCGAAGACCAGCGCCTATTGGTGATCATTGGCCCCTGCTCTATCCATGATACTCAGGCCGCCCTCGACTACGCTCGCCGTTTAGCCGTATTGCATCAAGAGTTAAAGGACGATCTCTGCATTTTAATGCGCGTGTATTTTGAAAAGCCACGCACTATCGTCGGTTGGAAGGGGTTAATCTCCGATCCTGATTTAGATGGCAGCTTCGAGCCGAATAAAGGATTACGTATTGCCCGCGAGTTATTGCAGCAAATTACTGAACTGAAGTTACCGATTGCCACCGAATTTTTAGACATGGTGAACGGTCAATATATTGCCGACTTAATCACCTGGGGCGCTATCGGTGCCCGCACTACTGAAAGCCAAGTCCACCGCGAAATGGCCTCGGCGCTCTCTTGCCCCGTTGGCTTTAAAAACGGTACCGATGGCAATATTAATATCGCCGTCGATGCGGTGCGCGCAGCAAAAGTGCCGCATATCTTCTATTCACCGGATAAAGATGGCGCCATGTCAGTATACCGCACCCATGGTAATCCTTACGGACATATCATTTTACGTGGTGGAAAAAAGCCGAATTACTTTGAGCAAGATATTGAAGAAGCTAGATTAAAACTTGAGTCTGTCGATGTAACACCGCGTATGGTGGTTGATTTTAGCCATGGCAATAGCGAAAAAAATCACCTAAAACAATTAGTCGTTGCCGACAATATCATGGCGCAAATGCGCGCGGGCAGCACGGCAATTGCCGGGGTGATGGCCGAAAGTTTCTTACAGGAAGGCAATCAAAAAGTGGTTGAGGGTCAACCTTTGTATTACGGCCAAAGCATCACAGATGCTTGCCTGCATTGGGATGACTCGGAGAAATTACTGCGCGATTTGGCTAAAGCCTCTCGCGATAGACGTGAGTTTCTCGGCAAATAAGTCGATGACCCACAGCAAAAGGCTTCCACTGGAAGCCTTTTTACTTTTATTGCTGTCTTAACACCTAACGATATAGGCGTTTTCTACCATTCAAATTGAAAACTCACTATAATTGCGCCTCTTTAAAAATGCATAACCTCAGGTTGCCGTATGCCAAACTCGCTCGACTCTAGCCGCCCTGCCTTTTCTGATGCCATCGAACAGCGGATCAATCAATCCGAAGCGCGGGTGATCAAGGCCGTATTCCCGTCTATCACCAATCATCACAACACCTTATTCGGTGGCGAAGCGTTAGCATGGATGGATGAAACCGCCTTTATTGCGGCGACTCGCTTTTGCCGTAAAACCTTAGTAACTGTCAGCTCCGACAGAATCGACTTTAAAAAACCTATTCCAGCCGGCACTTTAGCTGAACTTATCGCCCGAGTGATCCATGTAGGGAATACCTCGTTAAAGGTCGAAGTAAACATTTTCGTCGAAGACATGTATCAAGATCACCGCGAGCATGCGATCCGCGGCGTATTCACCTTTGTTGCGGTTGACGAACAACGCCACCCAACTCAGGTGTGGACCGCTGAATAAGATTTAAGCAGCCCAATAACGCACTCTAGCCCTTAAACACGCTGGTTTTGGGGCTTATTTTTTTGCGAATTTCTCGTCCACGTTTGATAGACAAAAGTATAACAACCAGAAACATATAAAAATTTTGTCAATCTTACTGCATAAAGCAATAGGATCCTCGATTACTTTTCTGTTACATTGGGTTTAATCTTCACGTGCCACGAACATAACCAACAAAGCCATGAAGCTAGAAAACTTAAATATAATTATTGCCGATGACCATCCATTGTTTCGAAATGCACTACGTCAAGCCCTCAGTAGCGCCTTTGAACACACCCAGTGGTATGAAGCTGACAGTGCCGATGCTTTGCAATCCGTATTAGATTCACAAGCTGTGAGTTACGATTTGGTTTTGCTGGATCTGCAGATGCCTGGCTCACACGGCTATTCGACGCTTATCCATCTGCGCTCCCACTACCCTGAACTGCCAGTGGTAGTGATTTCAGCCCATGAGGATATCAATACTATTAGCCGTGCGATTCACTACGGTGGCAGTGGATTCATTCCTAAATCGGCATCGATGGAAACCTTAAAAGAAGCGCTGACCGCAGTATTATTTGGAGATATTTGGCTACCCGCAGGGGCTGAAATCATTCCGATTGAGGATGATGATACGGATAAAATGGCCAGCAAACTCTCGGACCTCACGCCGCAACAATATAAAGTGTTGCAAATGTTCGCAGAGGGTTTACTCAATAAGCAAATCGCCTATGACTTAGGAGTGTCTGAGGCCACCATCAAAGCCCACGCCACCGCTATTTTTAGAAAACTGGGCGTACGAAATCGTACTCAAGCCGTTATTGCCTTAGGCCAGCTTGAAATGGATAAAGTCGATTTAAGTTAATTCTAGTATCCACAATCCATTACTCATAAAAAATGCCGCATCTATTGCGGCATTTTTATTGTGTTTAATACGAGTTTTATCAACGCATCGGCAGATTTTTATCGGCAAACATTTCATCAATTAGTTGCTGATCGCGAAGCGCCACCGCCTTTTCAACCACATCACGGGTTAAATGCGGCGCAAAGTGTTGAATAAAATCATACATATAACTACGTAAGAAACTGCCCTTTCTAAAACCAATCTTAGTCGTACTGTGAGCAAATAAATGGCCAGCATCGATGGCGACTAGGTCTTTATCGATATTAGGATCAATTGCCATTGAAGCTATCACCCCAACCCCTAATCCTAAACGCACATAGGTTTTTAGCACATCGGCGCTAGTCGCACTAAAGACCACCCGTGGCTCGAGGTTCGCTCGGTTAAAGGCTTTTTCAATTTCCGATGCGCGATCGAACCCAAACACATAAGTGACTAATGGAAAACGGGCTAGATCTTCAATACTGATATGGGTACGAGTCGCTAATGGGTGGTCTTTGGGGACCACAACCGAGCGATTCCAATGGTAACAAGGCAACATGATTAAATCTGAGTATAAATGCATCGCTTCGGTGGCAATCGCAAAGTCAGCATCCCCGCGAGCCGCTTGCTCGCTAATCTGCGATGGCGTGCCTTGGTGCATATGCAAATTGACTTTAGGATAGCGGTCGATGAATTGACGAATAATATGAGGTAACGCGTAACGTGCTTGTGTATCCGTCGTCGCAATATTCAGCTCACCTTGGTCGGGTTTAGTGTATTCTTCGGACACTTTTTTAATGCTTTCGACTTTGCCTAAGATGTCGTTGGCAATATTAATCACCTGCTGACCCGCAGGAGTCACATGGGTCAGATGCTTACCACTACGCCCAAAAATCTGAATACCCAACTCATCTTCCAACATGCGAACTTGCTTACTGATCCCAGGTTGTGAGGTATATAAATTTTCCGCTGTGGCAGATACGTTAAGGTTATGCTTGACGACCTCAGCAATATACCTGAGCTGTTGCAGTTTCATCTTATTTCCTTGTCTCAAACAGGCTGAAAGTGATTGGCGAAAATGGCACAACTCAGTATCAGATATAATCAATCGTTATAGTATATAGTAAAAATTAAAGCAAATAGGAATATAGAGCACAAGTCTTAAGTTTCATACGACAGAAATGATAACCTAGGCTAAGATAACTATGCTAGTTTATTGATTTATTGTAGCATTACCCTAATTAGATAAATAATGGAACAGCTATGACATTCACCTTGGTTCTGATCCTCATCGGTGCACTTTTACTGCTTGTTATCGGAATTAACGTTATACAACAACAAAAAGAACGTGCTGAGGCTGAACGTCGCATTGAATTTGCTCGTCAACGTGCAATTATTGATGAAACTGAAACCGTATTGTCCAATACAGGGATGATACCTTGTAGTACTCACATCGTTTTAGTGCTCTACCGCCGTGTGCAAGAAGCGTTAGAAATCGCCACGACATTAAGTACGAGTCAGCAACAATCGGATTTTCAACGTCGCCTTACCGATCTCAAATCGCAAATCGAATCTTTGCAATCTAATACGCCACAGATGCCCCCCATCGAGAATTTTAGATTGCCGGATAATGACAAACAGATCTTAGTTCTAGTACAAACACTTAAAAAGCTGAAGGCCATTTTGCGTGCCGAGCACAATAAAGGCCGAGTCGACCCAAATGTTTTTGCCCAGGAAGAGAATCGTATCGACAGTTTACAACTACGGATTAATGTCGATTCAATGCTGTCTCGTGCCCGTGCCGCGAGCTTTATGAAGCAATATGGCTCATCTAAGCAAATGGTTACGAAAGCTTTAGCAACCCTACATGCCATTAAAGCGCAAACGCCCAATGACCCCTTTATTGCCCGTAAGGTCGATGAAGCCAAAATGCTGTTAGATGAGATTATGGGCGCACAAAAACTCTCGGCACCGAGTGCACCGAAACCCAAAAACGAAGAAGATGATATCGATATGCTGTTTCAACCGAAGAAGAAATGGTGATATTGCGGTGGTATTTTGACTAAGTTAATCAATAAAAAGCCAAGTCTGTGACTTGGCTTTTTTATGCTTAGAGTGATCAGTCCTAAATAGCGTTGATACTTATCAATCTTAATTGCTGTTTAAGCTTATAGCTAACAAAATGGGCTCACTTCAAATGAGCCCATTTGCAAATACACAGCGAATAGAACGATTATCTAGGATCTATTTCTTGGCTTTCTTTGCCGTCGATTCTGTCACCCATTTACCATTCACATAATGCGCCGACCACCCTGTTGCTTTACCATCAACTTCTGTCGCCACATATTGCTCTTTGGTCTTACGGCTAAACTTAACCGCCGCTTTATTTCCCTCATCATCGGCGATAGGTGCATCCGCAAGATACTGGTACTTTGGCCATAATAGTTCACGGTATTTAACTAGCTCTTCAACCAGTGGCGCACGGGTTTCCCGTGATTTAGGGAAAGTACTGGCCGCTAAGAAAATCCCCGCCGCGCCATCACGCAGCACAAAATGCGCATCAGACTTACTGCATTTCAACTCTGGCAGATAGATAGGATCTTCTTTTGGTGGTGCCGCTTCGCCGTTTTTCAGTAACTTACGGGTATTCTTACATTCCGCATTAGTACAACCGAAATACTTACCAAAACGACCGTTTTTCAGTTCCATATCATGACCACAGCGGTCACATTCAATTAATGGGCCTTCGTAACCTTTGATCTTAAATTGACCTTCTTCGACCTCATAACCCTCACAGATAGGGTTATTACCACAAACATGCAGCTTGCGTTTTTCGTCGATAAGATAACTGTCCATCGCCGTGCCGCAAATCCCGCAGCGGTGCTTAGCACGCAGTGCATCGGTTTCGGCATCTTCACTGTCGCTTATCGCTTCAATGCCTGGCGTTAAGTTCATGGTGGTTTTGCAGCGCTCTTTCGGTGGCAGCTCGTAACCCGAACAACCGAGGAATACCCCCGTTGTGCCAGTACGGATCCCCATTGGGCGGCCGCAAGTCGGACACTTGATATTGGTCATCACCATTTGATTAAGGCGCATACCGCCTTCTTCTGGCGCTAACTCAGCCTTCTCTAATTGCCTAGTGAAATCGGTATAGAAGCCATCGAGGACTTTTTTCCAATCCAGCTCACCTTTGGCAACATCGTCGAGAGTCTGTTCCATACTGGCGGTAAAGTCATAGCTCATCAGCTCTGCAAAACTACCAACGAGGCGCTCGCTGACGATTTCGCCCATTTTCTCAGCATAGAATCGGCGGTTTTCAACTTTAACGTAACCCCGTTCTTGAATGGTCGAAATAATGGTGGCATAGGTTGATGGACGTCCGATCCCACGCTTCTCTAATTCTTTAACCAATGACGCTTCGCTGTATCTGGCTGGCGGCTTGGTAAAGTGCTGTTTCGGCTCTAGCTCAACAAGGGATAATACGTCGCCTTCGTTCACCGCGGGTAGCGTATTATCTTCTTCGTTTTTCTTTTTCAGAGCGGTTTGAACGCGGGTCCAACCGTCAAAACGTAGGATACGTCCAGTTGCTTTCAGTTCGTAGTCGCCCGCTTTTACCGTGAGTTTAGTCGCATCGTATTGGGCAGGAGTCATCTGACAGGAGACAAACTGGCGCCAGATCAACTCATAAAGGCGCTGTGCATCACGTTCCATATCCGTTAAAGCCGCAGCTTCGACGTTCACATTTGAAGGACGAATCGCTTCGTGCGCCTCTTGTGCGCCTTCCTTAGAACCGTAGCGGATAGGCTCGGTAGGTAAATACTTGGCGCCGTATTCCTTACCAATCATCTCACGCACACTGTCTAAAGCTTCTTGGCTTAAATTTGTCGAGTCGGTACGCATATAAGTGATGTGACCCGCTTCGTACAAACGCTGGGCCATCATCATGGTTTTCTTCACCCCAAAACCTAAGCGAGTACTGGCCGCTTGCTGCAGGGTGGAGGTAATAAAGGGAGCCGAAGGTTTACTCTGAGTTGCTTTATCTTCACGGGCAATCACTTTAAAGCTGGCTGAAGATAAGGCTTGAACCGCGGCTAAGGCTTGCTGCTCATTGGTTGGCTCAAATGCTGAGTCTAAATACTTAACCACTTCCATGCGCAGCGCTTCGCGGGCTGGGGTATTAAGCTCGGCATGCACATCCCAAAACTCTTCTGGAACGAAGGCTTTGATTTCGCTTTCACGTTCAACCACAAGGCGCACTGCCACAGACTGTACTCGTCCAGCCGATAAACCGCGGGCAACCTTCTTCCACAAAAGTGGTGACACCATAAAGCCGACAACGCGGTCTAAAAAGCGTCGTGCCTGTTGGGCATTAACCATATTTGTGTCGAGGGCAGAAGGTTTGCTAAAGGCCTCTTGAATCGCAGATTTAGTGATCTCGTTAAATACCACGCGCTGATACCGTGAAGGATCGCCACCAATCACCTCTTGCAAATGCCAAGCGATGGCCTCCCCTTCACGGTCTAAGTCCGTTGCGAGATAAATTTGGTCAGCAGAATCGGCTAAAGCTTGTAGCTCTTTAACGACTTTCTCTTTACCCGGCAGGATTTGATATTTAGCCGCCCAGCCCTTTTCAGGGTTAACGCCCATACGCGATACCAGCGCTTGATGTTCTTTCACCTTTTTGTATCGCGCCTTTTCTTCTGGCGACATCTTCTTCACGTCTGCGGCGGATTTCACTTTTTCAGTGCCATCAGATGTAGAAGATGTTGGTAGATCACGGATATGACCCACGCTCGATTTAACGATGAATTCTTTGCCAAGATATTTATTAATGGTCTTAGCTTTGGCCGGTGATTCGACAATAACTAGCGATTTACCCATAGTTTGATTTGCGCCAAAAAATCTCAAGAAGGTGGAAATTGGCTCCATATATAGAGGGTTGCACTGAGAGTTTCAAGCTAATCCCTCTTTTATACGTACCAGCGAGTCACTTTTTAATCAAAGTTGAAAAAATGTAAAAAAATAATATTGCGTAATTAAAAACTAATATTTCATTATTTGCCAGCAAGCAAGAAATAGTTATGCATTTATCGCGAAAAAGTCGCTTTGAGCACAAAACCGTGCGCTTGTGCCCACAAAAACCTTCAGTATACTGGGTCGCTTCAGGGACCATTTGAATAAATAATAACCTTCCCTATCACAAGGATAAGCAATGAAGCACTTTGAAGCGAATTTCGACGGACTCGTTGGGCCAACCCACAACTATGCCGGTTTGTCTTTTGGCAATGTGGCCTCACTCAACAACGCCGCTTTAGTCTCAAATCCTAAAGCCGCCGCTAAACAAGGTTTGCAAAAAGCCAAAGCACTCGCTGATTTAGGGATGATCCAAGGCATGTTAGCGCCACAAGAGCGCCCAGATCTTAATACACTGCGCCGAATTGGTTTTTCTGGCAGTGATACCCAAGTTTTACAACAAGCAGCCAAAACCGCGCCTGCGCTGCTTAATGCCTGTTGCAGTGCTTCAAGTATGTGGACGGCAAATGCCGCAACCGTGTCACCCAGTGCCGACACCCGTGACGGTAAACTGCATTTTACGCCTGCAAACTTGGTCGATAAGTTGCATCGCAGCATCGAGCCCATCACAACGGGGCGCATCTTAACAGCAACTTTCAACGATCCCCACTATTTTCATCATCATAATCATTTACCTGAACATAATAGCTTCGGTGATGAAGGCGCGGCCAACCATACTCGACTGTGCCAAGAATATGGTCACGCTGGGGTCGAGCTATTTGTTTACGGCCATGAGGCCACCAATCCTGAGGCGCCTAAACCACAAAAATATCCCGCGAGACAAACCCTAGAAGCTTCGATGGCGATAGCGAGATTGCATCAACTCGAAGAAGATAACTGTGTCTTTATTCAACAAAATCCCGATGTAATCGATCAAGGGGTATTCCACAACGATGTGATTGCTGTGGGTAACCAAAATGTGCTGTTTTACCATGAGCAGGCATTCTTAAATACACAGACTAAATTGGATGAAATTAGACGAAAACTCGATACCGAATTATTCTTCATCGAAGTTCCAACGGCCAAAGTGGCAATTAACGATGCGGTGAAGAGTTATTTGTTCAATACCCAGATAATCACACTGCCGTCGGGTGAAATGGCCATTATTGCCCCTACTGACTGCCAAGAGAATCCCGCTGTTTATGCTTATTTAAATGAACTACTCACGTTCAATACACCAATCAAACAAGTGCTGTATTTCGATGTGAAGCAAAGTATGCAAAACGGCGGAGGTCCCGCCTGCTTACGGTTGCGCGTTGCAATGAATGAACGGGAAGTTGCAGCCGTCAATCAACACACATTACTTAACGATGCTTTATTCACGCGTTTAAACACTTGGGTTGATAAACACTACCGCGACCGCTTATCAACGCAAGATTTAGCCGATCCGCAATTAGTTATCGAATCTCGCACAGCATTAGATGAACTCACCCAAATCATGAAATTAGGAAGTGTGTATCCATTCCAACGCTAACATGATTTGTAAGTAAAAAAATAAGGTGCCTAGGGCACCTTATTTTTTACTCAGAACCTATTTAACGACAATAGGAATATTCAGTACTTCAGAGGTTGTCCCCTCGAGTCCGACATCACTTAGTCCAGGCGTAGTCACGGTCACAATCAAATTACCTGAATCCGCCTGATCTCCACCTTTTAAGCTCACAACAAACTGTCTTCCACCATTATAGTTGGTGCTTGGCCATGTGTAACTGCCCGAACTAGTAACAGTTGCACCTGAAGCTTTAAAATTAACCACAGTACCAGCAGGCATTTGCTGATTGTTTATATCCGCAATAGTGAACATCACAGATGCAGTCCCTTTAATACCAATATCAATTTGGTTGTTACCTGCAACGTTATCAGCAATCACAACGTTCCCGAGAGTCGTTGCATAAGCTTCACTGCTGGACATAACGAGTACAAGTGAACGTCGTACAGAGATTGATGCTTGCGGGCTGCATTTCACGCCAGAAACCGAAGCGTCACATAATACGCCACTGTACTCGCCATCCGCCAAGTTAAACTCGCCTTGCCCAGTCGGATTCACAGGATCAATAAAGTCTGTAAAGGTTTCACGCGCACCAGAGGTATCAGTTGTACCTGCTGTCAGATATTTAGGTGTATAGATGCCATCTTCGTTATGATCAACATAAGCTTCACTTAAATCATAACAGTCACCACTGTTATCACGACCACAGTTAGTTGCACTACCAACGAATAAATTAAATTCAGTAGCAGTATCAAGAATATTATTACTATTAAGATCAGGGAAAGATTCTTCACCAATGGCGGTGGCTGTGATAGTCACGCGTCCGCCATAAGGCTGACCGTAATAATTCCCATAATAGCTTCCATCAGCAAGATTCACTTCTTGCTTTAAGAAAGCAGTGGGTTCACGGACGCGAATACCAGTACTGTCGAAGAAAGGTCCGTTGCTATCAACCCCAACTGGACGAGGCTGTTGGCTAGTCCAAACAACAGAACAAACACCATCTTTGGTTTGGCATGAACTTTCTATTGAACCACCCTCAGCCGTAAACACCACAGCGGTGCCATCTGGAACAGGGTTGTTAAAGGCATCGGCTAAACGAGCGGTGATAGTAACTTTTGCACCATCATAGTTCCAACCTTCAACGTTTAATACCGACGCTGAAAGGGAAAAACTGTCTTGATCCGGCTTACCTGTTGAAACCACTAATACATTTGATTGACTTGAAATACTTGTTCCATCTGTGCCAAGCGTTGTTGCCGTCACTCGTACAGTAGTCGCCACTGTGCCAGAATTGACCACCGTTTGAACATAGCCTTGATTATTCGATGTCGCGGTTGCAGGAATTAAACTCAATCCAGCGGAGTCATTATTAAGCTTAAAGTCTACAGCTTTATTAGCCACAGCATTGCCGTTGGTGTCTAGCACTCTAAAACGCAAAGTGGAGGATTCTGCGGTTCCAGTACCTTTAATACCAATATTTTCAGGTGTTGCATCGACAAAAACAATACTTCCAACACTTGCAGGTATTACATTAATCTTACCTGTGGCTGATAAGTTTTTGCCTCCTACGTCGGCAGTAACAGTGATATTGTCATCACCTTCACAGCCTTTCGCAAGATAGGTACTGGTTGCTTGTCCACCAACAGCGGTGACCGGGGTGCTAAGTACAGCTTCTGGGGATGCCTTATTAGAACAAGTCGACGCGAATTTAACATCGACGGGCTCAGTAAATGGATTGCCGTCACTGTCTTGCAGCAGAATAGAAACGGTTGCAGTGCCACCTGCTGATAAGGTTGTAGCACTCACGTCAGCCTTACCTGACACAAAAGGTGAACCACTACCCATTAGGACATTGGTTGCACCTACAACAAACACTTGCTCACCAAATTCTCCCGTGTTTAATGATGCTTTTGCAGTCCCCGCGCCAGGAGTACTACCTGCGTACAAATTAACACTCGCTTTACCATTAGCGTCTGTAATGGCTGTTTTTACAGGAAGATCACCGATAGAAGTGTCAAAAGTCACTATTGCGGCTTTTGATAAGCCCGTGACAGTGGCAGTTAAAATACCTGGTGTTGTCGACGTAATACTATCAATCACATTACCAGAAGAGTCTGTCAGTTTTAGAGTGATTTGTGCGCCGCCACCAGCTTGGCCGCCGTCACCCGCCATCACAAAACCAATTTTACCGAATTCACCACTATCAATCTTTGCACTCACAGTGCCCGCACCTGCAATAGTGGCCGTATTTAAAATAATAGAGGCTACACCTTCACTATTTGTTAATGCCGTTGCCGCTGCTGGGAAAAAAGACCCCATACTTGAATTACTCAAACTAAAGGTAACTAACTCACCCGCTAGTGCTCCAACCTTTGAATCAACCACTTTAGCTGTAACTTCGGCAGGTGCATTCGCGGATATATTAGTATTTGAAATACCCATAGTAACGGTAATAACACTGGGGGGTGGAGTCGTGCCAGTGCCATCGTCGGAGATACTGCCTCCACCGCCACATGCGACCAAGAAAAGTGAACATAATCCTGCGAGAAAAACCTTATACGCTGACTTCATTGTCAGGCTCCCTGTTACTCTGATGATAATACTAAGATTGACGCTTATAACTTATAGGATAACATTACACAATTTTCACCTAACTTTTCCAATACTCTATTATTTTATTTCTCATATTTTACACGCAGTTTAACATCGGAACTCATTTAAACTTCTGCATTTTCTTGCTAGGCTTGTCGTCGCCAATATTAGAATGTATAAAAAACACACAGGATCCCCCATGGCAATCTCATTACAAAAGAAACTCGGCCTAACAAGTAAAATTCTGATCGGTATGGGAACAGGTATTGCTTTAGGTCTCATACTCCGCAATGCCTTTCCAGAAAGCGATATAGTAAAGGACTATATTACTGAAGGTTTCTTACATGTTATCGGCACCATTTTTATCTCAAGTTTGAAAATGTTAGTTGTTCCGCTGGTGTTTATTTCATTAGTTTGTGGAACTTGCTCACTGAGTGAACCTTCAAAATTGGGCCGTTTAGGCGGCAAAACATTAGCCTTCTATTTATTCACAACCGCGATTGCCCTTGTCCTCGCTATTATCAGTGCCGTCCTTGTACACCCTGGGAACGCCTCACTCGCCTCAGAAAAAATGGAGTACATCGCAAAAGAAGCGCCCAGTCTTTCAAGTGTCCTAATCAATATAGTGCCAACAAATCCGATGCAGGCCATGAGCGAAGGCAATATGCTGCAAATTATTATCTTCGCGGTGATTTTTGGCTTTGCTATTGCGCATATTGGTGAGCGTGGAAAACGTGTTGCCGCTTTATTTGAAGATTTAAATGAAGTCATTATGCGAGTCGTTACTTTGATCATGCAGCTTGCGCCTTATGGGGTGTTTGCGCTGATGGCAAAACTTGCATTAACGCTCGGTTTAGGAACATTTGAGAGTGTGGTTAAATATTTCTTCGTGGTTCTTGGTGTATTACTGGTCCATGCGTTTATTGTTTACCCTACACTTCTAAAACTTTTTTCAGGCCTCAATCCGTTAATATTTATTCGTAAAATGCGTGATGTGCAATTGTTTGCATTTTCAACCGCGAGCTCCAACGCCACCTTACCAATTACGATTGAAGCCTCAGAGCACAGACTCGGTGTTGATAACAAAATTGCCTCTTTCACCCTGCCATTAGGCGCCACCATTAACATGGATGGCACGGCGATAATGCAAGGTGTGGCAACCGTATTTATCGCCCAAGTCTTTGGTATTGAGTTGACCATTACCGATTATGCCGCCGTCGTTGTCACCGCCACTTTGGCCTCAATTGGTACAGCTGGCGTGCCGGGGGTTGGGTTAATTATGCTCGCCATGGTTCTTAACCAAGTGGGTCTACCTGTTGAAGGTATTGCATTAATTATTGGTGTCGACCGACTATTAGATATGGTGCGCACCGCCGTTAACGTGACGGGTGATTGCGTCGCAACTGTGGTGATAGCTAAATCTGAAGGCGAATTTAACGAAGCGGTATTCAACAATACCCAAGCGGGAAAAGTTGCCCCTAGCTTCGATGAACAAGTTCACAAAGTAGAGTAATCAGTCCTTTCTACTTGCAGATGCATGTGTTTCTTCTTTATTAAGCCCAACTTAGTTGGGCTTTTTTATTGCCATATCCTGATTTTGTGAACAAGTAAATAGAATAGCCCTTTAAATACCGCTACATTAGACCTCGTCAATATAGAGATAGGAGAAAGCTATGTGGTGGAGAGTGAGTTGGATAATTGTCGCCTTTTGGCTGCTCAGTGCACATTTTTTACGTTATGACCAGCTTGTCTTCACTGGTATTTTTGCATTCGCGCCTCTGGGCCTATTGATAAAACATCCATTAGTGATTCGGCTACTACAAGCCATTCTTTTTATCAGCGTAATCACCGTTTGGGGAACAACCGCAATCGATGCTGTGCAAATGCGTATCGCACACGGTGCGCCTTGGCTAAGACTGGCAATGATCATGGGCGGCGTGATGCTCTTTAGTCTAGGTGCAGCCTGGAGTGCTAATGGTATATGGCGCAACACTGCTCGTCATTGCAAGCAAGCGCTTTAACAATCAAAAGTCATCCTTAAACGGCTTTAAAGACAATAAATTAGTACTTATTTTCGCCACTGTTTTAACTTGGTCAGCCAAGGTTAAGTTGCCATTGACTAAAATAAGACAATATTTGGCTCCTGCATTTATTTTGCGTACACTGAGCCCAGTCGACTTTAAGGCATGAGTATTATGAGAATTTTGGTTGTTGAAGATGATCTTATTTTATCCCACCATCTAAAAGTGCAGCTAAGCGATTTGGGTAACCAGGTCCAAGTCGCTCTCACCGCCAAGGAAGGTTTCTTCCAAGCGACTAACTATCCTATCGATGTTGCCATTGTCGATTTAGGTTTGCCGGATCAGGATGGCATCAGCCTAATCCAACAAGTACGTGAAGAAGGCGTGAAAGCGCCAATCTTAATTCTCACCGCTCGGGTAAATTGGCAAGATAAAGTCGAAGGCCTCAATGCTGGCGCCGACGATTACTTAGTCAAACCCTTCCAGAAAGAAGAACTGGTCGCCAGACTCGATGCCTTAGTCAGACGCAGCGCTGGTTTTGTCAAACCCGTGATTACCAGCGGTGAGTTAAAGCTCGATCTCGCAGCCAAGCAAGTGACATTAGGCAACGAAATTATGGAAGTCACCGCCTTTGAATATCTGATCCTTGAGTATTTGATGCGCCATTGTCACGAAGTGGTCGCCAAGCAGCGCCTATTAGACGTGATTTATGGTGACAAGGAAGGCGATCCCAACACCATTGAAGTCATGGTAAGCAGATTACGCAAAAAACTCACCCGTGATGGCATAGACAACCCTATAGCAACCATTCGTGGCCAAGGTTATAAATTCAATCTGCCATGCAACTAAGACTCAAATTTAAGAAACGTCTGCTGACGCGGATGTTTCTCACCTCGTTATCAATCATCACCTTAGTCGGATTTGGCCTCGCTTGGATGGTCAATATTCTGCATGCGCAAAATAGCTACAACGAAGAAACCGCACAACTTATCGCCGAGATCCCCCAAGTCGCCGCTGAGCTGAGGGAACACGACTTGATCCCCGATACCAGCGCTTGGTTAGAGGAAAACAACAAGCAAGAACGCTATGTGATGGCAAGTTGTGATGAAAAGTTTAAACAGGTGTGGACGTCTTCCCTCGCCGTTGACCGTGGTTTGTTTGATACCTGCGAGCGTTTTAATGAGATCCGTAATGACTCCCCGCCCTATTATCTGACGATGGCCGATGACAGGGGTTACTTTGTGTATTTACTTGCGGTGGAAATTGCTGGTGTTCACTACAACCTGTTGGTTATGAAAGATGCGGCCAAGCTCGAGCAGGAGTACAGTAAATTCAGTAAGCGCACCTATATCCGTTTAGCCATGGTACTCGCCCTCGCCCTTATACTGCTGGTCAGTGCGGCATACTGGGGAATGCGTCCGCTGGTGCGGATGCAAAACGAGCTGCAATCGATTAACCAAGGTAAAACAAAATCACTTTCAGAGGGTTATCCCATTGAGCTTGAAGGCGTCACTCAAGCCCTTAACCAATTATTACAACAATCAAGTGCTCAGCAGCAACGTTATCAAAATGCGATGAACGATCTGGCCCACAGCCTAAAAACGCGCCTTGCCGCCGTTCATGCCATTACCGATGACACTGGCCTGACAAAGCAATCTGCCAATGAAAAAATCATGGAGCAGATAAGCCAAATGGATCAACTGGTGAAATATCAACTTAAGCGTGCCATGCTGGGCCGCCAAGGCTTGAAACAAGAGCACACAGCTATCGCGCCGCTAGTCGATCAACTCACACACATGTTATTTAAGATTTACCGCGAAAAACAGGTGCAATTTAGAGCCAATATACCAACAAACCTCCAGTTCCCAGGCAATAAAGGTGACTTGATGGAGCTATGTGGCAACTTAATGGAAAACGCCTTTAGGTTGTGCATCAGCCAAGTTGAAGTCAGTGCCTGCTTTAATGAACAGGGTGATTTTGAATTGATCGTAGAAGATGATGGACCTGGGGTTGAAGAAAATCTGCGGCAAAAAATTATACAGCGCGGCGTGAGAGCCGACACCCAATCCCCAGGACAAGGAATCGGGCTAGCCGTGTGTGATGAAATTGTCAGCAGTTATGGCGGCTATCTGAGTATTGAGGAAAGCCATTTAGAAGGCGCACGATTCAGAATTACTATCCCAGCCTAGCCGCCTTCAATACACCAGCCATTAGCCATATACCGCGTATAGCTGCTCCGCGCGGTTAAACATCACCCATGAAGTAGCAATATATTTATCATTACTGATAGGCATATTGCCGCGATGGGAATGGGTAAAACCTGCGGGCGCAATCACCATAGTGCCTTTCTTAGGTGAAATTTTACGCTGCTGATAATAAAACTCTGTCTCACCGCCCTCTTCCACATCATTGAGATAGAACATATACAAAACGACACGGTGCAACGCCTCATTGTGGCTGAGCTGGGGAAATTGCTCCGAATGCCAGTGCGGGTATCCGCCCTTATTCTGCAGATATTTCTGTACATTGATGCTGCCACTGCGGTATAGATATTTCACTAATGCTTCAGCTCTGGGCTTTCCAAGGCGCTCAAAATTATTGGGGGTTAACGTCACAGCTTGACCTTGTTCATCACTGACCGAAACCGCCACTGCGCCCATTAACGCCATAGAATACTTAGCAAAATAATCTGTCGCGCCCTTTAAGGTATAAGATAACAGTTCATTTCTGAGGGGGTGTAAATCGGCAAAATTATCTAAGGTAAGATCGCGGCTTATCTTCTTTTCGAGGTCAACACCATTACCCGTCTGGCCATCAACCACACCTGAATGTTGTTCAAATGCAAGAATGAGACGATCACATAGGTCATCGGGGATAGCATTAGGGTATACTTCGATAAAATCCATATTGGCTCAGTGCTTCGGCTATTTTGTTCTCTTACTATGCTGACATGTTAGTTAAGTAATTGTAAAGCTGCAGCATTGATATAAAATAACTCCATTGGCTTCACGATAACAAGAATATGAAAAAAAGCTGTAAAGTTTCAGTTCACCAATTACAGGTGGGTAATTTTGTACGTTTACCCGTAGCCTGGAAAGATCATCCCTTTTTATTTAGTAGCTTTCACATAAAACAAGCTGCGCAGATTGAACTTATTAAAAACCTCGGTATTGAGCATGTTATTGTTGACTTGGAACGCAGTGAAACCACGCCCTTAAATCCTGAAGCCATTAACCCTATCAAACTCCCCCCTAGCCCTGAACTCCATGATCTTAAAAACGATATGGATGTTTACAAGGCTGAACAAATCGAAGTTCAAAAAAAGCTGCGGCGCGATATTCATAAAACTGAGCAAAACTTCACCCGCTCGGTCGCCATGATGCGCAGCCTTATTGCCAAACTTCGTAATCGGCCACTCAATGCCGTTGATGATGCCAAAGATTTAGTACATACCATTGTCGAGCAACTACTAAACTCCGATAACCTAGTGCTGCATTTAATGAGTGATGCGAAACAAGATGAAAGTATTTATTACCATTCATTAAACGTGGCGATTCTCTCTATGCTAATCGCCAAAGAAATGGAATGGGATCGCAGTGAAATCGAGTTAGTTGGCTTAAGTGCTCTGTTCCATGATGTGGGCAAACTCAAAGTTCCTCCCCAAATTTTAAAAAAGACCACACCTTGGTCTACGCCAGAGCTTAATTTTATTAAGCAGCATCCCCTGCTTGGGATTGAACTTTTGAAACTGGCGGAAAACTTCCCAGAGGCTGCGCTGGCTCCTATCACCAATCATCATGAGTATCTCGATGGCACTGGTTATCCTAAGGGATTGAAGGAAGCCGAACTTGATAAAATCTCCCAGCTATTGGCCGTGGTGAACGAGTACGACTCCCTCTGCTATCCCAATAATCAAGGTAAGGCACGCATGCCCTATGCCGCCTTAGGTTACTTGTACAAGCAATATAAAACCAAATTAAACCAGGAATATATTGGCAAGATGATTAAAATGCTGGGCATTTATCCGCCTGGAAGTGTAGTGGAGTTGTCGAGCGGTCAATATGCCATGGTGATGTCGGTCAATCTGCAAAAACTACTCTGTCCGAAAATCCTTGTTTATGATGCACTCGTGCCTAAAGATCAGGCGCCGATTGTCGATCTTGAAGTCGAAGGGATTAGTATAGTGCGCTGCCTGCCACCAGCCGCATTACCCGAAAAAGTGCACGAGTACCTTAATCCGCGCGAACGCGTGAGTTATTACTTTGGTGGCGATAGCCGTAAATAATCCCTAATACTATCTATTCTTCCAATAAAAAACCGGAGTCTCTCCGGTTTTTTGGTAACTCATTTCAATATCTGTGATTGTTGATTAGAGCCAATGTTTTCGCTTAAAGAAGAAATAAGTGCCCGCAGCACTCGCCAGCATCATCAAAATCGCCATGGGATAACCATATTGCCACTCTAATTCTGGCATACTACTGAAGTTCATCCCGTAACTGCTGGCAATCAACGTGGGTGGCAGAAATACGACCGCCGCAACCGAGAAAATTTTAATAATTTTATTTTGTTGTAACCCACTGAAACCCATAGCCGCATCGAGCAGGAAGTTTAACTTATCGAAGATAAACTGACTGTGGGGCATTAACGACTCAATATCCGAGAGCATTTCCCGTAAGTCTTTTAGATGCTCATCGGACAATTGCCCACGGTAATATCGCTGCATATAACGCAATGAACGCTGGGTGTCGAGCAAACTTAACCGAATTTTACCGTTAGAGTCTTCCTGCAAGGTAATAAGCTTGAACACGTCGTCGAGTTCTTCACTATCGAAGACCTGTTCACCGACATTTTCGAGCACGGTATAAACGTCCTCAATCAAGTCGGAAAGGTAATCTACTTTAAGATTAAAGAGTTCGAGAAACAATTCCTGCGGCGTTGACACTTCGAGTCGACCCAAACGTAAATAGTTACGTAATAAACGGATCAGCCCAACATCCTCTTCACGTATCGTCAAAAGGAAATTAGTCCGCAGGTTAAAGGATACGTTGACCCCACGGACATCTTGCCCTACACGTTGGGGGAATAACGAATTGATATGTAAGCCGTCGCTGTTTTGATAAAAACGCGCCGAGGCCTCAATCTCGTTGATATCTTCTTCGTCGGGGACTTCTTCGACGGAAAAATGACTTAACCATTCTCGCTCTGCATCATCAGGTTTATAGAGATCCAACCAAATGGTCGAGGCCGGAATACTGTCTTGAGTGTTAATCTCTGTCACCGTCAGCTGACGGTTTTGATAGACGTAGGCAGTAATCATGTGTCCTCCTGAAAAAAACTTAAGCTAAAAAGTCTACTTAAGTGCAGGCTAAAAAATTGTCGCTAGTTTAACGCATTACTTAGTAATGAAAAGGCGGGAGCGATAAATTCATAAAATAAATCTGGCTCAGTCTTCGAGGATCTCGAGTCGCTCCGCACTAGAAAAGCGAATGTGTACTCCCTCAACCGTGACCATCTTGGCCTCTGAAATATCGCCTTTACGTGCCTTATACACACCGGATAACACACCTGCTGGAGACACTATCGTCACTGTCACGACTTTATGCTGATCGCGCCAGTACCACACACTGTAGCTTAAAAGGCTGAGCCCCAGCAGTAAAAATGCACCTCGCATGCCATAGCGACGCCAAAGACTCGGCATCGGCGGGATATTCACCAATTCAGATGGTGCCTGCTTGGGCCGACGACTAGCCAGCAGCAAAACCGCCATAATAATAACGGCTAAGGTAAGCAGCAGTTTGGTTAACAAAATACACTCCAGAGGATAGGACTTTACGCATTATAATCGATATAAAGAAAGGAAACTGTCATTAAGATCAAGCTTATGCAACACAGTATCAGAGTTTAAGCCAGTACCATTTAATCTCAGGCTAACAGCAGAAAATGACAATTTAAGGCGCCAATTTACTTCGTGGCAAATATGGCACAGCTAAAATGCTTCAAACTGCTTTGCCATCCGCTGTATTTGGCTTAAAGGCACGCCATGGCGATTACGCTCAGCGCACAGTTGTTGATGCGCCTTATCTAAAGGCGCTCCCACCAGTACAATACGCACTTGATAACCAAGCGCTTTGGCGGCGGCCTCATAGGCCATGTATTCCCAGCGGCAAAGATTGGTGTTGTCACAAATCGCAATGGGCTCGGCATGACTTAACGCTTGAATAAAACTGGTTAAATTACGTTGATGATATTCGGAGAGCTTTTTCGCATCGAATCGATATTCCTCTCCCTGATAGAAAAAACTGTCGGTCGAAAAAATACCTCCTTGGCGGACACGCAGTGCCTCTTCAAGCGATAAATTAACAACAAACTGCTCTACCCAATGGGATTTACCACTGCCCGGCAATCCCCGCATGATGATTGCGAGTTTTTGCGTCATGCGCTCGTTGCTCATTCTTTTAAATCGGACTCAGTTGAATCGGATTCGGTTAAATCAGATCCGGCTAAATCGGAGCCAATCACTTGGCTAGCAAGTATGGTATCCACTAATTTAGGCACCAATACCCCCGCCTTACCGGTTAAATGATATTGGAATTGGCTATGCCTGTCGGGCGTGACTAAATTGACCTCCACCGTTTGCGCGCCATGGTGATTCGCCGTATCGACAAACCCCGCTGCGGGATACACAGTGCCCGACGTACCGATCGCAATAAATAAATCGCAGTTATCGAGTGCATCGTGGATCCTGTCCATCCCCAGCGGCATCTCACCAAACCAGACCACATGAGGACGTAATCGTTGTGCTGGAATACAGCAAGTACAGCAGTTATTGGAACCGAAGGGTTCTCTTAATAAAAAGGTTTGGCGAGAGCGGGGGCAACGACCTTTGGATAATTCGCCATGCATATGCAATAGGCGCCGAGAACCGGCTCGTTCGTGTAGGTCGTCAATATTTTGGGTCACAACCAATAATTGACCAGGAAATTCCGCCTCTAGCTTAGCCAACGCCAGATGCGCAGCATTGGGCATAACAGTGCCGCTGTGCAATTGCTCCCAACGGCTGTTATAGAATCGTTCAACCAGTTCGGTATCGCGGGCATAACCTTCAGGGGTTGCCACATCTTCAATATGATGCTCCTCCCATAAACCATCTTGATCGCGAAAGGTACGTAATCCCGATTCGGCCGAAATGCCTGCGCCAGTTAACACCACAATATGCTGGTACATACCGCTTCCTTTTATTGTAATTATTCTGTTTATTGTCCCGAAATTTTAGCGTCGTGAACATTATTCCTTGGTATAACCTTACAAAAACTATGCTTGAATTGCCTCAATTTATTGCAATTTCGCACTAAGTGACACAATTTATCTGCATATAGACCCATAAAGCTAGAACAAAGGTTTAAGTTTTTAGTTTGACCCCCTATAATGGCATTCACTATCCACGGATGAACCTATTGGTTCTGCAATCAAGAGATTAGCAATGACAGATGGAAATCAAGCGCTAAAAAAAGCCGGTTTGAAAATCACCCTGCCACGAGTCAAGATCCTAGAACTGATGCAAGGACCTGAAAACCAACATATCAGTGCAGAAGACTTATATAAGAAACTGCTCGATTTAGGTGAAGAAATTGGTCTAGCAACAGTTTACCGTGTATTAAACCAGTTTGATGATGCCGGTATCGTATCTCGCCACCACTTCGAAAGTGGCAAGGCGGTATTCGAGTTATCGACTCAACACCACCACGATCACTTAGTGTGCCTTTCTTGCGGCAAAGTGATTGAGTTTTCGGACGAAGTGATTGAACGTCGCCAAGACGAGATCGCCAGCAAGTACAACATTAAACTGACTAACCACAGCTTATATTTGTACGGTCATTGCACTAACGATAAGTGCGATCATAACGACGAGTAAGCAGGTTAAGCGGGTCTGAGCCACGCAGCGGTGTTAGTTCAGAATCGTTTTACTCATAAAAACCAGCCATTAAGGCTGGTTTTTTTATAGAGACGCTCAGGCACTGTTAGAGCACCTTTGCATACACATTCACTTTATGCCCCATAAACTCGCTAGGTTCACGCCAATGCATTCCTATGCGTTTAGCAACGCCTTCAGAGCCAATGTTACCCTCTAGGATCAAGGCAATGATTTGCGTAATACCAAACTGCGGGAACACGCTGATTGCCGCTTGAGCAGCTTCGGTACCAATCCCCTTGCCCCAATACTCGGGGAAATAGCGATAGCCAATTTCGACTTCGTTATATTCAGGAATAAACTTTGGTCCGCAAAAGCCAATCACTTTATTATCGGCTTTATGCTCCACCGCCCAGCGACCAAATCCACGCTGCAGATAATCCTGTGAAATCACGTTATGGAACAGTTCACGTGCCTGCTCACGATCGGTAAAAGGCACGGTTGGAATGTATTTCAACATCGCAGGGTTACTGTTCATCAAATAGAGGGCATCGATATCCTGCTCGGTAAATGGTCTGAGTATTAAACGCTCTGTTTGTATAATCATTTTTGCTTCCTTCATATTGCCCTCTACACACTAATATCCGCGCGATTAACGGTGAAAGTCACCGCTACGCTCTGGCTGATAAACGATTTCTTCGATACGCACTTTGACCATTGAGCCACCTGGGCCTGGCCATTCGATTTCATCCCCTTGGGATAAACCCAATAAGGCACTGCCCACGGGAGCGAGAATAGAAATGGTGCCCTCACCTGCTGCATCCTTGGGATAGACTAACCGTAAGCAAAAGGTATCCTGACTGGATGACACGCTAAATTTCACTTCAGAATTCATCGTCACCACATTACCGGGCATCTGCGCTGCGGGCACAATGTCGGCTCGGTCGAGTTCCGCCTCCAATGCCGCGCGCCCCGGGAAGGCGTTCGCCGGTAATGACTCCAACAGACGCTCGAGTCTTTCTAAATCGATTTCTGAAATAATGATCTTTGGTGTTTTCACAGTCTTTCCCTCGTGTAAATAGATGTCCCTTAGGGTTAAACATCTGTGCTGGCCTATCCTCCCCCAATGGGATAAACCGATATAAAAATACGCTCGCAGCTTAATGCCGCAATCGCGTGGTAATTAAGTACAAGATTTATTGCTGAACAGCCGTGGTGCCATAAGCGCAGGGCTTAGGGTTGTGGCTCTACTAATGCATTCACACGTCAATCAGGTGATGACGTTTGGTAGAGAAGCCCAATCTAACCCTTTGTAAATAAAAATGCTAGCCTGCGCAGTGTTAGCTTTGCCCACTCTCACACTTTACTGCTCAGCACTCGCTAACAGACGCGCAATAAAAAAGGCGCCTTAGGCGCCTTTTCGTGTGTTAACGGTTAGATTACCAACCCGTTTTAGCACGCAGCGCTTTGCCGATATCAGCTAACGAGCGAACAGTTGTCACGCCCGCTGCTTCTAATGCAGCAAATTTGTCAGCAGCAGTACCTTTACCGCCAGCAATGATCGCACCAGCATGACCCATACGCTTACCAGCAGGTGCAGTTACACCCGCGATGTAAGAAACAACAGGTTTAGTCACGTTAGCTTTGATGTAAGCAGCCGCTTCTTCTTCAGCAGTACCACCAATTTCACCGATCATCACGATGGCTTCAGTCTGTGGATCGTTTTGGAACATTTCCAATACGTCGATGAAGTTAGTGCCTGGGATTGGGTCACCACCAATACCTACGCAAGTAGATTGGCCGAAACCTTCATCAGTAGTTTGCTTAACCGCTTCATAGGTCAGCGTACCTGAACGAGAAACGATACCCACTTTACCTTTTAAGTGGATGTGGCCTGGCATAATACCAATCTTACATTCACCTGGAGTGATAACACCTGGGCAGTTAGGACCGATCATGCGAACGCCAGTTTCTTCTAGCTTCACTTTCACTTCCAGCATATCCAGTGTTGGGATACCTTCAGTGATACATACGATCAGCTCGATACCACCGTCGATTGCTTCGAGGATTGCATCTTTACAAAATGGTGCTGGAACGTAGATAACAGAAGCAGTCGCGCCAGTTGCAGCAACAGCGTCTTTCACAGTGTTGAACACAGGCAGACCTAAGTGCTCAGTACCGCCTTTACCTGGAGATACACCACCTACCATTTGCGTACCGTAATCGATCGCTTGTTGAGAGTGGAAAGTACCTTGACCACCGGTAAAGCCTTGGCAGATTACCTTGGTATCTTTGTTAATTAATACAGACATTATTTGCCCTCCGCAGCTTTAACTACTTGCTCAGCCGCATCAGTCAGACTGTTAGCTGCAATGATATCAAGACCTGATTTAGCTAATACTTCACGGCCTAATTCAGCGTTAGTACCTTCTAAACGCACTACAACTGGAACCTTAACGCCAACTTCTTTAACAGCGCCAATGATACCTTCTGCGATCATGTCACAACGTACGATACCACCGAAGATGTTAACCAGAACGGCTTTCACATTGCTGTCAGACAGAATGATCTTGAATGCTTCAGCAACACGTTCTTTAGTCGCGCCACCACCTACGTCGAGGAAGTTAGCTGGCTTGCCGCCGTGCAGGTTAACGATGTCCATAGTACCCATCGCCAGACCAGCACCGTTCACCATACAACCTACGTTTCCGTCCAGCGCAACATAGTTCAGTTCGAACATAGCTGCATGAGCTTCACGGGCGTCGTCTTGTGATGGATCGTGCATTGCTTTGATTTTTGGTTGACGGAACAGTGCGTTGCCATCGATACCAATTTTACCGTCTAAGCAGTGCAGGTTACCTTCAGTGGTGATAACCAGTGGGTTGATTTCTAATAGTGCGAAATCATGATCAACGAACATAGTCGCCAGACCCATGAAGATCTTGGTGAATTGCTTCATTTGAGTTGGGTTTAAGCCCAGTTTGAAGCCAAGATCACGTGCTTGGTATGGTTGAGGACCAGTCAGTGGATCGATGATCGCTTTGTGAATGAGTTCTGGCGTTTCTTCGGCCACTTTCTCAATCTCAACACCACCTTCGGTAGAGGCCATGAACACCACGCGACGGGTAGCACGGTCAACTACTGCACCTAAGTACAGTTCGTTAGCGATGTCGGTGCAGCTTTCTACTAAAATTTTAGCAACCGGCTGACCTTTCTCATCTGTTTGATAAGTCACCAGATTTTTGCCTAACCAGTGTTCGGCAAAGGCTCTGATTTCTTCTTTATCGCCAGTGACTTTAACGCCACCCGCTTTACCGCGGCCGCCTGCGTGTACTTGACACTTAACAACCCATAAATTTCCGCCAATACGGCCTGCCGCTTCTACAGCTTCTTGGGCTGTATCACATGCAAAACCTTCTGACACTGGTAAACCATATTCGGCAAATAGGGATTTTGCCTGATACTCATGCAAATTCATGATGATCTATCCGTATACTTCTAATCAAATCCAACTGGCCCTGTTATTAAGGCCAGTCACGAGGGTATGTCTTGCTATTGTCTTAAACCAGACTCGCGGTGACCGAACTTTATCGGTCACCTATCGAGCTAGATTATAGATCCAGCAGCAGACGAGTTGGGTCTTCTAAGAAGTCTTTAATGGCAACTAAGAAGCCAACAGACTCACGGCCATCGATAATACGATGGTCATATGAGAGAGCTAGGTACATCATGGGCAGGATTTCAACCTGACCATTGACTGCCATTGGGCGATCTTTAATGGCGTGCATGCCTAAAATCGCGCTTTGTGGCAGGTTTAAAATTGGGGTAGACATTAACGAGCCGAATACACCACCGTTAGTCACAGTGAAGTTACCGCCGGTCATATCAGCCACAGTCAACTTGCCATCACGGCCTTTGATCGCCAGATCGCGTACTGCTTTTTCGATATCAGCTAGGCTCATGGTATCGGTGTCACGCAGCACTGGGGTGACCAGACCACGTGGCGTCGATACAGCGATGCTGACGTCGAAGTAGTTGTGGTAAACAATATCGTCACCGTCGATTGACGCGTTCACTTCTGGGAAGCGTTTCAGGGCTTCAGTTACCGCTTTCACGTAAAAAGACATGAAACCTAAACGGATACCGTGGCGCTTTTCAAAAATATCTTGGTATTGCTTACGGATATCCATGATTGGCTTCATGTTCACTTCGTTGAACGTGGTGAGCATAGCGGTAGAGTTTTTCGCTTCTAATAAACGGTTAGCGATAGTCTTACGTAAACGTGTCATTGGAACACGTTTCTCGCTACGACCAGCCGCTAAAGGCTGTACCACAGGAGCAGCAGGCGCCGCAGCCGCTTTAGGTGCAGACTTAATAAAGGCTTCAACGTCTTCTTTAGTGATACGGCCACCCACACCAGTGCCCTTCACTTTGCTGGCATCTACGTTGTGCTCAGCCAGTAAACGACGTACTGATGGGCTTAATGCATCGTTAGACTCTTCAGTCGCTGCGGCGGCAGGCGCGGCAGCTTCGGCCTGCGCTTTAGTCACTTCTTGACCAGAAACCGCACCCGCGATGAATTTAGCAATTACTTGCTCGCCCAGAACTGTGTCACCTTCATGGAACAGGAACTCACCGATGTGACCATCTTCTGGTGCAACCACTTCCAGTACAACTTTGTCAGTTTCAATATCAACCAGATTTTGATCACGAGAAACTTGCTCACCCACTTTTACGTGCCAAGTGGCGATAGTTGCATCGGCAACAGATTCTGGCAGTACGGGTACCTTGATTTCGATACTCATGAAAAACGATCCTTTTTTATAAAATGTCTATTACTACAGTCTTAGCTATTACAGCTTTAGGGCACTGTTCACTAAAGATTCTTGTTGGTGAGCATGCAGCTCTGGGTAACCACAGGCTGGTGCAGCAGACGCTTCACGGCCAGCGTAGGTGAGTTTTGCTCCCGCAGGGATAGCAGCCCAGAAGTGATGTTGACTAGAATACCAAGCACCCTGGTTTTGCGGCTCTTCCTGACACCATACAAAATCCTTCACATGTTGATAGTCAGCTAAGGCTGCAACCATTTCTTCATGTGGGAACGGATATAACTGTTCGACACGGATTATTGCGATGTTATTGATGTTTTCTTTACGGCGTTTTTCCAGCAGCTCGAAGTATACCTTACCGCTACAGAACACGACGCGATCGACCTTGCTCGCTTCTAACGTATCGATTTCACCGATCACGTTTTGGAAGGTGCCATTAGCCAATTCTTCCATGCTAGAAACCGCTAGCGGGTGACGTAGCAATGATTTAGGTGACATCACTACCAGTGGACGACGCATTGGGCGAACCACTTGGCGACGCAGCATATGGTAAACCTGTGCAGGCGTTGATGGCACACACACTTGCATGTTGTGGTTAGCACACATCTGCAAGAAACGTTCTAAACGGGCACTTGAGTGTTCTGGACCTTGACCTTCGTAACCGTGTGGTAACAGCATGGTCAGACCGCACAGACGGCCCCACTTTTGCTCACCAGAAGACAAGAACTGGTCGATAACCACTTGGGCACAGTTAGCAAAGTCACCGAATTGGGCTTCCCAAATCGCTAGGCCACCTGGTTCCGCCGTTGCATAGCCGTATTCGAAGGCCAGTACAGAAGCTTCAGACAATACTGAATCAGTGATATCGATTGGACCTTGGTCTTCAGACAAGTTACGCAGTGGTAAATAGGTCGTCGCATCGTTTTGGTTGTGTAGAACCGCGTGACGGTGGAAGAAAGTACCACGGCCAGAGTCTTGACCTGTAATGCGAACACGTTGCTTATCTTCAAGAATCGTGGCGTAAGCTAAAGTTTCAGCAAAGCCCCAGTCGAGTAGCTTCTCGCCCTTTGCCATGGCAACGCGATCGCCATAAATTTTAGCAACGCGTGAATGCAGCGGGTGGCTCTCTGGTACGTAGCTCAGTTTGTCAGCTAGATTCTGTAAGCGCGCCAGTGGCATAGAGGCTTGATACGCTTCGTCCCACTCACGGCCAATATACGGACTCCAATCCACTGTGTGCAGTGTCATTGGGCGCCATTCTTTTACTACGCAGTCACCTTGATCTAAGGCGTCGCGGTAAGTGTTGATCATGCTGGTCACTTCATCAGCGCCGATAGTGTTTTCGGCGATCAGTTTGTCAGCATAGATCTTACGTGGCGTTGGGTGTTTCTTGATCTTGGCATACATCAGTGGCTGAGTTGCACTTGGCTCATCAGCTTCGTTGTGGCCATGACGGCGGTAACACACTAAGTCAATCACCACATCACGTTTAAACTCGTTACGATAATCAACAGCTAGTTGCGCAACGAAGGCAACGGCTTCTGGATCGTCAGAGTTAACGTGGAAAATCGGTGCCTGAACCATCTTAGCGATGTCAGTACAGTATTCGGTTGAACGCACATCGTGGTGATTTGACGTCGTAAAGCCGACTTGGTTATTCACCACGATACGGATACTGCCGCCCACTTTAAAGCCACGGGTTTGAGACATGTTGAATGTCTCTTGCACGATACCTTGACCAGCAATTGCAGAGTCACCGTGAATCGTGATTGGCATCACCTGTAAACCGTCTTTACAACCACGGCGGTCTTGACGAGCACGGACAGAGCCCATAACCACAGGGTTAACGATTTCAAGGTGTGATGGGTTAAAGGCCAATGCTAAGTGCACGTTGCCGCCCGGTGTTTCAAAATCGGAAGAGAAACCTTGGTGGTATTTCACGTCGCCTGAACCGTGGGTATCGGCGTGCTTACCGGCGAACTCGTCAAACAGTTCAGCTGGACGCTTGCCTAATACGTTCACCAGTACGTTTAAACGACCACGGTGAGCCATACCGACAACGATTTCTTTCGTGCCCGCTTCACCTGCGCGGTAAATGATTTCGCGCATCATAGGGACTAACGCATCGCCGCCCTCTAATGAGAAGCGTTTTGCACCAGGGAATTTAGCGCCTAAATATTTTTCAATGCCTTCTGCAGCATTTAGGCCTTCGAGAATGCGGGTCTTAACACTTTTATCGTAGTTGGCTTTACCTAAGGATGGTTCGAGACGTTGTTGGATCCAACGCTTCTCATCAGTATCGGTAATGTGCATGTATTCGGCGCCAATTGAACCACAGTAAGTGGCTTTTAAGGCTTTGACTAAATCCGCCAACTTCATAGTTTCGCCGCCGTGGGCGAACGAGCCCGTATTGAACTCACGTTCCATGTCTTCTTTGGTCAGACCGTGGAATGCGGGATCTAAATCGGCAACAGGTTCACGTTTCCACAATTCTAACGGGTCGAGGTTTGCACCTTGATGACCACGGAAACGGTGGGCGTTGATTAGCTGTAGCACTTTAACTTGCTTAGCATCCAACTCAGGATCGGTCACACGAGCCGCGCTCTTATGACGCCCTTCCATCGCTAAACTGCGAAAATAATCACGTACTTTGGAGTGAGCCGCTTCAGGCGCATCTTTAGAGGCACCGTTCACCGGAGGGAGATTATCAAATACCGCACGCCAATCGTCAGAGACTGACTGTGGGTCTTCTTGATAGGCTTCATACATCTCTTCTACGTAGGTCGAATTTGCACCACTTAAGTGAGATGATTCGAGCCAGGCTTTCATGATGCCTTGGTGCATTGCTATTCCTTTCAAACTTTATACACGTGCTTAGCCATAGTTTTTATATGCAATCTCAATCTTTTAGCTTCGATGCATAATTTCTGCCGCCCCTAGATATCCAGATTTCACGGCGCGTTGTCTTCCATTACATACACAAAAGAGCCACCTTCTATACCTAGAAAGTGACTCTTCGAGAGCTATATTATTATTGGTTTAAGCTCGGGTTCTCGCATTACACAGCTCGCTTAAGCAGCATTGACTTAATGTGACCAATCGCTTTAGTCGGATTAAGTCCTTTTGGACAGACGTCAACGCAGTTCATAATGCCGTGGCAACGGAACACGCTGTAGGCGTCGTCCAGCTCAGAAAGACGTTCTTCTGTCGCTGTATCGCGGCTGTCGATCAAGAAACGGTAAGCGTGTAGCAGACCGCTAGGACCGATAAACTTATCAGGATTCCACCAGAACGATGGGCAAGCCGTAGAACAACATGCACACATGATACATTCGTACAGACCATCTAAATGCGCACGCTGTTCAGGCGACTGTAAATGTTCACGGGCAGGCATCTTCTCATCGTTGATGAGGAACGGCTTGATCTTCTCGTACTGCTTGTAGAACTGAGTTAAATCAACCACTAAGTCACGCACGACTGGCATACCTGGCAGTGGACGGATTTCCAATTTCTTCCCTTTGAAGGTAGAGATTGGCGTAATACAAGCTAGACCGTTTTTACCGTTCATGTTCACACCGTCACTACCGCAAACACCTTCACGGCATGAGCGACGGAACGCTAACGTTGGGTCCTGTTCTTTTAACTTGATCAGTGCATCAAGCACCATCATGTCAGAGCCTTCAGCCACTTCAAGGCTGTAATCCTGCATGTAAGGTTTGGTATCTACATCAGGATTGTAACGATAAACTGCAAATTCCAATTTCATCTTTGCAACTCCTAGTAGGTACGCTTCTTCGGCGGGAATGCTTCACGTAACTTAGGCGCCATATTCACAGCACGACGGTCCATGGTTTCAGTCACTGGGTCAAACAGTGTGTGACATAACCAATTATCATCATCACGCTCTAAATAGTCTTCACGTGAGTGAGCACCACGGCTCTCTGTACGGAAGTTAGCAGCATAAGCAGTAGCAATTGCCGTCGCCATCAGGTTGTCTAACTCTAAACATTCAATACGTTGAGTGTTGAATTCACGAGAATTATCAGACAACTTGGCATTTTCTAAACGCTTACGGATAGCTTTTAACTGCTCTAAACCTTCTGCCATTGCATCGCCACGGCGGAATACAGAGAAGTTTAATTGCATGCAAAGTTGTAAATCTTTACGGATTTGCGCTGGATCTTCACCAGACTTGTTGCTTTCCCAGCGGTTTAAGCGTGCTAAAGTCGCTTGAATTTCCGCATCGGTCGCATCTTTTGGATCCGCAGTCTCATCGAGTGCTTTACCTAAGTGTTGACCCGCAGCACGGCCAAAGACCACTAAGTCGAGCAGAGAGTTACCGCCTAAGCGGTTAGCACCGTGTACAGATACACAGGCAATCTCACCTACTGCGAATAAACCAACCACATCTTGCTCGCTGCCGTCGTCATTCTTACGAATAACTTGACCGCTCACCTTCGTTGGCAGACCACCCATCATATAGTGGCAGGTTGGCAGAACTGGGATTGGACCATCGGCCGGATCGATATGCGCGAAGGTACGAGAAAGTTCACACACGCCGGGTAGACGGGCTTCTAAGGTCTCTTTACCTAAGTGATCGAGTTTCAGTAAGCAGTGTGGGCCTAATGGACCATCTAAACCACGGCCTTCACGGATCTCAGTCATCATAGAGCGTGCTACCACGTCACGAGATGCTAAGTCCTTGGCGTTTGGTGCATAACGCTCCATGAAACGCTCACCGTCTTTGTTCAGCAGGTAACCGCCTTCACCACGACAACCTTCAGTCACAAGTACACCCGCACCAGCGATACCGGTTGGGTGGAATTGCCACATTTCCATATCTTGCATCTGAACGCCAGCACGCATCGCCATACCAACACCGTCACCGGTATTGATGTGTGCGTTTGTGGTTGATGCGTAGATACGACCTGCGCCGCCAGTGGCGAGTACAGTGGCTTTGGCTTTGAAGTAAACGATTTCACCGGTTTCGATTTCAATCGCAGTACAACCTACGATGGCACCGTCTTGGTTTTTCACTAAATCGAGGGCATACCACTCAGAAAACACTTGGGTTTTGTGTTTAACGTTCTGTTGGTATAAGCAGTGAAGCAGTGCGTGACCCGTACGGTCTGCCGCAGCAGCGGTACGCGCCGCTTGTTCACCACCGAAGTTTTTAGATTGACCACCGAAAGGACGTTGGTAAATCTTACCGTTATCGAAACGAGAGAAAGGTAAACCCATGTGCTCGAGTTCAATAATGGCTTCTGGACCGGTTTGACACATAAATTCGATAGCGTCTTGGTCACCGATAAAGTCGGAACCTTTTACGGTATCGTACATGTGTTGTTCCCAATGGTCTTCATGGGCGTTACCTAACGCAACTGTGATACCACCCTGCGCAGATACGGTATGAGAACGGGTTGGGAAAACTTTTGATAAAAGCGCACAGCTTTTACCTTCTTTAGAAATCTGTAATGCTGCGCGCATACCGGCACCGCCGGCACCAATCACAACAGCATCAAACTCACGTACTGGAATACTCACTTAGACACCCCACACAATAACAATGCCGGCCGCCAGATAACAAAAGACGGTGACGACGAAGGTGAACTGTAAAACACCGCGTAACGAAGTGCACTTGACGTAATCCGTCAATACTTGCCATACACCAATCCAGGCGTGAACAAGCAGTGCAACTAGCGCAAGCAGGGTAAACACTTTCATTGGCAGAGCGCTAAACAGGCCGTGCCAAACGTCATAGGTGAGAGGGGAACTACATGCAATAAAGCCAACCATGAAAATGGTATAACAGGCGAGGATTACTGCACTAGCGCGTAGTAGAATAAAGTCATGAACACCACTGCGTCCAAAACTTGCTGCATTGGTTACCATACCCATAACCCCGCTAAAATTGAAAAGGCTACCGTCAGTACAAATACAGCTTTCGCTGAGGCGGTGCCCGAAGCCAACTCTTCCCAACGACCGGTATCCATTACTAAGTGGCGTAGGCCACCGAATAAGTGATAAGCCAGTGCAGTCAAAATGCCCCACATGATGAACTTCACGACGAAGTTATCAAACAGAGATTGTACGCCTGCGAAACTTTCAGCGGAGGCTAAAGATGAATTTAGCAACCAAATAAGAATGCCAACAGCGAACAGCATGATGACACCGGATACACGGTGAAGAATTGACACAATCGCTGTTGCAGGAAAGCGAATGGTCTGCAGATCTAAATGGACAGGTCTTTGCTTTTTCACGTTCTGCTCACTCAGCTCCATTGAGCATTTTTTTTGTTATGTGAACCGCTTTTGTACAAACTTTAAACCGAGGGGTAAATCAAGGCAAAAGTAAACACAAAAGCAAAGTTTAAACAAACAGATAACTATTTGAACACTCACTTATTTAACATGTAAACAAAGGGTGTTTTAACATCATCGTTTGCAGCCCTTATTAGGCGGAGGCAAGTATACTCGCGCGAAATGTCAAATACAAACATCACAGAATGCAAATTTTGTTTTTTTAAGGATATTTTCACCTAAGTGCCAGCTGTACCAAGGAAAGTAAAGAGATTTATACCATGGTCTAACAAATTTAAACGCTTATTTAAATTGAAATGTGATCTAGAATGGCTGTAAAGTAATGGCGGTTTGACATGCCGCACTCACAGATAAGAACGAAGTAAGGAGAACGGGGTATGGCTGATTTAAAAGCCAAATTAGAATTACCAGGGAACGACTCGATAGAATTGCCAGTAAAGCAAGGATCCGCTGGTTTTGACGTAATCGATATCAGTAAACTTGGCAGCAAGGGTTACTTCACTTTTGATCCAGGTTTTCTCGCGACAGCCTCCTGTGAATCTGCAATTACCTATATCGATGGCGATCAAGGTATATTGTTACACCGCGGCTATCCAATCGAGCAACTCGCCGTTGACTCAGATTACTTAGACCTGTGTTACCTGCTGCTTTACGGTGAACTGCCGACGAAAGAGCAATATGCTGAATTTGTACACACAGTAAAAACCCACACTATGGTTCATGAGCAACTCGCCTTCTTCTTTAGAGGTTTCCGTCGTGATGCTCATCCTATGGCGATGTTATGTGGTGTCACTGGTGCATTGTCTGCATTTTATCAAGACTCACTCGATGTCAACGATCCTCGCCACCGCGAAATCGCCGCTTATCGCCTAGTCTCCAAAATGCCAACGATTGCCGCTATGTGCTACAAGTACTCTTCTGGCCAGCCATTCGTTTACCCACGCAATGACTTAAGCTACGCAGGCAACTTCTTAAGCATGATGTTTGCCGTGCCTTGTGAAGAGTACAAGGTAAACCCAATCGTTGAACGTGCTATGGACCGTATCTTCATTCTACATGCGGATCACGAACAAAACGCGTCTACGTCAACCGTACGTTTAGCCGGTTCTTCAGGCGCGAATCCATTCGCGTGTATCGCTGCGGGTATTGCTTCTCTATGGGGCCCTGCACACGGCGGCGCGAACGAAGCTTGTCTACAAATGTTAGAAGAAATCGGTTCAGTGGACCGTATTCCTGAATTCATCGCCCGTGCGAAAGACAAGAACGACCCATTCCGTCTGATGGGCTTCGGACACCGTGTTTACAAAAACTTTGACCCACGTGCCAAAGTGATGCGTGAAACCTGTCACGAAGTGTTAAAAGAGCTGAAAGTACAAGATCCATTATTAGATGTGGCCATGGAACTTGAACGTATAGCACTGGAAGACGAATACTTCATTTCGAAGAAACTCTATCCAAACGTCGATTTCTACTCTGGCATCATCATGAAAGCTATTGGTATTCCAACCAGCATGTTCACTGTACTGTTTGCATTAGCACGTACTGTGGGTTGGATTGCTCACTGGAAAGAAATGTTGGATCAACCAGGTCACAAGATCAGCCGTCCACGTCAGCTATATACTGGCGAGACTTCGCGTGATTTCGTAAGCCAAGATAAACGCTAATCGGCATTTATCGATTAAAAGCGCCCACTGGGCGCTTTTTTATTGGGATTTTTATACCCACCATTCGCTATTCTTATCACTCTCAGCCACACAATCCCGAATGACCTCGCTTCAGCTTATTTAGCATTTCTCATCACTTTTTAAACTTTTTAGCTACATTTAGTAAGTTTGCCTAATCCACAATCTCATAATCTTAAGTTAATCTACTGAAATTAATGTATTTTTAATTTTGGCATGTTTTTCGCTTTAAGATGGCATCACAAAAATGACAACAGGTAATACTCTTATGGAAAAGTCAAAAATTGCTAAGTTCGCCCTACCCGTGCTGTTAGTGTCAATGTTAGCGGCATGCGGCGAAGAGGAAGTGGCTAAAAAAGAAGAACAATATGCCATCCCCGTCGAAACCACTACCGTACTGCAGGGTAATGTGTCTTCGTTTTATAGCACTACGGCTACCCTCGAAGCTCCGCAGGAAGCCAACGTCGTTAGCCGCATTGCCGGCCTTATCGAAACCATTAATGTCGAAGAAGGTGACCGGGTACAAAAAGGTCAAATCCTCGCGGTTATCGATGCTAAACGTCAGCAATACGATCTCGACCGCTCCGAAGCCGAAGTGAAAATCATCGAGCAAGAGTTAAACCGCTTAAAGAAAATGAGCAACAAAGAGTTTATCAGTGCAGATTCGATGGCAAAGCTTGAGTACAACTTACAAGCCGCTATCGCCAAACGCGATCTTGCCGAGTTACAAGTCAAAGAAAGCCATGTGGTCTCCCCCATCAACGGCATTATCGCCAAGCGTTATGTGAAGGCGGGTAACATGGCGAAGGAATTTGGCGACCTCTTCTATATCGTCAATCAAGACGAGCTGCACGGTATTGTCCATCTACCCGAGCAACAATTAACCAGTCTGCGCTTAGGCCAAGAAGCTCAAGTCTTTAGCAATCAACAGAGCAAAAATGCCATCCACGCAAAAGTACTGCGGATAAGCCCCGTGGTCGACCCACAAAGCGGTACCTTTAAAGTCACCTTAGCCGTGCCTAATCAGGATGCGCATTTAAAAGCCGGTATGTTCACACGGGTCGAATTAAAGTATGACACCCATGAAAATGTGATCACTGTGCCCTACAGTGCCCTGATCAACCAAGACAACAAGCAAGCCCTGTATGTGATTGACGGCACCAATGCTAACCGCCGCGAAGTCGAAATTGGTTACCGTGAAGGTGATTCGGTGGAAGTGGTCTCCGGACTCAAACCCGGCGAGCAAGTCGTTACCCGTGGTCAGCAGAATTTGAAAGACCAATCCTTAGTTGAAGTCATTACCCCGCTCGATTTGGCCTCAGCGAAAAACTGATAGGAGTCTTTCATGTCAATCATCAGCACCTCAGTTAAACGGCCAGTCACGGTATGGATGTTCATGCTGGCCATTATGTTATTCGGTATGGTGGGTTTTTCACGTTTGGCAGTAAAACTGCTACCCGATTTAAGCTACCCCACCTTGACCATTCGGACCATGTACGACGGTGCGGCGCCGGTTGAAGTAGAGCAACTGGTCTCAAAACCGATTGAAGAAGCCGTCGGTGTGGTGAAAGGCTTACGTAAGATCAGCTCTATCTCCCGCTCTGGCATGTCCGATGTGGTACTCGAGTTTGAATGGGGCACCACTATGGATATGGCAAGCCTCGATGTGCGTGAAAAACTCGATACTATCGCCCTGCCACTGGATGTTAAAAAGCCATTATTGCTGCGCTTTAACCCCAACCTTGACCCTATTATGCGCTTAGCACTGTCGGTGCCAAATGCGTCTGAGGCCGAACTCAAGCAGATGCGCACCTACGCCGAGGAAGAGCTTAAACGCCGTTTAGAAGCTTTATCTGGTGTTGCCGCGGTGCGTTTATCCGGTGGTTTAGAGCAGGAAGTGCATATTCAGCTCAATCAAGAAAAATTATCCCAGCTCAATTTGAATGCCGACGACATTAAGCGTCGCATCAATGAGGAAAACATCAACTTATCTGCGGGTAAAGTAATCCAAGGTGATCGCGAATATCTGGTACGTACCCTTAACCAATTCAATTCATTGGAAGAACTGGGACAAGTGATCGTCTATCGCGACGCGCAAACCTTAGTACGTCTATTTGAAGTCGCCACTATTACCGATGCCTTTAAAGAACGCAGCGATATCACCCGTATCGGCAGCCAAGAGTCGATTGAACTGGCTATTTATAAGGAAGGCGATGCCAACACAGTAGCTGTGGCCAAAAAACTGCGCGATGAGCTAGTCAAAATCAACCAAGATCCAAAGCAAAACAAACTGGAAGTGATTTACGATCAATCTGAGTTTATTGAGAGTGCCGTTAGCGAAGTCACCTCATCTGCGCTGATGGGCAGTATTTTGTCTATGCTGGTGATTTACCTGTTTCTGCGCAATATTATTCCGACGCTGATCATCTCTATCTCCATCCCCTTCTCGGTGATTGCCACCTTTAACATGATGTACTTTGCCGATATCAGCTTAAACATCATGTCATTAGGCGGTATTGCGCTCGCCATCGGTCTCTTGGTCGACAACGCCATTGTGGTGCTGGAAAACATCGACCGCTGCCGTAGCGAAGGCATGAACAAGTTAGATGCGGCAGTCACTGGGACCAAAGAAGTGGCGGGCGCGATTTTCGCCTCCACCCTAACCACACTCGCGGTATTTGTCCCCTTGGTTTTTGTCGATGGTATTGCCGGTGCCCTGTTCTCGGACCAAGCCCTCACAGTGACCTTTGCCCTGCTCGCATCACTCCTAGTGGCATTAACTTCGATTCCGATGCTCGCCTCCCGCGAAGGCTTTACAGCACTGCCTGAACTCATCAAGAAAACCCCGAAGGAGAAACCCGCTACTAAGATCGGTAAGTTAAAACACTACAGCGCGACGGTATTTTCCTTCCCGATTGTGTTTCTTTTTAGCTACTTACCGAGTGCATTGCTGACATTAGCGTTAGTCATTGGTCGCTTCTTCTCTTGGCTGCTTGGGTTAGTGATGCGTCCGCTGAGCAGTGGTTTTAACTTTGTTTACCACGCTATCGAGTCGGTTTATCACAAACTGCTGGCGATGGCGCTGCGTAAACAAGTCGCCACCTTGTTGCTGACCATTGGGATCACTGGCGCCTGTATTAGCCTGCTCCCCCGTCTTGGCATGGAACTCATCCCACCGATGAATCAAGGGGAGTTTTATGTGGAGATCCTGCTGCCTCCTGGCACAGCGGTCGGTGAAACCGATAAAGTGCTGCAACAACTCGCGATGTCGATTAAAGACAGGCCGGAAGTCAAACATGCCTACAGCCAAGCGGGCAGCGGCGGCCTAATGACCTCTGATACCGCCCGTGGCGGCGAAAACTGGGGGCGTTTACAGGTCGTACTGAGCGATCACACGGCTTACCATCAGGTGACACAAGTGCTGCGTGACACCGCGCGCCGCATCCCTGAGCTGGAAGCTAAAATCGAGCAACCTGAACTCTTTAGCTTTAAAACCCCATTGGAGATTGAGCTCACAGGTTACGATTTACACTTGCTTAAGCGCAGTGCCGATAATCTGGTTAAGGCGCTTTCCGCCTCCGATCGCTTTGCCGATGTGAATACTAGTCTGCGTGATGGCCAGCCAGAGCTCAGCATTCGCTTCGACCATGCTCGCTTAGCCGCCTTAGGGATGGATGCGCCCACGGTCGCCAATCGCATTGCCCAGCGCGTCGGCGGCACGGTGGCCAGCCAATACACTGTACGCGACCGCAAGATTGATATTTTAGTGCGTAGCGAACTGGATGAGCGGGATCAAATCAGTGATATAGATGCGTTGATCATCAACCCGAACAGTCCACAACCGATTGCCTTGAGCGCCGTGGCCGAAGTGTCATTGCAATTAGGCCCATCGGCAATTAACCGCATCAGCCAACAACGCGTGGCCTTAGTGTCGGCTAACCTTGCCTATGGCGACTTAAGTGATGCGGTGGCCGAAGCGCAGCAAATTTTGTCTGCACAAGTGTTGCCAGCCTCGGTTCAAGCACGCTTTGGTGGGCAAAATGAGGAAATGGAGCATTCATTCCAATCACTGAAAATTGCGCTGATCCTGGCGATTTTCCTTGTCTACTTAGTGATGGCGAGCCAGTTCGAATCGCTGCTGCATCCGCTGCTGATCTTATTCGCCGTGCCGATGGCGCTGGCAGGTAGCGTACTAGGACTCTATATCACCCAAACCCATTTGAGTGTGGTGGTATTTATCGGCCTGATCATGCTCGCGGGGATTGTGGTCAACAACGCCATCGTACTCGTGGATAGGATTAATCAGCTGCGAGCCGAAGGTGTGAACAAGCTCGAGGCCATTAAGGTCGCGGCCAAATCACGTCTGCGCCCAATTATGATGACCACCCTAACCACCACATTAGGTTTGCTGCCGATGGCGTTAGGTTTAGGTGATGGCTCAGAAGTCCGCGCACCGATGGCGATTACCGTGATCTTTGGTCTGAGCCTCTCGACCCTGTTGACCCTGATTGTTATCCCAGTGCTCTATGCCCTCTTTGACCGTAAAGAGTTTACGCATACCGCCGCAGAGCAAGACAACACGGCAGAAACCACGGAGGCTCGCCTATGAACCTCACCCGTTTAGCGATAAAACGCCCTGTCACCACCAGCATGTTTTTCTTTGCTATCTTGCTGTTTGGTTTGGCTTCTAGTCGCCTATTGCCACTCGAAATGTTCCCCGGCATCGATATTCCACAAATTGTGGTGCAAGTGCCTTACAAAGGCTCAACGCCAGCGGAAGTCGAACGCGATATCACTAAGGTGCTCGAAGAGTCCCTCGCCACTATGGGCGGTATTGATGAGCTGGAATCCGAATCCTCCCAAGAGGGTTCGGAAATCGAAATCAATATGAAATGGGGCGAAAACGTCGCCACTAAAAGCTTGGAAGCACGGGAAAAGATCGATGCGGTGCGGCATTTATTGCCCAAGGATGTTGAGCGGGTATTTATCCGCCAATTCTCCACCGCCGATATGCCAGTATTGACCATACGGATTTCGAGCGATCGCGAGCTCTCTGGCGCATTCGACTTGCTTGATAAACAGCTCAAACGCCCGTTAGAGCGGGTCGAGGGGGTGTCTAAGGTCAATCTCTATGGGGTTGAGCAAAAACAGATTGAGGTCAGGATCAATGCCAACCGTCTCGCCGCCAGTGGCTATTCGGCAACCGAGTTACAGACACGTCTCGGCCGCGAAAACTTTGTGTTGAGCGCTGGCACTTTGCGGGAAAGTAATCTGGTTTATCAGGTGTCACCTAAGGGCGAGTTTCGCAATCTAGAAGACATTAAAGCCCTAGTGCTATTGCCAGGACTCACCTTAGGTGACGTTGCCGATGTGCAATTTGCGCTACCTGAACGGGTCGAAGGCCGTCATTTAGATAAGCATTACGCCGTAGGTCTGGATGTGTTTAAAGAATCCGGCGCCAACTTAGTAGAAGTATCTGACCGAGTGTTAAAGGTGATTGAGCTTGCCAAGCAAGATCAACAATTCCAAGGTATTCGCTTGTTTATCATGGAAGATCAAGCCTCTGGCGTAAAATCCTCCCTCTCGGATCTGCTGCTGTCGGGATTAATCGGCGCCTTGCTGTCCTTCATCGTGCTGTATTTATTCCTGAGAAACTTCAAGATGACCTTGATTGTGGTGTCATCAGTGCCAATCTCGATAGGTATGACACTGGCCGCCATGTATCTGCTGGGTTACAGCTTAAACATTCTC
This sequence comes from Shewanella sp., assembly GCF_047975355.1. Taxonomy (GTDB): domain Bacteria; phylum Pseudomonadota; class Gammaproteobacteria; order Enterobacterales; family Shewanellaceae; genus Shewanella. The sequence goes on along the minus strand of NZ_JBKEDJ010000069.1, from coordinate 7,895 downwards.
TCCATGATGGGACTGTTATTGGCGGTCGGTATGCTTATCGATAATGCGGTCGTGGTGACCGAGAGTGTGCTTCAGGAGAAGCAAGCTAACTCGGCCAAGGCGAGCGTTCTGGACAATGAAAACGCGGTCATGACTGGGGTCGATAAGGTGAGTCTTGCTGTTCTTGCAGGCACTATGACCACTGCTATCGTGTTTTTACCTAATATCTTTGGGGTAAAAGTCGAGTTAACCATCTTCCTTGAGCATGTGGCGATTGCGATTTGTATTTCGCTGGCAGCCTCTCTTTTAGTAGCTAAAACATTAATCCCATTGATGTTAACCAAGTTCCACTTTGATATCGAATCAGAAAAAGCCCCCGGTAAGTTGCAAAACTTCTACAATCGCAGCCTCAACTGGGTGCTCGTTAGACCTTGGCGTTCGGGGCTAATTTCGGTAGCAATTCTTGCCTCAACCGCCCTGCCACTGTCTATGGTCAAGCAGGATCAGGAGGACAGCCAAAGTAAGGAGCGTATTTACGTTAACTACCAAGTGGAGGGTCGCCATCATCTTAATGTGACTGAGGCAATGGTGAACCAGATGGAAGAGTATCTTTATAATAATAAAGAGGAATTCCATATCGACTCAGTGTATAGCTACTATGCGCCCGACGATGCCTCATCGGTGATTTTGCTGAAAAAAGACCTGCCAATGCCATTAGATGAATTAAAGAAGAAAATCCGCAGCGGTTTTCCTAAATTCTCCATTGCTAAACCTCAGTTTGGCTGGGGTGACGATAACTCGGGCGTACGCGTCACCCTGACAGGACGCTCCACCTCAGAGCTTATCCATTTGAGTGAGCAAGTGTTACCCCTGCTCTCCAATATCAAAGGCTTGGTGGATGTTCGCTCCGAAGTAAACGGCGCGCAGCAGGAAGTGGTGATCCGCATTAATCGGCAGATGGCGGCAAGACTGGATTTAAAACTCAACGAAGTGGCCTCTAGCATCTCAATGGCACTACGCGGTTCACCGCTGCGCTCATTTAGACACGATCCCAATGGGGAACTACGTATCGAAATGGCCTATGAAAAGGAATGGCAAAAATCCCTCGAGAAGCTAAAACAACTGCCGATCGTACGTATCGACCAACGCCTGTATACCCTTGATAACCTTGCCAGTATCGAGATCCAACCCAGGTTCGATACCATCAAGCACTACAATCGCCAAACCTCGCTTTCTATCGGGGCGAACTTAGATAATCTCACCACAGAGGAAGCGCAAACGAAGATCAAACAAGTGATGGAAAACGTGCGCTTCCCGAATGGCTATAACTACTCGCTACGGGGCGGGTTTGAGCGTCAAGATGAAGATCAGAGCGTGATGGCTATCAATATGCTGCTTGCTATCGCCATGATTTACATCGTAATGGCGGCGCTGTTTGAATCCTTGCTATTACCGACGGCGATTATCACCTCGATTCTGTTCTCGATCACCGGCGTCTTTTGGGCATTGCTGCTCACGGGCACACCTATGTCGGTCATGGCCATGATAGGGATCTTGATTTTAATGGGGATTGTGGTGAATAACGGCATCGTCTTGGTCGATCAAATCAACCAAATGACGCCAGAGCTCGATAAGCTGTCGGATACAATACGCGAAGTCTGTATTACTCGTTTGCGCCCAGTGTTGATGACGGTGGGCACCACTGTGCTTGGCCTAGTACCACTGGCGATGGGCGATACCCAAATCGGCGGCGGTGGTCCACCATACTCGCCAATGGCCATCGCCATAATCGGAGGTTTGTCGTTCTCAACGTTGACGAGTCTGTATTTGGTGCCTTTATGTTACCAACTGCTCTACAGAATGCGTTATCGCGCCGCGGTACGCCTAGGTGAATCGAACCGCATCGCCCAAAAACTCCTACCTTGGACGGTTTGATCGATTGATCGTTTTTGCATAAGTTCGAAGCACTCTTGAAAAATAAAGGCTGGCTTGCATCAAAACAAGCCAGCCTATTTTTTATAAATAGTGTTAGTCGATTGGATTTGCAGCAGTATTCACCACACAAAAGCGAATTTGAAATAACTGCTCAAGGCTAGGGTAAATTTCATGGATCACTCGGCGAAGGTCCGGCAGCGTCATATTCTCTTGGGCAGCATGTAGTTCTGTCAGTGTAGAAAACAACACAGGCACAACATCAATGACCTTGATATCACAAAACCAACGGTCGGCTTCAAAGGTCGATACCGGCAAAATTTGCCCGGCAAACACATGGGATTCCGCCTCATCCCTTAAGGTAATGGTCTTAGCACCCGATAAAATATCCTGCTCGAAACGCTCAAAGAAAGTGATCTTAGTTAACAAGTGACCTCCGCTTACCGCTTTTAAAAACGTTAAAAATTTAATAACTTTCAATACGTTAAATTTGTAACTCACGCTAATTTTCGCGTTAATAATGAGCATAAACCGTAAAAAATCCCATATTTTAGCACGACCTAGACCTACCTCTAAACGCGGCTTCTACTGTACCGTAACAGCAAAACATGGAGAGATAGGCAATATTGAGTTAGAATCCAGCTTTAATTGAGCCGCTGGACTCAGCCTGCATAGGCAAAAACCGAATTAGAGATGTTATGAACAAGAAGCAAAAGATCGTTAAGAAAATGGCTAAGCGCGAAAAAGCCAAACAAAACAAAATCGAGAAACCCAAAGTGGGGGCAAAGCCACGTTATATTTCGAAAGCGGAGCGCGCGCGTCTCGAAGCCGAAACCCCAGAAGCTGTCGTCGAAGTAATTAGTGTCGACGCATCTAGTGATGAAGATAAGGTTGCTAGCTAAACCGAGCTATGCAGTTTTGATCTCCACAAAACTTTCGAAATCGTTTCAAACATAAAGGCCACATACAATGTGGCCTTTATGTTTGACGACTGACTATGCCAACAAAGATAAATGTAGAGGCCTTAAGGTGTATTGGGTTTTGCTTTATCAAACTCCACCGCAGTAGCGGCCGCCTCACACTCTTGCTCTTCGGTCAATTGTCCCATTTGCACATGGGAGGATGAAAAGGGACTCGTGGATGAGGGCAGATTCTGGCCAACATAATTTGCAATTTCTTCCTCGTCACCTGCCAGCAGTTGCTGGCACTTATTCTGTGCATCTTCGGTATCGCTCACTACAGGCTGTGCTGCGTTCGCACGACTTGCCAGTGCGACTTTATCGACTAATCGGTAGGCCACCCACACGCCCATGATCCCAAAAAGAATTGAGCCCAATACTTGGCCGATTAACACACCGTATACCCCGCCCCACTGCGCGCCAAAATACACGAATGGCACAGTCCCTAAGGTGGCTTTACCCACGTTGAACAGGGTGGAGTATTTGGCTTTCCCCAGATTATTAAACGAAGCATTGGCCACAAATAAAATGCCAGAAAAGGTAAAAAATACCGCAATATAGCTACAGAAAAACTCAATAAGCGCCGCGCTATCGCCCTTCATATCGAACAGATTCACCACCTGTGATTTGAGCAAGAACAGCAGCAGCGACATCACCACCACATACAAGGTACAAAATTGAATCGCCTTGGTTAAACTCTCACGCACCCGATCGAATCGACCTGCCCCAAAGTTTTGCCCAACAATCGGCCCAATAGCACCGGATAACGCAAAAATCATCCCAAAGGTGACGGGGACTAACCTGCCAAGCACCGCCCAACCTGCAACATAAGCATCACCAAAATCGGCAATGGCTCGGGTAACAAAGGCATTGCCAATAGGCGTGGCGATATTCGTCAGCATGGCCGGTCCTGCAATGGCAAAAATCGGTTTCAGATCGGCAACAAAGTAACCGAAATTAAACTTACCCAGCAGCTGATGTTTTACCACTACGCCGCGCCCTGCAATGATAAAGACCGCAATACGGGCAAGAACCGACGCCAGTGCTGCGCCTTCAATTCCCATGGCAAACAGGAAAATAAAAATCGGATCCAGCACAGCATTAACGCCGCCACCCGCGAGGGTCGACATCATCGACAGCTTGGCATCCCCAACTGCACGCAGCGCGCCGCCAAGGGCCATAGCCAAGCAGATAAAAGGCAATGATGGCACCAGAATGTACAGATAGCTCTCAGCAAGTTCGGCGGTATGGCCGCTAGCGCCCACTAAAGTCACTAATTCGGGGATAAAACTAGTCACCACCACGCTCACGAAGAGGCTGATTAAGGTGGTCACCACCGCACTATTGAGCAATAGGCGTTTGGCTAGATCCACATCCTTTGCCCCGATTGAGCGGGAAACTAAGGCGCCGAGCGCAATTGAGAGGCCGATACCAATCGATGTGGTAAAAAACGAAATACTGCCCGCATAACCCACCGCCGCGGCCAGTTCATGTTCGCCGAGTAAGCTTAAGAAGAAAATATCCAGTAAATCGACCACGAATAAGGCAGAAATCCCCACGGCGGCGGTCGAGCTCATCACAAGGATATGACGAAGAATCGAACCTTCAACGAATTTGGCTTGGGTCATGGGGTTGTTTTACCTTGAGCTATTGGATGGACTGACATGAAATCCAGTCTGTGGTTATCGCCACTTAAGCAGTCTCTTGAGTAAGCAAGCCTACCATGAGGCGACGCAGATAATAAATCATTTAAACGATTTCATTTGCCGCGAATTGCAGTGTGCACTTAGGCTTAACCCTTTTTACCCAGACAACCGAATCCAAGCCACTCAGCTCAAATTCTGTCGACAATAATTCCTGAGTTTCGGCATCTCATTTGAATGAGTTGCCGAATGAGTACGATAATCGCAAGAAAACTATATGGACTCATATGGCCGACACTATGGAGGCTGCATTTAGGTTCTTATCTAATATTAGCCCCAATGTTATACCTCGACACGGCTCATCTGGGTCTGGTGATAACGCAACCGAGCGATGGATAAGGCAATTAATGCAAGGAGTGTTAATGACCCCATCACTACCCCCTGCCACTCGGCTTTATGCCAAAACAACATCAGATAAGGCCCGCCCAGCGCTGCGCCTAAGTAATAACAACACAGATACAGCGAAGTCGCCTTAGCGCGGTCGCGACTTGCGCGCATTGCCACAAAAGAATTGCAACAGCTGTGGGTTAAGAAGAAGCCACAGGCCGTCATCAAAAAGCCTAGGCTAATCGTGACTGGGGTATCGAACAGGGTCAATAAACTGCCCAGTAACATTAAGCACCAAGACCATTGGTATAACTTGTGCTGACCAAATTTTGCCAGCCACTTGGCGGTAAAATAAGAAGCCACGGTACCACTGGAATAACATAGGAAAATCAAGGTCGCTTGGAAACGGCTCCACTCGTAGGGTGCGGCCATCAAATGCAGCTGAATAAAGCTAAATTGATTCACCATCATCATAAAAGTGATCCCACCGATGGCATAGGCTAAACGCATCTGCGGATCGGTTAGATGATGGCTAAAGCCATAAATATCCTGTAATAAACGTGCCCGTTTTGACAGTGTTGGCGAGGTGGTTTGTCCGCCCGATACCGCCTGCGCATCGGCGCCTGAAGGCAATAAATAACTGGTTAAGGCAACGCCCGCAAGCGTGACTAAAAACAGCAACCACATGGACTCTTGCCAAGATAAAAACTGTGACATCACCCCGCCGAGTAACCGGCCGACAATCCCACCGATACTGTTGGCCATGATATAAATGCCCGCGGCTTTGAGCATAGTGCTTGGCGAGAGTTGCTCCTTAAAATAGGCCATGGCAATGGCGGGCACAGCCGCTAACAGCACGCCCTGTAAAAAGCGCACGTAGACAAGAGCATTAAAATCCCCAGCCCAAATCAGCAGCAGATTCGACAGCGCCAGTAGCCAGAGACTCACCACAATCGGCGTGTGGCGGCCAATTCTGTCGGACACGACCGCATAAATTAATAGGGAAAACGCCAGCGAAAAGCTGGTGACCGAGAGAATAAGCGTTGCCTGTGAGCCCGATACCGCAAAATGTTCGGCGATAAGCGGTAACATGCCCTGCATCAAATACAGATTGATATACACAACCACGGAAGCCACACACAGGGCCCACATTAGTCGGGTATCACGTTGTTTACTGTCGATAATAGTGTCTAACACGGCTTGCACTTTTGGCCTCGATAACGCATCACTCTCAGGATAGACAAAGATTAGCACTGGGCATAACATAACAATAATAGATAATTTATATTGAAATTATTGATTTTTGTTATAGCTAACAGTTGCGATACGTCTTGTTATCGGCCGAGCCATGCGAGATACGACTGTACTGGGTTATGGCGCATTGTTAACCCTTAAAGCACAGTGCCATCAAGCATAATTACAATCCCGCATAAAAGACGGACCATCATGGATATACGCCAACTTAAACATTTAGATGCACTGGCCAATACCGGCAGTTTTACCGCCGCGGCCAAAAAGCTCAATATGGCGCAGCCTGCCCTGAGCCAAAGCATTAAGCGGCTCGAGCAGTCGCTAGGGGTGACACTGATTAATCGCACCAGCAATAAGAATGACAAGCACCTCGCGCTCACCGCCGAAGGCTTAGTGCTGCACCAGCACGCCACGTTGATCCTAAAACAAATCAAGCAAGCCGAAGCGCAAATCCGCGCCATGGCGAATCTCACCTCGGGGGAAGTGCGGATTGCCGTGCCGGGCATGTTGGGCTCTTTCTATCTGCCCTCACGCCTTATGGCATTTCGCCATCAATATCCCGAGCTAAAGCTCTCACTGTTTGAAGGCGGTACCCGTGATGCGCTGCGAATGTTGCAGCAGGAAGAAGTAGATATCGCCATCATTACCGCCCAAGATCTACAGAGTGACTTCGATAGCCAATTGCTGATCCGTGAACAGATGGTGATTGCCATGGGCGCCGAGCACCCGCTCGCCGATCATCCTGCGGTCAGCCTCAATGACTTCTTTGACCATGAATTAGTCATGTTTAAAACCGGCTATTTCCACCGGGAATGGATCCTCTCCCAAGCCAAGGAACTGGGTAAAAAGCCCAATATCGCCTTTGAGACCAACCTAATTAACTTAATCAAACAGATTGTCTCCCAGGGATTTGGGATCACCAGTGTGCTTGAAATGGCCATTAGTCCAAAAGATGACATTCTCGCCAAACCCTTTGACCCACCGGTGTTTTTAAATCTGCATATCGCCTGGAAAAAGCAGCGCCCCGTCAGCCAAGCCGACCGCGCCTTTGTGGAATTTCTAATGAAAAACCGCTAACACAAACAATAAAAAGGGCCGATTGCTCGGCCCTTTAATGAGTCACCTAACGCTTAAGGTGAAATCATTCTACTCATAGCAAGTTAGCGCTGTTTACGGCGACCAAAGGCAAATGGCAGCAGTAATAAACTTAACCAGCCTAAAGCACCACCGTCATCCTTCTTCGGCGGGGTATCGGTAATAGAGACAGACACTAAGCTCGAATCGCTATTGCCGTGGTTATCGGATACCGTCAGTTGGAATGACACGGTTTGCGCCGCACCATTCACAGTAGGCGCCACTAAGTTTAACTTGGTCGCAGCTGGGTCAAAATTAAAGCTGGTGCCTCCTAATTGAGTCCACTTGTAAGTTAGTGGGTCATTGTTCGCATCCGATGATTTACTGGCATCGATAAATAGCGACTTACCTTCTTGTACTGAGGTTGGCGCTTCAACCTTCGCCACTGGCGCGACTTCAGCCACATCAAACTGGTAGCTCTGAGTCAAGGTTTCTGACGATGCATTGTTGACCTTGTTTGTCAGGCTTAACTGATTATCGACACTCGCCTTACGCGGAACTAGCTCAAAGCTGATGTCCTTCGCTTCAGCGCCAGATGGCATTTCAACCGTCCAAGTGAGATTATTGCCATCTTGCTTACCGTCATGGCTGATGTTAGCCACTTCATGGC
>NZ_JBKEDJ010000033.1:0-52564 GCF_047975355.1 Shewanella sp. | reverse complement strand
TGGTGACAATAGCATTGTGGTCCCACCTGATCCCATCCCGAACTCAGAAGTGAAACGCAATCGCGCCGATGGTAGTGTGGGGTCTCCCCATGTGAGAGTAGGTCATCGCCAAGCGCCTAATTTAGCTTAATGTGCGAACGTTAAGTTAAAGGAGCGGTAGTTCAGTTGGTTAGAATACCGGCCTGTCACGCCGGGGGTCGCGGGTTCGAGTCCCGTCCGCTCCGCCAACATTAAGAGATAAGCCTCTGCAGCAATGCAGAGGCTTTTTTCGTTTAGGCTGCTTAAACATTTACTTTCCTGTCCTGTTTTATATCCATTAGCGCTGATGATTTAGCTAAAAATGAAATAAATCTTTATCTTGTCTTGTTGAAATCGCCTCTTTTGCCCCAAGATATTCTGAAGTGCTGCAATCTAGTGGCGTTTATCACAGGAGTTTATGTCATGCTTTATGATTTAACGGCTGTTCAATTTAGCAAAATGCTGAAAAACTTGAGTCTTATTCTGGAGAAGGGTGAGATTTTTGCCAACTTGAAGAAGGTGGATATGGCGGTATTATTGAATTCCCGCCTAGCACCCGATCAATTTAATCTGATCCGTCAGATCCAGATTGCCTGTGATACCGCTAAGATTGGGGTCGCGCGTCTGACAGGGAATTTAGAGACTGTGCCTAAGCATGATGATACTGAAACAACTCTGCCTGAGCTGCAGGCGCGTATTGCTTCTGTTATCGAGTACTTAAACCAATTTACTGAGGCGGATTTTGCCGATGCGGCGACAATCCATGTCTCCCAACCGCGTTGGGAAGGCAAGTATTTAACGGGTTATGAGTTTGCGATTGAACACGCTATCCCGAACTTATATTTCCATGTGACGACGGCCTATGCGATTCTGCGCCATAACGGTGTGGATGTGGGTAAGAAAGATTATCTTGGCCCTATGCCTTACAAGTCGTAATGCCCTGCGCACAGTAGACGTTCTGCTGTGCGTTTAATGCGGCTGAGGTAATATCACGCTAACCTTTAACCCGCCAAGTGTTGAATGCGTAAAGCTAAGTTCTCCCTGATAGCTCTCGACAATATCTTTGCAAATCGACAGGCCTAAGCCATGGCCTTGAATACTCTCATCGAGCCGAATCCCTCGCTCCGTAATCAGCGCTAAATCGCTATCGGATACGCCTTCGCCATCGTCGCTGACCACAATTTGATACGCCTGATTACTGGCATTGTCCTGCTTAATATAAAGCTGTATGTGTTGGTGCGCATGTTTACAGGCGTTGTCGAGCAGATTGCCAAGCAGTTCCAGTAAGTCGTCCCGATCGAAGGGCATGACCAGTGTTTTATCAAACTGACAACGGATTTGACGTTCTGGATAGATGCGTTGCATCACTTGGATAAGTGGCGGCAGATCGTCATTGAGCACGGTGAATCGCCCAGGGGTTGAAAGCCCGACGATTTTAGTGCGCTTAAGCTCTCGCTCAATAATATGGTGTAGATCCGTGAGTACCTTGCTGCCTTCGCATCTTTGCTCTGGCGCTAGGCTATCGAGATAGGATTGTAGCCCTTGCAGAGGGCGTTTCATTTCGTGGGCAAGATTGCCCAAGGCATTGCGTGAGCGTTGTACCCTTTGCCCCAGTTGGTTGATTAGGCGCTCGATTTCCTCAATCAAAGGGCTAATCTCTGTTGGCGTGTGCTGGGTATCGATTTCTTGCCCATGTAGTCGCATTTGTCTGATAGCGTCTGGCATTTGCTCAAGCGATTTAAAGCCGCGCTTGAGCAACAAACGCTGCGCAAATAGCAGGATCATAATGGTCAGTAGCACCACAACCGTCGCAAAGCCTAAAAAGCGTAGTTGGGTTTGCTCGAGTGAGCTAATGTCTTCCGTTACCCACAGGGTAATGGTTTGCCCATTTTTCACTATGGTCTGGCTGAACATCAGCCAGTGTTCCTGTCCCACGTATTGAGTAACCAGTTGCTGCTCTCCAACCTTGAGACTGGGGAGTGAAACGACATGATCAAACAGCGAGCGTGAACGTAATAACTGTTCACCAATGTTAATTGCAAAGTAGTGGCCCGAGTTGACCCTGTGATAGACATTGGGGAGTCGGTCTGCACTTAGTGACCAAGTGCCGTCGGCTTGCGGTTCTAGGGCGGAGATCAGGCTATCGGCATCATGTTGCAGGCGCGAGGCAACAAAGTCTTGGGTTAAGATTTGGATGCCTTGAAATAGTAAATACAGCAATAGCGCCATGGCGCAGGTGAGGGTGATAAGCAGGTTGCGGGTGAGATAAGCCTTGAGTGAATACACGCTTATGCATCCTTGAGTCGATAGCCTTGGCCGCGCCGCGTCTCGATATAATCTTTGCCAAGGCGTTGGCGGAGTCGGTTGACGTACACTTCAATCACATTGCTGTCTTTGATTTGTTCCTCTTCGTAAATGCGCTCACTTAACTCGGATTTGGACACAATCTTAGTTGGGTTGGCCATTAAATAATGCAGCAGGCGATACTCAATTTTAGTGAGCTCGATAACTTCTCCTTCGGCATTGGTCACCGCTTGTTTATCCACATCGAGGGAGACGCCTGCATGTTGCAGCAGATTATCGGCGCGGCCAAAGTGGCGGCGGATCAGCGCTTCTAATCTGGCTAGCAGCTCCTCAACATGGAAAGGTTTGCCGAGATAATCATCGGCGCCGGCCTTAAGGCCATCGACGCGTTCGTGCCAAGCATCGCGAGCCGTAAGAATTAACACTGGCATCAGCAGACCCTTTTGGCGCCATTGGCTCAGTACGCTTAAGCCCGGCTTACCGGGCAAGCCTAAATCGAGGATCACCGCTTCGAAGGCTTCTTCCTCACCAAGAAAGGCGCCATCGATGCCGTTATTGGCATGTTCAACCGTGTAGCCCGCCTTGTTAAGGGCGGGGATGAGGCGAGCCACTAAGTCGGAATCATCTTCAACCAAGAGTAAGCGCATTAGTCGACCTTTTCCTTAAGCCATTCACCCGTTTTGGCATCTATCTTAATCTCATAGACGATACCATCGTCACGCAGGACTTCGAGTTCATAGATGATGCGCCCGTGTTTTTGCTCGACCTCGAGGTCGAGCAGGCGTCCCTTAAGGCGCGACTCATAGCGTTGCATTATGGTGTCGAAGGGTAATACTTTACCCTCCTTCACCCATTCGACCACTTTGTTGGAGAGGTCTTCATCATGGGCTAGACAGCTTGGGCTGTTAATCATCCCAGCGGCCAAAGCCAGGAATATTAACGGTATCTTCATCGAATATGCCCTTCTCTGCGAGGTTGTGGCAATTGCTACATTGGCTGAATGAGCCGACCTTAGGGTTATCTTGCACCATGCGTCTTGGGATCTCATCGTGCTTACGGATAAAAAATGCCTGCTCGGTAATTTTTTGCGGCCCCATTCCGGCAATCAAAGGTTTGCTATTTTTCATCACCTTACCATTTTGCGTAGCATGTCGAACGAGATATTGCTCAATTCTAGCCGTTGCTTCAGGCGACAGACTGGCGTCATCACCAAAGTGGTTGCTTAGGTTGCTGGTAATTGCCTGCCACTTGTCGGCGGGCAGTAAATTTGCGGGATACGCCATATGGCAGCTGCCGCATTCTGCCGAGTACTCTGCATTTTGTGGAATGGCTTGATTCAGCTCGCGACCATCGTCGGCATAACCTGTGCTGGTAAAGGTTAAGCTAAGCCCTACGGCGCCTATCGCAAGGGCGAGGGCGGTGAGTGTGGTTCCGACAATCCAACTTAGGGGATGGGCTTGTTTAGTCATGGTATTTCCTTAGGTTTTACTGATTAAAATGGATGTTAATAAAGCCGTTATTGCAAACTCAGCCACAGCAGTACGTCGCCTTTTTCTTGAGGCGTGCACTCGCGTTTAAAGGTCCAGTTACAGTTGCGGGTAAACCATTTCTCAATCTTGGCAGCATCGGTTAAACGGTTACTGGTGAGCGACGGCGCCATGGCCTCGATGGGCTTTCGGGTGTTTTGATGCATACCTGGGTCTGTCACTTTGACGGTGTGGCAACTGGCACAGCTGCGATCCTCACTCTGCTGTAGCCACAGTGCTTGTCCTGCCGCGGCACTAAAGGGGCCTGCGCCTTGTGCTTGATATTGTTGCAGTTGTAAGCCGATTCGCTCGGCGCTGAGTGGCAAGCTGGCGACCTTGGTATTGGCGGTGCTGGCATTAACACTGCTGAGCAGTACCACAGTGAGTGTCAATCCCATCAGGCTTTTATTCAGGTTGTTGTTCATCTCTAACTCCTTTGAATGGTCGGATTGTGGTGGTTATTGATGTTCATCTTGTTGGATCAGCGGGCGCTGCTTTTTACCTGTCAGCATGGCTTTGACGAGGTTTTCTTTGTGCAGCAGGCTGCTGACGATCACGCCGCCGACATGGGTGACGATAAGAAACAGGCTGAAGTTGGCGAAAAACTCATGCACTTCCTTCAGTGTTCCCTCGGGCCAAGTGGCGAAAAAGCTTGTGGCCAGTGGACCTTGGCCATCGGTGGCATAAAGTGCCATGCCAGAGAAGCCCGTGAACCCTATACTGAGGAGCAGGGCGACTATCATGAGTGCGCCTGCGGGATTGTGGCCGATGTAATTCTTAGCCTTGCCCGTGAAGAGTTCCTTCAGGTAAGCCCATGCGATACTCGGACGGGTAACAAAGTTGATAAAACGCGCATGGTGAGTGCCAATCACGCCCCATAACAGGCGAAATACCAGCAGGGTTAAGATGCTGTAGCCAGCGTAACTGTGAATATTCATCCATTCGTCTTCACCTTCGGTGAGGTAGGCTAAGGTAAAAAAGCCCACCAATGACCAGTGAAAGATACGGATCAAGGGATCCCAGACTTTGATGTTTTGCTGCATATTTGAGGACATGATCTGTTGCTCCTTAGGTGGTGTACTTGCAGGCTACTAAAGCCAAACTTAAACGGCGCTTAAATTTTGCGGAGTGAACTTGTCTGGTGTTCTGATGAGCGAACTGAGTAAATAAGTGAGAAATCCATCGAACTAAGCTTGTTAAGATATTGGTATTCAGCTAGATTTTTCCGCTTCATCTTCGAGATGTAAGGGATTAACCGTTTATGCCAGTCCATCTTTTTAGCCGTCGGCCCGATCGAAAATCTTTTTTAATTTATGCGGTGTTGCTGTTTATCATCGAAGTGTTGATCGCGCGTTTTGCGCCTCCGGGGTTTATACGCGGTTTTGTCGGTGACGTGTTAGTGGTGATCCTGTTGTTTTGCATGGCGCGAACACTAGTGCCCGTGGTGAATGCAAAAGGGGAGTCAATCAATCGGTTTTGGCACACGCCATGGTTGGCACTGGCTGTGCTGCTGTTTGCCTTCGGTATCGAATTTGGTCAGTATTGGGGCTTAGTGGACAAGCTGGGGCTGGGCGGCAATCGCTTGGCGCGAATCGTGATTGGTAGCCATTTCGACCCACTCGACTTGCTAGCGTATTTTGTGGGATACCTGATATTGATGGGCTTGTATTGGAAGCGAAATTAGCGATTTCAAGGCACAGGGAGGATACAACATGCAGCCGATAACAGCCTTCACACTGCGAGTGTCCGATACCGAGGCGCTCACTCAGCCTTTGTATTTCAATCAACAAGCTACTGGCGCTAAGATTGCGGGAAGGCAGCTTGAGGCCCAGTACTGCTGCACTTTGCCCAATGGCACCCAAGGCTATTTACTGCTGACCTCCTACGATTGCCCCTTTGAAGAATCGACCGAGTGCAGCCTGCTCGATGCATCCTTTAAATTAGTGGCGAGTCGCAGCCTCTCGCAGAGCTATCATTCGTTTTTACTCTATGCCCATTGGCCAGTTGCGGATAATGGCCTGCGGCTGCATTACTACGATCAGTTAGTCTGGGATTTGCATATTCTGCCAAGCCGTTTAGGTAGGTTCGGCGGACCACGTCTCGAATTTAACCCCGTGGTCGAGCCTGAGAGCGATCCCCGCACGGCAAGCTCGTTGGCAGAATTGTCGCAGCGGTTAGCGAATATCGAGGCTGGCCGTTAACGCGATACTAAAAAAGGCGTCAGCAACTCGGTTAACCAAGCCATAAATACCTGAAGGCGTTTAGAAAGATGGCGTCTATGGGGATAGAGCAAGCTCACTGGCATTGAGGGCGCTGGGTAATCTGGCAAGATCTCTATCAGTTCGCCAGTTTGGAGATATTTTGCCACCCCAATATTCGGCGCTTGAATAATCCCTAAACCAGCCAGACAGGCCGCGCTGTAGGCATCGGCATTATTGACAGTGATTAGCTTAGGTAAGGCTAGGGCGCATAGTTCGTGATTATCTTGGCTTAGATACTCAAATCCTGAATCGCTACCGCCCAACTGGCCAACGTAGTGGATGAGCTTATGCCCTTGGCTAAGATCTTCTAAACTCGATGGTTTGCCGTAGTTTGCGATGTAGCTTGGGCTAGCGCAGTTCAGCATCTTAAAGTGGCCAATTTTTTTAGCGATAACGCCTTCTTGCTGCACGCTGCCTACGCGGATCACGCAGTCAAAACCTTCGGCGACGATATCGACCTTGCGGTCGGTACTGCTCAGCTCCAACTCAATTTGGGGATATTGCTCAATAAAGTCAGGAAGATGGGGAAGCACTAAGTTACGCGCAATCCCCGTGGACATATCGACTCTTAAGCGACCGGAAACTTGCGCCGCCTGCAGCTGGAAAAGGCTTTCTAGTTCTTGATAGTCGGTGAGCAAGTTTTTACAGCGCTCATAACAACTTATGCCATCTTGAGTGAGACGCACCGTGCGAGTGGTTCGTTGTAGTAAACGTGCGCCTAACGCGGTTTCGAACTGAGCTACCACATTCGACACATGGGTTTTCGACAGACCTAGGCTGATACTGGCTTGAGTAAAACTCTCTAATTCAGCCACCCGCATAAAAATTTGCATGGCTTGTAGTCTATCTTGCATCGCAATTGTTCTCTAATAGCTAACAGTCTTGCCATTTATAGTGTGTTTATCCCTCTTTGTGCAAGTAATAAGCTGTGTGCAGTGGAATCGCCATGCTGTGCGGCGGCATTAACATAGATGAATGAAGAGGATACACAATGAACACAACTCCCATCGCGCTGATCACCGGTGCAAGCCGTGGCTTAGGTAAAAATGCGGCCCTGACCTTAGCTGCACAAGGTGTTGATATTATTCTAACTTACCAAAGTAATGCTGCAGCGGCCGCCGAGGTGGTTGCGGAAATTGAATGGCACGGACGCAAGGCTGTTGCGTTACCGTTAGATGTGGGTGATAGCCAGTCCTTTAGCGATTTTTCTCAACGCGTTAAAACCGCACTCGAACAGACTTGGCAACGGGATAGTTTTAACTATCTAGTTAATAATGCTGGGATTGGTATTCATGTGCCCATGGCTGAAACCAGTATGGAGCAGTTCGATACCTTGATGAATATCCATGTCAAAGGGCCTTTCTTCTTAACTCAGGCATTGCTGCCTCTGCTTGCCGATAATGGCAGTATCATCAATGTCTCTACGGGGTTAACGCGCTTTGCTGTTCCGGGATTTGGTGCCTACGCCACCATGAAAGGCGCGGTCGAAACCATGACCAAATACTGGGCGAAAGAGCTTGGTCCACGCGGCATTCGCGTTAATGTGCTGGCTCCCGGTGCAATCGAAACGGATTTTGGTGGCGGTGCCGTTCGGGATAACCGACAGATGAATGAGTTTTTAGCGCAGCAAACGGCGTTGGGACGGGTGGGATTACCCGAGGATATTGGCGGTGCAATCAGTGTCTTGTTGTCACCCGCTGCGGCGTGGATAAACGCACAACGTATCGAGGCTTCTGGCGGTATGTTCTTATAGTTCAACTCGATAAAAATAAAGAAAGGGCCAATGGCCCTTTCTTGTTATCAAGGTAAGGTTTCAGCTCGGTTAGAAGAACCCGAGCGGATTGATATCGTAACTCACCAATAGGTTTTTGGTGTTTTGATAGTGATTGAGCATCATCTTGTGGGTTTCACGGCCGATGCCCGACTTCTTATAACCGCCAAAGGCCGCGTGGGCCGGATAGGCGTGGTAGCAGTTAATCCAAACGCGACCCGCTTGAATGCCGCGACCTAGACGCTGGGCGCGGTTCATGTCCCGAGTCCATACACCCGCACCAAGGCCGTATTCGGTATCGTTGGCAATTGCCAAGGCTTCGGCCTCATCCTTGAAGGTGGTGACCGAAATAACCGGACCGAAGATTTCCTCTTGGAAAATCCGCATCTTATTATGGCCTTTCATGATCGTTGGGCTGATGTAATAGCCTTTGCTTTGCTCGCCTTCGAGCTGGCAGAGCGAGCCGCCTAAGAGCACCTGCGCGCCTTCATCTTTACCAATCGCGAGATAGCTTAAGATCTTATCGAACTGTTCTTGGGAGGCCTGTGCGCCCACTTGGGTGGCGGTATCCAGCGGGTTGCCTTGCTTGATGGTTTGCGCACGGGCGAGCACTTTTTCGATAAAGCGATCGTAAATCGACTCTTGGATCAGCACCCTTGATGGGCAAGTACAGACTTCACCTTGGTTGAAGAAGGCTAACAACATGCCTTCGACGGCTTTATCTAAATACTCGTCTTCGTGGTCCATCACATCGGCGAAATACAGGTTAGGCGATTTACCGCCGAGTTCGACTGTCGATGGGATCAGCGATTCGGCGGCACATTTTAAGATGTGGTAACCGACTTCGGTGGAGCCAGTAAAGGCCAGTTTAGCGATGCGTTTGCTGGTGGCGAGGGCTTGACCCGCTTCGGCGCCAAAACCGTTGACGACGTTGAGGATGCCGGGCGGCAGCAGATCTTCAATCAGTTCAAGCAGCACAAGGATAGATACGGGCGTTTGCTCGGCGGGTTTGAGTACCACGCAGTTGCCCGCGGCGAGTGCGGGGGCGATTTTCCATGCCGCCATCAACAGTGGGAAGTTCCACGGAATGATTTGCCCGACGACACCCAATGGCTCTGGGAAGTGGTAGCTGACGGTGTTGCCATCGATATCGGCGGCGCTACCTTCCTGGGCTCGAATGCAGCCAGCGAAGTAACGGAAATGGTCGACAAACAGAGGTAAGTCGGCGTTGAGGGTTTCACGCACCGCTTTACCGTTTTCCCAGGTTTCGGCAACGGCTAAGTATTCAAGATTTTGCTCAACGCGATCGGCGATACGCAGCAGTAAATTCGCACGCTCGGTGACTGAGGTTTTGCCCCAAGCATCTTTAGCGGCGTGGGCAGCATCGAGCGCCAGTTCGATATCGCGGTAGTCGGAGCGGGGAATTTTACAGAAGTTTTGACCATTGACGGGGGAGCGATTATCGAAGTATTCGCCGTTGACTGGGGCGACCCATTTGCCACCGATAAAGTTGGCGTATTTTTCTTTAAAGTTAACGATGGCACCAGCGGTTCCGGGTTGAGCATAGATCATAGTGTTTTCCTTCTGTGATTACCGAAAACGCAAATTGTGCAGCGTCTCAGCAATGGGTCTTGTTGAAATGGGTTTAAGCACTGTTGTTATTTTTATCCTTTGCCAATCGAGTTGACTGACAAAGCTATTGATTAAGTTGCTGTTCTCTTACGCAACACTTGAGCGCTGCGTATAAACAGACATCGCAAGGACAGTGCCAAACTGGCAGGAGTTGTACACTTGTTGAGCTAACAGTATGATGAAAAGCTAATTTTGCAGATCCAAAATAATAGGGGCACTCACGGAAGGAAAGGTGCCCTGTGGTCATTTTGTCATCCAACGACACACCGTGAGTGTGCCGAAATGGAGCAGCGCTCGGGGAGCTTGGCTATGACAGTAAAACCGCATTTTCCAACCACACAGGCATGGTTAACTGATTCATGGCAGCGCAGCTTAGGTGCTGGCTTGTCAGAGTTTCGTGCCGGTGAGGATCTTCGGCTCACGCGTTCGGAGCTCAAACATAAACATGAACAATATCAGCAGCTCATCGAATTAGTACAATCCCATGCCTTGCCGCTATTTAATCAACTGATGGCGCACTCCAATAGTCGATTATTGCTCTCCGATGCCGATGGTTATGTGCTTAAACATTGGGGCGTGAGCCGCTATTCCAGCAAGCTGGCTGATGTGGCGCTCGATATTGGGGTCAACTGGCTCGAAAAGTATAAGGGCACCAATGCAATAGGCACGGCGCTCACGGCCAAGCAGGCGGTGTCAGTGGTCGGCGAGCAGCATTTTATCCGCCAAAACCGTTTTATGAGTTGCACCGCTTGCCCGATTTTTTCGCACCAAGGTGAGATGCTCGGAGTGCTCGATATTACCAGTGAGCAGCAACGGCATTCGCAGCAAACCTTGATGCTAGTGTCGAGTCTGGCGCAGCAGGTCGAAACGGCGCTGCTGTGTCATCTGCCCGATAGTCATTATCGAATCGATTTCGCGGCGCAGGCGAGTCTATTAAATTCCGGTTGGCAAGGCATAGTTATCGCTAGCAGTGATGGGCGGATCGTGGCTTGCAACCCCATGGCTAAACAACTGCTGAGCCAAGCCAAGTTGGGTGACAGTTTAGAGCAACACCTCGGCGACAATTGGGCGCGAGCGGGGGGCTTTCACCGCGATTCGGCGCTGCATGTGCAGACTCAGGCATTGGCACTGACACAGACGAAAAGTACCAGAACCCTTCAAGATAAACCCTTGAACCAATTAGGCGTCAGGTTTCGCGACCCATTACTTGAGCGTGCCTGGCAGCAGGCGAATAAGGTGATTACTAAGCAGATCCCCCTACTTGTGCTTGGTGAAACGGGTGTCGGTAAGGAGCAATTTGTGAAAAAGCTCCACGCCCAGAGTACCCGCCGCGCGCAGCCCTTGGTGGCGGTGAACTGCGCCGCCTTGCCTGCTGAGTTAGTTGAGTCTGAGTTATTTGGTTATCAGGCGGGGGCTTTTACTGGCGCCAATCGAACTGGTTTTATCGGTAAGATCCGCCAGGCACACGGCGGATTTTTGTTCCTCGATGAAATTGGCGAGATGCCACTGGCGGCGCAGAGCCGTTTACTCCGGGTATTGCAGGAGCGCGAGGTGGTTCCCGTCGGCAGTAATCAAAGCTTTAAGGTCGATATTCAGATCATCGCCGCTACACATATGGATTTAGAGTCGCTGGTGGCACAGGGATTGTTCCGTCAGGATTTGTTTTATCGCCTGAATGGATTGCAGGTGCGGCTGCCTGCGCTGCGTGAGCGGCAGGATATTGAGCGCATCATCCATAAGTTGCACCGCCGTCACCGCAGCAGCGTGCAAACCTTGTGTACTGAGTTGTTGGCGCAGCTAATGCGTTACGATTGGCCCGGCAACCTAAGGGAGCTGGATAACCTAATGCAGGTGGCTTGTTTGATGGCCGAAGGTGAGGCTGTACTCGAGATAGATCATCTCCCCGATTACCTTGCTCAAAAGCTAATGAATCTGGCGTGTGAGCCCCAAACTTTAACTGAAGTTGTCGAAGCAGAAGCTACGGCGCATCCGCACGAGCTGGTTGAGTCTAGCTCCATCACCATCGACTCGCTCCACGGAACCATTAATTTGAATGTGTTGCAGGCTTACCGTGCCTGCGATGGCAATGTGAGCCAATGCGCCAAGCGTTTGGGGATTAGCCGTAATGCCTTGTATCGCAAGTTAAAACAGCTAGGGATTAAGGATTAACGGCAGTTGACTGTTGATGATATAAGCCCCGCAAACTGAGTTTGCGGGGCTTATGTTTTTAGGTTGGCAAACTGATATTGACTTCGAGGCCGTGGGGCTGGCGATTCTCGGCCCTGATTTTACCTTTATGGGCGCTAATGGCGGCTTCGGTAATGGCGAGTCCTAGACCCCAGCCACCGCTTTCTCGCTGCCTTGCCGAATCGGGGCGATAGAAGGGTTTGAAAATCGCCTCAAGCTCAGCAGGGTCTATCCCTGGGCCATCGTCTTTAATGGTGATCTGTACTTGACCGTTGGCTTGGCTCGCGCGCAGATGAATATCGCTCTGGGCATAACGAATGGCGTTGCGCAGTAGGTTTTCTATCGCACGGGACAGGGATTTAGGATAATGGCTGAGCTCGATGGCTTCATCGATATCGATTGTGATCTTTTTACCCTGTTGATCGGCCTCAAACTCGGCGTCATCTAGCACTTGGCTGAGGGACTCGGCTAATCCGAGGCGCACTTTAGTTTCATTGGTGCTGAGTTTGACCCGCGATAACTCCAGCAGCTCTGCGATCAATTTTTCTAATTGCTCGGCCTCGTAGGCGATACGGTCGGTTTCAGTGGTCTGTTGGCCTTTTTTGCGGGCCAATGCCAGTGACAATTGTAGACGGGTCAGTGGGGTGCGCAGTTCGTGGGAAATATCCCCCATCAAACGTTGCTGATTCTTCACCATAGCTTCAATCGAGTCCGCCATGCTATTAAACGCGGTGGCGAGTTGACCGATTTCATCGTTACGTTGAGTGGTTGCCTTATCGACACGGTTACTGAGGTCGCCTTCGGCGAGGGCATCGGCACTTTTCTTTAGTGAGCTTAATGGCTTACCTAAATGCCATGCGAGAATGGCGCACAGTAATCCCGAGAGCACTATGGCTAAGCTCAGGGTCAGCAGCTTGTTTTCAATAAAGAAGAAGAACCAGGGGCGAGGGTGAATATCGGGCAGGCGACCGTAGAGGTAATAGGTTTCACCCTGAAGAGTAAATTGGTGAGGGCCGAAGACCAATTCATCCTTAAACTGGTGACTAATAGGCTGTTTTTCCTCATCGGCCATCAGCATAAAACTGCGTACACCACGGCTCACTCGAGTGGTGTTAATCACTTGGCCTTGGCTGTTGGCCAGATAGAGTCTAAGGGGTTTGCCCTCCATATCCCTGTGTCTTTCCCAGCGGCGCATAAAATCGGACTTTATCAGTTCAGGGTTGGCTTGAATTCGCTGGGCTACGGTCGCGAGCATTTTTTGCATATGGGGCGGAATAGGCGCGCGGTCGTGATTTTGCTGCAGCAAAGGTAGCAAGCCGACTAATGCGATAATGAGCGAGCTACAGATCCAAAATCCGAGCAGTAATTTGATAAATAAACGATTAGGCACAGTTATTCCCGCCGTTATGGTAACCAGATATAGCCTTTGCCACGGATAGTTTTCACCCTAGGTCTGCCATCGCTACGCTCGGGGAGTTTTTTGCGTAGATTCGAAAGGTGCATATCCAGACTGCGGTCGAAGGGCATCAATTTTTTGCCGAGTACGATTTCATTGAGCTCTTCTTTATTCATTAACTCGCCCGCATGGAGAGCCAGTGTGTGCAGCAGGGTAAACTCAGTTCCCGTAAGGATAATAAGCTGCTCATTGCAATAGGCCTCTTGGCGAGAGGGATCTAAACGTAAATCACCAAACTCCTGCGCCGGAGTGGCATGGATTTCTTGGGCAGTTAAGTGTGAGCGGCGAATGATGGCGCGAATGCGGGCGATCAGTTCTCTGTCGTTAAAAGGTTTAGGCAAATAGTCATCGGCACCGATCTCAAGGCCAACCACACGGTCAATTTCATCCCCTCTGGCGGTCAGCATCAGCACTGGCGTTTGTTTGTGTTGACGCAGGGCGCGCAGCACTTCAAAGCCGTTTAGCTTAGGTAACATCACATCGAGCAAGATCAGATCGTAATCACCCGCCAGGGCCAGATCTAGGCCTTGCTTGCCATCGTAGGCCAGCGTGAGTTTAAACCCTTCGAGTTCGAGTAATTGTCCGAGAAGTTCTGATAAACCAAGATCATCATCGATTAATAATATCCGACTCATAGTGTTCCTTAATCTGGGTGAACGGGTGCGAAAGACGCAAAGCTGTGCACTAAACCGCAGACGCTTTTAGCATTTTGCCTGAGTATACCTCTTTTGATGTCAATTGCTGTGTAGCAATGTAAGCCAAAGTAAAGAATAGAGAATCTGTATGCCTAAGCTATCTCAATATACGAATTTCAATATCTTAAGATTGTTTGGGTATAGTTCTTATCGCAAATTTACACTGATTTACTCAGGTCACGCCCTCACTTACATATGAGGCTTTAGACTGTGATCGTCGAAAGTGATTCGGCTTTTAAAAGGGTCGTCACTGTATACAACATAAGTTGAACTATTGAGGTTAACATGATGAAAACACTATCTCCTTTAAAAGCTGGCCTATTTGCCATCTTAGCAAGCTCAGCAGTATTTGCGACGACAGTCAGCGCCGAACCAGGCCAAGGCTGCGATCATCCGCGTGGTGAGTTCCATAAACACGGCGACCGTATGGGCCATGACGGTATGCACAGAATGTTCGAAGGTTTGGATTTAACCGATGCACAAAAGGCCGACATTAAGAAATTGTTTGCCGAGCACCGCGCCGCCCGCAGCGATGACAGACCAACTAAGGAAGAACGTTTAGCACTCCGTACCGAAATGCATGCCCTAATCACTGCTGCAAACTTCGATGAGGCACAAGCTAAGGCCTTGATCACTGCCCAGCAGGAAAAACGCCAAGCCCAAGCGATTGAACGTATGAAGATGCAGAATCAAATCTACAAGCTGCTAACGCCTGAACAACAAGCGAAATTTAAAGCGCGATTTGAAGCACAAGCTGGTAAAGAACCTCGCAGTTAAGTTAGTAAGCTGATATACAATAGGGTCATAGCTTCCCGATATCGACCCCTATGACTCAAACTTCCCAATACGACTTTTGGGTCAAACTGGCCAGTCGCGCTTCCGTGGCTACCGCTTTGACCCTTATTATTATCAAACTGTTAGCTTGGTTGTATTCAGGCTCGGCCAGTATGTTGGCATCCTTAACGGATTCCTTTGCCGATGCGCTTGCCTCAATCATCAATTTTATTGCCATTCGTTATGCCATTGTCCCCGCCGACCATGATCACAGATACGGCCACGGTAAAGCCGAGCCGTTAGCCTCGCTGGCGCAATCGGCCTTTATTATGGGCTCGGCATTTTTACTGCTGTTTTATGGCGGAGAACGCTTACTCAATCCAACCCCCGTTGAACATGCCACCTTAGGCGTTGTGGTATCTGTCGTCGCAATAGTGCTGACATTAGCCTTAGTGATGTTGCAAAAGCGGGCACTGGCGGCAACCAATAGCACCGTGGTCGAAGCCGATTCGTTGCACTATAAGTCGGATTTATTCCTCAATGCGGCGGTTCTGTTGGCGCTTGTTTTGTCCCAATATGGCTGGTGGTGGGCCGATGGACTCTTTGCCGTGCTTATCGCTTGCTACATTGGCCAGCAAGCCTTTGATTTGGGTTACCGTTCGATTCAAGCCTTGTTAGATAGAGAATTGGATGAGGATACCCGCCAGCGAATCAAACAAATTGCTAAAGAAGATCCTAGAGTGCAAGGGATACATGATTTACGCACCCGCCAGGCGGGTAAGACTATCTTTATTCAATTCCATTTAGAGTTGGATGGTAACTTGAGTCTGAACGAAGCCCACAGCATTGCCGATACCACCGGGCTGAGGGTTAAGGCTGCCTTTGAAGATGCAGAGGTGATTATTCACCAAGATCCTGTTCAGGTGGAGCCTAGCCCCGCGAGTTAATCACCGCGGTCAATTGAGTTTGTTATAAAAACCAAAGGATTGGTTATGTCATGGATGCAGCAACAGGTTCACCCCTTAGCCGACAATACTCGGCTCATCTGTCGTTATCATAGATTATCGACCCGCTTTGAGCTGATCGCCGAGCACGCCCCCACTACGAGCGGGGGGCTTGACTCAAATCTTACTGACCACAGTCTAGCCAATCCTCCAATAGGCGCTTGGAGTGAACTTATCCTGCGTCAACCTTTATATTATTGGCCGAGAACCATTCAATTCAATATTGCGCAGCGGGACTACCGACTGCATATTTGGCCATTGCTTATGTGGCGCAGTCGTGTGATTTGTGCACAATCGGGGAAAGTCATGATTATTGAATGCCTCGATGAACGAAAACGTCGTTCCCTTATTCGTTGGTGTTATTTCGCTATTATGAATTTATTGCGAGTAGTCAGTTAATTCTTAGTATTGAATGTTGCTTATTAAACTTAATGCTTAAGTATCTATTCACATATTTTCGCTTTATTTAAAGCTGAATACTTCCTGTATAGAGCGCATTTAGTTTTTACAAACTGTCACTCTTATTATTGGTTTGTTGTAATATCCGCAGCGTTTACTACTCAAGTTAACTCATTAGGGAAATATAATGAAAAAACTATCTTTAGTTGCGATCTCTTTATTATCTGCATTAGTGGCAGGCCAAGCTTCAGCTGCAGCCGATACTACTGGTTTTTATGTGGGTGGCGCACTAAACCGTGTAACTGTGGACGCTTTTGATGATTCAGAAACTGGCACAGGTTTCGGTGTTTACGGTGGTTACAATTTCAATGAGTGGTTTGGTTTAGAAGCCAATTTCTTTGCGACTGCCGATTTAGGCGACAGCGATGTGGATATCACTGCGGGCGCATTAACCTTCACGCCTAAGTTTACGCTGCAAATTAATGATATGTTTTCAGCTTATGCAAAAGTAGGTGTTGCATCTATGGCTGTGAATGTTGACGGTTTTGGTTTCGATGAAGACTTCACTGGCTTTGGTTGGACTTACGGTGTAGGTATAAATGCCGCTGTGACTGAGCGCTTAAATATTCGCTTCAGTTATGATATCACTACTGGTGATTTAGATGCCGACCACAACTATTTAAATGTGAAAGATATCGACACTGATATGAAGCAACTGGCTATTGGTATGCATTACCAGTTCTAATTATGTAGACAGTGTTTAAATAATAAAAAAGGGATAGTCATATCCCTTTTTTGATTTTAAATGGATGGTTAATCCATAGACAATTCTTTGAGTTTTCGCGTTAAGGTATTTCGTCCCCAGCCTAAACGTTTTGCCGCTTCTTGTTTATGCCCTTGGGTATGGCGTAATGCGGTTTCTAGCAAAATACGCTCAAAGGCTGGCTGGACTTCGGTTAATAAATCGCTATTTCCCTCAGACAATTTTTGGTCAATCCACTCTGTGAGTGCTGATTGCCAATCTTGGCTGCCTTTTGCCATTGGATTGATGTTGGCGGGCTCCTTAAGTAACTCTGGCGGTAAATCCTGGGGCAGGATTTCTTGCCCCGAGGCCATCACAGTCAGCCAGCGGCAGGTGTTCTCGAGCTGTCTGACGTTCCCTGGCCAAGGCAGTTGCGACAACTTGGCGGCTGTCTCTTTGGTGAGGATTTTAGCTTCGACACCGATCTCTTTAGCGGCAGAGGCCAAAAAGTGGGTTGCCAACTGTGGAATATCCTCACGGCGTTGTGACAGCGGCGGCAGATGGATACGGATAACATTGAGTCGGTGGAATAGGTCCTCCCTAAAGCCGCCTTTTAGCACTAGCTGCTCCAGATCTTGGTGAGTGGCAGCAATAATGCGCACATCTACTTGGACGGCACTATGGCCACCGACTCGATAAAATTGTCCATCGGCGAGCACTCGCAATAAGCGAGTTTGCACATCGAGCGGCATATCGCCGATTTCATCTAAAAATAGCGTACCGCCGTTGGCTTGCTCGAAACGTCCTTGGCGCACATTAGCTGCGCCGGTAAAGGCGCCTTTTTCATGGCCGAAGAGTTCTGATTCGATTAAGTCTTTGGGAATTGCCGCCATGTTCAAGGCGATAAAGGGTTTATCCTTGCGTGGGCTGTGCTTGTGTAAAGCGCCTGCGACCAGCTCTTTACCTGTGCCTGATTGACCATTAATTAGCACGCTAATTGAAGAACGTGACAGCCTGCCGATGGCGCGAAATACCTCCTGCATGGCGGGCGCTTCACCGATGATTTCGGGGGTTTTGACTTGCGTCTCCTGCGCCGCGGGTGTAGGACTTTGCTCGGTCGCATGGGTCAGGGCGCGCTCAACGAGGGAAATCGCTTCATCAATATCGAAGGGTTTAGGTAAATACTCAAATGCCCCCGCCTGATAGGCGCTGACGGCACTGTCTAAATCCGAATGCGCTGTCATTATGATGACTGGAATATGCGGATAGTGGATTTGCAGCCTTTCTAACAGGGTTAGGCCATCGGTTCCCGGCATACGAATATCTGAGACTATGACCCGTGGCTGGGAAATCTCTAATGCTTGCCAGAGGGATTCTGCCGCGGCAAAGCTGGCGGTGCTGAGTTTAGCGCCTTGGAGCGCTTTTTCGAGCACCCAACGTATTGAACTGTCATCGTCGAGGATCCACACTTGTTCACTCATTCGCATTTTGCTTCCTCATACGGTATGTGTTGGTTTGTCTTGATTATTTGGCGCTTAAAATCGGTAACGAAATGATAAATTCGGTATGCCCTGGGCTAGATACACAATCGATTCTGCCCGAGTGTAATCTGGCAATGTTATGGGCAATCGATAGGCCCAGTCCCGAACCTTGCTCACGACTGGTGACCATGGGATAAAACAGCGTGTCCATCAGCTCTGGTGGTATACCTGGGCCATTGTCGATAATGGACAGGGTCAGCACGAGCTTGTGGCGCTGCGAACCTATAGTGACCTGATGTTGCGTGCGGGTGCGGATCAGGATTTCGCCACCGGAGTGCTCAAGGGCTTGCACTGCATTCTGCAATATATTCAATACCGCTTGCTGCATTTGGTCAGGATCCATTTCGATATCGGGGATCGAAGGATCGTAGTCGCGCTTAAGTTGAATATTGGCGGGCAGGGCCATTTCCACCAGTTTATAGACCTTCTGCACCACTTGATGAATGTTGTGTAGGCTATGCTGAGTCGGTCGCTGCGGGCCGAGCAGTCTGTCCACTAAGCTGCGCAGGCGGTCGGCTTGTTCGATGATAAGGTTGGTAAATTCCTTTTGTGCAGGATCGTCTAATTCCCGCGAGAGCAACTGCGCCGCGCCTCGAAGACCACCTAAGGGATTTTTGATCTCATGGGCTAAGTTACGCACTAGGAATTGTGCCGCCTGTTGTTGAGCATCTTGGCTGAGTTGCTGGTGGATCCGGCGTTGTTGATCGACTTGTCTAAGTTCGAGCAGACTCAGTTGCGCTTCATCCTCTAGCGGGATAAGCGTCAAATCGACGGTATGATGCTGGGCATCTAAGGTTACTAAGGTGGCAGTGTTGACCGTGAGGCCTTGTCCGGCTTTTACGGCATCGCTGAGGATCTGTGCCTCGACACCGAGGGCTTGATAATGCTCCGGTAGTGCTTGCTCCACGAGCCTGTGGCTGCCGACGCCCAATAGCTGCTCTGCAGCGGCGTTGGCATAACAAGGCTTAAGATCCTTATCGATGACAAGTACCGCGGTGACTAAATGATTAAGCAGCGTTTCTTTATCCATCTACCGTTCCTGAAAATAGGATTGCACCATTATGTTGCACCGATTTGGTGCGGGCTGCAACTTGGCTTCATCAAACGGCTAAATTGAGTAAAAACAACCTAATCAATTGTTATTAAATAGTTTAATTAGATTTTGGTTGCTTTTTCGGGACTGGATTCATCGCCGCTTGATGAAGAAATATCTTTCGTGGAGAGCTAGATGCAAAGACTTTGCCGTTTTGAGTCATGGCATCGACAACAATGGTATGTTCACCTCGGTCGATGTTAGTCAGTTGAAAGATGCCACCCACTTGAGGCTGGCCAACCATTTGACCGTCGAGTTTTAAGGCCATTAGATATTGGCTTTTGATTTCTGGGGTAACAGTGGCTGTAACTTGAAAGTCTCCGTTATTGTCCCTGACGGTTTCCTCTTCTACTGGGGAGGTAATGATGACTTGGTACTGAATTTGTTGAATGACTTGCGAGTCATTAGAGTCATTGTTGACCGGAGGGAGGGCAATTTGATTGAGTGTTTTTTCTTTTAACTCAACAACCTCGGCGTTGGGATGTGGCTCATCTGAGTAATGGACTTTTCCATCTTTATCGACCCATTTGTACACTGTTGCCTGAGCAAGCAGGCTGAGCAGCAATAAGCAGATAAGAGTTAATGCACGCATGTGAAAATCCTTTTACCTTTAAGATGAAGTCCTTCAAGATTAGTCGTTTTTTCACCAAAAATCATGGTGTTTATACATTTCAATTGAGGTTTTGTCCTGTATGAATAGTGGATTCGTTTTATGCCTCTAATGCAATGGCGAGTGCGAGTATGGCTGCAAATCTGTTGTGGGATGAACAAGAGAGAAGCGGTTATATGAAGGCATGGTTGAGCTTGCCTCTTTTGGGGGAGTGTCAATGCACCCTTATGGTGCATTGACGGCTGTGGCGAAAGCTTATAGCGCCAGCGTTAAAATATTACGGCTCATGGCAGGATCGATATTGCCACGCTCGCCTAAGGCTACCATGCCATGTTCCTCAAGCTGGGTGACGACGGCATCGACCGCTTCTTTACCTAAATCGTAGGCAGATAAGTGGGTTGGAATGCCCATGGCTTCGAAGAAGGCTTGGGTTTTCGCAATCGCGGCCTCAATGCATTCGTCTTCTGAGCCAGTGTTGATATGCCACACTCTGTCTGCAAATTGCAGTAGCTTTTCGCGCTTAGCTGCTTTAGTGCAGCGCAATAATGCGGGTAATACAATAGCTAAGGTGCGGGCATGGTCAATATCATATAGGGCTGTGAGTTCATGGCCGATCATATGCGTCGCCCAGTCGTGCGGCACACCTGTCGCTATGGTGCCATTGAGTGCCATGGTCGCGACCCACATCAAATTCGCGCGAATATCGTAATCTTCTGGCTGTGTTAGTGCCTGTGGGCCTAATTCAATCAAAATCTGCAGTAAACCTTCGGCGAATCTGTCCTGTACTGCAGCGTTGACCGGATAGGTGAGGTATTGCTCAGTGATATGCACAAACGCATCGACTACGCCGTTTGCTACTTGTCTTTCTGGCAGAGTGAAGGTTTTTGTTGGATCGAGAATTGAGAATTGAGGATAAACCAAGTCGTTACGGAACGGCAGTTTGGCCTTCAATGATTTACGGGTCACGACGCTGGCGTTGTTCATCTCTGAACCCGTCGCTGGCAAAGTTAATACAGAGCCAAATGGCATGGCTTTGGTCACCTTTGCGCCCCAACTGGTTAAGATGTCCCAAGGCTCGCCTTCAAATACCGCAGCAGCGGCAACAAATTTAGTGCCATCAATTACCGAACCGCCACCGACGGCGAGCAAAAAGTCGATGTTTAATTCACGTACTTGTGCAACAGCAAGCATAAGGGTTTCATAGGTTGGGTTAGGTTCGATCCCTTCGAACTCGACCACGAAACGATCTCCAAGCGCATGTTTTACTTCGGCTAAGGTGCCAGTTCTTCTGGCGCTGCTGCCGCCAAATAACACCATGACTCTGGCATTGCTTGGTACTAAAGTATCGATTTCAGCTATGGTGTTTTTACCAAAATGGATTCGGGTTGGGTTGTAGTAGGCGAAATTGAACATACTGCTATTTGTCCTATGGTTGGAAAATATTTTTAGTAGACCAGTCGTCTAGATTGGTTGGCTACTAAATGATAAATCAAGCCGATGAGGCGATATTTCATTACCAATTAACGGGTTGCTGGTTAATTGGAGTGCCAGAGTCGCTGGTATTAACGCATGGTTTTGGTCTTTAAAATGGCTTCGGTCGTGACTAGGGCGCGTTCTAAGGCTGCGTGACTGTGGCCGAGTTTATTCATCAGGCTGGCGCCGATCCACATGTGATACAAAAGTTCTGCCGTTGCTTGAGCGTCCTGTTCACAGATGGAGTTATCTACAATCCCTGCCTGAATGCACTGGGTTAAGCGTTCAATGATGCCAGCTGACCCCTTTAGAAGTACAAGGCGCATGGCCTCTGAGAGGTCGGCAACCTCTGCACTTAATTTAACGACTAAGCATTTTTGATCGACACAACCGTCCTGCTGTACATGCAACCATCTTTGCCAGTATTGCATTTGGCGCTCAAAGCCGGAGAGTTGCGGGTTGGCAAATAAGCTATCAAGCTCTACTTGGTATTGCTCAAAATAACCCGTTAACAGCGCCTCACCGAATTGTTCTTTAGATTTAAAGTAATGGTAAAACGAACCTTTAGGTACTTGGGCAGCCTTGAGTAATTGGGCTAATCCTAGGCACGAAAAGCCTTGCTTAACGATCAGTGAGTAACCGACATCGAGAATATGCTGACGAGTAGATTGGGTTTCTGTTTTCATGGGGTAAGAGCATAAAGCATAATAGACCAGTCGTCTAGTGATGTAATTTGCATCAATAATTGGGATCAATCGATAAGGGAATGCCTAAGTCGGTAAAGCATTCCCCTTGCTAGCGTGTTACAGATAGCTACAGCAATACTCTGCAACCGCACTGTTACGGATTTTGAAGCTGACGTTGGCCGCGAGTTTGAATTGGCTACCTTCGCTAAAGGTTTGCCAAGTTGCGCTATTTGGCAGTAATACCTCGAAACTGCCACTGGTGACTTGCATGATTTCACCCTGTGAGGTGGAAAACTCATATTCTCCTGGGAGGACAACACCTAGGGTTTGCTTGGTGCCATCACTGAAGAATACGCTGCGGCTGGCAACTTTGCCCTCAAAGTAAATATTGGCTTTTTTCGCGACCGAGACTTGCTCAATTAACTCCATCATGTGCTCCCAAATAGTAAATGATTTATGAATTTATATTCATTTTGTGTGATTTTCAATTCAAATATATTAAGGGTTGAGCAGGCTGATGCAATCAGAATTACTCTCGCGTGATGTGAGGGGGTATTTAATCGCAGACGATATGTGCTTTTTCATTGTCTTATCGCTGTTGATGTAGGACTGTGCAACGCTGTTTGTTATATCTCCGCCAGAAAGGATTATCTGGCGGATTTTTTAAGACGCCTATTCACTCGGAAAACGTTAACGTTTACGCCAGATCGTCATCTCTGAAATCGAATGCTGAAACTTGCGCTTAGTTTCGCGGATAACGAAGGGGATTTCTTTCACCGCGACCAGTTCAAATTGGCCTATCAAGGTTTCGGTTAACCCATCTAAAGTTGTGAAGTTCTCCCCTTTGACTTTAATCCCCCCAAGCCATTTCTCCTTTGGCGTGTAGTCTTCGAGCCAAGTATAGGGCGAGGCGATAACCAGATATCCTCCTTGGTTGATGCGTTGCCCAATACTGGTGAGGAAATGTTGAGGGTCGTTCAATCTGTCGATGAGATTTGAGGCATAGACTAAATCGTATCCGGTGTAGAGAGGCTTGAGATTACAGGCATCCCCTTGGATAAAATTGACTTTTTTGGCTTCGCCAAGGTATCCCAGTTTAGCAAGGCTAGCGCTCTTGAATTCCTGTAAGTCTCCCTCGGTGC
Organism: Shewanella sp.; assembly: GCF_047975355.1. GTDB lineage: Bacteria > Pseudomonadota > Gammaproteobacteria > Enterobacterales > Shewanellaceae > Shewanella. The sequence continues at coordinate 29,250 of NZ_JBKEDJ010000033.1, read as the reverse complement.
GAATGGTGTAGCGTTTTTCGCCTTGTTCGGTCAGGGCGTAAGCCTGCTGGATAAAGCGCGCCGAAAAGTCGATGCCATCCACGTGGTCGAACACTTTGGCTAACTCAAAACTGGCGCGTCCGACTGAGCAACCTATATCTAAGGCTTTGGTGGTGTGCTCGAGTTGGATCTCGTTGAGTGCCTGTTGCACCCCATTTACGCAAAAATTCGGCACACCAAAGTACTCGGCGCCATAGTGGAATTCTAAATACTGGGAAATCAGTTCATCAGTTTCGTACACATTGACCTCGACCATCTGTTCTGGATTTTGCAACGACTCGACATAGCGGAATCCTGCATGTTGGTAAAAGTGGCGTCTGAATGCGTAGCGCGAGGCGGCTATGGCTTCATTGCCGGTTGATATCCAAGAGCCGCCTTTAATCAGGTTGTGTTTACCGTCGAAGGTGGGAGTCGAAAAATCATCGTAGAGGGGATGTACGGCAAAACCATTAAAACCGTCGATAGCGGTTTCGGTCCATTGCCAGACATTGCCGACAATGTCATAAAAATCATTGTGTTTAAAGCGATTTACCGGACAGGAGGAGGCGTAATAAGCCAGCGAGATATTGCCGGGGACTTCATGCCAATCGGGGGCATCGCTTGGTACCTTTTCCCGCAAGATATACCACTCGGCTTCGGTGAGCAGGCGAATATTGCTCTGGCTCTGACGCGTCTTCCAATTACAAAAGGCCTTGGCTTCGAGTTGATTGACTTCAACGGGCCAATTAAGCGGTAAGGGGATTTCGTTGGTGAGGTTACGTTGCCACCATTTGTTATCGCGGCGACGCCAAAAGCGTGGCATTTGGGCTTGGGTATACGCCAGCCAAGCTTGGCCTTCCTCATTCCAATAGTCTTGGGTTTGATAGCCCCCTGCTTCGACAAAACTTAGATATTCTTGATTACTCACCAAGTACTTCGAGGCTTTAAAATCAGCGACCTTAAAGTTCTTGTTGCCGTATTCGTTATCCCAGCCATAGGTTTGATCTTGCTCTTTTTTACCTAAGGTGATTTTTTTGCCCACGACGGCAAGCAACTGATTTGGTTCGGCGCTACCGACATCTTGACATTCTGGCCAGTGAGCATTGGCACACACATCCTCGAGTGGCAACTGACGAATAATAGCGGAAGAGGTCTCTAGATGAATACGCTCGTGCTCAATGCCCATCAAGATAACCCAAGCGGGACTATCTTGGCTGATGGGGAGTGCTAGTGGTATGGTATCAATCAATTGATTGACGGCTTGATTAACGCTATCTCGGTAATTTTTCACCTCTGCGACACTTGGCCATTGATAGTGGGTGTCGTCGAGATCGTCCCAAGACATTTCGTCCACACCGATGGCAAACATCGACTCAAAGTGATCATTCACTCGCTCATCGAGATACTTACCCAGCTTGAGTTTATTGATGTAGAAGGTGGCGGTGTGACCAAAGTAAAAAATCAATGGGTGGCGGAGTGGTTCGGCTTTTACATAATAGGCTTCGTCGTGTTTTAACAGCTCGAATAGGGATTCATAGAGTGCCCAAGTTTGGTTGAAGTATTGCTTAAGCTCTTGACGTTTCAGCGCCTCATTTTCACCCGTAAGTTTGGGTGTTTGCAAAACTGGCATATTCGATTTCTCCATAGGGCAAGCAGATGCCATCGAGGTGGCTATGGGTTATCAGGCTCAATACGTGGCGCGGGTTTATTGGATCACTTTATCAACAAAATGTGGCAGTTATTGAGCTGTTTTTCTCAAGCTAACAGAAAGTCAGCAGGGCTCCAATCATTAACTCGAAGTAGAGCATATGACCGTAAACATTTCATTTTTATTGCAGCTGTGTGGGTTGGCGCTTTAGGGGAATTGTCTTCAGAAGGTTAAAATTATTTTATCCCTGACCAGTATTTTATCTGCCAAGGTTAAGGCAGAATGTTCTCGTCCGTAAAATTATTATGCAGGATATAACGGGATGGCAATGAACGCATTATGGATACCCGCTTGGTATGAGCTTGATCCGTCGATCGTTGTGGGCGTGACTGAAGAGTTTGTATTTCATAAACCCGCTACCAATGAGGCACTGAGATTTTACAGCGGAGCCAAAAAAACTGACGCAGTGAAAGCGACGGGAGCAATTTCAAGTATTCAACACAAAGTATTGGGGGATATTGAGAGTGTGGATGCGCAGGGGCTTGATTATACTATTGTTCTAAAAGATGGCCGTCGTTTGTTGGTCAATGCGGAGGAGGATCCTGGGCTGATTTATGAGTGGGTTGACGACAGTTGGCAACCATCAGAGATGGTGATCCAAGATTGGCAGCTGGATGTAAAGTTTACCTCGCTTTCTCCCTTTAAGGCGGTCGACTAACCGCACTTCTATTTTTCTGAGCAGTCAGGCTCATAAGACTGAACCGGCTGCTCCTCAAACAACGCTTTTAGTAACTGATATTCATTCTGAATCTTGGCTACATAGGCGTCATGAAACTCCAACGCATTAAACTCTTCTACGCATTGTCGATAGCGGCGTAATTGCTCTTGCCCATTGATACCTTGATGTAGCCAATCCATTAGCATACGAATTCCTTTCGTCTTTCATCCTTGAGTCGCCAGTTTAACCTTTTCCTAATCTAGTATGGGGCGATGTTTGATGACATTTTTATGAAGAATTGTTTATAAAATGCACGTTTTAAAATATTTTTATTATTTATCATTGTCTTGCAAAGAAATATTTTAAACTTATAGGGCTATATACGTTGCTTAGCTGAGTTCGACTATGGGCAAAGTCTTACAGCAACAGCCTGTTTTTGCTGCCGTGATATGGTTCAACACCTTAACAGATGAGATTGTGTCACCTTGGGTTTTGGTCTAGATTGAGGGCTCTTTTAACCGAGCGCTCGCCTAAGTTCTGCGCGGTTTTTCTCTCATTATGGAGTCCTGTCATGGCAAATATTTTGCTGGTGGCCAATCTTAACTGTGACCGAGTGTTGATCCTTGATAAACCATTGAAAACGGGCGGTCGCTTTCACTATCAAGATGGCGGACAAAGGCTCGGTGGTGGTGGTGCCAATACTGGGCTTGGGCTGGTGTGGGCTGGCCATAGGGTTGCACTCGTGAGCCAAGTTGGTCGGGATGAAATGGGCGATTGGGTTATCGCTGAGGCGAGTACTCAGGGCCTCGATTGTCGCTTAGTGCAGCGCCGTGCGGGAAATACCTGTGAAATGCTGCTGGTGATGACACCCGATGGTGAGCGTACCATCATTCGTCCGCAGCGGCCTATTTTCGAGTTAGCAGTGCCGCCCAAATGGCAGCATTGGGATGCGCTGTATTTTAACACCTCGGCGGAGGGCACTGTCAGTTGGGCGAAAACCGCGCTGGATCATTGTCTTGTGATCGCGCAACTGGCTAAGGATGACAGGCCTCGACCCTGCCACGTATTGCTTGCCTCTGTGAGTGATATGCAAGGCCGCTGTGATGTCGCCTCATGGGATTATGGTGTGAGCATCGGTGGTGAATCACTACGCTATTTTGTGGTGACCGACGGTGTGCGCGGCGCAAAGGTGTATACCCCAAATGATGTTCAACATGTGCCCGCAGTGCCAGCCGAGGTTGTCGACACCACTGGTGCGGGGGATGCCTATGCGGCAGGGCTTATCCATGGATTATGCGCGGGTAGAACTATTACCGAAGCCATGGCCGAAGGTGCGATTTGGGCGGCATTTGCTGTGGCCACGGACAGCTCTATCCCAGGCGATGCCTTAAAACACTATTTAGAAGCATAAGCTGCGGGATGCGAATGGGAGTCATCTTTCTGTCATCTAGCCTTGCTAGAGTGTGTTCAGTGACAAATAGCTTTTATCCCTTAACGTTTTGTTGTGCTTTTCTCCCATTTTGTTGGTTCGCATGTTTGCCCCGTTTCCCCAACGGGGCATTTTTTTAGCTCGAATAATGTTATTCCGTTATCGAACGTTCATATTGTGGAAATATTGTGCGGTCAGCGAGGGATTACGTTAACATTCAGACAACGCATCTCGTTGAAATAAAATAATAAGCCTGCCGTTGTTGGAGTTGGAAATGGGCAATCACGTTTGGAATGATAAAAAGAAGTTTATTTGGTTGCTGTCAGTGCTGTTGCTGGTGGCCTTTTTAGTCACCAGTGGCATTAGCTATAAAGTGGCCCATGACTCCTTGAGTCAGCAGATTGAGAGCAATACTTTACCTCTAACCAGCGATAATATTTATTCAGAAATTCAACAGGATCTGCTTCGCCCCATCTTTATATCCTCACTTATGGCGCAGGATACCTTTGTGCGTGACTGGATGTTAAACCGCGAACAAGAACCCGAAAAACTGGTCCGTTATCTTAAAGAAATCCAAGATAAATACGACACAGTCACCAGCTTTTTTGTTTCGGAGCAGAGCCGTAATTACTACCACTCTTCGGGGGTTTTAAAGAAGATTCAAGATCGAGACCCAAACGATGCCTGGTATTTTCGCGTTCGCTCTTTACCCGAGTCAGAACATTACGAGATTAATATCGATGCCGATACGGCGGATCGTACCAAGACAACTGTATTTGTTAACTATAAGGTTTTTGATTTTAAAGGTAATTTTATTGGCGTCACCGGTGTCGGCCTTGCGGTTGAAAAGGTCAAGGCTCTGATCGAGCTCTACCAAAAACGTTACAATCGTCGAGTGTTCTTCACCGATAGACAGGGCAATGTCACTCTCCATGGGGATGAATATGATGGCGCTGACTCATTACAAACTAGCGCCGGACTCGAGCAGCTCGCCACGCGGATTTTAACGAGCCCGAGCGCGGCCTTCAGCTATCAGCGCAATGGTAAAACCGTCTATCTAAACAGCCGCTTAGTCCCCGAGTTCAAGTGGTATCTTATCGTTGAACAAGAAGATGCACCGCAGGAGCAAGAACTGCTGAATACCTTCTGGGGTAACTTAGCCTTAAGTTTACTGGTGACAATTGGGATTTTACTGATTTCAAACATGACCTTAGGTCGTTATCAGCGCAAGCTTGAGATCATGGCTTCCACCGACAAACTTACTGGCGCTGCAAATCGTCAGGTGTTTGAAGAGTATTTCCATCAGGCATTAGATAAAGCCAAACTATCGCAAACACCTATTTCGATTCTGCTGGTTGATATAGACCACTTTAAAAAAGTGAATGATAGCTATGGTTATAGCATTGGCGATTTAGTGTTAAAAACCGTCACCAACCTATTGCGTAGTCAATTAAAAGAGCAGGATATACTTTGTCGTTGGGGCGGCGAGGAGTTCTTAGTGTTATTCCCTGAGATGGATCTGAGTCATGCTGCTGAATTAGCTGAGCATTTCCGGGAGTTAATTTTCCAGCGCGAGTTAAAAGTGAATGGCGTGCATATTGCTATCACAGTAAGTATTGGGGTTGCCGAATATCAAAAACTTGAACCAGCGGAAGATTTGATCAAGCGAGCGGATCTCGCCCTGTATCAGGCGAAGGAAGCGGGGCGCAATCAAGTAGTTCTCAATCAATAGTATGTTGTTAAGATGGCAAAGCCTGCAAAAGGTATAGTCTTGAATCAAGAGCATGGTCTTGAGTCGCTGGAATTGTTCAGGCTATAGATAGGCAACGGATAGCGATAGGTAGGGAGTAACAAATGTCGACCTTGTTGGTAAATAGATTATCGGGTTTGTATTTAGGGGCGGATCTGCAAAAGATTGACGGTGTTGCTACTGGTATCGACGGTAAAAAATCCGCGCAGCAGTTAGTGGTTAATGTCGACCATGTTGAAGGCGATGGTCAGGCCGACCCTAAGCACCATGGTGGGCTTGATCGGGTGCTGCATCATTTTCCCCGTGAGCATTATGGTCAGTACCGTCGTTGGGATTTAATCACTCAACTCGAAGATGCGCCGAGCATGGGCGAAAACATTAGCACAGTTGGCCTGAATGAAACCGAGGTCAATATCGGCGATATTCTGCAAATCGGCGCTGTGACAGTGCAGGTGACTCAGCCGCGCTCACCTTGCTTTAAATTGAACCTACAATTTGGCCATAGGGACTTTGCCCTTGCGATGCAGCAGAGTCAGCTATGCGGTTGGTTTTATAGAGTGTTAACACCAGGCATTATCCAATTAACCGATAATATTGAATTAGTTGAGCGTAAAACCCATATCAGCGTTGCCGAGGCGATGGCGTTGTACTTCTCACCCGAATACGATGATAAGGCCTATGATAGACTCGCCTCCTGTGAAGGTTTGGCACAAAGCTGGGTGAATAGCCTGCAGCGGCGCTTAGCGACAAAGCAAGTCGAAGATTGGCAGATGCGCTTGTACGGGCCAAAAGGTAAATAAACTTTATTTTTCAAACGATAATACAGGGAATGTGTAATGATAGAGTCAGTGACTAAGAGTGAAAGAGATTTTGGCTTACTGGTGTATGCCTCCAGTTTAATCGGTTATTTAGTTCCATTAGGCTCGATTCTCGGACCACTGATTATGTGGTTGATGAAACGTGAAGAGTCAGCTTTTGTCGACCAATGCGGCCGTAGTTGCTTGAACTTTAAGTTAAGCCTGTTGATCTATGTGATTATCAGCGGACTGTTAGCCTTTGTGGGCATTGGGTTTATCTTTTTGATTATCCTCGGTATTCTCGACTTAGTTTGCACCATTCTTGGGATCATTAAGGCGAGCGAAGGGCAAGTGTATCGTTATCCGCTGACGATTAAGTTTCTTTCCGATAACTAATTGCTTTTAAAGCGATTCAATAAAAACGCCTTAGGGAGAGACTCGCTAAGGCGTTTTTGTTTGGTTTCAACCCATCTTGGGCTTACACCTTAAATTTCGCTACTAAGGTGTCTAAGCGGTGGGCGAGTTGGTTTAGCGCTAAGCTCGCTTGTGCCGCGGCTTGCGCTGTGCTGGCGGTGCGCTGGGTGATCTCGTTAATTTCGGTCACGTTGCGGTTAATGTCTTCCACTACGGTCGATTGCTCTTCCGTTGCCGCTGCAACCTGAATATTCATATCACTAATCAGGCCAATACGGTCGCTAATACCCACCAGAGATTGGCTGGCCTCATCAACGGCGGCTACACCTTCGTGAGAGCGCGCGCGGCTCTGGGCCATGGCATTCACCGCTCGGCTGGCCTCGGATTGCAACTTGTCGATCATGCCTTGGACTTCATTGGTCGATGCTGCAGTGCGCGATGCCAGATTGCGTACTTCATCCGCGACCACGGCAAAGCCTCGTCCTGCTTCACCAGCACGCGCGGCTTCAATGGCGGCGTTTAGTGCTAACAGGTTGGTTTGCTCCGAAATCGCGCGGATCACATCGAGAATGCCGCCGATAGATTTGGTATGAGTCGCGAGGGACTCAATTACTTCGCCGACTTGTTCCACATCGTGGGAGAGTTGATTGATTGTGTCACGGGCGCGCGTCACGACTACTTGACCGCTGTTGGATTCGGTATCGGCATCTTTCGCTGCCACTGCGGCTTGGGCGGCATTGCTGGCGATTTCATTCACAGTGGCGCCCATCTCATTGATGGCGGTTACCACCATTATAGTGCGATCTTTCTGCTCATGGCTGTCTTCAAGGGTTTGTTGCGCCTGATTAGACACATCCTTAGCCGAGAAACCGAGCTGTTCGCTGGTCTGCGCCACCTCGATAACTGAATCCTGGATTTTGCTGATAAAACTATTAAACCCTTGCGCCAACTGGGCAATTTCATCTTCGCCCTTTACGGGCAAACGCTGGCGCAAATCGCCTTCACCTTCGCCGATATCACGGAACATTGCCGCCACTTGTGCGATAGGGCGGCTCACCGAACCTGCCACCACAATCGCCAGCATGATAAAGCCAGCGGCAATGATTAAGGTCCAAATTAAGATCTGGTAGGCGGCATCCGTCAGCAGGGCGAATACTTCGGCTTCGGGCACTTGTGCCACTAAGTACCAATCCATGGAAGGAATATAGCTGCTGGCTACGAAGGTGTTCTCACCTTGGATTTGGGTATCGATCAGATTGAAATCGCTACGATTAAGCAATGAGCCGATATTGGCGCCCGAGTACAAGCTCTTGAGGCTGCTCTTGCCAATTTGGCTGGCGTCGGGATGCAGCTTTATCTCGCCTTTGGCATCGACTAAGTAAACAAAACCAGTTTCTTCAATCTTAAAGGAACCCAGTAGACGAACCATATCGTCGAGGGATTTGGCGAGGCCAACGAGTCCACGGCCATTAGGTTGCTGATAGTTGATAAAGAGTTTTACCTCGCCATTGGCTTCGGTAAAGACATTAAGCATTCGCTCTTGGCCGCTGTCACGATAACCAAAAAACCAACCGTCTTGTGCAGGGGTGAGTACACGCAAAAAACCATCCTGAGTGTAGTAGGCAGCGGTTTGTCTATCGGCGTAGGAGGCTTGGGCCAAATGATATTGGCGGGTGATGTCCTTTAATTGGGCAACCACTTGGGGTTCTTGCTCCTGCGGCCGACCGTTTTCAAGCCATTGCAGTAACATGCGGCTACTGGCGAGTTGTTCGGCGGCATTCATTAAGCTTGAAATATCTAGCTCAATCTTGTTGCGGATCTGCATCATTAGGCTGGGCATTTCCGACCCGAGCATACGCTGCTGTACCACGTTTTTTGCACTACGTTGGCTGAGCACGCCCACGAGTATGGTCGACAGCAGCACAGCAAATGTCACTGTCAGCAGAATTTTCTGCTTAATAGTTAGGTTATTCAATATCATAAATATCAATATGCCTGTGTTAGACGTTTAGAAATATCGGTCGACGTTTTCTAGCCAATAACAAGTATCGGACAGAAATGTTAAAAGTTAACCTTAGTTGAGGTCGAATGCCGAATAAAACAGCGTCCAAGACATTTATTGGGCCTAACCTGTTGCTCTTGCGGTAGATCTTGTTATGTAGAGTATAGATGGAAATGAGTTGCTAATTTGGAGCATGTGATTTTTATGGCGCAATTGTGGCCAAAGTGTGGCGTTAAGGCAAGCAAAAATAAGGCGCTCATTGAGCGCCTTATCCATTGAGATTACATATTCGGGTAGTTTGGCCCACCGCCACCCTCGGGCGTTACCCAAGTAATGTTTTGGCTAGGGTCTTTAATGTCGCAGGTTTTGCAGTGGATGCAGTTTTGCGCATTGATAATAAACTTAGGCTGGCCTGCTTCTTCAACGATTTCGTACACGCCGGCAGGGCAGTAGCGCTGGGCGGGTTCGTTAAATTGCGTCAGGTTTATCCCGAGCGGGATGCTATTGTCTTTTAAGCGCAGATGGCTGGGCTGATCCTCCTCATGATAAGTGCTCGACAGATAGACTGAAGAGAGCTTGTCGAAGCTGAGTTTGCCATCGGGCTTTGGATAATCAATCTTGTTGTAGGCGCTCACAGGGGCCATTTGTGCGTAATCTGGGTGCTCATCACGCAGGGTGATAGGGAACTTACCGCCGAACCAGTTTTGATCTATGTAGTTAAATGCGCCGCCGAGGAAGGTGCCAAACTTGTGCATCGCTGGGCCAAAGTTACGTGACTTAAACAGCTCTTCGTGTAACCAGCTTTCTTCCAGATGGGTTTGGAAACAATCCAGATCTTTACCGCCTTCGACCTCGGCCAGCATCGCTTTGGCTAAGGTTTCTGCCGCTACAATACCGCTCTTCATGGCGGTGTGGGTGCCTTTGATCTTGGCAAAGTTTAAGGTCCCCGCATCGCAACCAATCAACAGACCGCCGGGGAAACTCATCTTCGGCAGTGAGTTCAGGCCGCCCTTAGTGATTGCGCGCGCACCATAGGTCAGGCGCTCGCCACCGGTTAAGTATTTGGCGATGACTGGGTGAGTTTTATAACGTTGGAACTCATCGAACGGGCTTAAGTGTGGGTTCTTGTAGTTGAGGTCGATAATCAACCCCACTGCAATTTGGTTGTCTTCCATATGGTAGAGGAAGCCGCCACCCGATGCGCCATCAGTTAATGGCCAACCACCTGTGTGCACCACTTTACCTTGCTCGTGTTGTTCGGCGGGGACTTTCCAGATTTCTTTAAAGCCTAGGCCGTAATGCTGTGGTGTCTTGCCATTATCTAAGTGGTATTTCGCGATCAGCTGTTTGCCTAAGTGACCACGGCAACCTTCTGAGAGCACGGTATATTTGGCGTGTAATTCCATGCCGGGCATAAAGCTGTCTTTCGGTTGGCCGTCGGCACCGACGCCCATATCGCCGATCAGGATACCCTTCACGCTGTTATCTTCATTAAAGAGTAATTCGCTGGCGGCAAAGCCGGGGAAGATTTCTACGCCGAGCGCTTCTGCGCGGGTCGCGAGCCAACGGCAGAGGTTACCTACGCTGACAATGTAGTTGCCTTCGTTGTGCATGGTTTTAGGCACAAACGCATTGGGCATCAGCTTGCTGTCGGTGGCGGAGTTGAGTAGATAGATTTCATCGTGGGTTACGGCTGTGGTAACGGGAGCGCCTGAATCGCGCCAGTCGCTGAATAACTCATCTAGTACTCTAGGTTCGAATACGGCACCCGATAGAATGTGTGCGCCCACTTCAGAGCCTTTTTCTACCACGCAGACGGTAATCTCTTTGCCTGAACTCTGTGATATCTGCATTAATCGACACGCAGTCGCCAAGCCAGCTGGGCCTGCGCCGACGATAACAACATCGAATTCCATTGATTCGCGTTCCATCAGTTCACCTCTTCCTTCGCATATCCCCGATTTTTACCGGGTGTTGTAGTTTGTTTGTAAACGGGCGTTTTATTGCTGTTGTCCACCTTACCTCAAAATCACCCCAGGGCACAGGGGCTAAACAGGCTGTTTAGCCTAAATAATGACAAATCTTTGGGTGAGCGCTGTCACAGATTGTTCACGCTCACTTGAAGCGGATCAAGAAATACCTGTTTGGGGGTATAGCTAGGCAATACTTTCGGCTTATAATCACGAATGACGGTTCTCCGAGCTTGCCTACCTAAGTCGACAGATATGGGGGTGTAGCCGTGGCAATAAGGCCACTGGGGTGAGTAAAGAAATGCACTCGCCTCCCACACTTGGAAAGGTGATCATGTCTCAATTACAAGACAATTTTGGTCGTAAATTTCATTACTTACGAATGTCAGTCACTGACGTTTGTAACTTCAAATGCAGTTATTGCCTTCCAGACGGTTATCATCCGAATGGCAGGCAACAGTTTTTATCTCTCAGTGAGATAGAAAATCTTGTGTCCGCATTTAGCCTGGTTGGCACTCAAAAAATCCGTATTACTGGCGGCGAACCTACGCTGCGTAAAGATTTTACCGATATCATTCGAGTGGTCGCCGACAATCCGCGAATTCACACCGTAGCCACTACCACTAATGGGTATAGGCTCGAGAAGCATGCCCAAGAGTGGTTCGATGCGGGACTGCGCCGCATCAATGTGTCGGTTGATAGCTTAGATCCTAAGATGTTTTACCAGATCACTGGCGAGAATAAGTTCGACGAGGTGATGCGTGGTATCGATGCCGCGTTATCCGCAGGCTTTGAGCGGGTGAAGGTCAACGCGGTATTGCTCAAGGGTATGAACGATAAAGATTTACCGCGCTTTTTGAATTGGATTAAACATACGCCCATCGATCTGCGTTTTATTGAGCTGATGGAAACTGGCCTTGGCCGCGAGTATTTCCAGGCCCATCATTTGGCGGGTGCCGATATTAAAGCGCAGCTGCAAGCTGAGGGCTGGCAGTTGGATACGCCCCGCGCCGACGATGGTCCGGCGCAAAACTTCAGCCACAGTGACTTTAAGGGCCGTATTGGGCTGATCATGCCCTACGCCACTAACTTCTGCGCGAGCTGTAATCGCTTGCGGGTCTCGGCCAAGGGTAAGTTGCACTTGTGCCTCTTTACCGAGTCTGGCATCGATTTGCGTGATCTACTGCAACACCCGAGTCAGCAAACGGAATTAATCGAGCGGTTACACGGTCAACTGGTACAGAAGAAAGAAACCCATTACCTGCATCAGGGCATTACCGGTGTGACGCAGCATCTGGCTTCGATTGGCGGTTAATCTAACTTAGGTTTTAGTCTGCTAATCGCGTTATCTTTCATTAAGTTAGATTTCGCGATGGCCCTTAACTTCTCTATGCTTGAATTTGGCACCATTTAAAGGATCGCTTCAATGAGCAATGTATTTACCCATATTAACGCCGACGGCAATGCCCATATGGTCGATGTGACCGAAAAAGCCGTGACCGAGCGTGAGGCCCGTGCCGAAGCCTTTATCGAGATGGCGAGCACGACCCTCGAGATGATTATGAGCGGCAGTCACCATAAGGGTGATGTGTTTGCCACCGCCCGCATCGCGGGGATCCAAGCGGCAAAAAAGACCTCAGATTTAATTCCATTGTGCCATCCATTAATGCTCACCAAGGTCGAAGTCGAGCTCGAGGCCCAGCCTGAGCACAATCGCGTACGCATCACTAGCCTATGTAAATTATCCGGCAAAACCGGGGTCGAAATGGAGGCGCTTACGGCGGCCTCGGTAGCGGCATTGACGATTTACGACATGTGCAAAGCCGTGCAGAAAGATATGGTGATCTCACAGGTACGCTTGCTCGAAAAACGCGGTGGTAAGTCGGGACACTTTAAAGCTGAATAACGTAAAGCGAGATAAGAATATGATTAACGTGTTGTTTTTTGCGCAGGTTCGTGAGCTTTTAGGGACTGCACAACTGAGTATTGAAGCGAGCGAACAGACACAAACCGCAGAAGGATTACGCGCAACACTCGCGGCCACCGATGATAAATGGGCCAAAGTGTTAGTCTCAGATAAATTGCTGGTGGCAGTGAATCAAACCATCAGTCAGTGGGATACCCGAGTGAACGATGGTGATGAAGTGGCCTTCTTCCCTCCAGTGACAGGAGGTTGATATGCGTTTACTGCCGAATGTGCGGGTGCAGACCGTCGATTTTAATGTGGCCGACGAGTACCACCAATTAGCCCAAGACAACAGTGATGGTGCCGTTGTCACTTTTGTTGGCAAAGTGCGTGACTTTAACGATGGTTCAGTGGTGACTGACCTGACCTTAGAACACTATCCCGGTATGACGGAGCGTGTGCTCGAGCAGATCGTTGTCGAGGCGCGTGAGCGTTGGCCGCTCAATAAGGTCACTGTTATCCACCGTGTCGGTACGATGGCGTTGGGTGAGCAAATTGTGTTTATCGGCGTCACCAGTGCCCATCGCAAGGCGGCCTTTGCGGCCTGCGAATTCTTAATCGACTTTCTGAAAACCAAAGCCCCTTTCTGGAAATTAGAAGCAGGGGATAAGGGTAAGAATTGGGTCGAGGCCAAGGATGCCGATGAGCAGGCTGCGCAATTGTGGCAACACAAAAGCTAGTGACTGTAAAAGGCGATTATAGGATGAGTTTATGCGCAGTTTGAGCCAGTTAGGCAAAGTATTTGGCTTATTGTTGTCTTTCAGTATGGTATTGATGCCTTTTATCAGCCGCGCCGAGACTGTGCCTGCGATTGCGGCCGCCGCCAATATCAAATTTGCCCTCGATGATATTGTTAAAAACTTCAGCGCTGAAACTGGGCTTAAGGTGCGCGTCTCCTATGGTTCATCGGGTAATTTTGTGGCGCAAATTCAACATGGCGCGCCATTTGAGATGTTGCTCAGTGCCGATGAGCGTTATATCCATGAGCTGCAAAAAGCAGGCTTTACCCGCGATGCCGGTGTGCAATACGCTGTTGGTCGCCTAGCCTTAGTGGCTCCAAATAAGTCCCCCTTAACCTTAGATGCCGAGCTGAATGGTGTAAAAAGCTTGCTCGCCGCGGGCAAGCTGGAGCGCTTTGCGATTGCCAACCCTGAACATGCGCCCTATGGGGAGCGCGCCCGCGAACTTTTGCAAAAACTAGGCCTGTGGGACGGTCTACAAACTAAATTAATTCTTGGCGAGAATGCCTCCCAAGCGGCGCAATTTGCCGTGAGTGGCTCTACTCAAGGCGGCATTATTCCCTTATCTCTTGCCTTAGCGCCACAGTTTAAGGCCTTAGGTCAGGCGATTTCCTTACCCGAAGAGCTGCACGGCCCGCTCAATCAACGCATGGCATTGATGCCAAAAGCGGGAGCAACTGCAGAGCGTTTTTACCAATATCTTCAATCTGATGCCGCCAGAGCCGTATTCTTGCAATACGGGTTTGGTCTACCCGCACAGTAAGGCCTTAAATGGATTGGCAGGCACTTTGGTTATCGGTCAAGCTCAGTAGCATCACTGTATTGGTGCTGATCCCTCTGGCGATTTTGGCTGGTCGTGCCTTGGCTTATCGTCAATTTGTGGGTAAGTCCTGGGTTGAGGCTCTCATCATGGTGCCCTTAGTCTTGCCGCCGACTGTGATTGGTTATTACCTGCTGGTGGGACTTGGCAGCCAAAGCTGGTTAGGGCAGTGGTTAGAGCGCTTAACCGGGCAGCAGTTAGTATTTCATTTCTCGGGTTTAGTCCTTGCGTCCGTGCTGGTTAATATTCCCTTTGCGTTGCAACCGATACAGCGTGCCTTTGAAGCGGTACCCCATGATGTGCGCGATGCTGCTGCCTGTTGCGGCATGAGCAAACTTAAAATTCTGCTTAAAATTGAATTGCCTATGGTATGGCCTGGAGTGTTGACTGCCCTAGTACTGTGTTTCTCCCATGTGCTCGGTGAGTTTGGGGTAGTGCTGATGATGGGCGGGAATATTGCCGGCGAAACTAAAACTATCTCAATTTCTATCTACGACAGTGTTCAGGCCTTCGATTTTGGCGCTGCTGGCACTATGTCACTGGTGCTGCTGTTATTTGCGATTACGGCATTGGCGCTCACCACCAGTTTATCGCGGCGTTTAGGAGGTCAGCGTGGCGCAAATCATCGCTGATCTGCATTGCCAGATCCAAAACCATAAGCATATTAAACTGAGCGCCGAGTTTAGTTGTAAGGCGGGTGAGGTGCTGGCAGTTGTGGGGCCTTCGGGTGGCGGTAAGACGACGCTACTGCGGATGATCGCAGGGCTTAATCATCCCGATGCAGGCAGTATTGTGTTTGGTGAGACGCCATGGTTCGACAACAAAAGTCGCACCGCGCTTACGCCGCAGCAGCGTCATATTGGCTATATGCCCCAGCATTTTGGTCTATTTCCCAATCTCACTGCACTCGAAAACGTCATCGCCGGGCTTGACCATATTCCCAAATCGGAGCGGATTGCTAGGGCGAAGGACTGGTTAGAGCGGGTCAATCTCCATGGGCTACCCGATAGGCTGCCTATGCATCTCTCTGGTGGCCAGCGCCAACGGGTCGCGCTTGCTCGCGCCCTTGCCCGTGAGCCGTCGGTGTTGTTGCTCGATGAACCATTTTCGGCGGTGGATAGAGAAACTCGCGAGCGTTTATACCTCGAGCTTGCTCGCCTAAAGGAACAACTGCTTTGCCCCGTGATCATGGTGACCCATGATTTAAACGAAGCGCTGCTGCTGGCCGATTCGATGATCTTGATTAGCCAAGGCCAGATGTTACAGCAGGGAGCGCCTTTTGAGGTGTTATCCCGTCCACGTAACGAGGCCGTTGCGCGGCAGATGGGGATAAGGAATATTTTCGATGGCGAAGTCGTGTTCCAAGACCGCACTAAAGACATCACTTGGCTCAAATTTGGTGAGCAGTTAATCGCCAGTGATTTTGGTAAAGACCGCAGTGTCGGCAGTAAAGTCCGCTGGGTTATCGCCAATCAAGGTATTCGATTTAACGCTATTACGAATGGGCGTTTATGCCGTAGTTTTAATAAGTTAGATGTGACTATTGACTCTTTACTGGTGATGGGCGAGTCAGTGCGCGTCGTCTGTTATGCAACAGGGACTAAGTTACAGCTTAATACGGAAGTATCGCTCCATCTTGCACAAAAGCTTGGCTTAACTAAGGGCATGCAAACCACGGTCGCGCTCAAATCTGAACAAATTCATATTTTAGAATAAGTTAATGACGTTTTTTACCTAGTAATCCTATCCAAAATGTTCCTTCCAGTAGCATACCAAATAATATGAACGTAATCGCACTGGTGGCGCTGCCATAGGCGTAAGCGCTTAATGCTGCTATTAGTAACAAACTTAAGCTAATCCAGCGTGTAATTGGTTTCATATGCACTCCTATTAAAATGGGCGTTTAGCTGACTCTAGAGCAAGAGGATTGAATTGCCAATCCTACTTTTGATGGCACTAGTGCACTAAAACCCCGCTAAAATTTAATCATTTTGAGTTTTCACTTGAGATATTACACATCAAAATCATCTTAGATGATCAAAGCTTAATCTTGTTTCCATCGGTGTTTCAGTTGCTATTAGGTAAACTGAATACATTCGTCAGTGTTTGCTAAGCCAGAATCTATCGGATTGGGCAATCTACATAGGTGATGAACTAGTCGCCGTCACAGGCAAACAGTGATTGAGATTATGGTAGCTTGGGCACGCCATCGACATCTAACTGATTGTCTCATAAGATACAAACTTAGCCGATTTTTATGGAGGAGCCATGAGACTATGGTTGCTAGGATTCATGTTGGTATCTGGGATTGCTACCGCAGCCCAGAGCATGTATTCGATGCTTTCGAGCGGTGAGTATCAGCCGCCGTTAAGCGTGATGCAGCAAATTGAGAAGGATTTTCCTGGCGTTATCGCCGAGTTTGGAATGGAAATGCAGGAAGGCGAATTGGTCTACCAGTTTGAGTTGATTAATCCGCTGGCGAATGCAATTACCCGTTTCGAATATCGGGCGCGAGATGGTAAGTTATTGAAACAAAAAGCGGGCAAGGTCACCTCCGACGATGTTGGCGAAGTGGAAGCTGCACGGCTTATCAGTACTAAGCATCAAACCTTCTCCGGCATTATTGGGATGGCGACTAAGGACCATAAGGCATTTTTGACCGATGCTAAATTAGATCATGACTTAGGTATCAGTTACTTAGAGTTAAAGTTGCTGAACGATACTGGCAAGTATAAATTGGCATTCGATATTGAAAATTTACGGCAGTTACCTTTACTTAAGTGGGATTAGCACACTGAGTATTACCGCTAAGTGAAGACTGGGGAGCGCAGCATACAGATGAAAATACTTTTAGTTGAAGATGATGCGACAACGATCGATTACATCGTTAAAGGATTTCTTGAGCAGGGGCATAATATTGAGACCGCCAGTGACGGTCATCAAGGACTGCTGCAGGCCACCAGTGGTCAGTACGATCTCATGATTCTCGACCGTATGCTGCCCCAACTCGATGGTTTGAAACTGCTGGCCGCCCTCAGGGCTACTGGTAACCAAACCCCAGTGCTTATCCTGTCGGCGCTCGCCCATGTGGATGAAAGGGTTAAAGGACTACGCGCGGGTGGCGATGATTACATGACTAAACCTTTTGCCTTTTCGGAGCTGCTAGTGCGTGCCGAAAAACTAATGCAACGGGGGCAATCCGTGCCCATTACCACAGATCTGGTCGTCGGCGGATTAAAAATGGAGCTTCTCACCCGCAACGTGACCTTAGATGGACACGACTTGATGTTACAACCCAAAGAGTTCCAACTACTTAAGTATCTGATGGAACACGCCAATCAGGTTATTAGCCGCACGCTATTATTCGAAGCTGTGTGGGATTATCACTTCGATCCCCGTACCAATGTGATCGACGTGCATATTGCAAAATTACGTCGCAAGTTTGAAGAGTTAGGCCACGGTGAATTGATTGAAACCGTAAGGGGAGCGGGTTATCGCTTACGCCAAAGGCATTAAGCCTTATCAAAGCAGCGCTTGGCGCATCACTATTATCTTCTCGACCTTAGTGACTGTGATCATAGGCGCTTTGCTGTTTGCCCTTTATCGGCAACTGATTATCGAACAGCAGTACCAAGTGACTCAGTATCTTGAGTCAGAAACCCAACGCTATCAGCAGCTTGCTCTTACTGTCGACCGTCGTAGTTTTGCGGCACAAATTCGTGCCGCCGATCCGCAGACGGCGCTTATTGCCTGGCGCAATAGTTATGACATGGTTGGTGCATTAAGCTTTATGCCAGAAGGCATGCCCATGCTGCCGCAAACCCGGGATTTCCCGATTTTAACCGGTGGCCCTGATAAGCTGCATATCCTCACCGGTGGCCTAGTGATGACCCGTTATGGCCCTGTGCTGATCGCCACCCGTACCGATAACTTAGCCACATTGATTGATAAATTTATCAGTGCGGCTGCCACGGCCGTGATGTTGACCATAGTGTTAACCTTGGCGCTGGGCTATTTGTTTTCTAAGGCGATTTTGCGCCGCCTAGTGCAGTACAACCGCTTGAGTGAACAGATTGAGCGGGGGCATTACGACACCCGTCTGCCGCTCAGTTGGCGTCAGGACGAATTCGATATGTTGGCGCTGCAGTTTAATAACGTGCTGGATATTCTTGAGAATAACCTGATGGCGGTGCGCGGGGTGACAGATAATATTGCCCACGACTTGCGCACGCCTCTATCCCATATTCGCATTGGTCTTGAGGAGTTGGCGGCCAAATCCCCCGATGAAATCAGCGAAGGTTGCGCGATTTTGACCGAAGAGCTCGACCACTGTCTTGCGACCTTCGATGCCATGCTATCCTTGACACGCATCGAGGAAGGGCAGCAAACCTTAGACTTGCAGGAGCTGAGTTTGGCGCAGCTATGTACCGATTTGTTGGATATGGCCGACGCGGTCGCCGAGTCGAATGAGCAAACCTTGAGTCTGTCGCTCCTATCGGATCATAAGATTTATGGGGACAAGTACTTGTTGTTCCAAGCCTTATATAACTTGGTCGACAATGCGATGAAGTACTCAGGCCAAGGCGCTCGCATCGATATTATTCAATCCGGCGCCCAAATTAAGATTTGCGATAACGGCCCAGGGATCCCCGATGACAGCAAGGAAAGGGTGTTTGAGCGATTAGTGCGTCTCGACCCAAGCCGCCATTTACAGGGCACGGGTTTAGGATTATCTATGGTCAAAGCGATTATGTCGCGGCACAATGCGCAAATTACTCTTTCGGATAATCACCCTGGCCTAGTGGTGACCATTCAGTTTTAGGCCGATATCCGCGTGACAGTGTTGAGAACCCCATGTACCGAATCATAGCCGATGAGGCTGATTTTCTTGTTATTTCTAAATCGCCGAATGTGCATTTCCACAGCCAAGATGGAACGGCAGGTGTGGTTGCACAGCTTGAGCAGGATTTAGGGATTAAACTCTTTGCCGTGCATCGGCTCGATACGCCGACCTCAGGACTGTTACTGTTAGCCAAACATCCGGCGGCGGCTCGGCAGTTGACTGAGCTTTTTAGCGCCCATCGAGTGCAGAAATACTATCTTGCGCTCGCTAAAGGCAAGCCGAAGAAGAAGCAAGGCTGGGTGATTGGTGATATGGCCAAATCTCGCCGCAGCATGTTTAAGTTGCTTAGAACCAAAGAAAATCCTGCAATAACCCAATTCTTCTCCACCAGTGTTTGCGAAGGGCTTAGGCTTTATTTACTCAAACCCCATTCGGGGAAAACCCATCAGTTACGGGTCGCACTCGCCAGCCTTGGGGTGCCGATTTTAGGCGATGCCCTCTATGGCTCCGATGTTGCCGACCGCTGTTATCTGCACGCCTATTGTCTGCATTTTCGCTATCAACATGAGGATGGTCACTGGCAGGATTATGCGTATCTCGATATGCCACAGCAGGGTGAGGCGTTTGCAGAGGAGGCGGTAACCGCGGCATTGGCTGCGTGGCGTGAGCCAGACTCGCTCGACTGGCCTTCTAAGGATTAGTTTTGTTGCGCTTTGTTAGTATTGAATGCGTGTGTTGCGGGATAAAATATTTGCAAATCCGTAGTCTTCCTGCGAAGTTAGCAGTGTGATGATTTTCCTTGTATAGGAGCAAGCTCGTTATGGATACCAACAAATTACTCTTAGTCATTATTGCGATCCTCTTGCCACCCGTTGCCGTATTTTTAAAGGCGGGGGCAGGCAAAGACCTATTAATTAACATTGTACTGTGTTTATTTTTCTGGCTTCCCGGTTTATTACACGCCCTCTGGGTGGTCACTAAAGATTAGTGATTCCAATAATCCAATAAAAAAGCGCAACCTAGGTTGCGCTTTTTTATACGGTAAATTTAGCGTACTAATTAGAACGCTACTGTATAGCCGATAGTAGCAGTGCGGCCCATGCCTTTGAAATAACGATCATTTGTACCCATGGTTTGTGAGTAGTAGTTGAAATAATCCTTATTAAACAGGTTTTGCACGCCTAAGGTTAAGGTGCCAGTGTAGAGCGGCATAGAGAATGACGCATCGACAGTAGTGTAGCCATCAAACTCGGCATATTTCTCACCTGTGGCATCTTCGAAGTCTCGGTCCATAAAGTAGTTCGCTTGTACGCGCGTCGACATGTCGTTATCGAAATTATGGGTCCAGAACAGGTTGATACGATTCGGTGAAATGTTAGCACCATCGAGATCCGTATCTGTGTTGTTATCATCATTCGAATCGTATTCACCGCGCTGAATCGCTAGATTCATACCCAGATCGTCGTTGCTGGTCAAATAGGCGGTGATATTGGCTTCGATACCGTCAATCACGCTCTTCTCACGTTTTACATCGTAGAAGCCGTCGCTGTTTAACGCTAAACGCGCACCGTAATCAGTGGCAGAACGGTAGTAGGCAATCTTAGCACTTAAGAAATCCCCTTGATAATCGGCGCCAAACTCCACGTTATCCGTCACAATCGGTGCAAGGGATAGAGAGTCGCTAATGCTAGGGTTGGCGCCTGGGAAGCTATTACCGTCGCGCAGGATACGGCCGATATCCGGCATACCAAAGCCTTGGTTGTAACTAGTGTAAACACGAATATCTGGAGTGATTTTGTATGATACACCGATATTGAATAGGGTCTCGTCGAAACTCGCTTCGCCCCCTTCGATTTGTTTGTTACCCGCGCCGTAGAGCGTCTTGTAGTCATCGACATTGAGCTTAGCGTGTTCGTAGCGTACGCCGGTCGATAGGGTAAGATCGGTAATTAAATCATAATCTAACTGTAAATAGGGGGCGAAGTTGTCGTAGGTACTTTCGGGAACCCATGACAGACCTGTCTGTACTAAATCCTGCTCTGTGGTATCGCGGAACAGGTCGATACCATAGGCGGCATCGATACCGGTATCGGCAATGTTTTTAGCAATCAACGAGGTCTTTAAGCCCCATTTGACCGAAGAGTTACGCGATTGCTCATAGTACCAGCTCTCACCTTTAGGGCCTTCGCATTGCACTAGATTACTGTTGTTTGCCAATGCAGGATCATAGAAGGTTTTGTTACAGCCGCCGCCATATACTGCCTCGAAATCCTGATTAAACAACTGGATACTCAGCTGTTGATCGGCAATATTCTCATGGGTGTAGGTGAGACTCGTTGTAGTGACTTGGTTGTTGGCCGCTTCCCAAGGTTGTTTTTCTTCGATTGCGCCCGTGGGTTTACCAGTCGTGATATCGCCTTTCACCGGCATCCAATCGCCATTGTTCTCCATGTTGTAATGGTTAACCATCAACTCTAAACGCGACTCAGCAAAGTTGTGGCCGAGTTTGATAAAGAAGTCTTTGCTCTGGCTGTCCATGGACTCGCCTTGCGTCGTGTCCACACCAATCACATCGTGGTTGGCATCGTAGTAAACGCCGTTATTACGGTAGCTTACAGAGCCTAGCATATCGATCAGATCGGACTCGCCCGAAAACGCATAGCTGGCACCAAAACTCACACCATCAGACTTGAGCGAGTCAGGAACCGTGACATCGAAGCTCACTACGTGCTGGTTATCACCCGTTGGTTTTTTGGTGATGTAGTTGATGATACCGCCCTGCGCGCCTAAGCCATGCATTGCATTGGCGCCGTGAATAATTTCAATACGTTCTATCATCGCAGGGTCGATTGTTTGCCCTGAACGGCCACCGCTACGCAGCGGGTTGGATTGGGGCACGCCATCGATCATGATTAAGGGTGGACGGCCACGCAGGGTTTCACCCGTGTTGCTCATCTTCTGACGGCTGGGTGAAAAGCTAGGCGCTAAGTTACCGATAATGGTCGACAGATCTTTAGTGGTACGGAACTGTTCTTCGAGTTGCACACGGTCGATAATGGTCACTGTATTGGGAATTGAGCTTGGCGATTTATCCATGCGGCTCGCGGTGACTGTGATTTTTTCGATGTCTTTATTCTTATTGGTTCCCGTATCTGGGGCTTCTTGGGCGGCAGCGGACTGGGTGAGGGCTGCAAATACGGCGAGGGCAACAAACGAGGTTTTGAACGTCATATAACTTCCTGCTAAGGGCGAGTGAATTTGCTACACCGATATCCTTGGCATCAGACTATTCCGTTAAACAACATTGCAAATGATAACGATTTCTATTGCTGCGGATTTTAAGGAACTGAATTAGGATTGTCTAGTTAAGTTGTAAATAAAATGCATGGGAAACATGGCATTTTCTAGGAGTTGTGATTCGGCTAACAAATAGGTGTATTTCGATTGAGGGTTTGTATAGCGACTTCGTCCCTGATTTGTTGCCGAGTCGAAGGAAGATTATAATGGCGACCTTTTCTCGCCTTGGTGACTATATGAACCGTAAAAAGAAAATTAATCAAACGCTTAAGCAAAAGGCGAAAAAAGCCAATGCCAAGTTACATAGCAGCAATAAGCCTAAATATATTTCTAAAGCCGAGCGAGCGGCGCAGGCAATTGCGGCAGAAACCGAGATTGCGCAGCCCGTTGAACAATCGGCAGAGCTCGTCGCTAACGAGAATGCTTAACCGACTAACCCTTTACTTAGGGTCTAAATAGTCGATTGGATTTAAGTAAAAGGCCTTCTTATATCCTTGGGTTGAAGTGTCTATCAACCAAGGTCTAGGCAATAGGCTGACAATGGAGTAGTGCAAATGGGGTGGTTTGCCTTGGGCGTTCCCCGTGGTGCCGACGGTGCCGAGCACATCCCCGCGCCCCGCAAATAAACCTGCCGATGTGTTAATGCTATCGAGGTGGGCAAAATAGTGGATTTGCCATTTCGGGCCGAGTCCAACGATCACCTTGCCGCCTTTAAAAAACTCCCCTTTATATAGGAGTAATAGCGGCGTTGGGGCGATCACGGGCGTATTGGTCGCGGCAAAAATATCAATCCCTTTGTGGGTGCCCGAGCTTCCCCAAGGTTCATACCAGAAGGTTTGGCTATTCCAGTCCTTATTGCTGGCACCTTTTACCGGGATGACGGGCTGTTCTGGCACTAGGCATCCGACGAGGACAAACAATAGGATGGCGAGCGCGCTATATTTCAGCTTCATGTTGACCTCTGTACAAATCTGTTAGTGAAACTCACTGAATTCACACCAATTGTCTGGATATTGTCCGCGCTCGGTTTCACCAAGTGATAACCAATAGGGCCGCCAAAACGCATCGCACCAAAACTCAATATTCCCCTGCAGACTGCCGAGTGTATCAGGATCGACATCGGGAAAGCTTTCCCAAGGCGCAGGTGGCGCGGCTTTAAAGGAGACAAGTTGCGATAAGAGTTCGGCATCATTGGTGAGCAGTAGTACGCATATTCCTGCAAAATCAGCATATTGATGTAGGAATACTTTGGTCTGTCTATGGGGGTGATGCAAAATGCCACTCAAGGGCGCATCGTAACTGACTGCTAGCTCGAATCCAGAACCTTTCAGTAAGGCATCGAGTCGTTGCTTATCTTGGTTGTTCAACAAGCAATGGACTTGATAGGCTGATAAGGAAGGCTGAGTCGCGATGGCGACAATGGGATAATCTTGATGGCTGGGCAAAGACAGACTAGGGGCTAGTGACTCGCTGAAAATCGCTTGGAGATCCGTTGCCTGCGAATTCGTATTCGCCTTAGGACGTAGTTGTCGTTTTAGCCAGTCGAGTATTCCCATATGACTTCTCCCATATTTATAGCTTTGGGGTGGTAATTGGCTCATTAATTTGCAGATTATCAGCCGCACTCCCCTCCACGCTTTCCTCAACAATCATGGTTGCGGGGGCTTCCCAGCGTAGCCAACCCTTGGTGCGAGGGGCATCGATATACCACAGACCTTCACGTTGCACTAAGGGGAAAACCTCCCGTGACGGCGCAAAAGGGCCGGGGTTCTGCTGGGCAATTTCGATACTGGTCTCAGTGACGTTGGCGACAATCGCGACATGGCCGTAGGGATTAAACATCCATGGCGCGAATACCAGTAAATCATCGGCCATAGGTTTGCTTTGGCTGCCATTGGTATATTGCCGTAGGGCGCGTTTTTCATTCCAGCTCGCATCGGGCAAAAGGTCATTGAAGAAGTCTTTGGCGTGACCGAAACTGTCGGGCATTTTGTGCTGATAACGCAGGTAAAAGTAACGTTTAACGAACTCTACACATTGGTATTTGATACCCAGGTTATAGCCGTCGAGGGAGAGGTTTCGCCCCTCATTAGTGTTGACGCCGCCGTTATAATAAATCTCGACGCCATTGAGTGAGTCGAGCACATCACCCACTTGGTAGTCCGTATTTAAGTTATAACGAGTCAGCCCGTGGTAGCCGAGATAGCCAAAGCCACAGACTAGGCTCACAGTGAGTATCAATAAACGAAAACCTTTCACCATCTTTAGTACGACATTCTCAAAAGATAAATTGATTCAGCAGGATACAAGGTCGGATTGTATGCTGTTGTCGCTAAAAACGTCTAGGCGTACTGGCGGTTTGCTGGGAGCTTAATACTTTCGTTGGGCTCTAGGTGTGGAGATCCTTAGCGGCGCAATGGTTAAGCACCGCTAAGGAGGCATCGGCTATGATTATTTGTTGGAGGCGAGTTTGACTGGAACCACTTCAAACTCGGGCCTGTCCTTAGGTAAGTATGACTTCCACCACCCTTGATTGAGCGCAGGGCTGTGAGCTAACTCATTGAGGTTAATCCCTTGACCAAACTCAGGGGTCAGCAGGGGAACGGCATAGGCCTTCGCCGCCGCAGCAATCCGTTCTAAGGGCTCATACCAACTGTGCAGCGCTAAGTCGAAACTGCTGTTGTGGATTGGGATAAGGTAT
Source organism: Shewanella sp. (assembly GCF_047975355.1). GTDB lineage: Bacteria > Pseudomonadota > Gammaproteobacteria > Enterobacterales > Shewanellaceae > Shewanella. Next base: position 4,137 of record NZ_JBKEDJ010000033.1, on the reverse strand, counting down.
TGACCTTGAAGATCTAAATGCGCCCGTAGCGATTGCTCAGGTTGCATATGGATATCGGCCCACATCTCATCATAGGCGCCAGTTTCGACTAAGGTGAGGTCGAAGGGGCCCAGTTTATCGCCAATCTTTTTAAAGCCATTAAAATAGCCAGAGTCACCACTGAAAAAGATGTTTAATTCAGGGGGTTGAATGGCCCAAGAGGCCCACAGGGTTTGATTTTTATCCCTAAGTCCACGGCCCGAGAAATGTTGCGCTGGAGTGGCGGTAAAGCGCACACCTTGATGCTCGGTTGCTTGCCACCAGTTGAGGGCAACAATTTTTTCCTTAGGAATGCCCCAACCAATAAGATGCTTGTCGACACCCAGTGGCACAATAAATTTTTGAGTGCGCGCGGCGAGTGCCAACACGCTCTGTTTGTCTAAGTGGTCATAATGATCGTGGGACAAGATAATCCCTGCGAGCGCTGGAATGTTTTCGAGCTCAATGGGCAGAGTATGGAAACGTTTTGGGCCAAACCATTGGCTGGGTGAGGCACGCTTCGAAAACACGGGATCGGTTAACCAATACTGACCATTTAGCTGTAACAGTACGGTCGAGTGGCTGATTTTATACAGCATAGGTGTGTCATCAGCCGTGGCAGGCAGCCGCATGGGCTGAATCGGTAGCGGCTGGCTTGGACTCTTATCGGGAATACGTTCAGTGACATAACGCCATAAAATGGCTGGTAAATTACCTTCACCACTGTGAGCATTTGGCGCTTCATTACGAAAGCGTTGACCCTCTGATGGGCTAGTTTCAATGATATTGGGATCTAAGGTCATAATAACGCTCCCGAGTAGCAGTAGGGCCAAGGTGATTTTGAGTCGCATTGTAAACTTAACAAAAGTAAACTACACAGTGTAGTTTACTCATGACTGTGCAAAAGTAAACTCAATAGTGTAAAATCTCAACAAATATTTTGATGGTGTACCGCAATGGCAGAAAAAGCAGTGAAACTGACACATTCCCAACTGAAGCGTTTGGCGATCCTCGACGCGTCACAGGAAGAATTTATGGTCAATGGTTTTGCCGGCGCCAGCATGGATAGAATTGCCCAGCGTGCCAATGTCTCCAAGCGCACCGTTTACAATCATTTCCCCAGCAAAGAAGTGTTATTCGAGGCGACAACAAGTGACCTGTGGGCACGCACCAAAGAAGCGGCCACCTTGGCATTTAATCCCGAGCAGAGCCTTGAGTCTCAATTGCAACACATCGCGCGCCGCTGCTGGGAGCTGTATCAGCAACCGGATTTCCTGCGCGTGGCAAGGGTGGTGATGGCTGAGTTTATTCGTTCACCCATCCAAGCGACCGAAGCCATGGAACGATTAGCCAAGCAAGAGGGTGGATTAGAGGCGTGGCTTGCCGGAGCTGTAGCCCATAAGGCGTTGAAAATCGATAATATCCCACTGGCGGCCACTCAGTTTTGGGGCATGTTTAAGGCATTCGCCTTTTGGCCTAAGTTGTTCCATATGAAAAGCCATGACGAGTATCAACAAGATATTATCGATGCCAATATCCGTATGTTTCTCGCCATGTATCGCGCTTAGCTTTCATTTATTTCAAGCATAAGGCCGATAACGTTCTCACGTTATCGGCCTTATGTGTTTTATCGCTTCAAACTGTACTTACAGTAAGGTGGTTGCCAGCAGATAACCGACGGTCGATGCTGTGCCCACGCCTATCAATCCTGGAATAATAAAGCTGTGGTTAATAATGAACTTACCAATTTTAGTGGTCCCTGTTCGGTCGAAGCCGATACAGGCCAAATCGCTTGGATAAGTGGGTAGCACAAAGTAACCATAGCTCGCAGGTAAAAAGGCAATCAATAACTTAGGATCGACGCCTAAGGCCAAGCCCATGGGCGCGATAGCCGTGAGCGCCGCCGCTTGGCTGTTGACCAGTTTTGAGATTAAAAACAGCACTAAGGCATAGGTCCAAGGTTGGTTTTGCACCACATGGGAGAGGTTTTCCTTCAGCACATCCATATGGCTGATAAAGTAAGTATCACTCATCCAAGCCACGCCAAATACTGAGAAAATCGCAACCATGCCGGCCTTAAACACTGGGCCATTGGCAATTTCTGTGGGTTTGACCTTGCAGCTCATTAAGATAAAAGCGCCAGCGATCAACATCATCATTTGGATCACTAAGTTCATCGATAGCGGCGCCAGCTTGCCCTTCACCTCAAACACTGGGCGTAGTTCGCTAAAGGAGCCGAGTAACACCACGGCGGCGATAGCGGTAAAGAAAATCCCTGTTGCCCAATAGGCTTCCTTAGGAAAGGTTTGATCCAGAAGAGTCTCGCTCTTGTCGTAGATAAAGGCCCTTTGTTCGGGATCTTTAATTCGCGCCTGAAACTCTTCGTCCTTATCTAAATCTTTACCACGACGCAGGCTCCAGAGTGCCGCCACTAACACGCCGCAAAGGGAGGCTGGTACTGACACCATTAAAATTTCTAGCATGCTATAGGCATGACCAACGCCATGCTGCGCCGCCAAAATCGATACCATAGAGACCACGGCGACCGATACCGGAGAGGCGCAAATCGCCATTTGTGAGGCGACTGAGGCCACCGCCATCGGGCGCTCTGGACGAATGTTTTTCTTCAGGGCGATATCGGAGATGATCGGGAACATGGTGTAAACCACGTGGCCGGTTCCACATAAAAAGGTTAAGGTCCAAGTGGTGAGCGGCGCCAGAATGGTGATGTATTGTGGATGGCGGCGCAGTAAACGCTCGGCAAACTGCATCATCACATTTAAACCACCTGCGGTTTGCAGTACTGAAGCGCAGCCGATCACCGCAAGAATGGTGAGCATCACCTGTACTGGCGGTTGTCCAGGGGCGAGACCAAACACAAAGGTCAGTAAAAATAAGCCAATACCACTTATCAACCCGAGTCCCATACCACCATAACGGGTACCAAGCAGCAAGCAGCCGAGGACGACGATAAATTCCATTAAAATCATTTGATTCACCCCTGCGGAACCTGCCGCACAATTGCATTAGAACGAGCTGTATTTGGCGCTATTGTGCGAGGGGAATGGATTTGAGAACTTGCGCTGGCGCAAGGTGTAAATAAAAAGTGGCATTGGATTTTTCATAAATTTGAGCTAGCGCTAGAAACGCGCGAGCAGAAGTTGCATTCTTGTTAACTCGGATACGCTAAAGACGCCTATCGCCAAGTAAAAGTGCGTCTAACAGTACTTGCTCCGGTAAAAATAACCATAACAATAACAATCTCCAAGGATGTCCAAGTGAAACCTGCCACCTATAACACCGAAGCCTTCGATGAGTGGATCCGCAGTCGCTTTGTGGAACTCAACTCCCAGCTCGAACAGCTTTATTACCAGCAGAGCGACCGTGCCAATGTGCTGGATATCGGCACCGAGCTTAAGCAAACATTGGAAAGTGAAGGGCGCGAACTGATTAAGGCGCTGCTCGATGAAGGCAATACCGATGAAGGGTTCGACAGTGCCTTTGATCTGCTGGGGAATGTGGGCCTGTATATGGCTGCCTGCCGTCGCCATGAAATAACTGAGCCGACGCGGGAAACCACTTCACCATTGGTCGAAGCTTCGGCGCTCGCTATGCATATCGGTGCCTCCATCGGTGTGACGCCACGCTTTGCCACTGCCCACTTAACCACCCATAATCGTGCCCATAATGGTATCTACAAACGCTTTACCGATCTGCCCGATGAGAAGCTGTTTGTGGATTACAACACAAAAGGTATTTTGGCCTATAAACGTGCCGCTGATGCCTTATTAAAAATGGCTATTTGCATTCTGAGGTAGGATCGCAAATTTAGCCAAGAGTTGAAATCCATCCCCTTTTGTGCAAAATCTGGTTGACATTCGCAGATTGATTACAGTACCGTTCTGTGCAAAAGATGGTTGGAGTCCAGAATGAACGAATTTAAGGGATCGGCAGCTTCACAGGCTGACTTTATTTGGAAGAACGCGGAAGACCTGTGGGGGGACTTCAAGCATACGGACTTTGGCAAGATTATTTTGCCGTTTACCTTGCTGCGCCGCCTGGAGTGTGCGCTGGAGCCGACCCGCGAGGCGGTGAGAGAAGCGCATGACGCTTTCAAGG
>NZ_JBKEDJ010000078.1:0-61674 GCF_047975355.1 Shewanella sp. | reverse complement strand
TGGTGACAATAGCATTGTGGTCCCACCTGATCCCATCCCGAACTCAGAAGTGAAACGCAATCGCGCCGATGGTAGTGTGGGGTCTCCCCATGTGAGAGTAGGTCATCGCCAAGCGCCTAATTTAGCTTAATGTGCGAACGTTAAGTTAAAGGAGCGGTAGTTCAGTTGGTTAGAATACCGGCCTGTCACGCCGGGGGTCGCGGGTTCGAGTCCCGTCCGCTCCGCCAACATTAAGAGATAAGCCTCTGCAGTAATGCAGAGGCTTTTTTCGTTATGCCGTTTTGTCTATTTCTGCTTGCAACTAATTCGTTGACTGGGCTGTCACTGATAACGGCTTACTTTTGGCGAGTCGTTATCTGCTTGTTTTTGATTAAAAGAGCTTAGCGATTTGTTTATGATAAACTGCTCATTTTTATGGTGAGACTGGTGAGTTTTTCATTTGTGGGAATGCGGTTGTGCGCCACTTGGCAGTATTGAACTGTGCTTCTGCCTTCACATCAATTAAACGTTATAATGTCTACCAACTTTTACGAGTAATAAAATGAATTGTCGTTTAGGCTGCGGTGCTTGTTGTATTGCACCTTCTATTAGCAGTGGGATCCCAGGTATGCCAAATGGTAAGGCGGCTGGGGAGCGCTGTGTGCAGCTCAGTGATGATAATTTATGTTTGATTTTCGGCTCGCCTGATCGTCCCGCGGTTTGTAGTGATTTTGACGCCTCTTTAGATGTCTGTGGACATTCTAATGAAGAGGCGCTCTGGTTGATCACAAACCTTGAAACTCAAACATCTCAATAGTTTATTGCTGACAGGTGAATTATGCAGTTAACACGCTATACCGACTTTGGTGTTCGCACGCTGATGTATCTGGCGGTTCAGCCCGATAGAACAACCCTATTTAGGATCGCAGAGATTACCGAGGTATTTGATTTGTCGCCAAATCATGTCTCGAAGATTGTGCATCACTTAGGCAAATTAGGTTATCTGGAAACCATACGCGGTAAAATGGGCGGATTTCGTTTAGGTAAACCGGCGAGTGAGATTAATCTTGGTCAGCTGATCCGTGCGTTAGAGAACTCTCTGGCACCGATTGATTGCAGCAAACCCTATTGCCGTTTCACTCCCGCCTGCCAGTTGAAGGGCGTGTTAGCTCAAGCCGTTGAGGCGTATTTAAACGTACTCGATCAATACAGCCTGCAGGACATTGTCAGTAATCGAAATGAGCTGTTGGCTCTGCTGCCAGACATGACTATTTCTGTCTTACAATTGGATTAGTGCCTTTCTCATGGGCTAGTTCGATGGGCAACAAGCTTGACGTCGGCACTAGCTCAATCCCTTCCGCCTTTAGGCGCGCTAAGTTCGTTTTTAAGAAGTGAATGGTTTCTGGGTAAGGATGGGCGATAGCTACGAGACTGCCTTGCGAGTGAGCCTGACTTATCATCAAATTAAACTGTTTTTCCAATGCTGCGCCACTGACGTCATTATCGAGAAAGAGTTGGCGTCGTAGCAGTGGCACGCCGAGTAAATCAGCTTTATCTCCTGCCTTAGTGAATTTGGTGGTCATGCTATCGACAAAGTAGAGCTGCTTCTGCTTTAGCGTTTCCATCACCCACAACATAGGATCATCGAGCTGCGTTAGCAGGCTTCCCATATGATTGTTGGCGCCTTTAGCAAAGGGCACACTGGCGATGGCTGCAAGTACACTGCTACGTATCTGTGCTTCGCTCATATTATTAGTTAAACCACCAACACCTAAGGCTTTACCATTGAGTGCCTGCATTGGTAAGTGCAGCATAATCTCGTGGCCTTTGGCGTGTGCGGCTTTGGCTAATTTATTGCTGAGCGGCGTATGTGGCAGTACCGACAAGGTGACTGCGCTTGGGAGTGACAGCACGGCTTCGTCGGTGTAGCGATAGCCAATATCATCGATTATCAAGGCGATTTGGGCCGCATTGCTTGGCGCAATGCTCAGAGCCCCAAGGGCCAATATGTAAAATAGACGCACTATTTCTTCTTATTAGTCATGATGTTGCATCCAAGCGATTGCCGAGGTGACTAGGCTGTCTTGGCTGACATCGGTTCGTGCTGAGATGGCGTCGATTATAGCCATATTCTTTTGATTGGAGCCAGTTTCGGTTGCAACTTTAATGTCGGGCACTATGCCGATATCGTGAATGTTTTCCCCTCTGGGCGTGTTGTACTGGGCGATGGTGAGCTTGATGGCATTGCCGTCGTTCAGTATGGGGATCAGGCTTTGCACTGTGCCTTTGCCAAAGCTAGTTTCGCCGAGCAGTTTGGCGCGGCCATTTTCCTGTAGGGCCGCGGCGAGCACTTCGGAGGCGGAGGCCGAGCCCTTGTTGATCAGCACTAACATAGGCACATTGGTTAGCATGGTTTGTGGTGAGGCGTAATAGTCGGAATTGGCATCGAAGAAGCGGCCAGAGGTTGAGACGATTCGGCCCTTCGCTAAAAACAGATCGGCAATTTTGATTGCCTGATCCAGCAAGCCGCCGGGATTATTCCTTAAATCTAATATCAAACCCGTGAGATGCGCGCTTTGCCACTGGCTTAAACTGCGCACCATATCCTCGGTGGAGTTCTCTTGAAAGCTACTGAGCCTAATGTAGCCGATATTACCATCCAGCAATTTACTAGTGACAGATTGAATGGTGATAGTGCTAGGTTTGAGTGACACCTCGAACTGAGCGTCATCATTATGGTGCTTCAGGGTGAGTTGAATACTCTGATTACTCAAACTATGTTGTTTGATTTGGTTCAATATTTCCGCAAGATTGGTTTCGGTAGTTGGTGTGTTATTCAGCTTGATAATGATATCGCCCGCTTGGATACCGGCCTGTTCGGCGGGGGAATTGGCGAAGGGAGCAATAATACTGATATGGTCTTTATCGCTGGCGACTTCAAAGCCAAAGCCGAAGTATTCGCCGCGATTTGAGTCTTTTAAGTCGAGTAATTCTTGGTGATTTAAAAAGCTGGAATAGGGATCTAAGTGCTCAAAAATCCCCTTAATGGCGGCTTGTACTAGCTCATCCTTGGAAACGGTTTTAACATAATAGGTTTCGACCGTTTCCAATACATCCTGCAATAGCGGGTAGTCGAAGTCACTCTGATATGACTTGGCATTCTCTTGGCCGGAGAGGCTAATGGACAGGCCTAGGCTTAGGCCGAGTCCAAGGCAGACGATATTGCGGATTAGATGTTTCATAGCCGTCCCCTGTGTTAATGGGGACGGCCATCTCAACGACAGTACTAATTAACGACAGTACTTGGCTGGATCGACGGCTTGCCCCTTATACCTTATTTCAAAGTATAGGCCAGGCTCTGTCTGTCCACCCGAACGTCCGACTAAAGCAATTGCTTCACCGGTTTTGACCATTTCCCCAGGGCTTTTTAACAGGGCCTGCGCATGGCCGTAGAGGCTCATATAACCTTTACCATGGTCTATCACCATCACCATACCGAAGCCTTTAAGCCAGTCGGCATAGATGACCTTACCGCCAGAAACCGCGCGAATATTTTGTCCTTCTGGTGCTGAAAGCATAGTGCCTTTCCACACCACTTGGCCGGATCTCGGGCTGCCAAAGCTGGCACTGACACGGCCTTTAGTCGGCCACTTGAGTTTGCCGCCTTGTTTATCGAAGCCTTCCATCGAGGGGTTGTCACGCATCGCCTTGAGCGCTTGTTCTACCACCCGTTTTAAGCTGGCCTCTTCAATTTGCAGTTGTTCGAGTTCGGCGCCCTTGGTATTCAGGGTGCGCTGTAATTCTTTTAGGGTTAGCTGGCGTTGATCTTGTTCTTGGTTCAAGCGCTTAGATTGCACTTGTTGCTCGGCCATCAGCTTAGTTAATTGTTTTTGCTTGCTGGTTTGCGAGACTTTAATTTCATCTAGTTCGGTGATGGTTTTTTTTAACTCGTTAATCGAGTTCATGCGTGCCTTGTTGAGGTATTGGTAATAGGCCAACATCCGCTCAATCGTGGCGGGACTCTGTTGATTCAGCATCATCTTAGTGTAATCGTGGTTACCGGCAAGATAGGCGCTCGAGAGTTGTTTTGAGAGCGTTTTTTGCTGGCTGACCTTGAGGGTTTCTAACTCTTCCTGGCGCTGTTTGAGTTCGGCGAGCTTAGTATCAATCTGCGCCAAACTGTTTTTGGTGCTATTGACCTTTTTGGCTGCAGCCGCAATAGCCTCTTCATCGCTACGCAGCAGAGCGAGCAACTTTTCCCGCTGTTTACTGGTGTTTTTGAGCGCGCTTTGTTGTTGGTTTATCTGCGCTTGGATGGATTTCAACTCGGACTGACGCTTCTCCAAATCAGAAGCGTAGACCGAGAAAGATAACATCATAAAGCCAGCAATAATGCTGGCTTTAACGGGGAGTCGAGTGCTCACTAGGTAACAACTACTCTTTTACGTGGATTAAGGGCTTACCCGTCATCTCTGCAGGAATGGTTTCACCCATCAGGTGCAGAATCGTTGGGGCGACATCGCTCAGTTTACCGCCTTCATCTATGGTGGCGTCACGGCCAACAAACACAAAGGGTACGAGTTCACTGGTATGCGCTGTATGGGCTTGGCCAGTAGTTTCGTCGGTCATCTGCTCGGCGTTGCCATGGTCGGCGGTAATAATACATTCGCCGCCTACTTTCGCCAGTGCGTCGACTACGCGGCCGATACAGGCATCGACAGCTTCGCAGGCTTTAACCGCCGCATCGAAGTTGCCAGTATGACCCACCATATCACCGTTGGGGTAGTTACAGATAATCACATCGTATTTAGCGGATTCAATCGCCGCGACTAACTTATCCGTCAGCTCTGTTGAGCTCATCTCAGGTTGTAAGTCGTAGGTTGCCACTTTAGGTGAGTTGATCAGGATGCGATCTTCACCGTTGAATGGCTCTTCCTTACCGCCGTTGAAGAAGAAGGTCACATGGGCGTATTTTTCAGTTTCAGAGATACGTAACTGAGTACGGCCACGATTTTGCAGCACTTCACCTAAGGTATTCACTAGGTTTTCAGAAGGATAAGCGATAGGCGCTTTGATATCAGCCGCGTATTCGGTCAGTGTTACAAAGTTAACCTTTGGCATCACCGCACGTTCAAAACCGTCGAAATCGGCATTGATAAAGCTGCGGGTGATTTGACGAGCACGGTCGGCGCGGAAGTTCATGAAAATCAGCGCGTCGCCATCGTTCAAGCTGGCAACCTTTCCTTCACTGTCGGTAATGGCAGAAGACGACACAAACTCATCGTTTTCATCACGGCCATAAGCGGCTTCTAACGCGGTCACGGCGTTATCGTATTGGAACTTCGCCTTGCCTTGGGTGATAAGATCGTAAGCCTGAGACACGCGGTCCCAACGGTTATCACGGTCCATAGCAAAGTAACGACCAATAATCGAGGCGATACGGCCATGGCCCAATGTAGTAAACAGATCATCAAAGTGGCTTAGGCTGCCTTTGGCGCTGCGAGGTGGGGTATCGCGACCATCTAAGAAGGCATGTAAATACACTTTAGTGGCACCGCGCGCTACGGCCATACGGCACATGGCTTCGATATGCTCTTCATGGCTGTGTACGCCACCGGGAGAGAGCAGACCCATAATGTGCACTGCACCACTGGCTTTGACTGCTGCATCGACGGCATCACAAAGGGCTGGGTTTTGTTCAAACTCATGATCTGCAATGGCTTTACTAATGCGGGTCAGTTCTTGGTAAACGATTCGGCCAGAACCTAAGTTGATATGGCCTACTTCAGAGTTCCCCATCTGCCCATCGGGCAAGCCTACATCTAAGCCTGAGCCAGAAATTAAACCATGGGCATATTGGGCGTTGAGACGGTCGAGTACTGGTGTGTTGGCGTGGTAAATCGCATTCATATGCGTATTTTCACGGTAACCCCAGCCATCGAGGATCAACAACGCGATTGGACGTTTAGTTGTCGTCATGGTGATACCTTTAAAGTTTAAGGAAGCTAAAGAAATCTGAAATTGGTTAAATATTACTACGTAAGCGGGGTACGAAAAAGCGCTTTACCTAGATTAAGGTCATCGAATCGCTATTTGAGCAGATTCTGTGAGCGCCAAGAGAAGCGAGATGGCGCAAGGGCTGAGCTGTGTTCTAGAACTGTGACTAAACTGCTGCAATCTGCCAAGGCAATGGGTATACTCTGTGCCCTTATCGAATTTTTCGCCATTTATACGGGCTGTAACCATGCAAGAATATATCGAATTTTTTAAGGCTCACACTCTGCTAAGTCTGGCTTGGGTGGGTTTGTTTGTAATGCTTGTGGTCAGTGTGATCAAATCGAGCTTCTCTAAAATCAAAAATGTCACTCATCAAGAACTCACCAACATGGTGAACAGACAAGACGCTAAAGTCGTGGATGTGCGTTCAAATGACGAGTTTCGTAAGGGCCATATTGTTGATGCAGTTAACGTTACGCTCGCGGATATCAAAAATAATCAGGTTTCAGCCCTTGAAAAGTTCAAAGGCAGTCCCATTATACTGGTATGCAATGCTGGCATGACCTCGTCTCAAGCGGCTCAGCTTTTGAGTAAACAAGGTTTTGAAAACCTGTATAACTTGAAAGGTGGTATGGGTGAATGGCAGGCAGCGAATATGCCTGTTTCAAAAAGCAAAAGATAAGTTGTCGGCGGCAGTTATGCGCTGTGCTGCATAGTTAATTGATTGTGCAGCAGTTGCGTCATCATTGTTTGGCATACTAATCCTGTGGTCACTAAGGGCTTAAATTAAGTATTTAGATTGACTTCAAAAGTACCCCGTTAAGGGAACGTTGGGACGGTACTGAGATCTCATTCAGGCATCAAAGCATAAGCCCAGCTAAATAGACAAAAAAGCCAACCAGATAAGTGTTGGCATAACATTAATAGGATAGGTAGGAAATTATGGCTGAAGTAGCAAACAACGAACAACAAGCCCCACAATTCAACATCCAACGTGTTTACACTAAAGATGTTTCTTTCGAAACACCTAACAGCCCAGCTGTATTCCAAAAAGAATGGAATCCAGAAGTTAAGTTAGATTTAGACACTCGCAGCGCTAAATTAGCCGATGACGTATACGAAGTAGTTCTGTCTTTGACTGTGACTGCACAAAACGCTGGCGAAACTGCATTCCTGTGTGAAGTACAACAAGCGGGTATCTTCTCAATCGCAGGTCTGACTGAGCCACAACTGGCTCACTCATTAGGTGCATACTGCCCTAACATCCTATTCCCATATGCGCGTGAAGCTGTAGGTAGCTTAGTGGGTCGTGGTACTTTCCCACAACTGAACTTAGCACCAGTAAACTTCGACGCTCTGTTTGCACAATACGTGCAACAACGTCAAGCCGCAGCAGCTGCACCAGCAGCCGAAGAAGCTAACGCTTAATTACATGAAAAACTCTGCCGATATCACGGTGTTAGGGGCGGGCTCTTATGGCACCGCCCTTGCCATCTCTTTAGCCAGCAATGGTCATAAGACCTTGTTGTGGGGGCACGATCCTGCCCATATGCAAACGCTCGCTCAGGACAAATGCAACCAAGCATTCCTGCCTGGTATTGCCTTCCCCGAGTGTTTACATATCGAAGCCGACTTAGCCAAAGCCTTAGCGGCCAGCAATAATGTGCTGGTTGTGGTACCTAGCCATGTGTTTGGCTCGGTATTGGCCCAAGCGAAACCTTTGCTACGCCAAGATGCTCGCATCGTATGGGCGACCAAAGGACTCGAGCCTGAAACCGGACGTTTGCTGCAAGATGTGGCCCGTGATGTGTTAGGCGAGCAATATCCGCTGGCGGTATTGTCAGGACCGACGTTCGCGAAGGAATTAGCCATGGGTTTACCTACGGCGATTTCGGTTGCGGGCACTTGTCCTAAATTTACCGCTGAGCTAGTGGAATTGCTGCACAGCCCTAAACGTTTACGCGTTTACGCTAACGACGACTTTATCGGCCTGCAATTAGGCGGCGCGGTGAAGAACGTTATCGCGATTGGCGCGGGCATGTCAGACGGTATTGGCTTTGGTGCCAACGCCAGAACGGCGTTAATCACCCGCGGTTTAGTCGAGTTAACCCGCTTAGGCGAAGCCTTAGGTGCTAGCACTGCCACCTTTATGGGCATGGCTGGATTAGGCGACCTAGTGTTGACTTGTACCGACAACCAATCCCGAAACCGCCGCTTTGGTTTAGCCTTAGGTAAAGGCTGCGATGTGGATACCGCCCAGGCCGAAATCGGCCAAGTGGTTGAAGGTTATCGCAATACTAAAGAAGTGTTTACCCTAGCGAAGCGCATGGGCGTCGAAATGCCGATCACCGAGCAAATCTACCAAGTGTTATACCAAGGCAAAGCGCCCTTGGATGCCGCTAAAGAACTGCTCAGCAGAGAAAAGAAATCAGAAACGCCAGCGCAATAAAGCGCGAGCCGTGATGATGCTGAATAAAATAAAGGGTGCTAAAATAGCGCCCTTTTTTATGTCCGATCGCCATCGCCTTAATGTGACTGGCAGCAGTCGGGCATTGGCTGTATCCATTAAGGTTGGATGCTGAACGCGAAATATCTACCCCAATATCGAAGACCAATACTGTAACTCAGTCTTTGAACTATTTGGGGTGATAGGCAATAGCCAAATTAATTTATCGACTGGAGTATGAGTGTGAAACATCATGATGTAATTATTATCGGAGCCGGCGCCGCAGGATTAATGTGTGCTGCAACAGCGGGTTACCGAGGTCGTGATGTACTGGTACTCGATAATGCCAAGCAGGCTGGGCGTAAAATCCTTATCAGCGGTGGCGGCCGTTGTAACTTTACCAACCTGAAAGTCGAACCCGCCAACTTTATCTGTGGCAACCCGCACTTTGTCAAATCCGCATTGGCACGTTATCCGTCACAGCAGTTTATCGAACTGGTTGAACGCCACGGCATTGAATACCACGAGCGCGACCATGGTCAGCTGTTCTGTAATGACTCGGCCAAAGAGATAGTCACTATGCTGCTGACCGAATGTGAGTGGGCGGGCGTGAGCATTAAACTTCGCACCGATATTCTGGCGGTGAGCAAAACCGAGGCTGGCCGCTTTGAGCTAAACACCTCCAATGGCGAGTTAAGTTGCGACTCCTTAGTGATCGCCACCGGCGGTTTATCCATGCCAAAACTCGGCGCCACGCCCTACGGCTATCAATTGGCCGAGCAGTTTGGGCTTAAGGTGTTGCCAACCCACGCGGGGTTGGTGCCTTTTACTTGGCACAGCGAAGATAAAATTCGTTTCGAACCGCTATCGGGCATTGCCGTACCGAGCCGTATTACTGCCAAAGATGGCACCGCCTTTAGCGAAGCCTTGCTCTTTACCCATAGAGGCTTATCTGGCCCCGCTATTTTGCAGATTTCCAACTATTGGAAAGCGGGCGAAACCATAGAAATCAATCTTTTACCCAATATGGATGCCGCACAGGCCATAGAGCAACAACTGGCCGCACATCCTAAACAGAGTCTGCGTAATACCTTAAGCCAGTGGTTACCTAAGCGGCTGGTGGAAGTGTTATTCGATGAGGCTTTACTCAACAAAGCCTTAAATCAGCTGGTTCATGCAGAGCGTGCCAAGTTAGTCGACGATCTACATCGCTGGACAGTACTAATGAATGGCACCGAAGGTTATCGCACCGCCGAAGTGACCCTAGGCGGCGTGGATACCCATGAACTGTCCTCCAAAACAATGGAAGCCATTAAAGTCCCCGGCCTGTTTTTTATCGGTGAAGTGATGGATGTTAGCGGTTGGCTAGGTGGGTTTAATTTTCAATGGGCCTGGGCATCTGGTGTGGCCGCTGGACAAGCAGTTTAGTCTGTTTGGGAACAATAAAGTTTGAAGAAATATTTAGAAAAATTAAATGAACTAGAAATCGCTTGTGATAACAATTTTAAGGATGACTCAGATGAACATTGGGTTGATGAAGAATACGTCCGTATAAGAGTTGATGCTCTCAAGTTGCTAAGTAGCGCAAGCAAAGAGTTGGAAGTAAATGAACTTACTAGTTTTAGATTGAAAATAGTACAGTTCTTTTGTGCCAATATGGGATGTCATTTAGATATTAAAGTGCTTGAATCTGAAGATGCAAATGTACTGTCGCAAAATGAGATCGAATTTATATTGGGAAATTCTCAGTTAGCGCGGTGGAATACGTAAATTTAGGTTTGTTTTCTGCACATAACAATTCAAGGCAATTAGCGTAGTATACATTGTCAATGCTTTCCCAGTGACACGCCGCCCCTTTATTTTACAAGAAGTATCCCTATAGGCTCGACGGCGGCATCTGCAATACATGGAAGTGTAAATGCCGCGTTCACATGGCCGATGATGTTCCCGACATCATAGTGGTATTTCCCATATCCCTATGGGTCAGATGTGAAAGAGCGGCAATGCCACCAACGGCCACTGTTGCAACAATGGGAATTTTAACGACCATTGAACTGTTCATCTGGCTAAAGGCTTTTGCCCCAAAGTGTGTTTCGGCTCGTTATCTCAATCGAAAATACCTACTCTTGTTGCCATACAAATTCTCATCTAGTTACCTATGTTTGGCCCTACCGCGAAGTGGCTAATAATGTATGGGTATACAGTCATATTTAAATTTAGGTGTTTTGGTATGATTTCCAGACAAAATCAGTGCGCACTAATTCCATCCGCAATAAACAAAACTCTATAAAATCAGGTGAATATAGTAACTGAATTTTAGTTAATAGGTTTGGAAAACGCGCATGCGCCTTTTTCCTGATGGTGAATTTGGTAGAAAGCTGATAAGTTCTTTGGATACAGATAGTTAACTGTGCTCGTTTTTACTGGTCCAACGAGGTAAACGCGCATGCGCACGAATAAAATGTTATCTTTTAGAGTTGAACTATGAAGTATGAAAATAGAGTTGTTGCGTTCATAGACATCCTAGGGTTTAAGTCTCTTTTAAACGAGACTACAAGAAAGGATGGCAGCGACAACGAAGAAAATATTGACGCGTTAATAAAGGCCTATGAAACGATAAAGGATGTCTGGGAGATCGATGAGATATACGATTCGCTCTCAAAGCCAACATCTAGAAAGGTGTCAATATTCTCTGATTCCATTGTCGTCTCATTTGAGGTTGGTGAAGAAAGTCAAGTTTTTTCCACATTACTTGATATCAAGCATCTGATAATGCGCTTAGTCTACCGAAAGATTCTATGCCGAGGTGCAGTGGCAATAGGAAAGTTCATCCATACAGATGATTACCTTTTCGGTCCCGCGTTAGTTGAAGCGTACACGTTGGAATCAAAAGCTGCTATGTACCCTCGAATAATTCTAGATCGAGATGTTATTGATGTTGCGGCAAGAAACAAGCCATCCCGGCACTCGTCCGATGATGAAATGAAGTATGTAGAATCTCTTTTAGAGCAAGATTCGGACGGGATGTACTACATAGACTATTTTTTTAAAGCTCGTACTGAATTAGATGATCCAGAATACGATTTCCCAGAATATATTGAGCTCCTAGGTGACATTATCCGAAAGGGTTTAATGGGCTCCAGTCATCATGGGAAAGCTGATTTAAGAGTGAAATATTTATGGATGAGAGAGCGCTACAACCGAATGGTAGAGATCGTAACCGATAAGAAATCAGTTTCCGGACTTGAAGATTCTGGCCTGAGCGAAGTCGCTGAATTTTATAAAAACCTAAAGAAAATCAGCCCCAATAAAGATAACAAGGCGTTGCACCGGACAAGCCGGTGAACGCGGCGTTATAACCTAGGAGTAAATATGCAACTTTCGAGAGAGGTTTTGATTAAGTTAGAGTCAGGCTTAAATGAGATTAAATTACCTAGAACTGAAAAAGTTATGGTTGCATCGTCTTACTTTTCAATCTGTATGGAACACTATAGATCTATTTTAATGCTAATAGATTTAAAGCTATATGGTTCTGCTAGCTCCTTACTTAGATGCTTGTTTGAAAGTTATGTAAAGGGACTTTGGTTTCAATATTGTGCATCATCTGAAGACATAGAAAAATTAAGACGAGATAAGTTCAAGAAAACATTCAGCACATTGATAGCTGATATTGAAGAAAGTCGGGATGGTAATGTCTCGGGTTTATCAAACGCTAAAAAACATATTTGGGATAGTTTAAATAACTATACACACTCTGGCCCTGCGCAAATTGCCAGACGAGTTTCTGGTTCAAGTATTGAGCCAAATTATACGGATGATTTTGTTAGCGATATTCTTTCCTTTGCAAATAATTATGGGCTTTTAGCTGCGGGACAGTTAGCTTTGTTAAGTAATAATAAAAGTGCACAGCAGCATGTGCTTGAGGCCTCACAGTTGTTGCTTTAGCACGGTTATAACAAACGCCTCAAGAGGGACTGTCAACGCGTGGCGTTTCCAGTCCCATTGAGCCGCGGTGGTTATGGTTGTTGTGTTTGAGTTTAATGTAATGCGTTGCCAGCCCCTTAGGCGGGCGTTAGGGACTACAGCAAGGATATCAAATGAACCTAACAGACTTATTTTCCGTTTCTGCAATAGTTGGGGGCACTGCAACCGTACTCGGCTGGTGGCTAAAAACACGAATTGATACATCTATCCGCCATGAATATGACAAATTTCTAGAGCTATTCAAAGCCGAACAAAAGCGCTCAGATATTCTTCATGCGGAACGACTAGAAGCATTTAAATTATTAAGCAGCAAATTACTTGGCTTGCGTCGTTACTGTCATGCAAACTCAGCTGAGTACGGTGAAAGATCCGAGTTTGAGCCTAGACCCGATTCATTACCAAAATCAGAGCGTATTTCCTTACTTCAACACCATGAGCTACTCGTCAGAGCGATGGAGGAAAGGGAGTTATTTCTTAGCCCTGATGTACGTGAAGAATTTCATAAATTATTCAATAAAATGGGTTTAGGCTTTAATCTTGAATTATGGTTGTGTTCTGGAAATGACCCACAAGAACTCAACGCTGAATCGCTATACAACCTCATAGCTGAACATGTAAATATCGTTATGAGTGCTCTGTATAAAGACTTGGGGTTCCCCGAGGTAGTTGCCCCTAACAAGGCGCTCAAATCGTAAAGCCAGCCCCTTAGCTTAAAACCCGAAAGTGACGAGTAGAGCTAAGGGTCTATCACGCTTTTGTCCCTAAACGAGTTACTAATCTTCTTTCAAAACGAACAGGTTACGCCGATGCTAAAGAGGTGATCCATGGTGATTAGCGAGACGACCGTCCGCACCACGGACGGGGCGGTCGAGCATCCACGGATGGACTTGCTGCGCGTCGTCGAGCAAATGCCATGGCTCGCCTATCAGTCAGCGTTTAAAGAGCTAAGTTCCAAATTTGACCCTCTTCATCAGTCCTACCAAATCCATGCTTTACACTCTTTTTGTCCGTAAATGAGCGAGTTAATCCATCTGTTCTAGACGGACTCACACTAATCGACCATCCTTATGGCTCAGTGTTCCAAGTTTATGATTGTAATTACATTTATTGTGTTACTGACCAATCAATCCTTATCCAATCGCTAATTTGGTTTCTGCATAGCGCAGTTTTTTTACCCTTGGGTTGGCAAGGAAGTAGGCCAACATCAGTGGGCCGAGGCGCCCCATAAACATCATAAAGATGATAATCCCTTGGCCTGCACTGGATAAATTGCCTGTTAATCCACGGGATAGCCCGACGGTGCCGAGGGCGGATACGGCTTCGAAGGCGATATCCATAATCGGGGCTTTTTCGGTGAGCACGAGGGCGAATATTGCCAGCCAAGTGACGCCTATGGAGATCATCGTCAAGGCGAGCGCCTTGCTAATGGTGTCTTTGGGGATTTCCCGCTTAAACACATACACTGCTTCATCGCGGCGTAAATAGCCGTAGGTGGTGAGAATAAGCACCATAAAGGTCACGACCTTAATGCCGCTGGCAGTACTGAGGGAGCCGCCGCCGATAAACATCAGCACTAAAATCAATAGGGTGGAACCATCCTCGAGTTGGTCTATGGGCAAGGTGTTAAAGCCTGCGGTGCGCGGGGTTACGGCCTGGAACCAAGAGGCCAACCATTTGCCGAGCTCGCTTAAGGGCGCGAGGGTGTTGGGGTTGTTGTACTCAATCAGGTAAATGGCTATCACGGCTATGGCGTTGATCAGTACGGTGCCAGTAATCATCATGCGGCTGTAGACGGTGAGTTTCGACCAACGTTTATTGCGTTTAAGGTCAATCCATACCGAAAAGCCAAGGCCGCCCACAATAAATAAACCTGTGATGGTGAGGTTAACGACTGGGTCGGCCACATAGGGGATTAAACTATCTGGGCTTAGGGCAAAACCCGCGTTATTAAAGGCGCTAACGGTATAAAAGAAGCCATGAAACAGGCTGGTTTGCCAGCCCAGCTCGCCGCTCCAGTAGACAGATAAAATCAGCATACCCACAGCTTCAACCAATAGTGAAAACATCAGCACGGCCTTAGCGGTCGAGACTAAGGTGGAGGTATCGGTTTGATTAAAAGCCTCTTTCGCCACTGTTTGCTGCAAGAAACCTATCTTACCGCCCAGCGCTATTAGCGTGACTATGGCAAAGGTCATCAAGCCTAGGCCACCGCATTGAATTAACAGCGCGATAATCACTTGGCCAAAGGGCGTGAACACACTGCCTGTATCGACGACCACAAGCCCTGTTACCGTCACCGCCGAGGTCACGGTAAAGAGGCTTTGCAGCCAAGTAATAGGCGACTCGGTGGCGATGGGCAGTTTAAGCAAGCAAGTGCCAAGTAAGATCAGCAGAGCAAAACTGACACTTAAGATAAAGGGCGGCGCGCCAAAGAGTTTTGTACCGCTTTTAGGTGTGTGCTCTAGGGTGAGCGAAGGATGCCATTGAACCACGTTACACCAACCTTGGTGCGAGCTGTTTTAACTCGGCACGGCTACCGCAGAGGAATAGGGCATCCTCTGTATGTAGGCTAAAGTCGCTATCAATCTTTCTAAATACGTTGTCCTCACGCTTAACCATCAGCGCCGCCACCTTGCCCTTAGGATTGCGTGGGACATTGGTTTGCTCATCGGCGCTGTGTTCCTGCAAACTCCCGAGCAGTTGACCAACTGTGGTGTGATGCAAATGGGCTTTAATATGGATTTCAACAATATATAGGCCATCACCTATGGCGAGAAAGTTATTCACCATAGGATAGTTAAGCGACTGGGCGACACGGATCCCCATTTCTTCTTCGGGATGAATAATGCGGGCAACGCCGAGTTTCGACACTATGGTATGGTGCGGCTTGGTGCTGGCCTTGACCCAAATCGTCTGCACGCCGAGGTTTTTCAGTGCCAGGGTGCACAGCAGGCTGGACTGCATATCCTCACCGATAGCGACCAGCACGGCCTCGCAGTTGGTCAGATCGAGTTCCCGCAGCGACACCTCATCGGCGCAGTCGCAAATCACTGCTTCGGTAAGACTTTCTACATATTTTTCAACGATTTTGGGGTCGCTATCGACACCGGTAACCGTATGGCCTAAGTGGATGAGTTCGAGGCTCGCGGCAACGCCGAAGCGGCCTAATCCGATGACAGTAAAATGTGCCATTTCATATCCTTTTGTGGTTGAGCTAAAGAGTGAGGCGAGTTGGCCTAGGGCGGGCCGAGGTCGGTGAGTCGATACCCTAAGCCGGGCTCGGTTTTGATCAGTTGTTGTTCGTCGCTGTCGTTGAGCTTTTTACGCAGTTGGCGGACTAAAATCCGCAGGTAGTGGCTATCTTCCTGATGAGTCTCGCCCCAGATATTGCGCAGCAGTTCGCTCTGTTTCAGTAATTGCCCCGGGTGGGACATGAGTTGGGCGAGCAGGGCAAATTCCTTTTTGGTAAGCGCCACTTCCTGTTGATTGAGCCAGCATTGATGGCTGCTCTTTTGTAGGGATAGCGGGCCAAATTGCAGCATATCGGCATTGCTTGAGGTATCCACAAGGTCACGGACTAATACCTTGATACGCACGATTAATTCTCTGATGCCAAAGGGCTTACTCAGATAATCGTTAGCGCCTGCCTCGAGCAGGCGGATTTTTTCTTCCTCCTGATCGCGGGCGGTGAGCACCAGTACTGGGGTCTTATCCTGCTGGCGCAGCCCATGGAGCAATTCGATACCATCGCCATCGGGCAGGCCGAGGTCGAGCACGATAAGGTGCGGCTGGTGGCTTTGGTATTGTTTAA
Source organism: Shewanella sp. (assembly GCF_047975355.1). Taxonomy (GTDB): domain Bacteria; phylum Pseudomonadota; class Gammaproteobacteria; order Enterobacterales; family Shewanellaceae; genus Shewanella. The sequence continues at coordinate 45,457 of NZ_JBKEDJ010000078.1, read as the reverse complement.
GCGCCGTGGCTATGCTGGTGGCACTTAAGTATTCAAAGCCTTCCGCCTCGAGTGAGATCCGCATAAAGGTATGGATTTGCGGCTCATCATCCACCACTAAGACCTTATAAGCCATTTATGCCGCCTCCGTGGTTATGGGTAAGGCGATGCGGATCAGGCTGCCTTGAGCGACAGTTTCGGCGCCGATACTGCCCCTGTGGGCGGTAATAATGCCTTTGGCGACCGCTAGGCCTAATCCCGCACCGCCATCGGTCGAGGGATGTTGACGATAGAACAGCTCGAAAATGGCCTCGGCGTCGGCTGGCGCTATGCCTTGTCCTAAGTCTTGAATATCGATGCGTAGCATCTGTTGGTGGCGGTACAGGTTTACCGTAACAGGCAGTTCTGCGGGCGAGTAGCGCAGGGCATTGTCGAGCACATTGAAAATCGCCTGTTCAATCAAAGAGCTGCAAATCATTAATGGCGGAAGTTCTGGCTCACTGTGAATTTGGATCCTAGGTTGCGCGGTTTGAAAGCGGGCAATAGTGCGTTGTAACACTTCGCGTAGATTGGCTTCGTCTAGGCTAAATTTGAGCGCGCCATGTTGTAACTTGGTCGCCTGCAAGAGGTTTTCAATATATTGGTGCAGGCGATGACTCTCGGCGGCGGCCGAGTCGATAAGCTCCTCGTTTTGCTCTGGGCTGAGTTTAGCTTGGTATTCCTTCAGCGTGGTTAAGGTGCCGATAATGGTCGCAAGCGGCGTGCGTAAATCGTGGGAGACTGAGAGCAAAATGCTATTTCTGAGCTGTGCCTGTTCGAGTGCCTGCTGCTGGCGGCGGTAATGTTCGGCTAACTTGCTGCTAGTGAGGGCGACCAGCAAAAACACGCTTAGATTGACTATGTCTTCGACGTTGAACATCTGCAACGAATAGCGCGGCGTGGTGAATAAAAAATTGAAGCTGACGGCGCCAAACACAGCTACAAAATAGGCGTAGTTGGCGCTGCATTGCAGGGCCACGGCGACCACGGCTAATTGCAGGATAAGCAGTACGGCAATGGCCGAGCCTGAAAAGTGATCAATCAAATAGCTAGTGAGCAGAGCAATCACTAACAGCATGGCGGTAAATAACGCGGGATGCGTGCGCCAGTATTGGTTGATGGAGGCTGTATTTGCAATAGTCATAACGGCTAAGGCGTTGCTGAAGTTAAGGCTACTCTAGCAAAGGCCTGTGGGGATAGCGCGTAAAAAATCCGTAAAATTTTCTGGGGCTTGGCTTGTGGATCTTGTCTGGCATTTACATCAGACAGGCGGTTCTGCTCACCAACTTGCATTAGATAGTGGCTGCAAATACCTCCATTAGGCGAGGTAATCTAGCTCGATTACCTCGCGCTAACGCATGAACGGCTGGGATTACCAAGGGATGGGCGGCGGCATTAAGCGTTTGCCGTTATAACCCGGCACTGTGGCAAAACGTGGTGACTTGGCCTCCCAATCGGCTTGGGCGCTGGCGATATCTTCCTTGCTGTGGCCGACGAAATTCCACCAAATACTGACGGTGTCGGCGAGGGGCGCGCCGCCAATCAGCAGTAAACGTGCGCCAGGGTGAAGCTCGAGCGTTACACTCTCGCGCAGCATGCCAAGGTAAGCGAGGTTATTGTTATCAAAGGCCTCGTCGTCGATATCGAATCGGCCCTCGAGTGGCATTAGGCCATATTCAAATCGCGGATCCAGCCTGAGTGTTAGTTGAGTGGCATCTGCGGCGAATATATCGAGCGCGACGATTGGTGAAAAGTGCAGCGTGGGCGCTTGTTTATCCTTCCACGATCCAATCAATAGGGTGAATTCGGCGCCCGCCTCCTGCCAAGTGGGCAGCTGGGGATAATGGTCGAATCTAGGGGTTGTGTCTTTGTGCTCCAGCGGCAGCGCAATCCATAGCTGCACCGCATGCATAGTGCGATGACCTTCGACGGACTCTTCGGTGTGGGCGATACCATGGCCCGCGGTCATCAGATTGACCTGCTTTGGGCGGATCACTTGGGCGCTACCTAGGCTGTCCCTGTGCATGATTTCCCCCTCCAGCATCCAAGTGAAGGTTTGAAGGCCGATATGGGGATGCTCGCCCACATTCATTAAGGGGCCGTCGGTGACTGGGCCAATATGATCCAGAAAACACCAAGGTCCTATGAGTCGACGCGGTTTTTGTGGAATCGCCCGCGCCACGGGTATCCCGCCCACATCACTGATTTTGGGGGCAATCTGCTGGATTTGGATCCGCCCATCTTCGACGGGGCATTCCCTTGGGCCGCCGTAAAATGGCGACGTTTGCATTTGACTCATATCGACTCCTTATCTTCATTTAGACACGGATAGACTTAACATTTATGCTGGTGCAGCGAGGCGATGTTTCACCCTCAAGGTCTGTTACTCGATGCTCGACCTTAATGACTTTAACGTAATATTGGGAATAAGGGATGTTAACAGACCCTGTTTTTTGGCTGGTGGCGATTCCTGCGGTGTTGATCACTGGGATCTCTAAATCGGGTTTTGCCGGCGGCGTCGGTGGCCTGACCGTGCCCCTGCTAGCGCTGGCCATAAGCCCGGCAACCGCGGCGGCAATCATGTTGCCATTGCTGATTTATATGGATTTTTTAAGTGTTCGCTCCTGGTGGGGCCAACATAACCCTCGCCAATTATGGATCCTTTTACCCGCGGCGATTGTGGGCATAGGCATGGCCTATTGGCTGTTCGACCGCTTAAACGAAGATTATTTACGGGCGATTTTAGGCTGTGTTTCCTTAGGTTTTGGTCTTTATGGCTTGATATTAGGGGATAAAACCCAAGCAAAGCCTTCGCCACTTGTGGGGCGGCTTTGCGGCTTAACCGCAGGTTTTACCAGCTTTGTGGCCCATGCGGGCGGGCCACCACTCAATGCCTATTTGCTGCCGCTACGCTTGGCCAAGCCAGAGTTTTTAGCCACGGCAGTGGTATTTTTTGCGGTGGTTAATCTGGTTAAGTTGGTGCCCTACAGTCTGCTCGGACAAATTAACCAAGGCAACATTCTGATTTCGCTATTACTTGCGCCTCTGGCTTGGTTAGGCGTAAAACTGGGGTTGGCGATTCAAGATAAGATCAGCGATAGGTTGTTTAAACGCATCATCTTGATTTTAATGGTGCTGGTGGGTATTCGTTTATTGTGGACGGCGTTATAGTTTTAAGCTTGGGATTAGCTTAGGCTGTTACCATCGGTTTTTTCACGATATTTTCGTTATCGCTTTGATAGCACCCATATTACGCAAGAATTGCCTGCGATGAGTTTTACGCTAATGAAACGATTACTGATAGTTATCTTGGCCTTAGGTCTTGGCGCCTGTGCGAGCGCGCCAGAACCTAAGCCTGTGGTGAAGCAAGTTGAACCTATCTCCGTTTGGAACGATAGCAATATCGCCGATTTCCATTCCGAATGGCGCGGCGTACCCTATCGCCTAGGTGGCGGCACTAAGAAAGGCATCGATTGCTCGGCCTTTGTGTCGGTCGCTTATCAAAAGATGTTGGGCATGACTCTGCCGCGCACAGTGGAAGAACAGCAAGCCCTCGGCAAACCCGTGGCGCGGGATCAACTGCGTAAAGGCGACTTAGTGTTTTTCAAAACAGGTTGGAGCACGCACCATGTCGGCATTTATGTGGGCGGGAATAATTTTCTCCATGTCTCGACGAGCCAAGGGGTGAAAATTTCGAGCCTGCTAAACAGTTATTGGGCATCAAAGTATTGGAATGCAAGGCGAATTTAAGCCTTAATCACAGGTGGAGACTCTATGACCCCAGCGTCTGCTTCGTCCCAGCATGAGCCTCTGCCCACCTCGGTTTTTCTGGCGATTTTCTCCGCCGTATTCTTACCCATGTTTCTGGCGGCGGTCGATCAAACCCTACTCGCCACCGCAACCCCAGCCATAGTGGAAGATCTTGGCGGCCTCAGGCAAGCCTCGTGGATCACTATCGGTTATATGCTGGCGATGGCGGCCAGTGTGCCTATTTACGGCTGGCTAGGGGATAACTTTGGCCGCGCTAAAATCCTGATGATCGCCTTAGTGGTGTTTGCGCTAGGTTCGGTTGTTTCCGCCAGTGCCAGTACGATGGACCACATGATTGCTGGGCGGATCCTCCAAGGTCTCGGCGGTGGCGGGCTGATGAGTCTGTCCCAATCCCTAGTGGGTGAACTGGTACCGATACGGCAAAGGGCGCGTTTTCAGGGGTATTTTGCCGCTATGTTTACCCTCGCCAGTGTTGGCGGCCCTGTGATTGGCGGCTTTGTGGTGCATGCCTATTCTTGGCACTGGTTATTTTGGGCGAATATTCCTTTGGTTATGCTGGCGGTTTGGCGACTTAATCGTTTGCATAAACAGAGTGTTAAACCCGTACGGCAAGGGCGGTTTGACTTACTCGGCGTGTTGCTTTTTCCCGCTATCATCACGGCGCTGTTGTATTGCTTATCTGTGGCAGGGCAAGACTTTGCTTGGCTATCGGCCACAAGCTTAGGCTTTATGGGATTTATCTGTGTGGGCGCCATTGTGTTGTTGTGGTGGGAGCGTCGGCGTGAGAGTCCTTTCTTACCGCTGGATTTACTCGTCAATAAAGCCATTTATATGCCGCTCTTCACGGCAGCACTGTTTGCCGCCTGCCTGTTTGCGATGATCTTCTTTTTACCCATTTACTTACAGGTTGGCTTGCACACTAATCCGGCCAAAACGGGCTTGCTGCTGATGCCAATGACCTTTGGCATAGTGACGGGCTCCACCATAGCGGGCAGGCTGTTGAGTCGGGACGTGGCGCCTAAATGGTTGCCGACCTTCGGAATGGGTTTGGCCTTTGTCGGATTGCTCTTAATCGGTTTAGTGCCGCCGAATGCGAATCTTATCGGCGGCTTAGGTGTGCTGGTAGGTATAGGTTTAGGGACTGTGATGCCCAGCGTGCAGCTGGTGGTGCAGAGCGTGTCGGGCAAGGCGCGTTTAAGTCAAATCACCGCCATGGTGTCCTTGAGTCGTTCCATGGGCGCGGCAATTGGCACGGCTTTGTTCAGTCTGTTGCTATATGGCTTATTACCGCTCGACGGGGCGCAGGTGGGAATTGCGGCAATAAAGCAGTTACCCATAGAGGTTGTGCATCACGCCTTCCAATGGGGTTTTATCGCGGCGGCTCTGGTTGCGCTTAGCTGCGCGATTGTCGGGTATCTCTCGCCCGCAACGCCACTTAAGGATCACGATACTGAGCCGCACCCTAAAGCCGTCAGCTCGGCAGACTAGCTGCTAATACGTGAGCTAAGTCGAGTTGTCGGCGCGCATTTCGCCTTGTTTTTATGCTATTTTAGCCGCAGAGAAATTAGTGGATCCCAAAGTGCTTAGGGGTCGAGTCACAGATTGATGTTTGGAGTGGGATATGAGCAAAGCAAAAATCGGGATTGTTACGGTAAGCGATCGTGCCAGCGCGGGGATTTATGAGGATATCTCGGGCAAGGCCATTATCGACACCCTCAATGATTACCTCACCAGCGAGTGGGAGCCGATTTATCAAGTGATCCCCGACGAGCAGGATGTGATTGAAGCGACCCTGATTAAGATGGCCGATGAACAGGATTGTTGCTTGATTGTGACCACGGGCGGTACTGGCCCTGCGAAGCGCGATGTGACGCCAGAGGCAACCGAAGCCGTGTGTGATCGCATGATGCCGGGCTTTGGCGAGCTGATGCGCGCTGAGTCATTAAAGTTTGTGCCCACCGCCATTTTATCGCGCCAAACCGCGGGTTTACGGGGTGATTCTTTGATTGTGAATTTACCCGGCAAGCCAAAATCGATCCGCGAATGTTTAGATGCCGTGTTCCCCGCCATCCCTTACTGCATCGACCTGATGGAAGGGCCTTATCTTGAGTGTAACGAGGCCGTTATTAAGCCATTCAGACCTAAGGCAAAGTAAGCGAGATTGTTTAGCAAGACAGTTTAAACCCAAGCCTAGCTTGGGTTTTTTATTGGCTTGTTAATAGGACTTGGCGGCTTGCTGGTGATCAGCAGCGCCGACACGCCCGTTGTAATAAATAGCACGGGTATTGCCACAAAATGCGCGAACACATTGGGCGCAATGCTGAAGTTTAACCAAAGCAATAACGCCCAAGTGAGGCCGAGTAAGCCAAAGGCCAGTACTCGTTTAAGATAGCTGATAGATGGCTGCATCATAGTGTCACCCTTTCCTCCGGAAGTTTGAGACAGTCTAAAAACTCTCGCATTGGGCTTAAAGTGTCGTTATTGACAATTTTAGGGTGAGTAGTGACATTTTTCACCACTGCGCTAGACTCTATGCATGATGAGGCTGGCGAGGGGATTGGGATGAAAAGGATCACTATTTTGGCGACGGACAATACGGTAGCCAGCGGGATTATTGGTTTTCTCGATGTGTTTAGTTTCTGCAATACCTATTGGCGGCGAGTCAATCCTCAGGCCGAGCAAGATCTGTTTGAGTGCCAAGTGGTGTCGAGTCATGGCGGTGATATCCTAACGAATCAAGGCATTAAAGTGCCTGCCGTAGGGCTTAATACCCCGAGTGATATTCTGCACTCCGATGCGGTGATTTTGGCTTCGGCCATGGTGACCAATAAGAACGAATTTCAAACCTATCTCAATGATTTTGAATCCTTATTTGAACCGTTAAGATTGTTTGCCGACTCAGGTAAACCATTGGCGGCCTATTGCTCTGGCACCTTGATTTTAGCGGCCACCGGCCTGCTGGACGGGCGTGAAGCGACCACCGTCTGGTGGCTGAATGAGATGTTTCAGCGACATTTTGCCAAGGTGAACCTGCGGATGGACAAGCTGGTGGTGTCCGACGGCCATCTGCATACCGCGGGGGCGACGACCTCGAATATGAGCCTCGCCCTGCATTTAGTGCACATTTTGGTGGGTGAGCAGTTAGCAAGCCAGATGGCAAAAATCCTGCTGATTGATCCTAATCGCCAATCCCAACAACCCTTTATGACCATGGATCTGATGACGTCGAGCCATAAGGACGAGGTGATTTGGAATGTGCAGCAATGGATGCAACATCATTTAACCGAACCGCTGTTACTGGATGATATTGCTGATAAATTTGCTTTAGGTAAGCGCACCCTTATTCGCCGCTTTAAAAAGGCATTAAACGAGACTCCGGCCAGTTATGTACAGCGTCTGCGGGTGGATGAGGCAAAACGCCTATTGGAAACGACCAGTCTAGGCTTAGAGGAAGTGGTCACCCGTGTTGGTTATGAGGATGTCAGCTCGTTTCGCAAATTATTTATTCAGCTAACGAGCTTAACCCCGAGGGCCTACAGGCAGCGCTTTAATACTCAGCAATATGAGTTTGATAGCGACAATTGCTGCGAGGCCGAACTGCATTAACGGCTATTTCAGCGCGTCAATCTGTTGCGCAAGAGATGTCTTGTCAGTGTCGTACTCTGCGTCTGTCACTATGCGCTCCAGCACTTGCACACGCTCGGTAAGCACTTGATTCTGTAAGCTCAACTGCGTGAGTTTATCCTCAAGCTGTCGCTCGTTGCCGCCACCCAGTTGGCGGATTTTCAGGTAATGCTTAAACATTTCTGTGGCACTCACACCAACCACAAAAGTCACCATGATCACCATCAGCACATATTCGTTTTCCATAAATGACCTCTTTAACCCAAGGGCGCGCTGTGCCCTTGGGTCGATAGTGTTATAAACCGAAGACTACCTTTTCACTCTTCAAGGATTTTTCCATGCCGAATGCTAAGACGAGGGCGATGGCTAGGGTGCCCAGCGTCGATACCAACAATTGCAGCATGTTCATGTCCTTACCTTTAATAAAGTCCATCAGTGCTTGCTGTTGACCCGAGACAGGCAACCACTGCAGCATGTCCGGCGCTATGTTGTAGCTGGCCGCCATCGACAATGCCAAGGGCACGAATAGCACCATGGTCAGGTAGGACTGTGCTTCCTTAAAGGTTTTCGCCATAAAGGACACAAACAATTGCAGACAGGCTGCCATCAGGGCGACGGGAATACCGACTAGCAGCATCAGCGCCATAAATTCGCTGGTAATGCTGACGCTAAAGCCGAGTTCCTGCCAAGGCACGAAGGCGTAGGCGATCTTAGACACGAGTAAAATCAACACTAAACCGAGCAGGGCAAATAGGCCGACGGCGATGATTTTAGAGAGCACTAATTGGCGCGTGGTCAGCGGATGGCTGAGTAACAATGCCAAGGAGTTGCGCTCACGCTCACCGGCGCTGGTGTCGATGGCCAGATTCATCCCCGAGATAAACACTGAGTAAATCATAGTGAAAATGGCGATGCCTAAGATCATCCCGCCCTTAGAGTCGGTCGTGGCTTGGTCATGCACATTTACTTTCAGTGGCTGCACCACTCGAGGGTCAATGCCACGGGCGATTAAGCGCAGGCTGCCCATTTCGGCGCTATAGGCCTGTAACTGTTTCTCTAAGCGACGAATCGAGTTTTGCAGTTTTTCCTCTGAGTTATCGGCCACGATAGTGATCTCGGCGCCTTTGCCTTGGTTCATCTGCTTGGCATAGTCGGGGCTGATAATCAGCTCGATGGCTTTCAGATCCTTAGCGCCTGCTTCGCCCTGAGTAATCCCCTTGTTGGATAAAAATCTCACTAAGTCCGGCGCCTTGTCTGGGTTAGTGATGCTGATTTTAAGATCGTCCGGGCTGGTCAGCTGGCCGATCAGCACCATAAATAGGCCACACATGATCAGCGGCGTGCCTATGGCGTAGTAGAGTCCCGCCATCACAGATCGTTTATCGCGGGCGGCGTCTATCAGTTCCTTACGAACCATTGCGATGATTTTATTCATGATTATTCCTTATCCCGAGAGTTATCGTTCGCCCTTTGGCCTAAGCTGGCGTTATCGCAATTTGTGTGAGCGTTAATGCTGTGAGTCATCATGCGGCAATGCCCTCATCGGTACCGATAAGCTGGATAAAGGCATCTTCGAGTGAGGCCTTACCCGTTTGCGCGCAGAGTTGCTCTGGGCTGCCGATGGCCACCACTCGGCCTTGCGCCATCACGATCACTTGGTCGCACAAAGCCGCCACTTCCTGCATCACATGGCTGGAAAACAGCACGCAATGTCCTTGATTCTTAAGGTCGATAAGAATGTCGCGTAGCAAGCGAGTGCTCATCACATCGAGTCCACGGGTCGGTTCGTCGAGGATAATATTGCTCGGGCTGTGGACTATGGCTTGAGCTAGGGCGGTCTTCATTCTTTGCCCTTGGGAGAAGCCTTTACAGCGGCGATCGCTGATATCTTCGAGGCGCAATTTGGCGATGACATTATCTGTGGCCGCCTTGGCATCACTCGCGGATAAGCCGCTGAGTTCGGCAAAGTAACGGATATATTCCCTTGGTGTGAGGCGCTCATATAGACCGAACGGGTCGGGGAATAAGCCCAACTGCTGCTTAGCGCCAATCGGGTCGATGGCGACGTCGATACCTTCAATTTCAGCCGTGCCAGTATCGGGTTTTAACAGACCGAAAATCGTGCGCAAACAAGTGGTTTTACCCGCGCCATTGGGGCCGAGTAGGCCGGTGATCTGGCCGTTTTCGGCCACGAAGCTCAAATCGTTTAAGGCCTGCACTTCGCCGATGCGCTTAGAAAGATGGGATACTTTGATCATGACTTACTCCTTGGCTCCAGTGCTGGGCTTATCCTTGGCAGATTGGGTTACGGCTTCGGTTGCTAGTGGCTCAACCGAGCTGGCATTTAAATAGAAGCTACGGCGCACATCCTTCTGCAAACATTCACCATCGAGATCTTTAACTGAACCAGTACGCACTAACTCGGCGACTAAGTTATTGGCGCAGGACTGATAGGCCACACCATGGGTCGCATAAGGTGCGACAAAGTGTTTGGCGTTGCTGAGTTTTTCCATCGCCAGTTCGCCCCAACTCGGTGGTGTCGCGGGATCTATTTCGCCCGACAGCAACAGGGTTGGAATATCGCTCTTGATCGGCTCGCTAAAGTTGGCATCGACTGGCGGCATCTTCCACACAGAGCATGAAGTTTCGAGGCTTTCGAGCATGGTTTTACCGACATAGGAGGTTTTGGCCTGTTCACGCATCGCAGGGGTGATGCGGTGCATGTCTTCTCCGCAGACCACGGAGGCGTGCATACCCATCGCCATCCCCGCGCCATCTGTGGTTAAGGCAAATAATCCGAGTAGCGGTTGGTAGTTATCCTTTGCGGCTTGATGAATCGCATGGGGCACTAAGGCGCGTACATTGGTTTGATACAGTGCCATGCGGATCGCGCCGTAAAACTTCGCGGGGGTGAGCGTGAGTAGGGTCTTTTCACCCGTCACTGGGTCTTGTACTTGTTCCATTACCGGCCCTTGGTTGAGTTTAGCGACCACTTGGTCAAACTCGGCCTTGAGTTCAGGAAACTCGGCATGGCAGGCGGCTGTTTCTTGGCAGTCTTTAAACAGCAAGTCAAAACCGCGCTCAATTGCCGAGCCAATCTCCAATACGCTTTGTTGCATGGGCACTATGCCGTCTAAGGTGACTGTGGCTAAGTGCTCTGGATATAAGCGCATATAGAGCTGCGCCATACGCGTGCCGTAGGAGATGCCGTAGACATGCAGCTTTTTGTAGCCTAAGTGTGTGCGAACGGCTTCGAAGTCTTTCACCGCATTGAGGCTGCCGTATTGGGTGACGTCAGTGTCGGGGAATTGATCGCGGCATTTTTGTGCTTCGACCAAGGTATCGACATTATCCTCGTTGATAGCGAGGGGGGATTGTGGGCCTGAGTCGCAATTCAGTGGATTCGAACTACCAGTACCGCGTTGATCGATCAGCAGAATATCTCGCTGCTGGCGCACTTTGTTCAGCATGCTATCGAAGCCTGCCGCATTATCTATGGCCGATTGACCCGGGCCGCCGGCAATCGCCAGTAAGGCTTCTTCGTGGTTGACGTTTTTCACTGCGGGCAAGACCACATAATGCACTTGGATTTGCTTGCCATCGGGCTTGTTAGGGTTTTCGGGTACAGTGACAAAGCCGCAGTTCAATCGGTCCGATATACCTTCCACATAGCAGGTGTTGGCGGGTTCAGTGGGTTTAACTGAGTTGTCGCTCGCCCAAGTCGCGGCGCTACCTATGGCGAGCATCAGCGCACTCAAACTGATGATGCTTTTGCTTAATTTGCCCGAGTGCTGGCGCGTATCAACGCGCTTCATTGCCACGTCAGCGCTGGCATTATGGGACTTCCTGTGGATCATGCTATCTGTCATGAGCGCTTTCCTTTTTGCATTCCAGGATGAGTGTGTTACTTTAAATACAGTGTATCTGTGTATCAATGTATTAATACAGTGTGTAAAGACTAATGTTAGAACTTTTAAATGTCAACCCCAGCAGTGGTGAGCCAATTTACAAGCAATTACACGAGCAAATCGTGCGCTTGATTGTGGGCGGCCAACTGCAAGAGGAAGACGTATTACCCTCAGTGCGCCAAATTGCCGAATTTCTTGCGGTCAACCCGATGACGGTATCCCGTGCGATTCAGCAGTTAGTGGATCAAGGCTGGCTAGAACGCCGCCGTGGTCAGGCGACTCGGGTCGCAGCCCGTACCGAGGCGATGGAGTCGGGTGTGAGTCTGCTTGAGCCGCAATTAGATGCACTGCTGGCGCAGGCAAAGCAGTTGGGCGTGAGTCTGCCCGAGTTACTGCAATTGATTAATGAGCGTTGGTAGCCTGAGTCGAGCTAAGCGAAAACGAGAATAAAAAGGACGCAATTCGATGGACCAAGACTGTACCCCAATACTAGCGTTTTCTAACGTAAACAAAGTGTTTCGTGGCAAAGGTGCCAGCGAAAAACGTGCGCTCAAGGATCTGACCTTACGTTTATCGGCCGGTATGGTGGTCGGCCTATTGGGACAAAACGGTGCGGGTAAATCGACCCTGATGCGCTGCGCCTTGGGGATCCTCTCGCCGGATTCGGGTGAAATCCGCACCTTAGGCGAAACGCCGGAGCAGCTCTCCTCGGCCGCTAAGGAACGCCTCGGTTATGTTCCGCAGCAACCTTTTGGTTATGAAGGCTTTACCGTTGAGCGCGCCCTCGATTTGCACCGCAGTTTTTATCCCCACTGGGACATGCAGTTAGAGCAGGATTGGCTCGCTCGCTTCGAATTAGATGTGACTCAACAGGTACAACGCCTGTCCGTTGGTCAGCGTCAATCCTTAGCCTTGATCATGGCCATGGCCTATCGTCCCGAGTTGCTGATCCTCGATGAGCCCGTGGCCAGCCTCGACCCTATAGTTAGACGCAAATTTATGGTCGATTTGTTCGACTTGGCCCTCGAATCCGGCTCGGCCGTGTTGTTCTCATCCCATATCACCTCGGATTTGGAACGGGTGGCGAGCCATGTGGCCTTGATTAAACAGGGCGAATTAGTGTTGTTTAAGGAAATAGATGCCCTGCGGGAAGAGGTGCGTTTAGTAAAACTAGCGGCTGGCACTGAGTTGCCTGAGCAGGTGCGCATTCTCAGTCGTGATGGCGATTCTGTGCTGGTGGATAGGGGCGATGTGGAGCTTAATCTTCCCGGTGTGCTGCGAAGCGAGGCGCTAAATTTGGAGCAACTCTTTGTGGAGTTACACAAATGAGTGCCGCTAAACCCTTAGCACAATCACAGACCCGCATCGGCAGTAGCCATTCGCTCAATCCCTTTCACGGCATGTTGCGTCTGTGGTTTTTTGATGTCGGCAGCGTGAGTTTTTTAGGCACAGGCATATTTGGTTTCGCCATGAGTCTCTTAGCGGGATGGGCGGGACAAAAAGCGAGTTTCGATATTTTTGTCACCATGGGGCTAGTGTCTACCTCGGCTGCGGTGGCATGGCAGCTGATCCGCCTGATGGCGAGTGAGTGCTCCATCTTAATCCCCCGTTATCGGCAGAATATTTTTATCCAGTGTGAGGTGATGCTGATAGGCGCCTTTAGCCTTGCGGTGTTGCAATGCGTGTTGTTTGATCTTACCGATACTCTGTCGTTATTGGTCTTTGCCCAAGGGATAAGCCTAGGCTTTATCTTGCTGTGCCTGCGGCAAACCCAATGGTTTTACAGCTCATTTTTACTGTTTATCTTAGTGCCGTTTTCCAACGATTTGGCGGAGCAAGTGCCGCTGTGGCTGAGTCTAGCCGTGATGATTGTGTTAGCCGCTTTGATTTGGCGTCGATGTCTAGCTTTACCTTGGCGGGTGGAGGCACGCAGTGTGTATCTCAACGGTTTGGAAATGGGCTGGTTTTGGCTGCCGAGCCTGCAATCCATGCGGACCTTGACTCGGTTAGAGCGCTATCTGCATCCGGTTAACTTCTTTATCGGTCCTATGTTGACCGTGTTGCTGCTGTTGCTCCCCGTGTTGACTATAGTGCTAGGGATCTTATCCCATGAGCTGCATTGGGACTTCCCCGTGTTACTGCTGTTGGCGCAGTTTAGTGTGATCGGCTGTTCGCTAGTGCATTGGAGCCGTGTACAACGCTCTCGGGCGACTGAAATGTTGCTGTTGATGCCAAGCTTCGATGGCCGTGCTGGATTGGTTAAGGCCTTTGGCCGCGGCCAGCAGCGCTTGTTGTATCTGATTAGTTTCAGCGTGTTAATCTGCAGTTTGTTTGTCACTTGGCTCGATGGTGACATGAGCTTGCCTCTGCTGGCGCACATAGTGATGAGCACTTATTGGGCCTGTGCCTTAGTGTTAGGGTTAGGCTGCCTGTGTCGCCGAGTGTTACAGGTGAGCCTGACCATGTTCGTGGTGGTGGGACATTCACTGTGGGTGTCTATTAGCCTCGCGGCGCTGCAACATGAGGGCAGCCTGCTTTATTGGTCGCTGGGTAATTTGTTGCTGCTGATCCTTGGGCAAATCGCACTGATTTGGGGCAGTAAAAAGCTCTGGCAGGGCGATATTACAGGGCTTTAACTGGGCTGAAATGGCGTGATTTGGACGACATTCGCACAAGATTAGAGCAAAAACTCTTAGTTTTTGGCTTGCCTTCAGGTAGAATGCTGCAAAAGCGGTACACTTGTAAGCTAAAAGGTGAGTCACACATGTCGCTCGAACAATATCACGTAATTCGACTATTACAGCAGCAAAGCCAGTCATTAAAAGAGGCTATCGCGCTGGAAGGTTTTGAAATGGCTGCGCCTTGGCATCAAGTCAGTTGGCAGGCATTCGATCAAATCAGCCATAAAATTGCACAGGTGTTGATTGAACTTGGCGTACAAGTGCAAGACCGTTGCGTGATCCTGTCGCAAAACTGCCCTCAATGGACCTGCGCCGACATAGGTACCCTGAAAAGCCGTGCCGTTGTGGTACCTATCTATCCAACCAGCACCTTAGAGCAGGCCAGTTTTATCATTAACGATGCGGCGGCCAAGGTGATTTTTGTCGACGATGCTAAGCAATATGCGCTGGCCTGTGAGTTGCAAAAACAATGTCCGACCCTAGAGCATGTGATTGTGTTCGACGCGAGTGTTGAACTGGCGCAAGACAATGCCCAACATCAGCATTTAGACAGCTTGTTAGCCAAAGAATACGGCCAGAGCGCCGAGCTTGAGCAACGCTTAAAGGATGCCAATCTCGACGACCTGTTAACCCTAATTTATACCTCTGGCACCACGGGCGCTCCTAAGGGCGTGATGCTGGATTATCGCAATATGGCCTCGACTGTGCGTCAGCACGATCAGATCCTGCCGTTTACGACTGGCGATGTGTCGTTAGCTTTCCTACCTCTGAGCCATGTGTTTGAACGTGGTTGGAGCTTCTATGTGCTATGCCGTGGTGGCCACAACGTGTATCTGCAAAATACTCAAAGAGTCAAAGAGGCTATCAGCGCCGTGCGTCCGCATACCCTGTGCGTGGTGCCGCGTTTCCTCGAGAAGGTTTACAGCGCTGTGCAAGATAAAGTCGCTAAATCTGCCGAAGGCCGTAAAAAACTGTTCGCCTGGGCCATGGGAGTCGGCGAGCGTCAGTTTGAGGTAAGCCAAGGCCGCGCTAAGGGCGGTTTGTGGTTATCCTTGCAATGGCGTTTGGCGCATAAGTTGGTCTACAGCAAGTTACAAGCCGTGCTCGGTGGACGCTTAAAGTTTATGCCTTGTGGCGGCGCCGCCCTCGACTTAAATGTAGCGTCTTTCTTTCATGCCATTGGTATTCCTGTGCTTTGCGGTTATGGCATGACGGAAACGAACGCGACTGTGACCTGTAATACTTTAGATAACCGAGTTGCGGGTTCGAACGGTAAAGTCTTACCCGAAATCGAAGTGAAGCTTGGTAAGGACGATGAGATTTTAGTCCGTGGTGATACCGTGATGCGCGGTTATTACAATCGCCCCGAAGATACCGCAGCTGCCTTTGAAGATGGCTGGTTAAAGACTGGCGATGCGGGACGACTCGATGCCAATGGCAATTTATTTATTACCGACCGCATCAAAGAGTTGATGAAAACCTCTAACGGTAAATACATTGCGCCGCAGCGGGTTGAAGGCACAGTGGGCCGTTGCCCCTTTATCGAACAAGTGGCTGTGATTGCCGATGCCCGTAACTATGTGACGGCGCTGATTGTGCCTGCCTTTGAATCCCTCGAAGCCTGGGCCAAGGATAAGGGCCTGAAATACGAGTCGCCTATCGAGCTGCTGCGTCACAGCCATGTGGTTGAACATTTCGAGCAGCGCTTAAAGCATTTGCAGCAAGAGTTGGCGGGTTTTGAGCAAATCAAAAAGTTTACCCTGTTGCCTGAAGCCTTTTCGATGGAGGCGGGATTAATCACCCCGACGCTGAAATTGCGCCGCAAAATGATTTACCACAAGTACGCCCATGAAATTAATGCTATGTACAATAATTGATTGTTAAATCTTTGATCCTAAAAGGCCGCTTAGCGGCCTTTTTTGTGTCAGCTACTTCCTGAAGCATCGGACTTCGCTTAAAATTCGCCCCGCTTACTGGTGCGCACGAGGCGCAAGGTGTCGGTGTTAAGGATAGTTAAATGGAACTTTCGATTCGTCGTTTATGCGCCGCAGTTGGTGCGGTGTTGCTCTCTTCGTTTGCGGTTATTCCTGCTGCACTTGCGGCGGAATATGACAAAATGGTTCACGGTCCCGTGGATCTTCCCAATGGCCAATGGCTCAATTTTTATCAAAAAGATCAACAGGTATGGGGCGAAATGCTCTACGGCGATGCGCCTGGTGTGCGCATTGACGATTACGGCCGCGCCGAAATCGTGGCGGTGTTTTACTATGACTTCGACAAGGGCGGCACCAAAGAGGTGATCGTCATGCTCAAGGATGTCGATGGCCAGCATCTGCGAGGTTATGGTTTTGAGGGCGAGGAGTTGACTAAACTGCCGCGCCTGCAAGCCGTGCTCGATGAAGTCGCACCCACCATTAGCACCTTTACCGTCGGCGGCGTTCGCAAAGTATTAAGCCAGTTACCACCGCAGCAGTACCGTATGACCTATGAGGCTGAGGGGGTTCAAGATCCTGACATCAAAGCGATTCTTGATGGTACCTCTAAACTCAAACCGACCTTAATTGGCTATCGCAATTCTGAAGGCATAGCGACGGATATAAAAAACGCGGTGGAATACAAGCTGCGCTATCCTCTGACTCGCACCGATAAAGATGCCGAGGGGCGTGAACGAAAATACAGTCTGGTGGCAACCTTTGATCGCAGCGCCTACGTCGAAGAAGATGGTAGCTTTATGCTGGTGGCCATTGGCTACGAGGCCGACGACATCGATTGGCTTAAAAATGGCAGCGACAAAATCCCTCGTACTGGCGCTTTCTATGAATATATGAGTATGGGCAGTACTTGGGCTGGAGTTGCCAGTGAAGCCCATTATGTGCAGGGTGAGCTGGATGGTCACTTTGCCGCCTACGATGCCCGCAATGGCAGTGTGATGTATGCCGGTGACTATAAGCTGGGTAAGCAAGTGGGTAAGTGGATTGAAGCCGACAGCCGTGAAACCTACTGGGAAGGCGAGTACCTCGACGGTAAGAAACAGGGCAAATGGGTGTTGCAGTCCATTATGGATGACGCCGATAACTACGGCTTTATTCACTACAACAAGGGCGTGCCCGATGGCCCGAGTGAAATCTATACCCCAGATTATGATTCCAGCACCGAAGGCGCGAAAAAGTTGTCCGAAAAGGGCATTTATCTCAATGGCGTAAAAGATGGCGAGTGGCTTGAGTCCGATGGCAGCAAAGGTCTGTACCAAAAGGGCGTGAAACAAGGCACTTGGGTGGAAAAGGTCACCCAAGGGGATTATCGCTTTCAAACTGGTGAAGGCAGCTACCTCGATGGTAAACGTTCAGGCACTTGGGTATATATTCGAACGCCCGATGAGAACGATGCTTTTACCACAAAGCAATCAGTGACTTATCTCTATAAGACCGAAGTCAACTATGAGAATGGTCTACGCCAAGGTGAGGCTAAGTTATTCAATAAAGATAATTTTATGTTCGCCCTTAAGCATTACGATAAGGGCCGTCTCCACGGAGAAAGTCTATGGTATTCAGCGCCAAATATCGTCAGCAATGTTGCCAACTATCGTCAAGGCGAGTTGGATGGCGCACAAATGTGGCTCGAGCCTAACGGCGATCTCAATGAGTTGAGCCAATATAAGTTTAATGACGCCGTAAAGCTTAAACCCTCGCAGGATGAATGCATGATGCGAAAAGAGCCCTACGCAGGCGATTGTGAGGGCGTATTAAGCGTAAAAAATGCTGAAACCACTTCAATTAAAGACGGTGAGCAGCGAGTGTATCGCGGCGGCCAACTATCCGAATTAAGTTATTACACCAATGGGTCGCTTGATAAAGAATATCGATTCGATTCCAACGGTCGCTTAACGTCTCTGCAGACCTATAAAGCGGGTCAGGAATATGGCCCAAGCATCCGCTATTCTACCGACGGCGGCTATTCGCTCGTCCAATATGGTCATCTTATCAATAACCGTCTCTCTGGCCCCCATTACACTTTCTACCCGAACGGCCAGTTAAAGAGTTTGTGGAACTATTGCCAGCAAGAAGGTGAAACCTGGAACGGTGAACCCTATTTCTGGGATAACGCCATTGCGCGCTGCGGTATCCAGCGGGAATATTTTGATAATGGTGCCGTGAGCTGTATCGAGGATCTCGACGGCAATTATGCCGTGGATAAAGTCTGTTACGACCGCAATGGTAAGTTAGCCAGCGAAATGCTGCGTATCGATGAGCAGCATGTGGTGCATAAGCGCTATATGAACGGGGTTATCTATCAAGAGGAACCCGGGTTCTCGGATTTTTCCCATGTGACTAAGGGGCGCAAAATCTATCACTTAGAAAACCCGAAAAGCCATGGCGTGTTTAAGTCCTATGACAGCAGTGGCAAGCTCAAATACGAAAAAATCTATGATATGGGTAAGGCTGGTTGTATGAAAAAGTACGATGCCAATGGCAAGCAAACCCCAGAGACCGCGAGCTGCCAGTTCTAGCATCGCGCTTCTTATTTCTGTTAGGCTTGGTAGGGATAAACAGGGTAAGCGCCTCGTTTATCCCATTCACAGCATAAAAGTATAAGAACAACAAAAGGGAAGTTTGCATGTCAGTCACCGAATACAGCCTCGAAATTCACCCAAGATTTACCGAAACCGATGGCCTAGGCCATATCAACAACACAGTGATCCCCGTGTGGTGCGAGGCGGCGCGCACGCCAATCTTCGAGATTTTTAATCCCGAGTTGGATTTGCATCAGTGGAACCTCATAGTGGCAGGCTTTACCGTGGCCTTTATCGCGCCGACTTATTACGGCAAGAGCGTGACGGTGAAAACCTATGTCAGCCGTATCGGCAATAGCAGCTTCGAGTTAACCCAAAGCTGTTGGCAAGCGGGCAATAAAACCGCCGAAGTGAAAACCACCTTAGTGCACTACGACTACAGCTGCGAAAAGAGTCGTCCCATCCCCGAAGATATTCGTGAAATCTTAGCTAGCCTCAACGGCGAAGCTGCTTAAGTCTGATCTTCGCTTTCACCGCACAATTGCAATTGCGCGGTGAAAACGTTAACGTTGCGGCCGCAAATGTGATGCGGATCACTTATCCGCGCCTTTATACCTCCCGGCCGGATTTAGCATGAGATTTTACTTCACCCGAATGCGTTCTAAGGACATCTGTCCGCCACGACAACCCCTGAAAAAGATCGTTTGGTCATGGGTAGGGGCCTTTTGTGGCATTTACTTAGTCGCCAGTCTCGCCACTTATATGGGCGATAATCTGCTCGGCACCATGTTTGTGATTGGCTCATTTGGGGCGTCGGCGGTATTAGTCTATGGCGCGCCGCTGGCTGAGTTTTCACAGCCACGTAACTTGATGGGTGGCAGTGTGCTATCGGCACTGATTGGTGTGGCTGTTTATCAGGTATTTGCCGATTATATGGTGCTCGCGAGTGCGTTAGCGGTATCACTTGCCATCGCATTGATGTATTTAACCCGCACGCTGCACCCACCGGGCGGCGCAACGGCATTAATTGCTGTGATAGGCGGTGATAACGTGCATCAACTCGGGTTTCTCTATGCCTTGATGCCAGTCTTTCTCGGCTCACTACTGTTATTGCTGGTGGCGCTGGTCGTGAATAACCTCTCCACCGATCCCAAACGCCACTATCCAGTGTATTGGATTTAGCTTATCTGTTGCGAAGCCAGTTATTTCAAAAACTTCTGCACATACCAACAGCTGGCTCGTATCTCGTAATCTTGGGCTTTGGCCCATTTCAGGCCATGGCGAACTAAACGTTCGGCAAGGCCTTTGCCGCGTAGCTCGTCGGGTACAAAGGTTCGATTAAAATCGATGTGCTGGCCATTGAGTTGGTATTCCAGCACGGCCTCATACCCGTCAACGGGGATCACAAAGCGTTGTCTATCCTGTTGATGCTCAACGGCGGCCTCTATTGGCGCTCTTTCTGACATACAGCCTCCTTCTGATTTGGCCTAAAGTGTTATGGCAATGTCGCCATAGACTCGGTAGCTTAAGCTTGCTCGTGTTGTTTAAGAATGGCGAGTAATTCCGTGGGAAGCTCGGCTTTTTGGCCAGTTTTAAAGTTAAACATCACAGCGACCGAAGTGCCTAGGGTCGTTATGGCCTGTTGCTGCTTGCTAAACGCCTGATAATGCATGGTAAATCTGTCGTTCTGAATATCGCTAATACTCACACTGACCAATAGGGTATCGGGGAAGGTTACAGGGCGTTTATAGCGGGCCTGATTTTCGCTAATCACTGGGCCAACACCGGATTTATACAAGGCATCGAGTGGAAAGAGACGGTTGAAAAAGTCGATACGTGCGGTTTCAAAATAACGGAAATAGACCACGTTGTTGACGTGTTGCAGCGCATCCATTTCGCCCCAAGCTACAGGGATTTCGGTCACTATAGGGTGCTGTGCGAGAAACTTTTCCATTGGACTTAGTGTTGGACTTTCCATTGCATTACTCATAGTCAAAAGCTCTAGTTAAAACGCTCGTTTAAGAAGCCAGACTAGCAGTATAAAGTGCGAGCGACAAGCCTAAAGCGCGGTGATATGCTGGCTAAGGCTTGGAGGTTTATGATGATTTTTTCAATTATTTTAATGGATTAAATACTATGTATATTGGTGCTGTGGCGAAGCAAACTGGTCTATCGATCAAGGCGATTCGCCTCTACGAGGAGTGGGGACTGATCAGTGCGCCGATCCGTAAGGGGCGTTATCGCACTTATAGCGCAACCGATATAAAGCAGTTATTGCTGATCAAAGAGGCTAAAACCTTAGGTATCAAACTCTCGCAACTTAAAGACTTGTTTACCGAGGGGGAACAGGCGGCGCAGCTTGAGTCTGTGCAGCTGTTTTTATTGCATATCAAAGCCGATTTCCTACGGCAGAGTAGCGAATTAGAAGATAAATTAGTCAGGCTCGATGCCTGTATTGATGGTTTGGATACCTGTGAATCCCGGGCATAATTGCAGGCTTGACTCTGCCCCTAGGGGCAGGGCTTAAGCTGTTGTCATATTGAATACTCAAGGTTTTTACTATGACAAAAAAGATTCTGGTGGTTTCTGGCCATCCTAAACCCGATAGCCTGTGTGAACATTTAGCCGACACTTACGCCAAGGCCGCTGGCGAGTCGCATTCGGTGCGTCTGTTAAAGCTCTGCGAGTTGGAATTTGAGCCTAATTTGGCGCAGGGATACCATCAAGAACAGCCATTAGAGGCGGATCTGCAACGCTTTCAGCAGGCCATTCTCTGGGCCGACCATCTAGTGATTGTGGTGCCCATTTGGTGGGGCAGCGTACCCGCCAAGTTTAAAGGGTTAATTGATAGAACATTTTTACCCGGTTTTGCCTTTCAGTATCAGCAGGGGAAAACCTTTCCCAATCGACTGCTCAAGGGGAAAACCTCACGCATTATCATGACCATGGATACGCCCCCTTGGTATTACAAATGGTTCCAAGGCGCGCCCGCCCTAAAGCAATTAGATATCGCGACGTTAGCCTTTAGTGGTTTTAAGCGCGCTAAGAGCCAAATGCTGGGGCCTGTGATCAATGCCAAGGCGCTGCAAGTGCAAAACTGGCAAGCGCAAGTTGAACGGCATGGCAGGTTGGGGCGTTAATCAATAAGGAGCTTAAGTGATTAAACACGTTGGCAATACTCAGATCCAAGCAAAGCATCTCGCCAGTTGCCATTGTGGCGCCGTGGTGTTGGAGTTATCGCTGCCCAATGGTATTGAAATGCCAAGGCGTTGTGATTGCTCAATCTGTCGGCGCAAGGGCGCTATCGTCGGCTCAGTGCCGCTGGCGGGATTGAAGATTATCAAAGGCGAAGAAGTATTGAAATGCTATAAATTTAATACCAAAACCGCCAAACATTACTTCTGCTCTGTGTGCGGTATCTATACCCATCATCAAAGGCGCTCTAATCCCAATGAATATGGCTATAACCTTGGTTGCCTCGAAGGCGTTAACCCTTACGAATTAGGCGATGTGCCCGTTTGCGATGGGGTGAATCACCCTGCGGACAGGTAGGTTTGGTTGCCTGATAAACAAAAAGCGACCCTAGGGTCGCTTTTTATGTGCTGTGTCGGTGTTACTCAATCACTAGCTCATCGAAACTCTTGATAGTGCGAAAATCGCCAGTGCGTTGTTTGCTGTCGCGCACCATTTGGCAGGTCATCATGCCTGCGGCTTCGGCGGCTTTAAGCTCTTCAACCACGTCGGACACAAACAGCACTTGCTTAGGACTTAGGCTGATGGTGTTGAGTATGTTGGCGTAGGCTTGTTTATCTAATTTGTTACCGGTACGGGTATCAAAATGGCCGCTAAACATTTCGGTTAAATCGCCGCCATCACTGTGGCTGAACAGCAGTTTTTGGGCTTCAACCGAACCCGAAGAGAAGCTGTAAATACGCAGTTTTTGCGCGCTAAAACGGCTAACCGCTTCGATAAAGTCGGGGAAGATATGGCCTGTAAATTCGCCATGGGCGTAACCTTGCTTCCAAATCAAACCCTGTAGAGTTTTGAGTGGGGTCACTTTACGATCTTCATGCACCCATTGCTGCAAAATTTCAGTTACGCGGGCTAAATCGGCATCGGGTTCGAGGGCGATATCTCGGGTGTCGCAAATACAGTTTTCCACCAAGACATTGTGTTGGTTCTGCGCTAAAAAGTCTGGTAAGGCTTTGACAGAATAGGGGAATAGTACATCTTGGATAAAGTTTAGGTCTGTCGTGGTGCCCGCTGTGTCTACGACTATGGCTCTGATACCCATAATGTTTTGATACTCCACAATATGTTGGCTAAAAAATGCAACCCCGATCCTAAGCGTTATTGGGGTAATTGGCTAGTGGATTTCGCCCTTAGACCGTGGGAGATTGTGCACCATATCACTCAGCTATTCGACTGAAACTTAATTAAATGAGGAATTTTAGAGGCTTATCTAGTGGATATGGATGAAATACTGGATTTAGTGGGGAGAATTATGCTGTTTATGATCCCACAGTTTGTTGTCGGCATAAGACTATGGTCTTAATAGCTAAGGGAAATTTTGGCTGTTATTGTAGCTTTACTATCTTTCGACTGAATTTGTTCACCTTTAGGGTTTTAGGGATGAGGTCGAGCGCGCCCTGCACTGATGAGACTGTTTATGAAATATATACCCGCATTTGGCTTAGGTATTCTGTTGGCGGTATTAAGCTTTGTGAGTTTTGCACTGGTTGCAACGGCGGGCTATATGTACGCTTTGCTCGGAAGCGTCGATAACCTCAGTCACACTAGCCCGGTTTATCTGGGGTTAGGTGCCCATGATGCGGGCTTATTATTGCTGCTCTCTGGGCTGATGTTATTTAGCTATCAGCGACTGTTTCCTCTATTGCCATTCGATTGGTACGCCGCGGTGGCGATGCAATTACCCTTAGGTTCCTTAGTGCTGTGGGCGGATGGGGTTTCCTTTAATCTCACGGATTTTTACGGCGTGGCTAGGGCCTTAACCCTCTTTAGTGCCACCTTTGGAGTGCTGATTATTTTTGGCTTATTGCAGCGCCGTGGTCGTAGGCTGGCTCGGGCTTAATCGGTCATTTGTTGGCCTTAAACTGGCCTTGCTGGAATAAAATCCGTAAAATCATTGGCCTAAATGGATTTGAGTCGTAAGAGTAGGAGCCAATGAGTTCGATTGAATTTGATATTCCCGAAGATCACCGTATTCCCTTTCAGAAGTATTACAAACAAAAAATCGCCCCTAAATGCGCCCCCTTTGAAGCAAAACGTGAGGGCGTGAACCAGAGGCGGCGTGAAAATGCTAAGTTCACCACCCCAATCTACTACCTATGCATCACGGTGATTTTGGGCGCCTTCGCCGGGCTGCTCGGGGTCCAGTTTATGCTGGTGCCTATGGATTATTTTGTGCCTTTGATGATTGGCGCGTTTTTGCCGATTCCAGTGATAGCCCTAGTGGCCATTGCCTCGGGCAAGGAAAGCAATGAACTCTATAATGCCGCCTTTGAAAAACTCTACCCTATTAGTCTCAAGTACTTCGGCAATGATTATGCGTTAACGAGGGAGCCTAAGGTGGATTTCTCAACCTTTCTGGAGTTGGGGCTGCTGCCTAAAACCGATAAACAGTATGCGCAAAATTGCCTTAAAGGAACCTATAACAAGGTGACGTTCCAGTTTTACGAGGTCGATGCTTACAACACTAAATCGAACAACAATGGCTCGGTTGAGCGAGAGACCATCTTCAATGGTGTGCTGCTGGTGTGCAATATTCCTAAGCGATTCAACGGTACCACGCTGTTAGTCACGGATAAGGGCAGTTTAAAAAATCGTATTGAGGGGTTTAAGACTAAGTTATCGCGGGTCAAGCTTGAGGATGTGCGTTTCGAGCGTTGTTTTGAGGTGTATAGCAGCGACCAAGTCGAGGCGCGCTACTTACTCAATCCCTTGATGATGGAGAATCTCTTGGCCCTAGGCCGCGAGTTAAATGCCGAGGTTGAAGCCTGTTTCTATCAAAAACAATTGCTGATTAAGATCCCGACAAAACACCATTTCTTTATCAATCAACTCGATTTAGATCGCCCCATCGATTTTAAGCTCAATATCGAGCGGATGTTTACTGAGCTAGGTTATACCTTCTCGATCATCGATACCTTAAGGCTGGATAAACATACTGGGTTATAGCAACAGTCAACTCAATTGCAGCCACATTCTGTGGCTGCTTTATGCTACAGCTTAAAACATGACTTTTGGCACTTATGGGTGACTCCCCGTGCTCGTTACCATCAAGCTTCAAACTTTGATGGAGCAAGATGATGAACACGATTTTCACCCTGTCGCAATTTGTGCATATTACCGCGGGTGCACTGGCATTAGTGTTATTTTGGATGCCTGCCATGCTGAAAAAGGACGGCGCGAATCACAGTCGTTTTGGGCATTATTATTTCTATGCCATGTATACAGTGGCGGTGACGGGCGTGGCGCTGGCAACGACGGGCCTAATTGATCCGCTCGCCGTGATTAAACAGTCTACAGCCAGTGCCGACGCCTTAGCGGCGCAGATTGCGGATCGTAAAAATGCCTATTTCTCATCTATATCAGCTTGTTAACCTTAGTAACCGTTAGGCATGGTGTGTTGGTTCTGCGTTATAAGGCGCAGCGTCAGCAATTAAAATCGCCGCTGCATTTGTCGTTAATGCTGACCTTGACGCTACTTGGCCCCGTGATGGCGATATGGGGATACCAAGAAAAGCTGATCCTCGCGATGATTTTCGGCCTATTAGGTACTACGGTTGGGGCGGGATTCTTGCGTTATAGCGTTAAGGCGACCCTGACCAAATTAGAATGGTGGATAGAGCATTTAGGCGCCATGATTGGCTCGGGTATCGCCTGTTACACCGCCTTTTCGCCTTTGGTGGCAGCCGTTTGTTTATCGACCATGGCAATTTGCGTCTGCTGTCGTGGGCACTGCCAGGTGTTGTCGGTTTTGTGGTGATCCGCTATTTAAGCGGCAAGTATCAAGGTCGCTTCGCGGATTAACCTGAGTCCTGAAAACAAAGGAAGCCGTAAAAACCAAGGGAGCCGTAAAAAAAGGGGCCGCCTAAGCAGCCCCTATATTGAGATGATTTTAGCGGTTTTACCCGAATTAAACCTTAGTCTCGGCGGCAGCATTGGCCGCCTTAGCGGATTCGAGCCACTGATCCATCTTTTGCTCCAATAAATCTAAGGGCAAGGCGCCATTTTCGAGCAGCCTGTCGTGGAAGACTTTAATATCAAACTTATCGCCCAAGGCTTTTTTGGCCTTAGTGCGCAGTTCGATAATTTTCAGCTCGCCCAGCTTGTAACCTAAGGCTTGCCCCGGCCAAACCACATAGCGCTCGATTTCGCCCGTGGCTTCAGAGAGGTGTATTCCCTCAGTCGCCACTGCATAATCAATGGCTTGCTCACGACTCCAATCCTTAGCATGCATACCGGTGTCGACCACTAAGCGCACTGCGCGGTGTAACTCAGACTGCAAGCGGCCAAGATCGTTAATTGGATTATCCTGATACATGCCCATCTCGGCGGCTAAGCGCTCGGCATACAGCGCCCAACCTTCACCCGCGGCATTAGAGTAAAAAATGGTACTCAGCAGCGGCAAGGTATCCGACAGACCGATGAGAGTCTGTAGATGATGGCCGGGATTGGTCTCGTGATAGGTTAAGGTTTGCAGCGAATAGGAGGGCAGCGCCGCCATATCGTACAGACTTATCCAGAAGGTGCCCTTACGTGAACCATCCTGTGAAGGCGCATCGTAAAATGCACCGCTGGTTGCGGCGGCGCGACTATCTGGCACGGCTTCAACCGCAACTTCTTGATTCGGTAACAGCCCAAACCACAGCGGTAATTTGGCATTCACTTTCGCCAGATAGCCGTGAATGTCCGTCATTAACTGCTGTTTACCCTCGGCGGTGTTGGGATAGTTGTATTTAGGATCCTTAAGCAATCGCTGCATGCGCTCGCCAACTGTGCCTTTGCGGTAACCCACTTGTTTGAGTAACACATCCATCTCGGCCGTAATGCGGGCAACTTCGTCTAATCCCAGTTGGTGGATCTCATCTGGGGTCATCTCCGAATTGGCGAGGTGCTTAATCATCGCCTTGTAGAGTTTCGCACCCTGAGGCTGGTGCCCGAGTCCCGCCACATGGGTGGCCTTGAGGCGCACCGCTTGCAGTGCGGAAATCAACTGGCGCGTCGCAGGGTAATATTTAGTCTCCACCAGTTCGGCGGCTGAGTTCACCAACGCCTCACTTTCTGGTACTTGGGCGGCGGTTAATTTGGCTTTAAAACTGCTGACTAAGGGATGTTCACTAGCATGGTGCACTAACTGTTGCTGTAACACGGCTATGGTCTTATCGATAATAAAATCGGGTGGGATTACCCCCATCTGTACATCTTGATCCAGCTTATCGATAACTGTGCCCATGGCGGCTGGGTACATGCTTAAACGGTTGAGATAGGCCTTAGCTTGCTCTGGGGTGGTGACCGTAAACTTATCTTCCATATACCCCGGAAATTCAACGTGCAGCCCCGATAAGTGGTTGACGACATAAGGTAAAAACCAAACGCCGTATTCACCGAGCATAGTGCCATAGGCCACGGTTTCGGCAGGCA
Source organism: Shewanella sp. (assembly GCF_047975355.1). Taxonomy (GTDB): domain Bacteria; phylum Pseudomonadota; class Gammaproteobacteria; order Enterobacterales; family Shewanellaceae; genus Shewanella. The sequence goes on along the minus strand of NZ_JBKEDJ010000078.1, from coordinate 18,278 downwards.
ACAGGGCGCCAGCGATTTCAGATTTTATCGACCCTAAACTCACTTGCTCCGAGGCGCTAAGCTGGCTGGCATCGATAGCATTGAGTTCGGTTAATATGGCCTTAAGCGCTTTACGGCGATGATTTTCCCCCGACGGGCTGTAATCGGTCAGTTTAGAGAGTACATCCTTGCCCGCCTCATCCTCGGCCACGCCATAATAGGTGGCGATTTCGGGTCTAAGGGCAAAATAACGCTGGGTGATTGGCGCGAGTTGCTGCTTAAGGCTTAATACTGGGATGGCCTTTTCGGCCTTGGCCTGCTCAGCGGTTTGATTGGTCTGTGTTGGGTTTGGATCGCTACAGCCCGTTGCTAACATGGCCAGCATTAAAGCATTTATTATTCTTTTCATCGGGTTACTCATACAAAGACATTGAGGCAAATCCGTTATCGAACCGACACCCCAAGTGTTAAAGCGTGTTTTGTGTGATCAAGCTCAAATTTGAACGGTTATCCTAGCAGTTTATTGCATCCAAGCCGCAAGAATTTTGTTACTCGTTTTGAGTGGATGAATTGGATTGACTCATGGCCGTAAGTTTTGTTGATCTTAATCAGTCATTCACCCAATGGTTATTTGGTTGACACAATCAACCAACATCGATATTGTTGATACTGTCAACTATATCGAGATGCCATTATGTCAGCCACTTCCCTCGGTGAAACCTTGCACAGATTAGTGCATGCCTACAAAAAACAGCTGCGCGCGGATATTGCCGCGCAGCAGATTGAATTGCCTGTGACCCATATTCGGGCGCTCAAGGGGATTTGCCGTCATCCCGAGGCCACGGCGCAGTCTATTGCCATGCGTATGCAGCGGGATAAAGCCCAAATTACGCGGGTGCTCAATGAGCTACAGCAGGGCGGTTATATCCTAAAAGTCGATAATCCTAAGGATGGCCGTAGTCAGTTGCTGAGGCCGACGGCACATGGCGAGCAGTTGATGACGCAAATTATTGCCGCCGAAAAAGCCACCGTTGCCCATATGACCCAAGCACTCGATCAGGATGAAATTGCGGTGTTTATCCGTATTGCCAACCAGATCAGCGATAGCGTGGCGGAAAGCTAACAATTGAGTGCCATTTATCTTTTTGGAGTTTAAGTATGAACAGACCCGCTCCGCGCGAATTGACCGTGATAGGTAAAACCCAAATCACGCCACATATGCTACGTGTCACCTTAGGCGGCGCTGGCTTTGCAGGTTTTCCCGCCGATCAAGAAAGCGCCTATATCAAGTTACTGTTTCCGCAGCTGGGGGATGAGCGGCCATTAATGCGCACTTATACCATTCGTCAGCAGCGGGCGAATGAAATCGATGTAGACTTTGTGCTGCACGACACCGATGGCCCCGCATCCCGTTGGGCAAAGTCGACCGAGATTGGGGATATAATCCAAATTGGTGGCCCCGGACTGAAAAAATTGATCAACTTAGACGCCGAATGGTTTTTACTGGCAGGGGATATGACGGCCTTGCCCGCCATCAGCGTGAACTTGGCGCAATTGCCAAGCAATGCCGTGGGTTACGCTGTGATTGAGGTGCTAAGTGAGGCCGATATTCAGCCCTTAGTGCATCCTAGCCATGTGCAATTGCATTGGGTAATTAATCCAGAGGCAGACCCAGAAGGTAAGCCCTTAGCCGAACGCATTGCCCGGTTGCCAAAACTTGAGGGGCAAGGCGCCGTATGGCTCGCCTGTGAATTTAGCAGTATGCGCGCCCTAAGAAAGCTGCTAAAGCAGACATACGACTTACCGAAAAGCCATTTTTATACATCAAGTTACTGGAAAATCGGCTGTAATGAAGGCGAGCATAAGCTGGTAAAACAAGAAGATGAGCAGTTAGAGAATAGCGCTCAATAACCGCAGATATGATGACTAAACAAAGCCGCCAGTATCCATGGCGACCTTGGTTAGCTGAACCGCGGGTTATTGATGCACTAACTTACCGTTTTTTACCACATCCTTGCAGGGATTTACGCCGTAGCTATAGGCGAGTTGCGCCGGGGTGGCGATATCCCACAGACAGAAATCCGCCTGTTTACCAACCACTAAGCTGCCGACACTCTCTTCAATCCCTAGCGCCTTAGCGGCATTCAATGTTAAACCTGCGAGCGCTTCCTCTGGCGTTAAGCGGAATAGGGTGCAACCCATATTCAGCATCAGCAGGGTCGAGCAGATGGGCGATGAGCCGGGGTTAAAGTCGCTGGCGAGCACCATAGGCACACCGTATTGACGCAATAAGTCGATAGGCGGTTTTTGGGTTTCCCGCAAAAAGTAAAACGCGCCCGGTAACAGCACGGCGCAGGTGCCACTTTCACTTAGGGCTTTAACACCTGCCTCATCTAAATATTCAATATGATCAACCGACTTAGCCCCTAAACGTGCGGCTAATTCAGAGCCGCCCATATTGGATAACTGCTCGGCATGCAGTTTAACTTGCAGGCCAGCCGCCTTGGCGGCGCTCAGTACCCGCTCGGTTTGCTCTAGGTTAAAGGCGATATTTTCACAGAATACATCCACCGCATCTGCGAGGTTTTCGGCGATCACTGCAGGCAGCATCTTATTGATAATTAAGTCGACATAGCCGTCGCTATTGTCTTTAAACTCGGGTGGCACCGCATGGGCACCGAGGAAGGTGGTCTTCACATCCACATGATGATGTTGGCCGAGTTCGCGGGCCACGCGTAGGATTTTGAGTTCGGTTTCGGTATCTAAGCCATAGCCTGATTTAATCTCAACCGTGGTAACGCCTTCCTTCGCCAAGGCATTTAAACGCTGGCGCCCGAGGTCAAATAGCTCGGCTTCGTCGGCTTCACGGCAGGCGTTAACTGTGGAAATAATGCCGCCGCCAGCACGGGCGATTTCCTCGTAGGTGGCGCCCTTTAGGCGTAGCTCAAATTCGTTGGCACGATTACCCGCAAATACTAAATGGGTGTGGGCATCAATCAGCCCTGGAGTGATCCAACCGCCCTTGCCCCTGTAAACAGGAATGGACAACACATCGAAGGCAGGCAGCTCGCTGCGTGGGCCTAACCAGGCAATTTTACCGTCTTTAACTGCGATAGCCGCATTGGTAATTGCGCCGTAAGGTGCTGATATGGAAGGGTCCATTGTTGCTACGTTAACGTCTATCCAAACCTGATCCCAAGACATTGTTATCCCTCGCTGCGTTGGCTTTTGGGCCCCGCAAACTCCTTATTATCGAAAGTTATGTGAGCTAGCTTGTATTTACTTGTATATACAAGCTAGGATTGTAGCCGCAATTTTGAACGTTTGAAAGTGGCTCAGTGTTTTGGTGTGTGAGTACCTACCATGCCAAACCTAGGTAGATTTTATCTTGAGGAAGAGTTTTGGCTACGCCTAAGTTTGCAGAAATTAAGCAATATATCATTGGCTGTATCGAGTCTGGTGAGTGGGAAGAAAATGCCCGCGTCCCCTCGGAAAACCAGCTGGCCGAACTGTTTGTCTGTAGCCGGATGACGGCGCGGCGCGCCTTGACTGAGCTAACAGACAACGGCGTGCTTGAACGCTCACAGGGACTTGGCACCTTTGTGGCGGGGCGAAAGTCGCAATCCTCCATGTTGGCGATCCGCAACATTGCCGATGAAATCAAAGACCGTGGTCACGGTTACAGTGTGCAGCAGTTGGCACTTGAGCAAGTAAACGCTACCGCGCCTATCGCCATCGCACTGGCGCTGGAGCTCGGGAGTCCGGTGTTTCATTCGGTGTTAGTGCATTGCGAGCAGTGCGTGCCGCTGCAAGTTGAGGAGCGTTATGTGAATCCCGCCTTTGCGCCCGACTATCTGGCGCAGGACTTTAGCGAGCAGACACCCCATGAATACCTGTCGCAGGTGGCGCCGCTGACCGAGGCGCACCACACCATCGAAGCCATTATTGCCAGTAGCGAATTGCAGCAGAGGTTAGCCATTCCGGCGACCGAACCCTGTTTACAGATTTCACGCCGCACTTGGTCGCGCCAAGGGGTGGTGAGTTTTGCCAAATTAGTACACCCGGGTAGCCGCTTTAAGCTCGGCGGACACCTGACATTCATAAATAACGTACGCAAACAGAGGTGAAGGCTTATGGTATTCATCCGATGTTTAGCGACAAAAACACAATAAAAACAATAGCACTTAGCCAAATGGCGAGTGAGTTCAACAGGTTGAAAGAGGACATCTCAATGGACAAGCGACACGACCCAAGCCGCCGTATTATTGCGCCCCATGGTAGCCAATTAAGCTGTAAAAGCTGGTTAACCGAAGCGCCAATGCGCATGTTAATGAACAACTTACATCCCGATGTGGCCGAGCGCCCAGAGGATTTAGTGGTTTACGGCGGTATCGGCCGCGCGGCCCGCGACTGGGACTGCTACGACAAGATTATCGAAGTGCTTAAACGCCTCGAAGACGACGAAACCTTAATGGTGCAATCGGGCAAACCTGTGGGCGTATTTCGCACCCACGCGGATGCACCGCGCGTGCTGATTGCTAACTCTAACCTAGTACCACATTGGGCAAACTGGGAGCACTTCAACGAGTTAGATAAGCAAGGTTTGGCGATGTATGGCCAGATGACCGCGGGTTCGTGGATTTATATCGGTACTCAGGGCATTGTCCAAGGCACCTACGAAACCTTCGTTGCCGTGGCAAAACAACACTTTGGCGGCGTGGCTGCCGGTAAGTGGATCCTCACCGGTGGTTTAGGTGGTATGGGCGGCGCGCAAACGCTGGCCGGGACTATGGCGGGTTTCTCTGTGCTTGCCTGTGAGGTGGATGAAACCCGTATCGATTTTCGTCTACGTACCCGTTATGTGGATAAAAAAGCCACTTCATTAGACGAAGCCTTGGCTATGATCAACGACGCCAATGCCTCGGGCAAACCCGTATCTGTGGGCCTGCTGGCTAACGCCGCCGATATCTTTGCCGAATTAGTGAAGCGTGGCATTACTCCTGATGTTGTCACCGACCAAACCTCTGCCCATGATCCGCTGAACGGCTATTTGCCTCAGGGCTGGACCATGGCGCAAGCGGCTGACATGCGTAAAACCGACGAAGCAGCAGTCGTAAAAGCGGCTAAAGCCTCGATGGCGGTACAAGTGCAAGCCATGCTGGATCTGCAAGCGGCAGGCGCGGCAACCTTAGACTATGGTAACAACATTCGCCAAATGGCCTTCGAAACCGGCGTTAAAAACGCGTTCGATTTCCCCGGTTTTGTGCCTGCTTATATTCGTCCACTCTTCTGCGAAGGCATCGGCCCGTTCCGTTGGGTGGCCCTGTCTGGCGATCCTGAGGATATCTACAAGACCGACGCCAAAGTGAAGGAACTGATCCCCGACAATCCACACCTGCACAACTGGTTAGATATGGCCCGTGAGCGTATCGCCTTCCAAGGTCTACCAGCGCGTATCTGCTGGGTGGGCTTAAAGGACCGTGCGCGTTTAGCCCAAGCCTTTAACGAGATGGTGAAAAACGGCGAGCTGTCGGCGCCCATCGTCATTGGTCGTGACCACTTAGATTCAGGCTCAGTTGCTAGCCCTAACCGTGAAACCGAATCTATGATGGACGGCTCAGACGCAGTCTCTGACTGGCCATTACTGAACGCACTGCTGAACACTGCCAGCGGCGCGACTTGGGTGTCGCTGCACCACGGTGGTGGTGTCGGCATGGGCTTTAGCCAACACTCGGGCGTGGTGATCGTGTGTGACGGTACTGAGGCCGCCGCTAAACGTGTTGGTCGCGTGCTGTGGAACGACCCAGCGACAGGCGTGATGCGCCATGCGGATGCGGGTTATGAGATCGCGAAAAACTGTGCAAAAGAGCAGGGCTTAGATCTGCCCATGCTTAAAGACTAACTATTCAACAAACCGTGAAAAACAACGACAAGAATACGGATGTAAAAATGAAATCAGTCAATCATTTAGTATTAACGCCTGGCAGTTTAAGTCTGGCGCAACTGCGTGAAATCAGCCGCCATAAGCTGACACTCGAACTGGCACCAGAGGCGATTACCGAGATCAACACCAGCGCGCAAATCGTGCAAAAGGTGCTGGATGAAGGTCGCACCGTTTACGGCATCAACACAGGTTTTGGTCTGCTGGCCAACACTAAGATTGCCCCGGAAGATCTGCAATTACTGCAACGCTCTATCGTGTTATCCCACGCGGCGGGCACGGGCCAATACATGCAGGACGCGACTGTGCGCCTGATGATGGTGTTAAAGATCAACTCCCTAAGCCGTGGCTTCTCGGGTATCCGCTTAGAAGTGATTAACTTCCTTATTAGCCTAGTGAATGCCGAGGTTTATCCTTGCGTGCCTGAAAAAGGTTCTGTGGGTGCCTCTGGCGACTTAGCGCCGTTAGCCCATATGTGTTTGCCGCTGTTGGGTGAAGGCGAGATGAGCTATCAAGGTCAGATTATTTCGGCCGCCGAAGGCTTAGAAATCGCTGGCCTCAAGCCAATCGATTTAGCCGCGAAGGAAGGCTTAGCCCTGCTCAACGGTACTCAGGCTTCTACCGCGCTGGCGCTGGAAGGCCTGTTCCACGCTGAAGACTTGTTTGCTGCCAGCTCAGTGATCGGTGCGATGAGTGTTGAAGCTGCCATGGGTAGCCGCAGCCCGTTCGATCCACGCATCCACGCCGCCCGTGGTCAGAAGGGACAAATTGATTCGGCCATGGTGTTCCGTCATCTGTTGGGTGAAGAGTCTGAGATCAGCGTGAGCCATGCAAACTGTGAAAAGGTGCAAGATCCTTACTCACTGCGTTGCCAACCACAGGTACTTGGCGCTTGCTTGACGCAAATTCGCCACGCGGCCGAAGTATTAGGCACTGAGGCCAATGGCGTGACCGATAACCCGCTGGTATTCCAAGATACCGGCGACATTATCTCCGGCGGTAACTTCCACGCCGAGCCGGTTGCTATGGCTGCCGATAATTTGGCGATTGCGATTGCCGAATTAGGCGCGATTGCAGAGCGTCGTATCGCGCTGCTCATCGATTCTAGCCTATCTAAACTGCCACCTTTCCTCGTGAAAAACGGCGGGGTGAACTCGGGCTTTATGATTGCTCAAGTGACTGCTGCAGCGCTGGCATCTGAGAACAAAACCTACGCGCACCCTGCGTCGGTCGACAGCTTACCTACCTCGGCAAACCAAGAAGACCACGTGTCTATGGCGACCTTCGCTGCCCGTCGTCTGCGGGATATGAGTGAAAATACCCGCGGCGTATTGGCGGTTGAGCTATTGGCGGCGGCCCAAGGTCTGGATTTCCGGGCGCCATTAATGCCAAGCAAAGCAGTGGCGCAGGCGAAGGCCGAGCTACGCGAAGTGGTTGCCTACTATGATAAAGACAGATACTTTGCGCCGGATATCGAAGCGGCAACGGATCTGCTTTATACCTCAAGTTTTAATGCTTACTTGCCAAAGGGCACACTGCCAAGCTTTTAATTAAGATATAAGCATTTAAAATAAAGAAAAGGCACAAACTTATCGTTTGTGCCTTTTTAATTTATGGGTGAGGAGATGGGCCTTCACCTTAATACTGGGGTAGTAAGCCTAAGATTAGCCTTGGCAATCGGCGGGTAAATATTCGTCGGGAATACCGCTACTGCTGCACACCCAAGTGATATTGTCTTGCTCATCGACTTGGGGTGATAGATACACCTCATAGTCTTGGTAATCCCCTAGGGTTTCGCCTCCAACAAATCCGACTATGCCATCGGAATAGAGGTTAAAGGTGGTTAGCTGCTCATCGCTAAAGCCTAGCGGCTCTAACTCGGTCGGCCAAGCTTTATGGCTTTGGTAGTACTGAGTCAGCACCCCGGTAATCGGCGCTAATGATTGATGTAACTGGTCTATATGCTCGATTGCCAGTGCGGCATCGGGCACGTTAGCGGGCTCAGAGTCCATTTGCGGGGTGCTGGTGGCGTAGTTGGCATCATCATAGTTAATGCTGGCTGCGCCCGCTTTCTCTTGGTATTCCTTATATGCGGGAATCGCGACCGCAGCGGCCACACCGATAATGGCCGCAAGGATGATAATCCCGCCACCTGCTGTGCCCATACGTGGCATAAACAGGCTAAAGAGGTAGGCGAATACACTGCGAGAAGGCGCTGCATACACTTTGCCTTGCGCGGTCGCTTGTACTCTTGCCATACGTTTAGTCAGCCATGGATAGCTGCTATTAAGCTCATGGAAGGACATCCAAAATCCGCTCGACTCTTGGGTTTGGCGAATATATTGATCCACATTCATCCGTTTCCATTGCTCAACCCCAGCGGCTAATACGGCAACCGCATTGGTGGCCGAACGTAGGCTATTGCAGCAACGCAGACCGTGCAGGTCGCAGCTGTACTCGCAGGCGCGGGCGTAGGCGGCGCCGACTAATGGCAGCCAAGTGGCGAACACTAACAGCGGCTCTTTACCAATATGGTTACGGCGAATATGGCCCAGCTCATGGCCGATATAGAAGTTAAGGGCATCTTTATCGGACTCGAGTGCATCCACAATCGATGAGAACAGCACTATGTAGTTGCGACGCAGAAAGCGGGTGGCGAGGGCATTTAGCATGCCATCGGCGGCTAGCAGGTAGGCGCGGGGCGGTTCTTTAATCTCTAAACGCTCACAGCAGGCGAGGTATTGTTTGTGTAAATCGGGGAACTGCTCAGGGCTGATTTCAACCGCCGTGCCCTTTAGGTAGCTGATAAACGCCGAGTGGGTAAAGAGGTAAATGATAAAAAACATCAGCACATAAATCAGGGCGAGACCTTTGGTGGCTAAGATCAGCACGGCCCAAATCAGCCCTGAAATAATCGCTAAAATTGTAAACAGTGACTTTTCTTTCGAATAGACGGTATCTGCCATTTGAATGGGGTTGTCGTTCCCTGTACTTATCGCTTGTTCCATGTTGATCCTTTTCCTAGTGAAATAACAAAGCGGCGTGAAAATAGTCAATTTCACTAGGAAATTCAATCTCTATAACAGGGATCACCGATAATTTACCCTTAAGTGCTAATAATGGCTTAAGGTGCTAATACTGCGGTGCCATTTTTTATCGCGTTTTGCGCCAGGTCGTAAACCTGCTTCTCGGCCACATCGACTAACGCTTGGTGCTGCTCGCCGAGTTGTTCCATCTCTTTGCCCATCACTTCCATCGATGCGCCTAAACTTTCAATTTGCTCGTTAACCTCTGCATCTTTTTCCCCCAAGGCGATATTCGCTAAGAGTTTGTTGGTTTCGGCGCTGATGGTATCACCCTTAACCTGCATTTGTTCACCTAGATACTGCATCTTCTCGCCTTGGTTCTGCATTGGGCGCACGGCCTCTTTCACTTGATTAACTAAGGCCGGATCGGTGATCACATAGCTGTTTCCAGCCGTTTTGACCCACAGATAGTCCGTTTGGTAAGGATTCTTTTGGCGTTTGAGTTTATTCCAATCTTGGCTCTCACCCGCACCTATAGTGAGCTCACCATCTTGGCGAACATAAATCCACGAAAAGTCAGGATAGTTACGGCTATTGATCGAGATGTTGGTTTCGGCGGATGACGTAGTAGTTGCCTGCTGCGTAGCCCAAATCCCATAGGGGATGAGCGCGAGGATCAATAAACCGCCGAATACTTTTGTGTGAGTGTTCATAATGCTTCCTTGTATAGGGATAAGTGTGATGGCCCACTGACTAGGCAGAATATATGCCAATTAAATATTCTTTATTTATCAGCATGATAAAAATTGTGTTCGCGTGAAGAGTCTAAAGTGTCCGCACTATGGCTTTAAATGTGTCCGCGCGATTGTCCGTTCAATGGACACTCTTGGGATAACCGACAAGGCTGCACTACACTTACTCGAGTTTGTGAAAAGCCGTTAGCTTGTAGAGCTAATATTGGCTGGTATTTGCGGCTAAGTGCTGATTTTTGCTCGCTCAAAGAAGGGGATTTAGCTTAAGTCAGCTTAGGTTAAGCAGAGTTAGGATTAGCTATGGACAAGAGAGCTCTAGGGGTCTTAGATAAAGGGATGCTGCAATGAAATTAACTAAGATAATCAATATGCAAACCACAGGAGTGGCGGTGCTTTTAGCTGTGGCCTTAAATATTCCTGCTATGGCTGCAGAAAAGCCTTCCTTTGACTGTAGCAAGGTTCAGGCAGGCAGTATCGAAGAGATAGTGTGTCAGGATGCGGGCTTGACTAAGCTAGATCAACAGTTGGCCGAGGTTTACGCTCAAGCAACTGATAAAGCAAAGAATGAGCAACCTCCCGTATTAAAAGCCATGCAGCGAGGTTGGGTCAAAGGGCGTAATGAATGTTGGAAGAGTGAAGATAAACGCGCTTGTGTCGAGTCGAGTTATCAGACGCGGATTGCCGAGCTACAAGCGCAGTATCGCCTAGTGGAAATGATCGGCCCGGTGTTTTATGCCTGTGAGGGGTATCCTGCCAATGAGGTGGTGGTCAGTTACTTTAAGACTGAGCCTGCCACTCTGATAGCCGAGCATGGCGATCAAACGTCCTTGATGTTTGTTCAGCCCAGTGGCAGTGGTGCTAAGTATCAGGGCCGAAACGAGAGTCTGTGGGAACACCATGGCGAAGCCAAAATTGTCTGGGGATACGAAGCGCCAGAAATGACCTGCGTGGTAAAACCTCAATAAACTTAGAAGTTAACCCCTAAACCTAGGCTGTAGGAAATATCCTGCGAATGCTGCACAGCGGATTTAGTCTCATTGATATCGTATTTAAATGAGAGGTAAATCTGTTGTGTTAGCAGGTATTTAAGCCCAAAGGTCGAGTCAGAAATGTATTCAATGGTGGGAATATCGGGAAATAACCAGATTTTGCTCATCTAGGGCTTTAATTTCACCGGTAATTTTATCGCCATTATTCAGAAAAACCGTGTCGGCAATGGCCTGATAGCTGACAGCATAGAGCAAGAGTGTAAGACCGAGAGATGAATATCTATTGGGCATCAAGCATCTGGCTCATTTGGGGAATAAGGACATGCTGGCAATTGTAGTTTATTCTTCACCTGATAACACCCGTTTGAGTTTGTAAGGAATTGAAAGCTAAATCCAATTCCTTATCTCATTTGTCGGATTAGCGTGAGTTAATCTCAGTGATTTTGAGATTAATCATTTGTTTCTGCCAACGGCTTTTATCTACGCCTTCGACCCAAATCACCGGGCTCTTGCGTTGCTCGCCTTTGCGTAGGTAGGTTTCTGGCATGCGGAAAATGGCTTCCCAAACTTCCAGCTTTTCGGTTTTGAGTAAGGTGCCATCGTCGGCAAAGAAGCTGGCTTCGACCTCGACTAAGGTCACGTGCTCGCCACTAGTGCTAGTCAGCTCGAAGGTCAGGCCAAGTTTATCGCCCTTCCATTGGCTCTCGTTGAAGGTGACTTTAATGCCATCTTTGGCGGTAGACCCTAAGAGTTCGGGTCTTGCTATCGCATTAGCGGTTAGGGTGGTTACCGGCGTTGCAGCTTCAATGGCGGGTGTGCTGGTGGCTACTGCAGTCGCTGCCGCAGTTGATGTCACCGCCGCACTTGGGGCTGCAACTGTGGCAACCGCAGGCACTTCGGCGACTTTAGTCTCTGTGATGATATATTCCCAAGTGAAGTCATCTTTCAATCTGACTTGAGCGCCATTCTCTAGGGTGATAGTCGCCACATCGGCAGCCATCACTGATGAAGAGAGCAGTAATAATGAGCTGAGCGCGCTTAGGCGAAATGAACTGGGCATGGTTTCTGGCTCCGATATCCGTCTGAGTCAATATTTTGTCCTAACATAAACAATTTACTGCCATTAAGTCACTGACTAAGTTGCATTTGTACCAATAAAGTCGATTTTACTCAGCACAAATTCAGCATGTGGTTATAAGCTATGGCACTATCAACCCCATCGGACTATTGAAGTTAGGTAAAGGAGGTTGCCATGTTTTGTCGATATGGATACTTAATCGCATTATTGTGCAGCGGCGTTGCCTTGGCGCAGGAGGAACCCCAAAAGAGCTGTGGGGCAAAATTAGCAGCCATTGAAGCGCAACTTACCGAGGCCAAAGCGGTGGGAAATCAAGCGAAGGCCAATGGATTAGCGAAGGCGCTTGAGGCGGCGGTAGCCGCCAATTGTGAGGATGACCCGTTATACGCCGAGCGTTTAGCTAAGGTCGAGGCCAAAGAGGCTAAATTAGTCGAGCGCCAAAATGAACTCAGCGAAGCCATCGCTAGCGGTCAATCGATGGAAAAGATCACTAAGAAACGCCAAAAGGTGGCAGAGGCTCAGGCCGAGCTACATCAAGCGCAAGCCGAATTAGAGCAATAGTTGCGGCTAAACCGAGTCTAAAGGAAGTTGTTGTAGACTCATGCGGCATTTACACAGATACGCGCTTTAAGCACTTAGCTTCGGGTGCTAAAATCTTTTTAAAAATATATGGTTGTGAAATATTTGTTGCTGAATGTGCCACTGTTGCACGTGATGCTTTCGCAACCCTATGCCCTTATCTTGGCATGGCTGACCTGGGCAGATAACCCAGCCGTTTTTCTAGGAGTAGATTGTGGATCAAGAAATTCGCCTTCAAATCTCGAGCTGGCTATCGAGTATCGGGATCGACAGCCAACCATCCGACGGCATGTCGACCAGCATTATGCTGCTTGCCTGTGTGTTGGTGGCGGCCATTGCCTATTTTATTATGCGCCGGGGGGTGATCCGTGCGGTTAACATGGTGATCCTGCGCTCCAAGGCGACGTGGGACGATGTGTTTATGCGTTACCGCGTGCTGGAAAAGCTGGCCATGTTAGTGCCTGCTATTGTGCTCAACCTTCTAGTGCCTATCACCTTAACCGAGCATCCCGTACTCAGCAGTTTAGTCGATCGCCTATTGAGTATTTGGCTGGTTATCCTGATGATCCGCGCCATTTACGCTGGGCTCGATGCGGTAAATGAGATTTCCGATGTCAATCTGGTGAGCCGCCGTTTGCCAGTAAAAAGCTTTGTGCAGCTAATCAAACTGTTCCTATTCTTTGTCGGCCTAATTGTGTCGATTTCCGTACTAGCGGATCAGTCACCCGTGTACTTCCTCAGCGGTTTAGGTGTGGCAACGGGTTTTGTGATGCTAGTGTTCCGCGACACCATTTTAGGCTTTGTGGCGGGGATCCAGCTTGCGGCTAACCGTATGGTCAGCAAGGGCGACTGGATCCAAATGGACAAGTACGGCGCCGACGGTGCGGTGGAGGAAGTGTCCTTAACTACAGTCAAAGTGCGTAACTGGGACAAGACCATTACTATGATCCCCGCCTATGCCTTAGTGTCGGATGCGTTCCGTAACTGGCGCGGCATGTCGGAATCGGGTGGTCGTCGTATCAAGCGCGCGGTCAATATCGATATCAACAGCATTAAGTTTTTAACCGAGGAAGAGCGAAATCGCCTCAGTAAAATCAATTGCTTGAAAGAGTATTTTCCCGCCAAGATCAGCGAGATCCAAGAGTCGAATGCCAAAGTGTCGGATCTGGATATGAAGGTCAACGGCCGTCATCTGACCAACGTCGGCACCTTCCGCGCCTATTTGCAGGAATACCTGCAGCGCCACGATAAAGTACACAAGGATATGACCCTGATGGTGCGCCAACTGGCACCGACCACCGAGGGTCTACCGATCGAGATTTATATCTTCACTAACGATACCCGCTGGGCTTTTTATGAGGCGATACAGGCGGATATCTTCGACCATATCTTTGCCGTGTTGCCCGAGTTTGGTTTGCAGGCTTTCCAAGCGCCGACGGGCAACGATATCCGCAGTTTAAAATCGGTGAAAGTGGATGGCTAGTCCCGACTGACCAAGATGGCGGCGAGGGTGAGAAACACGCCGCCGCTGGAGCGGTCAAACCAATGTAATTTGTTGCTGGCCTTTAGGCTCGGGGCCAGCACATTAGCCATAGAGGCGTACAGCATCACAAAGCTAAAATCGACGAGCGCCCAAGTGAGGGCAAGAATCGTCAGTTGCGGTATTTGTGGTACGGTTAAATCGATAAATTGTGGAAATAACGCCGCAAAAAACAGTAAATCTTTAGGATTGCTGATCCCCACTAAAAATGCCTGCTTAAAGAGTTGCTTAGCTGTACCTGTTCCTTCGGTTTTCGTCACTTCCAGCTTTTGCCCTTGCTGCTTAGTGAGCAATAGCTTAATGCCCAAAAACACCAGGTAGGCGGCGCCGCACCACTTGAGTAGGCTAAAGCCGTATTCCGAGGCGCTGATAATGGCGCCTAATCCTGCCGCCGAAGCCGCCATCAGCACCAGTGCGGCGCTGACACTGCCAAGCCCTGTAGCAATACTGCGTTTTTTACCGAAATGAATACCGTGGGACATAGACAATATGGCGATAGGCCCGGGGGAAATCCCAATCAACACAATCGCAAAAAGGTAGAGTAGCCAAGTTTCGAACTGCATATTTTGCTCCGTTATTCCTCAGGCATTAACCTTTGTTGTCGGGCGTATAGTCGGGGATCGTTTTGGGATGGCGCCCTTTAATACTGCGGTAAAAGCTGAGGATTTCCGCCATATCTTGTTCTATTTCCTTTGGTTGTAGCGGCGGTTGGATTACGACTGCCTTACGGGAAAAGTCTAAACCCACAGGTACGATTGGCACCTCAGCCTTGGTGGCTATATGGTAGAAGCCGCATTTCCAACGGGTAACAGGGCTGCGAGTGCCTTCGGGGGCGAGCGCGAGCTTGTAGTCTGGCTGGGTGGCAAATAACTGCACCGCAGCATCGACTAAGTTATTGTTTTTACGCCTATCAACAGGGCTGCCACCGATAGCACGGAAGAACCAACCCCAAGGCGGAATAAACAATTGATGCTTACCGAGGAAGTGTATGCGGGTGTGTAAGGCACCGCGGGCGAGCACGCCGATGATAAAGTCCCAGTTGCTGGTGTGTGGCGCGACAATCACTATGTATTTGGCTTGATTGGGGAGTTCCCCCTGGATTTGCCAGCCTGAAATTTTGAGTAGCCAGTGGCATAAATGTGTAAACATGGTTTGGTGCTCAGAGTCGAAAAATGAATAATATCATCAGCTTTTTTTAATTATAAATCGGCTTAGGCAAGATAGTCTGTGCCAAATTCGTTATAGTACATTTTTACCTGATTGTTGGGGAGGGATACTATGTTGCGACAGGGATTGATGAAAAAACACATTTTACAGTGCCTCGCAGTACTGATGTTGCTGTTTGTCGGGCAGGCGAATGCGGTGCCAACGGATGACATTGCCCAGATGCTAAAAGGTCAGCAAGATGCGTGGAACCGCGGCGATCTTGACGCTTACATGCAGGGTTATTGGAAGAACGAGCAGCTGAGATTTGTCTCTAACGGTAAGTTTCGTTACGGCTGGGATGAAACCCTTGCCGCCTACAAGAAAAACTATCCAAATAAAGAGGCGCTGGGTGAGCTGAAGTTCACTATTAAAGAAATCAAAATGCTTAGCAACTATGCCGCTATGGTGGTGGGGCGTTGGGACTTAAAGCGGCAAAAGGATGCTCCCTCGGGGGTATTTACCCTACTGGTGGAAAAAATTGATGACCGTTGGGTGATCACTATGGACCACAGTTCGGACTGATCCACTAAAAGTTGGCGAGACAGTCCGGCTCTTTGGGTAATTGTGGTGGCAGGCTGAAGTGAAAGTCCTGCTGCCCTAGCCGCCGACCCTTACCATCGTATCTGACCTCGGTAAACTGAACTTCCCCTTGGGCATCTTGTAGCAAAATACTGGTGGAGCGGGTGCCATAGTCAGGGTGATGAATATAAATCGCCGCTAAACGACGTTCCCACTCTAACCCTACGCCAGTGTCGGGTAGTTCGTTATCCTGTGGCCGCGAATCATCCTGCATCAACTGAATGAGCGATTCTAGCTCAAGTGGCCCCGATTGTTGAATGAGGGCCTCGAGCGAGCGTTGCCCTTTAGCCATTTTCGGCCAGATATCATCGAGTGCACCATTGCTAATCGCATGAAATCCTTGGGTGAGTTTTACCGTGTTCCGCTTAAGGCTGTTAAAGCAGTAGAGATTCGTTCCTTGGCCAAACACTAAGTTAAATGGCTGATAATCTTCGGCGTGTTCCTCGAGCCAGTTAGGGCAGACAAGTGATCCTGAGCTCAATGCTTTAATAATCAGCTCGCCGCGGCTGCGCATCGACTCTTGGGATTTTTGAGCCACCCTAAGGTTAGTGACTCCGGCAATTTGCCCTTGTTTATTTACGCCAAACCAAGTGCCACCCGCCTGTAAATCTTTGCCCGCAAGCATATTCTGTTCCGGCGGCCAAAATTGTGCTGGGGCTGTTGGCCTGTGGTGAAACTCATCCCGATTCGCGCAAATAATCAGCGGATATTGAGGATGGGTATTAAGGGCGACGAAGAGTATGCACATAACAGGCTAAATTTATCCTAGAAGTAGGATTAACTTAGCCTGTCTGTCGGCAAATGAACAGCGTTAGTGGTGGTGCTTATTGCCATCACCATGGGAATGACCATGGTTGCTACTCTGGCTGTGTGTATGAGAGTGGCCATGCCCGTGATCATGGGAGGTTTCTGACGCAGTGGAATGCGTGTGTGCATGCTCATGGCCGTGCTTATGACCATGGGCAGCAGGTTTTAACAACATTAAGCGGCGCAAGAACTTACGAGGCCCAAGGCGCAGTAAACTTGCGGCAAATAAGCCAGATAGGATAAGCAGTGCAGCTAAGTTAATTGCCTCGGGTAAAGTGCTTAACGAGAACCACATAGGCAACTTAAGCGCTGCTACCAGTGATACAGCAATAATTGCCAGCAAAATTCCACGCTGTGGCCAGCTCATGAGTTTAAGCTGGGCGAAGTTCAGCACTGGCGCGGCAATCAGAGGCAATATGATAGCCAAAGGGCTCCAGCCACTATAGGCAAGGGCAATCGACAGCACTGCTGCTCCTAAGTTACAGAAGCGCATGGGTAAAAAGACCAGCAAGAGCACGGCAATCTGCAACATGGGATTGCTTAACGGCACCGAAGGATGACCTATCAGATTGACTAACACTAGACTGAGGAGCACCCAAGGAGCGCTGCGATCAACCAAATGGGCAAAGCCGAAGCGCAGCGAGTTATTGGGCAATTTAGTATGGGGATCAGTGATCTCGACCCTAGCATGGGCGAGATAAGCGCTTATTATAAACACCACTAGGAGTTGGAATAGCGCTAACCAAGGACCGAGCAACAGTGCTGTCAGTACTAGCGCCTCAGGGCCAGCTAAGCGTTGGAACCAACGGCGGGCAAGACTGCTATCCTGTGGCGTCAAGCCTAACTGGAATCGCAGCGCCGCTGCGGCGTAGCTTAGCAAAAGCACGGGTGCTATGGTCATCAACCAAGTTGTCAGCTGTTCGGTGCTGTGATCGTGGTGGGCATGTTCATGGCCGCCAGAATCCATCAGTAACAGCACCATCAATAATCCAATCCCCAGTAAACTGCCGATACCAGCCTGATATTCATACTGGCCTTGCGTATCCGTATCATGTTGACCATGTTGACCATGGGGTTGATGCAGCACAACGTGCAGGATGGAGCCTGTCACAAAGGCTTGCAAATAAACGGTATTATCTAGACTGAGTTGGGATAATAATTGCTCGCCCGCGAAATAACCCACGCCAGTGAGCAGCATCATGGCGACTAATACCAAACTTGCCCAACGCGTTCCGACTTGAGGCTTGAGTAACCACCAAATGGCAAGGCCTACGGGTAGTCGATGCAATATCACCCCGAGCGCCAATAGGCTGGAATTGCCATCCTGCTGCGCCAGCACCATAGCGCCGCCATCTGTGATGGTGTGCAGTAAAAGACCGCCAATCCCGAGTGACAGGGTGAGATTATGGGTGATCTCTGAGTAGCGATGGAATAAGCGTTCACTGGCGGTCGGTCCCCAGAGGCCGAGTACCACAAAGACGATGGCCAATAGGCCTCCATGCTCGAGCAATTCAGGCAAAATATGGATCAGCACTAATCCGCCTAAGGAGACGAAGATAAAGCCATCGAGGCCCTTCTGTAATCCGCTGCCCGATGAAAAGTAGCGATAAAACAGAGGCCCGATTAACAGTGCGATACAGCTAGCGAGAAGATAGAGCATGGATTCCACGAATTTTGCTGAAAAAACGCCATAGTATACCAGTTGAAATTAAAATGAGCAGCGACTTACTGGGAATTTACCTAGGGCGTGTTGATGTTTCAGGGTTATTTCGCTCGAGGAAATGAATCTTGCGGTCAAAGGT
>NZ_JBKEDJ010000048.1:0-13797 GCF_047975355.1 Shewanella sp. | reverse complement strand
TGAATGACATTCTGCCAACTCAAAGTCCTCTATGGCAATAAGTGGAAGCAGTACTACGTTCAAGCGTGGCTGCTTATGGTTACAGTGAGATCAGCACTCCAATAGTGGAAAATACAGATCTATTTAAAAGATCTATCGGTGAAGTGACTGATATTGTTGAAAAAGAAA
Organism: Shewanella sp.; assembly: GCF_047975355.1. Lineage (GTDB taxonomy): Bacteria > Pseudomonadota > Gammaproteobacteria > Enterobacterales > Shewanellaceae > Shewanella. The sequence continues at coordinate 13,629 of NZ_JBKEDJ010000048.1, read as the reverse complement.
TGTATACCTTCGAGGACAGAAACGGTGACAGTTTAACCCTACGTCCTGAAGGCACCGCCTCAACCGTGCGTGCAGGTAACGAGCATGGTCTGCTCTATAACCAAGAACAACGCCTATGGTACATGGGCCCTATGTTCCGCCACGAACGTCCACAAAAAGGCCGTTATCGCCAATTCCACCAGTTTGGTGTGGAAGTCTATGGTATTGGTAGCGCCGATATAGACGCAGAAGTGTTGATGTTATCGGCTCGGCTATGGGAAAAACTCGGCATTAGCGAACATGTGACGCTTGAGCTGAACACCTTAGGCGACCCCGCTGAGCGCGCCGCTTACCGTGAAGCCTTGATTGCCTTCTTAGAGCAACACAAGGACAAATTAGACGAAGATAGCCAGCGCCGTATGTACAGCAATCCGCTGCGCGTACTGGACTCAAAAGATCCTCAAGTGCAAAACATTTTAGGTGATGCGCCTGCGCTGATGGATTACTTAGGTGAAGAATCTTCACAACATTTTGCACAATTGCGTGAACTCCTCGACGCGGTCGGCATCCAATACCGAGTTAACCCGCGCTTAGTCCGTGGTTTGGATTACTATAATCGCACGGTTTTTGAATGGGTTACCAATAGCTTAGGCTCTCAAGGCACAGTACTTGCGGGCGGTCGCTACGATGGTTTAGTCGCTCAATTGGGTGGTAAAGATACTCCAGCCGTCGGTTTTGCGATGGGATTAGAGCGCATTGTTTTGCTGCTTGAAACCTTAGAACTGACCCAAGATATCCCTGCGGCTGTCGATGTGTATGTCGCGGCGATGGGGGATAGCTGTTTGGTTGAAGCCATTAAAGTGGCACAGGAGTTACGCTCAACCTTACCAACACTGCGTGTCATGAGCCACTGCGGCGGCGGTAACTTCAAGAAGCAAATTAAGCGTGCCGATAAAAGCGGCGCACAAGTAGCCTTACTCATCGGTGAAGAAGAACTCGCCGAAGGTGTGGTTACCGTTAAATATTTACGCAATGACAACGAACAACAACGGGTCGCTCGAAATGCATTAAGCGCATTTTTAGCTGAACTTACCAAATAAGGGGACGTGCGCGTGGAAATTTATAGCACAGAAGAACAACAAGTTGATGCTATCAAGCAGTTCTGGAAAGACTATGGAACCTCGATTGTTATCGGGGCGGTCGTTGGTTTAGGCGGCCTGTACGGTTGGAACTATTACTCCGACATGAAAATCGTGAAGGCCGAAGAAGCGTCACAGGCGTTCCAAACCTTAACGACTAAATCAAGCGACGAAGCGGCCATGCTTGCTGGCGTGGCTGAGTTTTCTAAGAATCACGACCAAAAGGGCTATCAAGCACTGTTGGATCTCATTGTTGCGAAAACCGCGGTTGAAGCGAAAGATCTTCCTAAGGCTGAAGAAGCGTTGAAGAAAGTGATTGCTGCTAAACCTGGTGCCGGATTAGATACAGTGGCAACACTGCGTTTAGCGCGCATTCAAGCGGAACAAGGCCAAATAGGGACTGCGTTAGCGACCTTAGATCAAGTCACTGATAAAGCATTCTTAGCGCAACGTGAAGAACTCAAAGGCGATTTCTTCGTTCGTCAAGGCGAAGCAGATAAAGCGAAAACCGCTTACCAAGCGGCAATGGACAATGGCGGTGTTGTGACCAGCCCTGCACTTAAAATCAAACTTGATAACCTAAATCAAGCATAAGGGATCCCTTGATGAAGTCTTGGTGCAAGAACCTGCTAGCCGCTGGGTTAAGCCTAGCCATGTTATCCGCCTGTTCTTCTAGCGATGTGGAAGAAGAACCGGTAAGTGAGTTAACTGCGATTCAGGCGACAGTGTTTCCTGAAGTAAGTTGGAGCGCCTCTGTAGGTGACGGTGTCGGTGATTATTACTCTCGCCTCACTCCTGCAGTTCGTTACGGTAAAATTTTTGCAGCCGACCGTTACGGCGAAGTCGTGGCCTTTGATGAAGCCACGGGTGAGCGTGTTTGGACTAAGGATTTCAGTGAAGAGTTTCGCGATAATGCCCTGTCTAAAAACAAAGGTGCGCGTTTAGCCTCTGGTGTAACCGCTGCACGAAATAAAATCTTCGTTGGCGGTGAAAGCGGTCTATTAGCTGCGCTGAATGCCGAAGACGGTCAAGTGTTATGGCACGTGATTGCGGGTGGTGAGCTACTCTCTAAACCTACCGTTGCCGATGATGTGGTCGTGGTGAGCACGAGCTCGGGTTCCCTCGAAGCCTTTAACGTAGACACAGGTGATAAACTTTGGGCCTATGAGATGCAGTTACCGAATCTGACCCTAAGGGGCACAGGTGCTGCGGCCTATGAAGCGGGCGGTTTCTTTATCGGTACTGCCGATGGCAAAGTCGCCGTTGTAGTGAAAAACAATGGTCAAGCCGCATGGGAACAAGCGATTTATAATCCAACTGGCGGCAATGAGTTTACTCGTATGGCCGATGTGGATATGACGCCGCTGATCTTAGGTGAGAACCTCTATGCGGTGAGCTACAACGGTAACTTAGTTTCGATGGAACTGCGTACTGGACGTGTCATTTGGACCCGTAAGTATTCGAGCTTCAATGAATTAGCGTCAGCAGGCTTAAGCTTATTCCTAGTGGATGACCACAGCCGTATCTATTCAGTAGATAGACGTAACGGCCTAGAATTGTGGAGTAACTCTGAGCTTGCGAATCGTACCCTCACGTCACCAGCCGTATATCGCGACTATTTGGTCGTGGGCGATTTTGAAGGTTATCTGCACTTTATCGACCGCAGCACAGGCAGTATTGTCGGTCGTATCCAAGTGGACAGCTCTGGATTATTCAGCCAGCCATTAGTGGTGGATGATAAAATCTACGTGCAAGGTCGCAGCGGAAAGTTAGCTGTTGTAACACTTCCTTAGTTAAAAGTGTTATCCTTGTAGAGCCCCTGGAAGTGTGTTCCGGGGGCTTTTTATTGAATAGTTTTTTAGAGGCAAAATCATGATCCCTGTAGTGGCCCTTGTTGGTCGGCCGAACGTCGGTAAATCCACATTATTTAACCGCCTTACGCGTACGCGTGATGCGCTGGTTGCTGACTTTCCTGGCCTAACACGTGACCGTAAATATGGTCGAGCATTCCTATCCGGCTATGAGTTTATCGTGGTGGATACCGGCGGTATCGACGGCACCGAAGAGGGGATCGAAACTAAGATGGCCGAGCAGTCCCTTGCCGCTATCGAAGAAGCCGATGTTGTCTTATTTATGACCGATGCGCGCGCTGGGTTAACCGCAGCGGATTTGTCTATTGCTCAGCACTTACGTAGTCGTCAAAAAACCACTTTCGTTGTGGCTAACAAGATTGACGGTATCGATGCCGATTCTGCCTGCGCCGAGTTTTGGTCGTTAGGTTTAGGTGAAGTCTATCAAATGGCTGCCGCCCAAGGTCGCGGCGTGACCAACATGATTGAGTACGCATTGACACCTTACGCTGAGGCCATGGGCATTGAACGCCAAGGTGAAGAGGAAGAAGTCGACGAGCGTCAATACACCGAAGAAGAAGCCGAAGCCGAGCAGAAACGCCTGCAGGATTTACCGATCAAACTCGCAATTATCGGTAAGCCTAACGTGGGTAAGTCGACCCTGACTAACCGTATTCTCGGTGAAGAGCGTGTGGTGGTTTACGACGAGCCGGGTACCACTCGCGATAGCATTTACATTCCGATGGAACGCGATGGCCGCGAATATGTGATTATCGATACCGCCGGTGTGCGTCGCCGCAGTAAAGTCCATGAAGTGATCGAGAAGTTCTCGGTGATCAAAACCCTAAAAGCGGTTGAAGATGCCAACGTGGTGTTACTGATCATCGATGCCCGTGAAGGGATTGCCGAGCAAGATTTAGGACTACTCGGTTTTGCCCTAAATGCCGGCCGCGCCTTAGTTATCGCCGTCAACAAGTGGGATGGTATCGATCAAGGCATTAAAGACCGGGTTAAGAGTGAGCTTGACCGCCGTTTAGGCTTTATCGACTTTGCCCGAATTCATTTTATTTCGGCGTTGCATGGTACGGGTGTTGGCCATCTGTTTGAGTCGATTGAAGAAGCCTACGATAGTGCGACTCGCCGCGTGAGCACCTCAATGCTGACCCGCATCATGCAAATGTCGCAGGATGACCATCAGCCACCATTGGTGAACGGTCGCCGTGTGAAACTGAAATACGCCCACGCCGGTGGTTATAACCCGCCAATCGTGGTGATCCACGGTAATCAAGTTAGCAAACTGCCTGACTCTTACAAGCGCTACATGATGAACTACTTCCGTCGTTCATTGAAAGTGGTCGGTACACCAATTCAGCTACGTTTCCAAGAGGGTGATAACCCGTTTGAAAACAAGGTTGAAAAGCTGACCATGAGCCAAGAGCGCCGCCGTAAGCGCGCCCTTAGCCATATTAAAGATCGCAAGACAAAATAAGACCCAAGCTAAAAAACGAGTCATTTATTTAAGTGAATCAATAAAAAAGGAACCCTAGGGTTCCTTTTTTATTTGCTCAATTGAGTGGAATAATTGGGGCGTCTGACTGGGTATCAGTCAAGTCCATCTTTATTCCCCTTGAATAACGTCGGTGACTTTAGAAACTACCTGTCCATGCAATAGGCGGGTATGAATGCTATCACCAATGTTTAGCTGGGCGGCATTCTCAATGACTTGATGATCCGCATCTGTGGTAATGCTGTAACCACGACTCAAGGTGGCTAATGGACTGACCGTTTCCAATTGATGGGCGGCGTATTTTATCCGCTGTTCGCTTTGATTGAGGGTATCTTGCATTGCGTCCTGCAAACGCGTCGTTAAATAGCTCAAACGATTGATCTCGAGTGCAAGCTTGTGCTTTGGGGACTGTTGCTCGAGGCGATTTGCCAGTTGCTGCTGGCGGCGACTTAAGCCATGCAGCTTGTAAGAAAGTACGGCTTCGAGTCGTAATTGCATCTCATCGAAACGTTGCTCAAATTGCTGCAAGGTTCGTTTAGGATCTAAGCGTTGCAGGCTATGCTCGAGCAAGCTTAAGCGTCTTTCCTGTTTGAGTTGATAGTGACTCGCGCTCTGTTTAAGGCGCGAGAGTACTGTGGCTAAGCGTTGGTTCTTATTTTCGCTATCCTGAGACAGTAGCTCAGCGCCCGCAGAGGGCGTGGGGGCGCGAATGTCGGCTACATAGTCACTGATGGTGGTGTCGACTTCATGCCCTACGGCGCTGACAATCGGTAATGCGCTGTTGTAGATGGTATGGGCGAGCGCTTCACTATTAAAGCACCATAAATCTTCGAGTGAGCCGCCGCCACGGGTGAGCAGTAATACATCGACCTCAAGCCGTTGGTTGGCGATATTGATGGCTTGGCAGATATTGAGATCCGCATTTTCGCCTTGTACTTGGGTTGGATAAATAATCACTTCGATGGAAGGGTCACGGCGGGCAAGTACGTGCAATACATCGCGGATTGCCGCGCCCGTGGGGGAGGTGATCACCCCGATACGTTGAATATTTTTCGGAAGTTGACGTTTAGTGTCGGCGGCGAATAGTCCCTGCGCCGCGAGCTTCATCTTGAGCGCTTCAAATTGCTGTGCCAGTAAGCCATCACCCGCGGGCAGCATAGACTCAATCAATAATTGATAGTCGCCACGAGGCTCATATACGCTAATGGCGCCTTTAACAAGCACCTGCTGACCATTGACAGGTTTAAAGCTTACGCTTTGGTTGCGGCCCTTAAACATGGCGCAGCGAATTTGAGAATAGTGGTCCTTAAGGGTTAAATACCAATGGCCCGAACTGGGGGCGGAAAAGTTGGAAATTTCACCATTTAGCCAGACTTTTCCCAGTTGTCCCTCGAGAATTTGCCTAACTTCACCATTGAGGCGTGAGACGGTATAAATATTATTTTTAGGGACTTGCATGTGTTTTCTCGTGCAAATGGGATTTTTTCACTATTTTCCATTTACCGCTCCCCAGATGCAAGGTATAATCCCGGCGCAATATTTCACCTCTAAAATCCTACTCAACTGGGGAGATGTTGCCTATGCTACGTTTAATTAAAGAAGCGCTAACCTTTGACGATGTGTTACTTGTTCCTGCGCATTCGACTGTACTCCCAAATACCGCCATCCTTAAAACTCGCCTGACCAACACTATTGAACTGAATATTCCGCTTGTGTCTGCCGCTATGGACACTGTGACCGAAGCGCGTCTTGCGATCGCCATGGCACAGGAAGGTGGCTTAGGTTTTATTCATAAAAACATGAGCATAGAAAAGCAAGCTGAAGAAGTTCGTAAAGTTAAAATTTACGAAGCTGGCGTGGTTCAACAACCTGTGACAGTGACGCCTTCAACCACGCTTGCGGATCTTAAAGTGTTGACCGCGAAGAATGGCTTTGCCGGTTACCCTGTAGTAAACGAAGCCAATGAACTGGTGGGTATCATCACTGGCCGTGACGTACGTTTCGTGACTGACTGGAGCAAAACCGTAGAAGAAGTGATGACGCCAAAGGCGCGTTTAGTCACTGTCGCGGAAGGCACTAAGTTAGATGAAGTGCAAAAATTAATGCACTCTAACCGTATCGAAAAAGTCTTAGTTGTCGATGATAACTTCAAGCTGAAAGGCTTAATCACTGTAAAAGACTTCGAAAAAGCCGAACGTAAACCTAATGCTTGTAAAGACGAATTAGGTCGTTTACGTGTGGGCGCCGCAGTAGGTGCTGGTGCAGGTAACGAAGAGCGTGTCGATGCGCTGGTAAAAGCCGGTGTTGACGTGCTGCTGATTGACTCTTCTCACGGCCACTCTGAAGGCGTATTGCAACGTATCCGTGAAACCCGCGCTAAATATCCAGATTTACAAATCATCGGTGGTAACGTGGCGACAGCTGAAGGCGCATTAGCCTTAGTTGAAGCAGGTGTTAATGCGGTTAAAGTCGGTATTGGCCCAGGCTCTATCTGTACCACGCGTATCGTAACCGGTGTTGGTGTTCCACAAATTACTGCAGTGTCTGATGCGGCTGAAGCCGTAAAAGGTTTAGGCATCCCAGTTATCGCCGACGGCGGCGTACGCTTCTCGGGTGACTTGGCCAAAGCCTTAGCCGCAGGTGCATCGTGCATCATGGCGGGGTCAATGTTCGCGGGTACCGATGAAGCGCCGGGCGAAACTGAACTCTACCAAGGCCGTGCCTATAAGTCATACCGCGGTATGGGTTCTTTAGGCGCCATGTCTCAAGGTTCTTCTGACCGTTATTTCCAATCTGATAATGCTGCTGACAAGCTGGTGCCAGAAGGCATCGAAGGCCGTGTACCTTACAAAGGCAAGCTTAAGGAAATCATCCATCAGCATATGGGCGGTCTGCGTTCATGCATGGGCTTAACAGGCTGTGCCACGATCCAAGAACTGAACGAAAAAGCGCAATTTGTGAAAGTGACTTCTGCAGGCATGGGCGAGTCCCACGTTCACGATGTGACTATCACTAAAGAAGCCCCAAACTACCGTTCAGGTGCGTAAACGTTTGTGATAACGGGGCGGCGATAAGCCGCCCTGTTATTAAGATTTGTATGCCCTCAAGATTGAACGTCGAAGTCTTGAGCTAAGTTAAAACAATAGATGAGATAAAGGTTATCCATGAGCGATATTCATGAGCATAAGATACTGATCCTCGACTTTGGATCTCAGTACACCCAACTGATTGCCCGTCGTATCCGTGAAATTGGTGTTTACTGTGAGTTATGGGCGTGGGATGTGACCGAAGCCCAAATCCGTGAGTTTGCCCCTAACGGGATTATTCTCGCTGGCGGCCCTGAAAGTGTGACCGCCGACAACTCTCCCCGCGCACCTGAATATGTGTTCAATGCTGGCGTGCCTGTATTAGGGATCTGCTACGGCATGCAGACCATGTCTGAGCAGCTCGGCGGTAAAGTGATTCAAGGCGTTGGCGAAGGCGAGTTCGGCTACGCTCAAATCGAAATGTTAGCGCAATCGGCCCTGTTTAAAGATATCGAAGACGCCGTCAGTGCCGATGGCAAATCTCTGCTCGATGTGTGGATGAGCCATGGCGATAAAGTTTCGGCGATTCCAGAAGGTTTTGTGGCCGTTGCTAAAACTGACACTTGCCCCTTTGCGGCCATGTCTTGTGAGGAAAAACGTTTCTACGGCGTGCAGTTCCACCCTGAAGTGACTCATACCCGCCAAGGTATGCGTATGCTGTCGCACTTCGCCTTAGATATTTGTGGCTGTTCGGCAAACTGGAAACCTTCTTCAATCATCGAAGACGCTATCGAACGCTTAAAAAAGCAAGTGGGCGACGATGAAGTGATTTTAGGTCTGTCTGGTGGTGTGGATTCATCTGTGGTGGCAATGCTGCTGCACCGCGCGATTGGCAAAAAGCTGACCTGCGTATTTGTTGATAATGGTCTACTGCGTTTAAACGAAGCGAAGCAAGTCATGGAAATGTTTGGTGATCATTTCGGTCTGAACATTGTTCACGTGGATGCGGAAAACCGTTTCCTCGATGCGCTCAAAGGCGAAGCCGATCCAGAAGCAAAACGTAAAATCATCGGCCGTGTATTTGTTGAAATCTTCGATGAAGAAGCTAAGAAATGCGTTAACGCCAAATGGTTAGCCCAAGGCACTATCTATCCAGACGTGATTGAATCAGCAGGCAGCGCCACAGGTAAAGCCCATGTGATTAAGTCGCACCATAACGTAGGCGGTTTGCCAGACGATATGGAGTTAGGTCTGGTTGAGCCACTGCGCGAACTCTTTAAAGACGAAGTGCGTAAGATTGGCCTTGAGCTAGGTCTGCCATATAACATGCTTTACCGCCACCCATTCCCAGGCCCAGGCCTTGGTGTGCGTGTACTGGGCGAAGTGAAAAAAGAATACTGTGATCTTTTGCGCCGCGCCGATGCGATTTTCATCGAAGAGCTGCACAAAGCTGATCTTTATAACAAAGTCAGCCAAGCCTTTACCGTGTTCTTACCCGTTCGCTCTGTCGGTGTGATGGGCGATGGCCGTAAATACGATTGGGTGGTGTCACTGCGCGCCGTTGAAACCATCGACTTTATGACCGCTCACTGGGCGCACTTGCCATACGATTTCTTAGGCCGTGTGTCTAACCGTATCATCAACGAAATCGATGGTATCTCCCGTGTGGTTTACGATATTTCAGGTAAGCCACCAGCAACCATCGAGTGGGAATAATTCCCTGTCTTGATGACATGATGCATTAACGAAAAGGCGCCAAGTGCGCCTTTTTTATTGGTTATGGGTATAATTGCCCAAATTGTTGATTAATGAGAATCCTTAAGTGGAGCAGATAAAACTTAACCCAAAAACCTTGCATGCGAATACGCATAGCTGTGATGAACTTGGTTGTGATGAAGTGAGTGCTGATGTGCTAACTGGCGAGCAATCTTGTTTCAATCAAGCGAATCTCAATCAAGCGAGTCTTGAACAAGCTCGAGTCGATGAACATTGGATGCGTGTCGCGATGAGTATGGCTGAAAAGGCCGAGGCTGCGGGTGAAGTACCAGTGGGGGCGGTTTTAGTCAAAGAGGGTCAGCAAATTGCGGCTGGGTATAACTTGTCTATCAGTGAGCACGATCCCTGCGCCCATGCTGAAATTCAGTGTTTGCGAGCAGCGGGGCAAACCATTGAAAACTATCGCCTCCTCGATACCACTCTTTACGTTACCCTTGAGCCCTGTGCAATGTGTGCCGGTGCCATGGTGCATAGCCGAATTGCCCGCGTGGTATTTGGGGCAAAGGATGAGAAGACAGGCGCCGCTGGAACCGTGCTTAACCTCTTGCAGCATCCAGCCTTTAATCATCAAGTTGAAGTGGTGTCAGGGGTGTTAGCGCAGGACTGTGCTGACCAATTGAGCCGCTTTTTTAAACGTCGCAGGGAGGAAAAGAAGGCTTTAAAACAGGCTCAAAAGGCGCAGCAGGGGACGCTATCCTAAGGCGTTTGGGGACTCGCTTAAAGCGTTAGTCTTGGGCTTGGATAAACGTAAAAAACAGTTTGTGGCGATTTAGCACCCGGCGATGACGAATTTTGAGTGTGGTGCGACGGCGTGATGCGCTGTTATTGATGGTTTTTCTTCTCATATAGACCCCGTTTTCAATCTTGTTATTGTCTAGGTTAAGGCTATTTTTGCTTTGGTTAACGGCTATGGGTTAACGCGCAATGATTATTATATTGACCTGTCACTATGACAGTATCAGCAGAGATCTCAGGCGGCAATCCCCCTCGATGCATCTGCTCTATAAAGCAGCGTTTTTAGCCCAAAGCTAGCTCACTTTAGCCTGTGTAGGCTTAATCTAAGATTAAAATCGTGGTTTGATGGCCGCAAAAAAGCAAGGCTGCGGCGCAAGTCAAGTTATTGAGGGTTAAGCGGTTAGGGCTATTTCGGCTTATCTGGGCTGAGGGTGCCGGGCACTGGCGCCGGGCCATCTTCCGAGGCGAGGTCGCTTGGTTCCACCTCATCGCTATTTTGCTGTTTAGATTGATTATCGACCCAGACTAAGGTGTCGTAATAACGGCGGATGCTGTCGACGTAATGGACGGCTTCGCTACCACGGGCATAGCCGTAGCGGGTCTTTTGGTAATATTTACGCTTTTGCAGCAGTGGCAATACTTTTTTAAGATCCCGCCACGCGTTGGGATTAAGCTCCATGGATTCGGCGAGTTTACGGGCGTCTTCCACATGGGCATAACCAATATTGTAGGAGGCCAGCGCAAACCACATGCGTTGACTCTCGGGGATCGACTCGGGTAAGCGATTGATCATATCCCGTAAATAAGCGGCGCCGCCGCGAATACTTTCTTCCGCATCGAGTCGATTTGTTATGCCAATTTCTTTGGCGGTCGGCTGCGTGAGCATCATCATGCCGCGCACCCCAGTAGGAGAGCGGGCATTAGGATTCCAATGGGACTCTTGATAACTGGTCGCCGCCAATTTACGCCAATCTAAGTCACCAGCGTGGGTTTCGAAAAGCTGCCGATAGCGTGGCAACACGGTTTCGATGGCGCGCAGGAAGGCGCGGGTGTCGATATAGTCGAAACGCTTAACGTGGCCAAAGTACTTTTCATTAAGATGATCGAGTGTACCGGCGAGTTTCTCTTGGTGCCAAAACGCCAATAACTGACTCATCAAACCGTCACTATGTGTGGGTGGCAGCAACCAAACCACATCGAGTTTTTCTTCTAGCACGAGCCCTGAGCGCAGATCCGGTAAATAGCGGCGGTTAATCTGCACGCTGCTCGAGTCGGCGATGGTGTAGTCGATTTCCTTATTGGCGATCATCGCCAGCAGCTCTTCGCTGTCTTTATCTGTGACTTGATCCCACACCAGCGTCGGATGGCGTTTCTGTAATTGTGTCAAGGTTTCCACAAACGAAGAGTCGGCAATGACGGTAATTTTGCCTTTTAAGTCAGTGATATCTTTGGGTGTTGGCATGCCTTCACGGTAAACCAGTACTTGATTGACGCGATATAGCGGCGGGCCTAAACGGAATTGTTCGCGCCGCGCTGGGGTTTCAGTCATCCCCGCGGCAATGATATCAATCTCGTTTTTTTTAAGTGCATCATAGAGTTCGGCGCGGTTGGTATAAGGCACCATTTTTAAGGGCACATCGAGATACTCGGCAAAGAGCACCGCCATATCGTAATCGAAGCCACTGTTGCCTTGGCCCGAGGTCATATAAATTTGCGGGCCATAAAGGGTGCCGACCCTTAATTCGGTGAGTTTATGGGGGACATATTCTGTTTCTTCCACGGTCACTTGCTGACACGCCGTCAGTAAGAAACCTAAGATAATCGCGAACAGAAATCGAGTCATTAAACACACTTTATTAAATAAAATCAAAATGATGAACAGTAGAAGGTCAGTGAGGTAACAAGGATAAACTGGCTGACATTGCTGTGATTATATCCGTTTGTCGCCAATTACGTAAAAAAATCGTACCGCATGGAATACGAAGGAGGGGAAAAGGGCTGCTTTTTATCTTAATAGGAAACACTGTTTTACGTAAGGTCACAGGTGATTTGTGACAGACATTTCCTTATAATAGCGCCATCTCTGACCCCTGCAATTATAAATATAAGGTGAATTGACGTGATGGAGATCATCCGCGGAGCCCCAGCACTCTCGACGTTTAGAGTGCAAAAGCTAATGGAGGCCTGCGTAAACGCTGCGCTTCCGGTACGCCAAATCTATGCTGAGTATGTTCATTTAGCGGATTTGAGCGAGTTGCTTGAGACCAATGAGCGCGAGCAACTTGAAAAAATTCTCACCTATGGACCTGCTATCGAAGCCCATACCCCCCAAGGTTCACTCCTGTTTGTTACTCCCCGCCCCGGCACAATTTCCCCATGGTCTTCTAAAGCCACTGATATCGCCCACAATTGTGGTTTAGGTAAAGTGAAGCGCTTAGAGCGTGGTGTTGCCTATTATGTGGAGTCAGACACTTTGACTGTCGAGCAGCAACAAACCCTCAAAGGGTTATTGCACGACCGCATGGTTGAAGTGGTATTGGAAGATTTTGCAAAGGCCGATGTGCTGTTTAAGCGCACTGAACCTGCGCCGTTCAAGAGTGTGAACGTGTTGGCTGAAGGTCGCCGTGCCCTTGAAGTGGCCAACGTCGAAATGGGTCTGGCGCTCGCCGAAGATGAAATCGATTATTTAGTCGAAAACTTTGTGCGTTTGAACCGCAATCCAAACGATATTGAACTGATGATGTTTGCTCAGGCCAACTCTGAGCACTGCCGTCACAAGATTTTTAACGCAGATTGGACAATTGATGGGCAGGCGCAGCCTAAGTCTCTGTTCAAAATGATTAAAAACACCTTCGAAACCACGCCTGACCACGTGTTATCTGCCTATAAAGATAACGCCGCAGTGATGGAAGGTTCGGTTGCGGGACGTTTCTTCCCCGATCAAAACGGTGTTTACAGCTATCACACTGAACCAATGCACGTACTGATGAAAGTGGAAACCCACAACCATCCAACGGCAATCAGCCCATACCCAGGTGCGGCGACAGGTTCTGGTGGTGAGATCCGTGACGAAGGCGCAACGGGTCGAGGCTCTAAACCTAAAGCGGGTTTAACGGGCTTTAGCGTATCGAATTTAAAAATCCCAGGATTTGTACAACCTTGGGAAGGCAACTACGGTAAGCCTGAGCGTATCGTCAGTGCTCTGGATATCATGACCGAAGGTCCACTTGGAGGCGCGGCGTTTAACAACGAGTTTGGTCGTCCAGCACTGTTAGGTTACTTCCGTACCTATGAGCAAGAAGTCTCTAGCCACAACGGTGTAGAAGTCCGTGGTTATCACAAGCCGATCATGTTAGCCGGTGGTTTAGGTAACATTCGCGAAGAGCACGTCCAAAAAGGCGAAATCACCGTCGGTGCTAAGCTGATCGTTCTCGGTGGCCCTGCGATGAACATAGGTCTTGGCGGCGGCGCGGCTTCTTCGATGGCGTCGGGTCAATCGAGTGAAGATTTAGACTTTGCGTCGGTACAGCGTGAAAACCCAGAAATGGAGCGTCGCTGTCAGGAAGTGATCGACCGCTGCTGGCAGTTAGGTGATAATAACCCAATCCAATTTATCC
>NZ_JBKEDJ010000065.1:0-13248 GCF_047975355.1 Shewanella sp. | reverse complement strand
TCAGTCTCAAGAGCAGCAGTCCCAACAACAAAATAATCCTGACCAAGCTGACGAAAAACCGTCGCAGGAGCAAGAGGCTTCATCCGAGCAGAATAAACCTCAGCAAGGCGAACAGGATAAACAGCAAGCGAGTGATGATAAGGCCAAGCAAGATCAGCAAGATGCACAGCAAAAACAACAGCAGGCCGAGCAACAAGCCAATCAGCAAAATAGCGCCGATAACAATGCTGAAGATAATGCTGAAGATAAAGAAGACCAAGCCAGCAACGAGGCCAAAATGCAGGCACAGGTCGAGGATGATAAGTCCAAAGCCGAGCAAGAACAGCAACAGGCCGTAGCGTCAAAAGCGGATAAAGAGAAACAGGTGCAGGCGGATAAAAACCCAGACACCGCGGTTGAGTCTGTTGAAGCGCCGCCGAGCAACAGCGAGCCTTTGCCCGCAGAGATGCAGCGAGCACTGCGGGGCGTGAGTGAAGATCCACAGGTGTTGCTGCGTAACAAGATGCAACTCGAATATCAAAAACGCCGTCAAAATGGCCAAATATCAAGGGATAACGAACAGTGGTGATCAGACAATTTTTTATCCTCCTCACGCTTTGCATCGCGGTCATTCAGCCCGCCTTTGCCCTGAGCAAACTCGAGGCGTCGGTCGATCGTAATCCAGTGATGGAGGGAGAGTACTTTGTGCTCAATGTCAGTGCCGACGATGAAGTCGACACGGGTAAACTCAATACCTCCATCCTGCTTAAGGATTTTATCGTGGGTCGCACCAGCGTGAGTCGTAGCACCCAGATAATGAACTTCGATGCGGTTAAAGAGACCCGCTGGCAAGTACTGCTTGCCCCAAAGCAAAAGGGCCAACTGACAATTCCATCCTTCAGCATTGATGGTGTCAGCTCTGCCGAAATCCCCCTAAAGGTGGTCGAAGCTGGCGCACAACCTGAGCAGGCCAAGAATCTATTTATCGATGCCAAAGTCTCGACCGATGAGGCCTACGTCGGCCAGCTTATCACCTACAAAGTGAAGCTCTACCTTGCGGTCGAACTGCAACGCGGCGTGCTCAATGCCCCCGTTATCGAAGGCGCGCAGATTAAGCAAATCGGCGAAGATAAAGATGGCTCAGAGATCATCGAAGGCCGTCGTTACCGCGTGATTGAACGCACCTATGGCATCATTCCCGACTTACCTGGCCAAGTGAATATCAAAGGCGCGACCTTTTCTGGCGATGTATTAGTAGAATCCCAACGCCGTGGCGGCATGTTTGGCTTTAACGAGAGCCGCCCAATGCAGGCTGGCGCGCCCTCCTTAAGCATTCAAGTCGAACCTGCACCAACTAGCTTCCAAGGCCAATGGCTTGTGGCCGATTTAGTGGCCTTAAAAGAGAGTTTTCCTGAGGATGTAAAAGAGTTTACCGTCGGTAGCCCCATCACCCGCACGCTCACCTTATTGGCCTCCAATGCCGATGAGAATAGCCTGCCAGATATCGCGCAAAATCTGCCGCCAGAGCTCAAATCCTATCCCGAAAAACCCCAGCGCCAAAGCTTTGTGCGCGATGCGCAAATTGTCTCCCAATACAGTATTACCTCGGCCATCGTTCCCAGTAAGGCGGGCACTTTTACCTTACCCGAAGTGAAAGTGCCTTGGTGGAATCCACATCTTAAACGCCAAGAAATGGCGACCCTGCCCGCCCGCACCATTCAAGTAAAAGGTGGCGCCGTGGTCGACGCGCCTATCGAACCCAACTGGCAGGCAAATACCGGCACCAACAATAATGAAAGCCATTGGAGCGCCAATCTGTTCGCCCTGCTGTGGCTGGTGACATTAGTTGCTTGGGCCGTTACCTTTATCGCTTGGCGACGTGCGCTTAAGCGCCAACCGACGGCCCATACACCAGTCGCCTCGCAACCGCTCGCTCTTGGCTCTGGCCTTAAGGGCTTAGAGCAAGCCTGCGCTAAAGGCAATGTCAGTGATATTTTGCAGCAATTGCAGCAATACTGTAGTGAGCAGGCCGCTCGCCCTATGACGCTCGATAAAATTGCGGCGCTGTCGAGCGAGTTAGCAGAGGCGATTCGTCAGCTACAAGCCTTGGCCTACGGCGGCAAAGCCAATAGCGACGCCCAACTGGCAAGCGCAATAAAAGCATTGTTAAGCGCGGTCAAAAGCGGCAAGCTACACCCCATGGCGCAGCAATCTACGCCATTACAACCGCTGAATCCCAATGGCTAAACACCGATGGATAACTCAAAATGACGCACGGCTTAATCGAATGAATAAGGTGTAATCTTTTGAATCGTAATATAAAAAGAAAATATCGTAAAAATGTTTGCTAACTGGCGAAAGAAATCCGTCGAGCCTGCGGTCTCTTCTGACATGCTGAGCAAACAACGACGATACAACAGCCTAGTCAAGGCGCTGCACGCCGATATCTTCCGCTATGCCTTTTGGTTATGCGGCGATAAGCAGTTAGCAGAGGACATCACCCAAGAAACCTTCTTGCGGGCATGGCGCTCTTTAGATTCCCTACAGGATGATAAAGCGGCGAAGGCTTGGTTGATCACAATTCTTAGGCGCGAAAATGCCCGTCGATTCGAGCGCAAACAATTTGATTACGCCGATGTCGAGCAAGACAGCTTAGAAGATCACATCGCCTCCAGTACCGAAGAGCAAACTGAGCAATATTGGTTGAGGCGACAAATCGCTAAGCTGGATATTGAATATCGGGAACCCTTATTGCTGCAATTGATTGGCGGTTTTAGTGGGGATGAAATCGCTCAACTTTTGGAACTGAATCGCAACACAGTGATGACGCGCTTATTTCGGGCGAGGAATCAATTGAAAGAACTACTTGAGAAAACTGAGGTAAGAGGCCAATCCAATGGATGAGCTTAAATTTAGACGTCAAGCTTATGAAGATCCTCATAATCAAGATCCTGAGTTTGTTGCGCAAATGCAGGAAAGCGCAGAAAACCAAGCATTCGTCGCTGAGCTTAAAAGCTTAAACGCCAAGCTCACCCACGCCTTAAAAGTGGATGTGCCAGAAGATTTAGCCGACAAACTGATCCTGCGCCAACAATTGCAGCAGCACCATAAGCAGCGTCGTCAAACGGGCTTTTTAGTCGCCATGGCCGCATCCATTGCCTTTATTGTAGGGATCAGTTTCAGCTTGTTGCGCTTAGGCCCGGTGGATTTAGCCGAGCATGCCTTAGCCCATGTTTACCATGAAGGTGTCGCCTTGCAAGTGGATCAGAATGTCAACTTTAGCCAAGTGAACGCGCAACTCGCTTCCTTAAAAAACCTCGGCCACGCTAAATTTACTGAGCAGCCCGGTAAGGTCTACTACACCTCTTACTGTGATTTTCAAGGGGTTAAGAGTCTGCACTTAGTGCTACAAGCTGAAAAAGGCAAAGTCACTCTGTTTATTGTGCCGATTGAAAAACGCATGGTGCTGGACAACACCTTCGCCGACGGTAAATATCAAGGTATGGGCTTTGAGGCTGGTGATGCATACATTTTGCTTGTGGGTAAAGATAAGACCGACCTTAGCTTCGTAAAAGACGAAATCAAGAACACCTTTATCTAACCTATTAATATCAAACCCTTTCTTATGCCGGCCTCCGATCTTTTCTAATGCTAGGAGGTCGGATTTCGATCACATCTTTATCTACTAATGGGTTCTTGCTCAAACATCTGGTAGCATGCTTGCCACTTTTAATAATAACAAGATGGGATAAAGACAATATGACGATTGAAACCCCGATTTTAATCACATTTGTTGGCTATTTAGTATTGATGATGGGCATAGGATTTTGGGCTTACCGTGCCACCGATACTGTTGATGATTATATTTTAGGTGGCCGTAAAATGGGCCCAGCCGTGACTGCACTCAGCGTGGGTGCCTCCGATATGTCAGGCTGGTTACTGTTAGGCTTACCTGGCGCCGTTTACTTAGGCGGCTTAGGCGAAGCATGGATTGGGATTGGTTTAGTGGTCGGCGCTTGGCTGAACTGGTTGTTTGTGGCCAAACGTCTGCGCATTTACACCCAATTAGCGGACAACGCTCTCACCCTGCCTGATTTTTTTGAGAAACGTTTTCACGATAAACAGGGTTATCTCAAACTCGTCTCCGCGGTTACGATTCTGGTGTTCTTCACCTTCTATGCTTCCTCAGGCATGGTGGGCGGCGCCATTCTGTTCGAAAAAGTCTTCGGCTTAGATTACAACGTTGCCTTAGTGATAGGCTCAGCCATCATCGTAGGTTATACCTTTATTGGCGGCTTTTTTGCTGTAAGTTGGACCGACTTTTTCCAAGGCTGTTTGATGCTCATCGCCCTGCTAATCATCCCCTTTGCAGTATTCTCTCACCCTGAGAGCCATGCGGGCATTGAATCTATCGATCCCGCCATGCTGGCACTTATCAGTGACAAAACTACGGTAATTGGTTTGTTATCACTGCTCGCATGGGGACTGGGTTATTTCGGTCAGCCACATATTTTGTCGCGCTTTATGGCGATTGGTAGTGCCGATGCATTGCCGCTTTCTCGCCGTATCGCCATGAGCTGGATGATCTTATCCCTGATCGGTGCCTTAGCGACAGGTTTGGCAGGTTCACTGTATTTTGCTAATCAACCGTTAGCCAATGCAGAAACCGTGTTTATTCACTTAGCACAAGCTGCATTTAATCCTTGGATTGGAGGATTACTGATCGCCGCGATTCTTTCGGCGATTATGAGTACCATTGATTCGCAGTTATTGGTGTGCTCGAGCGTGATCACCGAAGACTTTTATCGCAGGTGGTTGCGCCCTCAAGCCGACGATCGCGAGCTGATGATGGTAGGTCGCATGGGCGTGCTGGCCATTGCCGTGATCGCAGGCATCATTGCGCTGAACCCTGAAAGCAGTGTATTGAGCCTTGTAAGCTATGCTTGGGCAGGATTTGGTGCAGCCTTTGGTCCAGTCGTACTGCTCTCACTCTTCTGGAAGCAATACAGCCGTAACGGTGCAATTGCGACCATTATTGTCGGCGCATTAACTGTGGTGATTTGGAAACAACTTACTGGTGGTATTTTCGATCTATACGAAATCTTGCCTGGATTTGTGTTTGCGATTATTGCAGGTGTTATCGTCAGTAAAATGTCACGCCCTGCTGAAGCTATTACCGCAGAATTTGAGCAATTTAAATCCTCGTTATAACAGCAGAAATTTTTGCTAAGAATGTAAAAAGCGTACAAGTGTACGCTTTTTACAATTTGTTTAAATTTATTAACCTTTCGCTAGTTACAAAACATTAACCTCAATTAAAACCCTACCCTCAGATAAAAGCCAAATATACCAAGTATCTGGCCAGACCATTCGTTCATGCTAAAGTACAACCTTGTTTTAATTAACTGTTATTTAACAAAATTAAAATCTGGTCGGACTTGTTGAGATTACACACAATCCCTAACATGCCGGAGATTATAAAAGGATTTGCGCCTTGTTCTGGCAACTAGGACCGAACAAAATCCAATACCAAAATAATGAGAGAATAATAATGAAATCATTCAACAAGACACTGCTTGCCGTTGCTGTTGCACTGGCGAGTTCACAAGCTTTCGCTTCGGGTTTCCAATTAAACAGTCAATCAGCCACAGGTATGGGCCGTGCATTTGCAGGTGACGCAGTCATTGCCGATAACGCTTCTGTGTTATCTCGTAACCCAGCAGCTATGGCACTATTTGATAAAGATGCGATCTCTTTCGGCCTAACCTATGCCGATATCACTGTTGATGTTAAAGACGTTAACTTTGGCGGTGGCGCTGCTGACTTAGGCAGCATCGACGATGCGGGTAGCTCTAAAGTTATCCCGAATATTTTCTATATCCACCCAATCGACGATAAGTTTGCCGTAGGTTTTGCCGCATTCTCTAACTTCGGTACCGGTACTGATGCCAGCTCACTTTCAAAGAGTTTACCAGCTGGCTCACCAGCTCCTTATGATCTGCTTGGTGAAACAGAAGTTACTACAGTTAACTTCAACGCCAGCGTGTCATACCGCATCAACGATATGTTCAGCATCGGTGCGGGTCTGGATGCCATCTACGGCGAAGGCCGCTTAACCCGTAATATGGGCACTACGCCTTTGGTTGACGTAGACGCTGACGGTTGGGCCTTCGGTGGTATTGTAGGTGCCACTATTGAGTTAGATAAAGACAACCGTTTTGGCATCAGCTACCGTTTCAGCCCAACAGTAAATGTTGAAGGCGATATCAATACTGTCTCGATGACAAGCATCCCAGGTGTAGGTGCTGTACCAGTTGCGACCAGTTTTGACAGTTTAGATGTACCGCTAGCGGATATTTTCCAAGTAGCTGGTTTCCATCAAATCACGCCTAAGTTTGCTCTGCACTACACTGCGCAGCACACCCAGTGGGGCAACTTTGATCAAATCACGGCTAAAGACGGTACAGCAACCATTGCAGCGGTTGGCGTGACTCAAGCCGTTGGTGATGTTGCACTGAAAGAATACCAATGGAAAGATTCATGGTTATTCAGCCTAGGTGGTACTTACACCATCAACGAACAATTCACTGTTCGTGCAGGTTATATGCATGACCAAGGCGTTGTGGACGAAATTAGCTCGATTTCATTCCCAGACTCTGACCGTAACTGGTACACAGCGGGTATGAGCTACCACATCAACCCACAAAACACCGTTGACTTCGGTATCGCTTATATTAAAGGTGAAAAAGTTCACTTGATCGAAAACAGTGCTATTACAGGTCCTGTAAATGCGATTACTGAATCAAGTGGTATGTACTACTCAGTACAGTACAGCTACCAGTTCTAAGCTGTTTACGCCTCAAAAAGCCGCATTTATGCGGCTTTTTTGTATCTTGCGAATTTATTGCCTAAAGTTAATTCATTCCCCACTTACACTGTCACCCTTATGGCAAAAGTCATTGGACTCGGTGGTATTTTCTTTAAAAGTACTGATCCTGTCGCGTTAGCAACTTGGTATCAAACCCATCTGCAAATACCGATTGAAAACTGGGGCGGTGCGGCCTTTTACCACAACGATAAACCGACTCCCGGTTACCATGTGTGGACTCCCTTCGACCATAACACCAGCTATTTTGCCCCGACCGACAAAAGCTTTATGTTCAATTTTATTGTTGACGATCTGGAGCAGGCTCTCCTTCAAGTCACTCAGGGCGGCGGCAAACAGGTTGGAGATATCGAAGACTCGGAATTTGGCCACTTCGGCTGGTTTATCGACCCCGATGGCAATAAAGTGGAATTATGGCAGCCAAGCCCAATCCCTCCCGTAAACTAAGCCATTAAGTTATAAGCCACTTTTGCAACAACCACTCACTAATCCTGAATAGAAGTTGAGCATTTTCAATAAAGCGCAAAGCTTTACTCATTTGCCTATGCCCAAAGCGACATAATTGCAGTAAGGTAGCATCAACAATCCCATCGAGAGAGTCTGTTATGCAACGTAATTATCTACTCCCCGCCCTCGTTCTCGGCGGTTTTTTATGTGCAGGCATGGTCTATGTCGGGCAAAGTGCCAGCTCGGCGCTGTTAGAGATGAAAGCCCTAGAACGCACAGTCACAGTTAAGGGGCTGGCCGAAAAAGAAGTCAAAGCCAATATCGCCATCTGGCCGATCACCTTCACCGAAGTCGACAATAACCTGCCTAAGCTCTATGACACAGTGCAGCAAAAAACCGACAGAGTGGTTGCCTTCCTCAAGGAACAGGGTTTTAGCGACAGCGAAATCACAGTATCACTGCCGACGATAGAAGACAGACAGGCCCAAGGTTATGTCGACCCGAACGTGAGGTATCGTTACTCGGCTAAGGTCAACCTCTCTGTCTACACCCCACAAATTGATTTGATGCTAAGTTCACGTAAGAAAATGATAAATCTAGTGAAAGAAGGTATCGCTATCGGCAGCCAAGACTATGAGAGCCGAACCGAATTTTTATTTACGGCGCTCAATGATGTGAAACCGACTATGGTGCAGGAAGCAACGCAAAATGCGCGGGAAGTGGCAGAAAAGTTCGCCAAGGATTCACAATCACGTCTTGGTAAGATTAAGAGTGCCAGCCAAGGCCAGTTTACGATTTCCGATCGTGACAGCAGTACACCTTATATAAAACAAATTCGCATAGTTTCTACGCTGACCTATTATTTAAATGACTGATATCTAAACGGCTAAGGTTATTATTGAAGTGCTATGACAGGGCGATTGATGTAAGGGAAGATTCATTCGCCGTTTCCCTATATTAGTGAAATCGATTACATTAATTTTTTCTAATAAATATTGATTGCCTATTCAAATCAACTCCATTAGAATTTACTCATGGATTATTTTTGGGATGATTTTGTATGGCAACAATCTCACGTACTTTATTCACATTATTAGCATTTTCTACCTTCACGACTCAGGCGGCGTCCTTGGCGACCCTAGAGGTGATGAGCAAACCTTACGCGAATTGGGTGACCTTAGACGCCAGTATCGAGGCGGTAAAAGCTGCGACTGTGTCGGCGCAAACCTCAGGGCGTATCGTTAAGCTCAACTACGATGTTAATGATGTCGTACCAGAAGGCGCAGCCTTACTCGAGATCACCAGCAAAGAGCAAGGCGCGGAACTCGCAAGCTATGAGGCCGATCTCGCCAAAGCCACAGCGCTGAATGTGGAGGCGCAGGCCCAATATAAACGCTACAAAGAACTCTTCCCCCAAGGTGCGATTTCAAAGGGCACCATGGATGAAGCGACCGCCAATGCCAAGGCCGCCGAGCAAGCCGTCAGTGCCGCCAAAGCCCGTGTTATCAAAGCCACTGAATCCCTTAAATATACCGTGGTATCAGCCCCGTTTAGTGGGATTGTCACCGAACGGTTAGTCGAATTGGGCGAAACCGTGAGTGTCGGTCAACCGTTGCTGTCAGGGTTTTCACCAAGCCAAATGCGCGCCATCACCCAAGTGCCGCAGCGTTATATTCAACAACTGAAAAACGCCCCCGAATTTAGAGTGCGTTTAAATGATGGCCGCGAACTCACCTCTAAGGATCTCACCATTTTTAGTTTTGCCGATCCTGTGAGCCACAGTTATCAAGTTCGGATTAATCTGCCAAAGGATGAAGCCAATCTGCAACCGGGGACGTGGGCCAAAGCGATGTTTAAAAATGGCGAACGGGAAAAGATCCAACTGCCCACCTCGTCGCTTATCACCATGAATGAACTCAGCAGTGTCTACCTGAAAAAAGGCGAGCAATTTATCCTGACTCAGGTACGCGTCTCAGAACCTGTCGATGGCGAAGTCGAGGTGCTAGCGGGGCTGAGATCCGGTGATATTGTCGCCATGGACGCATACCAAGTGTTGCTTGAGCAAAAGCAATAAATTCCCTAGCGATATCCAACTTGATGAGGTTGTTGAATGAAACACGCTACTGAATCTTCGACGTCACTTGGCATCTCGGGTCGCATTGCGGCCGCATTTCAAAACAGTGCCATCACGCCGCTGCTGGCGCTTTTAGGCTTGTTGCTTGGCTTATTTGCTATCTTAGTGACGCCAAAGGAAGAAGAACCCCAAATTGACGTCACCTTTGCCGACGTCTTTATCCCCTTTCCCGGCGCGACCCCGACCGAAGTCGAAAACTTAGTCACCCTGCCCGCCGAACAAGTGATCTCTGAGCTCAAAGGGATAGATACGCTCTACTCTTTCTCCCAACCCGATGGCGCTATGATCATTGTGATCTTTGAGGTCGGTGTGACCCGCAATGATGCCATTGTCAGCCTTTACAACCAGATTTACTCCAATATGGACAAACTGCCGCGGGGCGCGGGGGTGGGCGATCCATTGATAAAACCCCGAGGCATCGATGATGTGCCGATTGTTAGCCTGACACTCTGGTCCAAGGACAAACAGGTTTCGGCAGAACAGCTCACCCATGTGGCACAGGGGTTAGAAACCGAAATCAAGCGGATCCCGGGTACGCGGGAGATTTACACCGTTGGCCAACATGAGATGGTGGCTAATGTGCGTATCGATCCCGCCAAGATGAACAGCTTTCACCTCACCTACGACAAGTTGAGACAAAGCCTGAATGATAATAATCACATATCGATGCCAGCCTCATTAGTGCAAGACAATCAAGAGATTAAGGTGCAGGCTGGCCAATTTTTACAGTCCATCGACGATGTAAAACAGCTGGTAGTGAGTATTTCTCAGGATAAGCAGGGAAAACCAATCCCCGTTTATTTAGCCGATATTGCCGACATCAGTTTAAAGAGTGATATTCCCACCCAAAGTGTTTGGCATAGCGACAAGACTGATATTTACCCCGCAGTGACCATAGCCATTGGTAAGCAGCCGGGGCAAAACGCCGTTGATATCGCCGATGCGACCCTCGCGCGCATCGCTAAGGTCAAGAATGTGTTGATCCCCAGCAATGTTGAAGTGACTGTGTCGCGCAACTATGGTGAGACGGCGGCGGATAAATCCAACACCCTTATTCTTAAGTTGATTTTTGCTACCAGCGCCGTTGTCGTATTGGTCTTTTTAACCATGGGTGCCCGCGAATCTTTGGTGGTGGGTGTCGCTATTATTATCACCTTGGCAATCACCCTGTTCGCCTCCTGGGCGTGGGGATTTACTCTCAACCGAGTGTCACTGTTTGCGCTAATTTTCTCTATCGGGATCTTGGTCGACGATGCCATTGTGGTGGTGGAGAATATCCACCGGCACATGGCGCTCGGTAAAAAATCCTTTAGTGAACTTATCCCCGTTGCGGTCGATGAAGTGGGCGGCCCAACGATTCTCGCTACCTTTACCGTTATCGCCGCCCTGCTGCCCATGGCATTTGTGTCGGGATTAATGGGTCCCTATATGAGCCCGATTCCCATCAACGCCAGTATGGGCATGCTGATTTCCCTGGTAGTCGCCTTTATGGTAACCCCATGGCTGAGTCGTAAGCTGCTCAAACACCATAGTGGCTCAGCGACAGAAGCCATCCACAACGATGACGCTGATGCTCAGATGAACGAGAGTAAAATGGTGCGCCTGTTTACCCGTTTAATCGGTCCCTTCCTGCTGGGTAAAAGCGCTCGTAAGGCACGGATTGGGCTTGCTGCCGGAGTCTTTGTGCTTATCGGTATCGCCGTGGCCTTACCTGTAGGTCAACTCGTGGTGTTAAAGATGCTGCCCTTCGATAATAAATCCGAGTTCCAAGTTATGGTGGATATGCCTGAAGGCACACCAGTGGAACAAACCCAGCGCGTGCTTCAGGATTTAAGTCGCTACCTTGCCACTGTGCCTGAGGTGGAGCATTTACAACTGTATGCTGGCACCAATGCGCCGATGAACTTTAACGGTTTAGTGCGCCACTATTTCCTGCGTAATAGCCAAGAACTTGGGGATATTCAGGTCAACTTAGTCGATAAGAAACATCGCAAGCGCGATAGTCATAGCATTGCACTCTCGGTTCGCGAAGAACTGCAACATATAGGTGCGCAGTATCAGGCCAATGTAAAAGTCGTCGAAGTGCCACCTGGCCCGCCAGTCTGGTCGCCGATTGTGGCCGAAGTCTATGGTCCAAGTCCTGCGATTCGCGAACAAGCGGCCTACGAGCTGCAGTCACTGTTCCGGGAGACCAAAGATGTGGTCGATATTGATATTTTCTTGCCTGCGGCGCAGCAAAAATGGCAAGTGATGATCGACCGCTCTAAAGCCAGCCTGATGGCGGTGCCCTATAGTAATATCGTTGATTTAATTGCAACTTCGGTTGGCGGCAAGGATGTGAGCTACTTGCATATCGCGCAGCAGAAACAACCTGTGCCAATCCGCCTACAGCTGCAAGAAGGGGCAAAAATCGATTTAGAGCAAGTGCTGAATATGAAGTTACAGAGCCAAACCGGGCAATCCGTGCCCGTGTCTGAGTTGGTGACCATTAAGCGCAGCAAAATCGATGCACCCATCATACATAAGAATATGATCCCTATGGTGATGGTGATTGCCGATATGGCTGGCCCGCTGGACAGTCCACTCTATGGCATGTTTGATATGGCGGGCAAAATCGATGGTGAAGGTGGCTTAGGCTTCGATCAGCATTATATCCACCAACCAACAGGGTTAGACTCAGTCGCCGTGCTCTGGGATGGAGAGTGGAAGATCACCTATGAAACCTTCAGGGATATGGGTATCGCCTATGCCGTGGGGATGATAGCGATTTATTTATTGGTCGTCGCCCAATTTAGATCCTATCTCGTGCCGCTCATCATTATGGCGCCAATTCCACTAACGGTGATAGGGGTCATGCCGGGGCATGCCCTGCTCGGCGCGCAATTTACCGCGACATCGATGATTGGCATGATTGCCTTGGCGGGGATTATTGTCCGTAACTCAATATTATTAGTGGATTTTATCAATCAGGAAACCGCCTCAGGGGTTCCCTTTGAGCGGGCTGTAATTCACTCGGGCGCCGTGCGGGCCAAACCCATTATGCTGACCGCTTTGGCGGCCATGATTGGCGCCTTGTTTATCCTAGACGACCCTATCTTCAACGGGCTTGCGATCAGTCTGATTTTCGGGATTTTCATCTCGACCTTATTGACCCTAATCGTTATTCCAGTGCTTTACTACGCCGCGATGAAAAATCGCATAAACTTAACTCAAACAGCCGATTAATCCACAATAGGCAGCTTTTTAGGCTGCCGCTAGGAGCAAGGTATGTCACTCGAACGCAGCATTATGGCTTTTGCCGGATTTATGGTGTTACTGTCTTTGGTGTTAACCGCTTTTGTACACCATAACTTTTTGTGGTTAACGGCCTTCGTTGGCGCTAACCTATTCCAAAGCGCTTTTACGGGTTTTTGCCCCGCGGCCATGGTATTACGCAAATTGGGCGTCAAATCTGAGGCTGAAATCGCTAGACAAGGTTAATGCATATTTGCAAAGGAGAAAGTCAGTGTTCAACAAGTTACTGTGTCGCAGTAAAACCTTACTGGGGGTGGCCCTCTTGAGTCTGTCATCACTCGCCTTAGTCCCCAACGCGGCAAGTGCCGCCGATCAAGAGCCCCAAGTTGCATGGGAAAAAATCGCTGCTGGCGCTATGGTGCTCGATGTACGTACCCCAGAAGAATTTGCTGCGGGCCATTTAGCCAATGCGGTTAATATTCCCTTTGAGCAAGTCGCCGCCGAGTTTGCTAAACGCGGTATCGCCAAAGATACGCCTGTGGTGTTGTATTGTCGTAGTGGCAGACGC
>NZ_JBKEDJ010000010.1:0-78703 GCF_047975355.1 Shewanella sp. | reverse complement strand
TTGTCGGCACTATGCTGGTGAGCTTGTATGCTGTGCTGTACTCGATACTGCAACTAGAAGATTACGCCTTACTGATGGGCACCGGATTGTTACTCGTAGTGTTACTGATTTTGATGTTCGTGACCCGCCATCAACCGAAGAACACGGTGCAATAGCACCTACCGCTCCACCCTTGAAGACCCCCGGCAGCGCACTTTTTGCTGTCGGGATTTTTTTATTGGCAAGCCCAAATGCGGCATGTAGCCTATGTGGTTTACTCGGAGGCGAATATTTTGACTCATCCAGCCTATCTTCTACGTCGTTTAGCCCTTGTCTGGTTACTGTTGGCAACCATTCCAAGCTTACTGTTACTCACGCAAAATCAATTATTTCCACTGATCGACCTGCAATCACCCTTAGCCAAAGCACTGTACTGGCTGACCACCACAGGCACGGTGCCCTATGGAGTCGCGACCGTGTTAGTGGTACTGGCACTCGCCTATCGCTATATGCCAAAAGCGCTGTTTATTAGCCTGTTTTTAGCCATTAGCCTCAGCCAAGTCATCAGTCTGAGTACCAGTCATACCCTTAAAGCCTTTTTTAAGGAGCCAAGACCGAACCTAGTGTATCTGTCAGACCAAGGGCTCCCAGAGGAAGCGCAACTCAACCCACACACTTTTTATCAATTAGCCAGACCTGAGCGTTCACAGGCCATCGCCGAGGCACTAACCGAGCTACACACCATGGAGCCCGAGGTCAAACTCGCCCCTAACATTCACCAACATTGGGAAGATGAAATCGGCTATTCCTTCCCTTCTGGACACACGATTTTCGCAGTCACCTTAGTGCTCACCGCCAGCTATTACTTGCTACTCGCGGGTTTGCCGCTATTTGCCAACGCGTTATTTACTTGGGGATTATTGATGGGCCTCAGCCGCATGTTACTCGGCATGCACTGGCCGCAGGATGTGCTCTTCTCCACCGTACTAGCCGCCATCATCAGCAGCTTAAGTGTATTTTTAGTGGAAAAGTTCAGACCAAGAAGTAAAGAGCAACCCAACGGGTAAGAAGCATAACGCCAGCCAAAGGGCTAACTCAGTGTGACAGGCGGCATCTGCAACTTATGTAGATGCCGTTTTTGTTAGGATGAGCCCAAGCACCAAAGAAAACCAAGAGATTAACAGCAGACCACCAATATCCTTGAAGACAAATGCGCCAATAACCACGACAGGAATGGATAAGATAAAAATGAGGAATAATTTCTTCATAAACAATCATTACATCGACATAAAGAAAGTGAAGCCATGTACCCAACTACGCCGACCATAGAAACATACTAAGCCATCATCAATGACAAATACTTAGCTTATTCAGTTTTTCCAATCAAGCATTACAGGTAGTAATTATCTTCGGCTATCCGAACCATGACGTTCAGAGCAACGCTAATCGATAAACATTTTGGAGATATAAAGAACATCATTTGCGATAAACCCAATCACTTTCGGAGGTTCCGATATTTCAAGTGCATCGTTTGAGATTTACTCCAATGTCAGAGGGTTAAAAACAATTAAACGTGGTGCATCGGTAGCATTATTTAAAAAATGCTCATGCTCAAAGTTCCTTCCTTGGACTTCAATTTTGTCTGCCGCTGATGAGAGAAACTTTGCAATTTCTCGCAGATCGCTCGGCGTGGCAGAAATAGTAACTTCAATGAGCGCCTTAGGTTGCGGCTCAGCTGCTTCGGCTAGTTCTTGTGTATATCCCCAAAATTTCATGCTAGCACTTGCTCCTTGTTATCTATAACGCCTAGTTTAATGAGCCTCCCATTGTGAAATTATCGGAATGCTCTAATTGTACATAACAGATTGTCAGCCATACCAAGGGCTTAACCGGATTAAGCACCGTCATGGAAGTTGACCGTTGGCGGCATGGATGCCGCCGTCGAGCCTATAGGGACATATTCACGGCGTGTCACTGAAATGACGGTGCTTAATCAATATACCCAGCACTAAAGAATGGTACTGTCTTTATAAAAAAACCCGCAGTACGGGGATTTATAAACTATCAAAGACGACTAAAACTCACCGATTAAACGCACTTCTCATCCGATGAATCATCGGAAGAAAGTGCTCGGCTAATACTGCCGAAGATCGCGGTTAAAATCCCAATGCCCACATCCATCTGCCGAGCATTGCTATCATCACCGCTGGCCTCGCGTTGGCTCTGATTACCTGCTGTACCTCGCACAAAATCACAACTGGTATTGCTCATATTGCTGGAGGCACAACCACTTAAGATCAGAATCAAACCGCCAATCAATAAACGTGAGCCAACTAAGCGCAAACTCACTCTGCGTAACATCCTTATACGCGAAACTGACATATTAGTTCAGCACCTCTTCTAGGGCGCGCAAACAGAGCGCGACATTCTCACGACGGGCACCAAAGCCCATTAAACCAATGCGCCAAGCTTTACCCGCTAGAGCACCAAGACCGGCACCGATTTCAAGGTTGTAATCCTTGAGTAGACGCGCACGCACGGCGGCATCATCAACACCTTCAGGGATATAAATTGCATTAAGTTGTGGCAAACGTGAAGCTTCGGCGACCACAAATTTCAGGCCGAGTTTTTCAAGGCCAGCGCGCAGCACTAAATGCATATCTTTGTGGCGTTGCCAAGCCTGTTCTAAACCTTCTTCGGCCAATAAACGCAGCGATTCATGCAAGGCATAAAGCGCATTAACGGGCGCAGTGTGGTGATAACTGCGCTTACCGCCAGCGCTAGTCCAATAGGCCATCACCAGACTTTGATCGAGGAACCAGCTCTGCACTGGCGTTTTACGGTTTTTAAGCTTTTCCACCGCATTGGGTGAGAAAGACACAGGCGATAACCCCGGCACGCAGGAGAGACATTTCTGACTGCCAGAATAAATGGCATCTATTCCCCATTCATCGACTCTTAATTCCACGCCGCCGAGGGATGTCACCGCATCGACAATCGATAAACAGCCGTATTGTTTTGCCAGCGCGCACAAGGTTTTAGCATCGCTCAATGCGCCAGTTGAAGTTTCGGCATGCACAAAAGCAAGGAATTTAGCATCGGGGTTGGCCTTAAGCGCCGCTTCAACGGCAACAGGGTCGACTGGTGTGCCCCATTCGTTATCCACAACCACTGCAATCGCACCGACGCGCTCGACGTTTTGGCGCATACGCTCACCAAACACACCGTTGCGGCACACAATCACCTTTTCGCCGGGCTCGACTAAGTTCACAAAACAGGTTTCCATGCCCGCACTGCCGGGTGCAGACACTGCCATCGTCATTTCATTTTTAGTTTGAAACACATATTGGATCAGGCTCTTAAGCTCATCCATCATGCCGACAAATAATGGGTCTAGGTGACCAACGGTCGGTCTTGCCTGCGCGGCTAATACTTCAGGATAAACATCCGATGGACCTGGCCCCATCAAAATGCGGCGAGGCGGATTAAAGGCAGAAAAATGCGGTGCAGGTAACATCATGTCTCCTTAATGCGTAGGGTCGAGGTCTGATTACTAGAGCATTCACTCTTGATTTGTTAAACCAAACTACCACAAAAAGGGGCGCCTGTGCGCCCCTCCTTTAGCCTAAGTTGTAACCTAAAGCTAAGTGATTACAAAGGCAGGTTCTTTTTTCCTTTTCCAGCATTCAAAAACAGCTGATAAGCAGGGCTTTGCGTCTCTTCTTGATAGACAAATCCCAGCTCAGTTAAAAACTGCTGAAACGGCAAAGCATCGCCCTCGGGGACTTCAAACCCTGCTAGCACCCTCCCAAAGGCCGCGCCGTGATTACGGTAATGAAACAAACTGATATTCCACTTGCTCTGCAGGGTGGTTAAAAACTTCAGCAGCGCGCCCGGATGCTCGGGAAACTCGAAGCTAAATAGGCGCTCCTCTAACGGCTCTGGTGGATGACCGCCGACCATATAACGCACATGTAATTTCGCGGTTTCGTCACCGGATAAGTCCTGCACCTCAAAGCCGTTATCTTCTAAGGTATTGATGATCTGCTCTAATTCGCCATGGCCTTTGGTCAGGCGAATACCCGCAAACACCACTGCCATATCGCGGCTGCTAAAGCGATAGTTAAATTCGGTCATCACCCGCTTTTCGAGCAACTCACAAAAACGCAGGAAGCTGCCGGGACGCTCGGGCACTTTAACCGCCAGCACAGCTTCTTTTTGCTCACCCAGCTCGCAACGCTCCGACACATATCGCAGGCTGTGGAAGTTCACATTCGCGCCACTTAAAATCGCCGCAACTTTCTCACCCTTGCCACTCTCGCCTGTGGCATTGGTGCTGACATATTTTTTTAGCCCAGCAAGGGATAAAGCGCCCGCAGGTTCGGCAATGGCGCGGGTATCCTCAAAAATATCTTTAACGGCGGCGCAGATTTCGTCCGAGGTGACCGTCACCACTTCATCCACAAACTGCTTGGCTAAGCGGAATGGCTCAGTGCCAATACGT
The DNA here is from genome assembly GCF_047975355.1 of Shewanella sp. Taxonomy (GTDB): domain Bacteria; phylum Pseudomonadota; class Gammaproteobacteria; order Enterobacterales; family Shewanellaceae; genus Shewanella. The sequence continues at coordinate 74,220 of NZ_JBKEDJ010000010.1, read as the reverse complement.
TTAACCGCGACACCATCGGCAAACAAACCAACTTGCGGAAGTGTGACAGGCTCGCCCGCCTCCATCGCCGCTTTTAAGCAGGCCGCATCTTCAGGCTCAACGCCAACAATTTTAACCTGTGGCATCACCGCCTTGTAATAGGCCGCAATACCAGCAATTAAGCCACCGCCGCCCACGGGTACAAATACCACTTCAAGGTCGCGCTGCTGTTGCAACATTTCTTGGGCGATAGTGCCTTGGCCAGCGATCACGGCTTCGTCATCGAAGGGGGCGATATACACCCGACCTTCCTGCTGCGCCATTGCCATCGCAAAACCATTGGCCTGATCGAAAGCTTGGCCGTGCAACACCACATTGCCGCCTAAACGGCGCACCGCATCGACTTTAATATCCGGCGTAGTTTCGGGCATCACAATCACCGCATCCACACCACGACTGGCCGCCGACATCGCCACGCCTTGGGCATGGTTACCCGCCGAGGCGCACACCACGCCGCGTTGGCATTCGGCTTGGCTCAACTGGGCGATGCGGTTATAGGCGCCGCGCAGCTTAAAGGAATGCACTGGCTGCATATCCTCACGCTTTAAAAATACTTGGCAACCCAAACGCGCCGAGAGTTTGTTAAGGCTGGAGAGTGGCGTCACTTTCGCAACGTCATAAACCGACGACAGCAGGATTTTTTGCAAGTAACTTTGCGCAAGCTGACTCTTTTCTAAGGCAGAAGTGGCCGACTGCGACTTATCGGACTGAACTTGAGAGGACTGGGCCTCAGCCTGCTCCGTTTGCGACGATGCGAGAGATAACATATCAGTCCTCCAACTTACTGCGATCGCGCACCGCGCCCTTATCAGCACTGGTGGCAAGCATGGCGTAGGCTTTAAGCGCCATCGACACATAACGCTGACGCGAAAGCGGTTTCCACGCCATTGGCCCACGGGCGAGCATGGTTTCACGGCGCGCCGCTAACTCGGCATCACTCACCGCAAGCTTGATACTGCGCTTAGGAATATCGATTTCGATGCGATCGCCGTTTTCAATCAAGGCAATAGTGCCACCCGCAGCCGCCTCAGGCGACACATGGCCGATGGATAAACCTGAGGTTCCACCAGAGAAGCGGCCGTCGGTGATCAGTGCGCAGGCCTTGCCTAAACCGCGAGATTTTAAGTAACTGGTGGGGTACAACATTTCTTGCATGCCCGGGCCACCTTTTGGTCCTTCGTAACGAATCACCACCACATCACCCGCCACCACTTCGCCACCTAAGATACCAGCGACTGCGTCATCTTGGCTTTCGTACACCCGAGCGCTGCCAGTAAAGGTCAGGTTAGATTCATCCACACCGGCAGTTTTAACAATACAGCCATTGTCGGCCAGATTACCCGACAACACGGCCAGACCGCCCTCTTGGCTGAAGGCAAATTCGCGGCTACGGATACAACCTTCACGTCTGTCATCGTCCAACGATGGCCAGCGGCAGTCTTGGCTAAAGGCTTTAGTGGTGGGAATGCCCGCAGGCCCCGCCATAAAGAATTGTTTTACTTTGTCATCTTGGGTTTGCATCACATCGTACTTGGCGAGCACCGACATGAGATTGCCACCCGCATCGGCGGCAACGTGTGGCACATCGGTATGCAGCAGTCCGGCGCGGTCGAGTTCGCCTAAGATGCCCATAACGCCCCCAGCGCGGTGCACATCTTCCATATGGTATTTAGCGGTCGATGGCGCCACCTTACACAGGTGTGGCACTTGGCGCGACATACGGTCGATATCGTCCATAGTGAATGCCACATCCGCCTCCTGCGCCGCAGCCAATAAGTGCAGCACAGTATTGGACGAGCCGCCCATGGCGATATCCAGCGCCATGGCGTTCTCAAAGGCTTTAAAGCTGGCAATATTACGCGGCAATGCCGAGGCATCATCTTGTTCGTAGTAACGTTTGGTCAGCGCCATCACCCGGCGGCCCGCTTCTAAAAACAGTTCGCGGCGGTCGCTATGGGTCGCGAGCATGGAGCCGTTGCCCGGCAGCGACAGACCTAAAGCTTCGGTTAAACAGTTCATCGAGTTAGCGGTAAACATGCCCGAACAGGAACCACATGTAGGGCAAGCACTACGTTCGATTTTAGCACTATCCTCATCGCTCACACTCGAGTCGGCCGCCGCCACCATGGCATCGACTAAGTCGAGCTTAATAAGCTTGTCCGACAGCTTGGTTTTACCCGCTTCCATCGGCCCGCCCGAAACAAATACCACGGGGATATTGAGGCGCAGCGCCGCCATCAACATGCCGGGAGTGATCTTGTCGCAGTTAGAGATACAAACCAGCGCATCGGCGCAGTGGGCATTGACCATATACTCGACGCTATCGGCGATAAGCTCCCGCGAGGGAAGACTGTAGAGCATGCCACCGTGGCCCATGGCGATACCATCATCGACGGCGATGGTGTTGAATTCCTTGGCAATGCCTCCCGCTTCTTCGATGGCGCTCGCCACCAGAGAGCCCATATCTTTTAAGTGCACATGGCCGGGGACAAACTGAGTAAAGGAGTTGGCAATTGCAATAATCGGCTTACCAAAATCATTGTCTTTCACCCCTGTGGCGCGCCATAGCGCACGGGCACCCGCCATATTGCGGCCTTCGGTACTGGTTGCTGAACGTAACTTTGGCATTGACTCTATCCCTTATCTCAAATCGAAAATCGTGCCCTTAGGGCCTTGCTGCAGAACTAATGCCCGCAGCCACTGGATGCTTATGCGTGTACTTTTTGTTGTTGCAAGTTTAGCGGTAACAAGACCTTGCATTGAGTGACATCAATCAATTTATTCAGTTGATTGCTGAGCAGCTCGATGGCACGCTCGCTGTCCACTTCCATATCCAGCGACAGACTCGCATCGTCGTTCATCCGCATTTGCATTTGGGTGACCGTAAAACCACGGTGACGAGTCACCCGTAGTACACGTTCTATCACTTCTGGGCGTTGTTGAACCGTTAATTCTAGGGAGTGGATCATGTTTGTTTCTCCATTTCGTCCATCATATCGCTGTTTGATGCGCCGGGGGGCACCAGTGGCCAAACGTTAAAAGCATCGTCGATTGCTACGTGTAACAAATAGGGTCCCTTAGCCGCTAACATTTCGGTTAAGGCCTCTTCCACTTCGTCGGAAGAGAAAATCGTGCGGCCGGGAATATCGAAGGCCGAGGCGAGTTGCACAAAATCAGGGTTGTCCGACAGATCGGTTTCGCTGTAGCGCTCTTCAAAGAATAGTTGCTGCCACTGCTTTACCATCCCCAGTTTTTGGTTGTCGATCAGCAGGATCTTCACCGGTAATTTGCGGCGCTTGATGGTGGTGAGCTCTTGCACGTTCATCATAAAAGAGCCATCGCCAGACACTGTGACCACAGTTGCATCGGGGCGAGCTACTTGGGCGCCGATAGCGGCAGGTAAACCAAAGCCCATAGTGCCTAACCCTGCGCTGGATAAATGATCTTCAGGGCGGCGGAACCACATATGCTGGGCAACCCACATTTGATGTTGGCCCACATCGCAGCACACTACGCTGTCTTCGGGCAGCTTATTGGCTAAACGGCGCAACATAGCGGGAGCGTAGATTAAACTGCCAGGATGTTGATAATCCCATTGATGTTTACGGGCAAGATGTTCAACCTCTGCTTGCCAAGGCGTGATGTTCAGTGCCATAGCTAAAGCAGGGAAAATCTGGCGTAAATCACCGGCGATGGCGACATCGGGTTGGCGTAATTTACCTAGCTCGGCGGCATCGATATCTAAATGGATGACTTTGGCCTTGTTGGCAAAGGTTGCTAAACGCCCTGTGACCCTGTCATCGAAGCGCGCACCGGCAACCACTAATAAATCACAATCCTGCACCGCGAGGTTGGCCGCCTTTCCGCCATGCATTCCTAACATGCCTAAATAACCTGGAGTGCCATGGGCAATACTGCCTAAGCCCTTTAACGTGGCGACCGATGGCATACCCGTGGCTTTGATAAACTCCCGCAGTTGGTCGACGGCGCCCGCCATACCCACGCCGCCACCTACGTACAACATAGGCTGCTTCGCCTCTGCTAACAGGGCGCGGGCCGCTTCTATCTCACTGGTGCTCGCCTGTGGCTCATTGGTTACCGCCAGCAAAGGGGTGCGATATTCCAATTGCGCGATTTGGATATCTTTTGGGATATCCACCAGCACTGGGCCGGGTCGACCCGATGCGGCGATTTCGAAGGCTTGATACAGGGTTGGGATAAGATCGTTTACATCCGTCACCATAAAGCTGTGCTTAGTGCAGCTTAAGGACATCCCCAATACATCGATTTCTTGAAACGCATCTGTACCGATAACGGCAGTAGAAACCTGACCGGTTATAGCGACAACGGGTACAGAATCTAAAAGCGCATCGGCAAGTGAAGTGATTAAGTTAGTCGCACCTGGGCCTGAGGTCGCGAAGCACACACCAGTTTTACCACTGGCTCTGGCGTAACCTACAGCGGCAAAGGCTGCGCCTTGTTCGTGGCGGCTTAAGAGATGTTCGACAGGGCTTCCATAGAGGGCATCGTAGATTGGCATAATGGCACCGCCTGGGTAACCAAATACTGTGGTAACACCATGTGCTGCCAACACTTTTATGACTGCGTCTGCGCCTCTAATCATCTGCCCTGGTTCCATATTTCTCTCGCTACCTTGATCCTGAAATGCCGAAAATCGACTCGTAATTTGTGCTATTTCGAAACCTCATTTCCAAAACCTCGGGCCTGAAAACGAAGAACCCCCCGGTCCTTTCGGAGCGGGGGGTTCTTTCGAAACTTTTAACCTTTTAGGTCTACCAGTTTGCCATGCGCCGCCCCCGCTGTGATTTAATAATCACTACGGTAATAATCACGAGAATGAGCTTGGCAGCTTGGTTAAACATCAATATGGGTTCCTAATCGGTGTTCTGTATGTGTATCGCTGAAATTCGTATCGCCAGTATCTTAGCCTCAGCGATGCTTGCCTTGGGACCTTGTCCCGCCGCGAGTTATTAGCTTTACCATAAAGCGACAGCCAAACACAATAAAAAATTATCTAATGTCAAAAAAATTCAGCTTCCCTGCCGAGACAATGCAAAACAACAAAGTGAAACGTTAACAAACGCGCGTTAGTGAAACTGATCGCTTACTAACCCATGTCGGTTTTGCCCGCTCGACAACCTACGAAGCAGGAATAAATTTGCGCCGCCGAGCCCCACATCCTTAGGGCGCGGCCTTTATCAATTAAGCTCCAACAATACTTTTCATATCAGTCATATAACCACGAAGTTCCGCACCGATATACTCAACTGAGGTGTGGCGAATCGCATCATTGATGGCGATTAACTGTAGGTTATCGACGTTGTTAGAACTGTCCTTCAGACCCGCACCTAAATACTCTGGCGACATGGCATTCACATAGTCACGCAGCATAGGCACGGCAGCATGGTTGAACAGATAACAACCGTATTCTGCGGTATCCGAGATCACCACGTTCATCTCGTAAAGACGTTTACGGGCGATGGTGTTAGCGATCAACGGCGTTTCGTGCAATGATTCGTAATAGGCCGACTCTTCAACAATTCCCGCAGACACCATAGTATCGAAGGCTAATTCGACACCGGCTTTGATCATCGCGACTAGGAAAATCCCTTTGTCGAAATAGGTTTGCTCGTCGATATGCTCGCTCGACACTGGCGCATTTTCGAAGCCCGTTTCGGCGGTTTCGGCGCGCCAACGCAGCAGGTTCGCGTCGTCATTGGCCCAGTCTTGCATCATAGTGCGAGAGAACTCGCCGCTGATGATGTCATCCATATGCTTTTCGAATAAGGGTTGCAGAATTTCTTTTAAATCTTCTGCAATTTCAAACGCTTTAATCTTGGCTGGATTAGACAGTCTGTCCATCATATTGGTGATACCGCCGTGCTTAAGCGCCTCGGTGACGGTTTCCCAACCTTGTTGGATTAACTTAGCGGCATAGCCAGGTTCAACACCATCGGCCACCATCTTGTCGTAACCTAAGATGGCGCCCGTCTGCAACATACCGCACAGAATGGTTTGTTCACCCATCAGATCCGATTTCACCTCGGCGATAAAGGAGGATTGCAACACGCCAGCGCGGTCGCCACCTGTTGCGCTCGCATAGGCTTTCGCAATCTCTAAACCATCGCCATTAGGGTCGTTTTCTGGGTGCACTGCAATCAGTGTTGGTACACCAAAACCACGCTTGTATTCCTCACGCACTTCGGTGCCTGGGCACTTAGGCGCCACCATCACAACTGTTATATCGGGGCGGATCTGCATGCCTTCTTCAACGATGTTAAAACCGTGGGAATAAGACAGAGTCGCGCCTTGTTTCATCAGTGGCATCACGGCACTAACCACATTGGAGTGCTGCTTATCGGGCGTTAAGTTCAGCACCAAATCCGCCGTTGGGATCAGCTCTTCAAAAGTTCCAACTCGGAAGCCGTTATCCGTGGCTTTTTGCCATGAGGCACGCTTTTGGGCAATGGCTTCTGGTCGCAGGGCGTAGGCTATATTCAGCCCAGAGTCACGCATGTTCAGACCTTGGTTAAGACCCTGAGCACCACAACCTAAAATAACAATATTCCAATCTTTGATGTAATTGCAGCCGTCGCTGAATTCAGAACGGTCCATGAAACGACATTGGCCAAGCTGTGCTAATTGTTGACGTAAATTCAGAGAGTTAAAATAGTTAGCCATCTGAGATACCACCTTTCAGTCGGGAATTGGGGACTCAACCAATATCAACCTATTGTTAATGATTGGTTGTGATTGAAATCACTATAACCTATGGCTATCGTTGCTTAAAATGATATATTCGAAACCTCATATTGCGTTTTATGCAATATCATTTTCGGTTTCAACCCCCTTGATAAGCGGCCAATAGGACGAGGTTATGGACATACGCACCCTCAAATTGTACCTGCACTTATGTGACAGTTTGCACTTTGCCAAGACGGCGGAACAGATGCATGTCAGTCCCTCGACCTTAAGTCGTGCATTACAGCGGCTCGAAGAGGAAGTGAACGCCAAATTATTCGAACGGGATAACCGCAGCGTGACCTTAACCCATGCGGGACGCGAGTTTAAATTGTTCGCCGAGCAGACGCTGCACCATTGGCGCAACTTGCGGCACAGTATCGATCTCAAGCAGGATGTACTTCGCGGCACCTTAAATCTCTATTGCTCGGTGACCGCCGCCTACAGCCATTTACCGCAATTGCTGGAACGTTTTCGTCAGGACCATCCCTTTGTTGAGATTGCCTTGACCACTGGTGATGCCGCCAATGCGCTGGCCGAAGTGCAACAAAATCGCGCCGACATTGCCATTGCCGCACTGCCGGATCCCTTTCCTGCCACTTTGCATTTCGCCAAGATTGACGATGTGCCTTTGTCCTTAATCGCGCCAACCATGCGCTGCGCGGTGCAGCAACAGATAAGCCAAGTCCCCATCGACTGGTCGCGGGTGCCCTTTATCATTCCCGACCATGGCCCAGGGCGGCGCCGCGCCGATAATTGGTTCAAACAGATGGGAATAAGCCCGAATATTTATGCGCAGGTGTCGGGGCAAGAAGCGATTGCGTCCATGGTGGCGCTCGGATGTGGCGTGAGTATCACCCCTGAGGTGGTGATCAATAACAGCCCGGTACGGGATAGGATCCAGCTATTAGCCTCCCCCGTGGGCATTGCGCCCTTTGAGCTGGGTTGTTGCTGCAAGGTCAAACGCTTGGACGATCCGATAGTGAATGCGTTTTTAGAAGCGATCTAAATTTTAGTCGTGATATAAAAAAACGGGACTGAGTCCCGTTTTTTATGATGTTGATAAGATTAGGTATCTGGTGACATCAACTTATCGTTGCCATCGATGCGGGTCACCAGCAGTTGGTCGACCTTGTAGGCGTCGATATCCACCACTTCAAACTTGTAACCTGCATAGTTAACAAAGTCGGTGCGCTTGGGGATCTTACGCAGCATATACATCATAAAACCGGCGATGGTTTCGTAATTTTGACTGTGGGGGAACTCTTCAATATCGAAAGCGCGCATCACATCGGTAATGGGTGTGACCCCATCCACTAACCAAGAATTGCCATCACGGGCAATAATCTGCTCTTCGCTCTCATGTAGCGACCAAGCCCCCATCACTGCCCGTTGCAGATCGTTGGTGGTGACAATACCGACAACCAGGGCATATTCATTCATCACCACGGCGAAATCGGCACGGCTGTTTTTGAAGTATTCCATCGCCTCAGAAAGGCTTAAGGTATCGGGAATAATCAAAGAAGTATGCACGAGACTATTGTCTTTTAAGGTAATTTTCTCACCGTTAATGACACGGATCAGCAGTTCCTTCGCATCCACAAAACCTTTGACCATATCCAATTGGCCGTCACAGACTAAAAACTTGGTGTGGGGATCTTCGGCAATCTTACGTTTGATATCCTCTTCACTGTCCTGCAGTAAGAAATACACTAAGCTCTCACGGGCCGTCATGGCGGAAGTGACTGAAACGGTTTGCATTTCAAACACGTTCTCCATCATCTGTTGTTCTCCCTTGTCGAGCACACCAGCTTCCGCACCCGCGTTCATTACCGCGTAAATATCATCGGAAGTAATTTCATCATTTCGAGCCGTGGGGATTTGCAGTAACTTAAAAATTGCGCTGGCCAAGCCATTGAACAACCAGACTAAGGGTCTTAACAAGGCAATACAAAAACTCATAGGGCCAACCACAGCCAAGGCAACCTGCTCTGGCATCGCCATCGCAATACGCTTAGGCATGAGATCGGCCACTAAAATAAAGGCACTGGTAACGAGTAAAAATGACATCAAAAAGCTCACCTGACCCAACCAAGGATCGGCTAACCAAGGTGAAAGGAATTGATAAAAATACGGACGAAATGCAGATTCACCCACAATACCGCCCATGATGGCCACAGCATTCAGACCAATTTGCACCACAGTAAAAAAGCTGCCGGGATACGACTGTAAATGCAGCACCTTTTCAGCTCTGGCATCGCCTTCATCGGCTAACTGACGTAAACGGATTTTCCGTGATGCGGCCAAAGCAATTTCTGACATGGAAAAGAAACAACTTGCGGCAATCAAGCCCAATATTATCATCACGTTATCTAAGAGACTCATGTAACACCTTTTGTTTCACACTAGACTTACTTGCACAGACCCACGCAGTGATTTTCGCGGATCAGTTGAATTTTGCCCAATAAAGCGGCTCACGCCTGTGGCAATAAAAGAACCCAGCGGTCGCTAAGCCCTTTACTACATTTTTAAAAATCGCCACAGCGCTCAAAAAGTATGATGCGTTTATTATATCCGCTAATCGCCATATCATGCGTGATACTGCTCTCGCCTGCCGCCCATGGCACCGATGAGCTTTCCCCATTTAGGTTACGCTTTTGTGTCGAAGATACTGAATATCCATCATTTAATTATTATATTCGGCAAGATGGCATTAAGACTTCCACGCTTAGCGGCTACGATATCGACCTGCTAAAACGCACCTTTAACCCCGTTGGAATTGATTATGAAATACTGACTTTGCCTTGGTTACGCTGTTTAAAAGACGTCAAAAATAGCTGCATAGATGCCGCAATGAGCGCATCGCTCAACCGACAAAGGGCTACTGATTATATCCCATCTATTGCTTATTATTACCTCACACCCAGTTATTTTTATTTGAAAGCAGAACTAGACACGCAATTTCATATAAATGATATCAATCAGTTGGCTAATTTTGGCACGGTTTGCGGCAGCAAAGGCTTCAATTACGCTCACTTTGGCTGGCGTAAAGACATTCCCATCGACGAAATAAATTCCCTGCAACATATCCACAAATGCGACTCAAACACAGATGCAAATTCTTTATCGCCCGTAAGGAGATTTTAGCGGGCTCCTAGCCTTAACTCAGGCAGGTGAACTGCCTAAGACGCTGACCTCTAAGGTGTCACCCAATACCCTGCGGGAACCTCTTTAGATGCTGATATCTAAACGCTCAGATCATAAAGAATTGATTACTATTTAGTTTTATCGGCAGTTTAAAGCAATGCTGGACGGCTATCACCTCGAACCCCTCTACCAATTCCATATTCAAAAGCTTACTCACGGGGGCGATAAGGGCAGTGATTCGCTTTAGGGCCGATTTGCGGATGGTTACGGCAAGTCTCGGGACGTTGATGATAAATGGTGCAGCGGCGGGTTTTGCTATCTAGATACAAGCAATCATCGTTCGCCATACGGGCAAGGGTAAAAATCGCCGTTTTATGGTTGAAGTTGTCGATTATGCGCGCTTTTTGCAGACGTTTAGCGATGGCTTTGAGATCACCCTCTGCTTCAAACTCATCCACTAAGGTCATGCGCACTAAGTCACTCACAGTAACCTCAACGGGTAAAGTGCAGCAGGTAGCATAACAGGTATCACATAAGCCTTTGCGATATTTTTGCCAAGTCGACAAATCATCGATATTGAAAATCGACACCGCACTTGCCGTATTTTTGCCCCGTTTTGACACGCCAGAACCTACAGATGAAAAATAAAGGGCGGCAATTATAGCAGGCCAAAAGCAGAAATAAATCCGCCGATCGCGAGGTTCAAAGCTGGAGGAGATAAGGCTTACGCAAGCAAATTCAATTACGGTTTGAATCAATTACTACGGTATTACGCCCCTGATCTTTGGCACGATACAGGCAAATATCGGCACGGCGTAGCACCTCGGACAACGTAAGCTTTTTGGCCGTATCAAGGGGCAAAAACACGCCACCAATACTGAGGGTAATCTTACCCTTTGGAGAACTACGATGGGGAATATCCAACGCGGCAACTTGGTAACAGAGCTGGTTTGCTATCGCCTCCAATTGGATAGGGGTAATGTGCTCAAGGATAATCGCAAATTCCTCTCCACCAATACGGGCAAGCAAACTGTCCTGCGGCAAGATACCAGATTGCATTAACGCCTGCGCTACGTGTCTGAGCGCCTCATCCCCCTCCAGGTGCCCGTAGGTATCGTTGTAACTCTTAAAATAATCGATATCTAACATCAGCAAGCCTATGGGTGCCCGCTGCTGCAATAAGACTTCTAAGGTTTGGGTGAAGGGGCGGCGGTTACTTAATCCTGTTAACTCATCAGTCTCGGCCATGACTCGCAACTGGGTATTCACCGACACTAAGGCTTGTTGCAGGCTGAGCATCTGTCGCTCTTTTTCCTCCCGCAGTAATAATTCGTTCAGTGCCGCCGCAAATTGCGTCAGCATTACCTTCTTTTGCACACTCCAGTTTAATGGACGGCTGACCATAGACAGCGAGAGTAACCCCAAGAGTTGATTGTTGTTTTTAATCGCATAGGCAGCAATAGAGCAAATACCGACCGAGCATAAGGCCCGATATTCCTCGGGGGAGTCATTCGCAAGTTCATCAACCGACTCAATGACTAAGGTCGATTCTGAGGTAAATTTTTGTGCCAGCACTGCCGCAATATCAACAGGAATGTCTTGGACCAGATCCGCCTGCGGCTCACAGCTCCAAAAACTCCGATACCGGGCTTGCTGCTGAGTAAACTCAATAATGCTCACCCGTTCAACATCAAACAAGTTACCAATACGACGGCACACCTCGACTAAGGATTCATCCAATTTAGAAGTGTCTGTGGTTAAAAATTGCAACGAGATTTCGGCTAATAATTGGTTCGCCTTGGATTGCCAATTGAGCTCTTGAGTCCGCTCATCGACTAATCTCGCCAATTGGTTCTGCTGCTGTTGCAATGCCCGTTGTTGACGCTTATTGATCGCTAAATCATTACGGATGCGTTGATACATAGCCTGTAGCGACTGGGCGACATAACCAATCTCATCGGGGCGTTGCATCACACTCATAGGAACATTGAGCTTAGGTAAGGAATTTAAATTAATTTGATTGGCAAACCGCTCCAGCGCCGATAAGCGGTTGGTGACCAATAAACGTACCAGTGTGAGGATAAGGTAAATCATTATCAGGGTTTTAAATCCGTTGCCTAACACAATAAAAATCAGCTGCTGCCACAATTCGTAGTACAACTTATTAGTATCTAAGCCAACGATCAGCATACCTATCTGCTGATCTTGATATTTGACCGGATAATAGAACAGGGTTTGGTTTGCATCATGATGGGCTTCTATGGATTTTCCCATTTGTATCGTCACACCATCCACACTTTCTAGGTTGACACTCGCCACCATAGGCATCATCCCTAGGCCGGAAAGCAAATCCGATAACAAACCATGGTCAACATCCCAAAGTGATTTAGCCACAGTAGGTAAGATAGATTCAGAATATTCACGAATATCCGCAGTGGTTTTATCTATACTCTCCTGATAGTTCCATATCAACTGTATCAACATAGTCAGGACAGCAAAAAACGAACTCACTCCAATAATAGTGAGCGTCATTCTATGACTGATGGAATGATTACGAAACTTCATGGATACCTAATTATTGTTTTATTGTTGTGGCAACTTATCCAAAATCTGTGTTTGAAAAATCCCCACCCAATCCCGATTCACTAACATCCGATAAAAATCAGAATTCGGATTTAGTACACTAAAAAGTTGTATATCAGTATAGGGGTAGTAGTCATGAGTCGCTTGATAATGTTTTAGCTGCACTAACCCTAAGGCCCCCGCTAAAAAGTGCCCGCCACCCAATGTAGTGATCTGCTGCGATTGGCGAAGCTGTAAAATCTCTGCGGAGGTATTCACTGAACTCACCAGCACATCACGCCCAGGCCTAAGTCCTTTTTCGTTCAAAGCTTTTACCACCCCCATAGCCATATTATCGCTTGCAGTCCAAATCAGATTTAAATCAGGGTAACGTGAAAGTAGTGTTAGAACCTGCCCATAAGCTATGTCTTCACGCCACTGGCCATACACGGTTTGGGTAACAGTGACATTCGGTTGCATAAAAAAGTGATCGTTCGCACCTTGGGTACGTAGCACAGATGCGGGCGTAGACTTATCGCCCGAAATTAATAAAACCTTAGCCTTTTTATCCTGTAAACCACTTAATAGGGTCTTAGCCGTCTCTGCACCAATCGCATAGTTATCGGGAATAATGGCGGGTAATAAATAGGTTCGCCAATGCGGATCTGCTAATAAGGTTTCCCGCTCAGCCACAGAAATATCATTCAATATCAGCTGTACATATATGGGATAGCGATAAAGCATCTGCAACATTTTTATTGCTGACTGCTTCTCATTCACTAAAATAATATGAGTAGGTACGGGTGAGGAAGAGTTTAATAATACCTCTAACTGGGTAATCATTTTAAAATGATTACGGTCTGAATGGATAATTTTTAAATTAATATCGAGCTGAGTTGCAGCTACCTCCATTAATTTATCAACATCGCCCCAAAAGCTATCCGTTGCAGCGCCTGGGTTAAAAAAGGCCACCTCTAATTTGGCCCATGCAGGCAATGTGGAACACAGCAGGCCTATAAATAAACAACTCAAATACCATAGACGCAAAGGCGAGTTCTCCTCGACGGTGTTTCCCCAAATGTGTTCCGTCACTAGAGGTCACTTTATTATTTTCGATTCACAACCTTGCTACCGAATCATTACTAAAAATGTCCAATGACAACCAATTATTTGATTAAACCACAAAATAATAAAAAGTGAACTTAATAACATAGAATATTCATTTTAATAATGATAATTGAATCTCATTAGATAAAATTCATCCTTTGGTGTGAATGTTAAATATCCTCGCCATCTTCTCCACTCAACCTCTAACCACGGTCAAGCCCAAGATTGCCTTACGCTTATTCTCTGTTAGTATATGTATAAATTCACAGTGATTGAGCGCTAACGACTTGCAGCAATTGGATCTTGTTCCGATCACCGACCTCAAAGGTGTCGCCAAAAGGGTCGCGGAAAAACTCGCCAAGCTCGGCATCACAACAGTACAAGATCTGCTGTTTCACTTACCCCTGCGCTACGAAGACCGCACCCAAATTTATCCTATTGCCGCCTTAATGCCGGGTAATTACGGCACCATTGAAGCCGAAATCCAGTCGACGCAAATCATTCAAGGCCGCAAACGCATGCTGGTGTGCAATGTGCGGGATAATACCGGCAGCATGAGCCTGCGCTTTTTTAACTTTTCGATGGCGCAACGCAATGCGATGCAAAATGGTTTAATGATCCGCGCCTACGGTGAAATTCGCCGTGGCAATCATCAGGCAGAAATCGTCCATCCCGAGTACAAAATTGTGTATCCCGGTGAAGATATTCATTTAAGCGATACCCTCACGCCTATTTATCCAACGACAGAAGGACTCAAACAGGCGAGCTGGATTAAGCTTACCGAGCAAGCCCTCGAATTATTAGAAGACGGCGGTTTGACCGAGTTATTACCCGCCAATTTGCAGCCCAACAGCATGAGCCTGAAACAGGCGCTGCAAACCCTGCACCGCCCCCACGCAGGGATATCGCAATTTGACTTGGAGCTCGGCCAACACCCGGCGCAGCAACGCCTAGTGCAAGAAGAACTGCTCGCCCATAACCTCAGCATGCTGCGACTCAGGCAGCGCAGCAATCTCGACGCCGCCGTGGCCATGCACGCCAGCGGCCAGCTATTGAATCCCTTTCTCGCCTCATTGCCCTTTAAACCCACGGGCGCACAACAAAGAGTCGTCGCCGAGATTGGCAAAGATTTAGGACAACCACACCCCATGATGCGTTTAGTCCAAGGGGATGTTGGCTCGGGTAAAACCTTAGTCGCCGCCCTCGCCGCATTGCAAGCCATCGAAAATGGCTATCAAGTGGCCATGATGGCACCCACCGAATTGCTCGCCGAGCAGCATGCGGCAAACTTTGCCGCCTGGTTTGAGCCTCTGGGATTAAAAGTGGGTTGGCTAGCGGGCAAGCTCAAAGGCAAAGCTCGGGCGCAATCTTTAGAAGATATTGAATCGGGCGCCGCGCAAATGGTGATAGGCACCCACGCCATCTTCCAGCAACAGGTCACCTTCAACAAGTTGGCTTTAATCATTATCGATGAACAGCACAGGTTTGGGGTTCACCAACGGATGGGACTCAGGGAAAAAGGCATTAACCAAGGTTTTCATCCACATCAGTTGATTATGACGGCAACCCCCATTCCGCGTACCTTGGCCATGACGGTCTACGCCGATTTGGATACCTCGATTATCGATGAATTGCCACCGGGACGTACACCCGTGACGACTGTCGCCATTCCCGATTCGCGTCGCAATGAGGTGCTAGAGCGAGTTCGCAACAGTGTCGTCACGGATGAACGCCAAGCCTATTGGGTTTGCACCCTGATTGAAGAATCCGAAGTTCTCGAGTGCCAAGCGGCGGAAGATACCGCCGAAGAATTACGCCAAGCGCTGCCAGAACTGAGCATAGGATTAGTCCATGGCCGGATGAAAAGCGCCGAAAAACAAAAAATTATGGCCGACTTCAAGGCGGGAACTATCCATTTATTGGTGGCAACCACAGTGATTGAAGTCGGCGTCGACGTCCCCAACTCCAGCTTGATGATTATCGAAAACCCCGAGCGGCTGGGTCTTGCTCAGTTGCACCAGCTGCGTGGCCGCGTAGGTCGCGGTGCCGTGGCGAGCCATTGTGTGTTACTCTACAAGGCGCCATTGAGCCAAACTGCAAGCCAGCGGTTAAATGTACTCAGGCAAAGTAATGATGGTTTTGTTATTGCGCAAAAAGACTTAGAGATCCGTGGGCCAGGCGAAGTACTGGGCACTAAGCAAACAGGACTGGCTGAGCTGAAAATTGCCGACCTCGTCCGCGATCAGGCGCTTATCCCACATATCCAAAAACTGGCAAGCCATGTGATGTCGCAAGCGCCAGAGTCGGTCGATGCCATTATTCATCGTTGGCTTGGACACAGGCAACAATATGTTCAGGCCTAAACCTTAAGCTAACCCCTTCAAGGTAAAATAAATTCAGCCTGTTCAGCTAACCGCTATGGACAAGCGCGTGGAAACTTGCACAATGAACCTGCTGCCAACAACTCGGCGGCACTTGCACTTTAAATGTTAGCTGCATGTATTCACCCCGTTACCTTGACACTTAAGCGAAGGATGTAAAATGCAAGTTAATCAAGATGATAGAATTACACCTCAAGAAACCTCCTCTAGCAGTAATCGCTTTGCCTTGATTGCGATTGTGCTCGTCGTCCTGCTATCTACGGGAGGTTATTATTACTACACCAAAGATGACTCACCTAAGCTCATCCCCAATGCGCCCATAGTGCTGCCCGAGCCGCCTTCATCTGAACCTATGACTCTCGAGACAGGCACAGAGCCTGAAGCCACGCCGGTGGAAAACGAAACACCAACGGCGACTACGACGGAAACCGAAACCGCCGTCACACCAACAGAGCCTACAGAACCTGAAGAAGTCGTCCCCAGCCTGCCTGAAAGCGATGCCTTTGTGCATCAAAAAGCGCTGGCGATCATCAATAACAACGTGGTCGGTTCATCCTTAGTGAACCAGGATTTAGCCCGTCAGTTTGTGGTGTTTGTGGATAACTTAGCGCAGGGCGATCTCGCCCGCAAAGTCAGCCCAATCAAAGGCCCAGAAAAACTGTTCACTGTGTCTGAAATCACTGACAAAGTGTATTTAAATCCAGAGAGTTACCACAGATACGATGCCTACGCGACTGTGATTGCTAACATGGATGAAGCCAGCTTAATGCACACCTACAAACAGCTTACGCCACTATTTAATGAAGCCTTTGCTGAACTGGGTTATAGCAACGCGAAATTCGATGACAGAATGCTGCAAGCCATTAAAATCATGCTCGCCGCTCCTATCATCGAGGAGCCTATTGAGCTGAGTTCAATTAGCGTGAACTATCGCTTCGTGGATCCCAACTTAGAAGCGTTACCGAGCGCGCAAAAACTGATGATCCGCATGGGGCCAGAAAACACCCGCAAAGTGAAAGCGGCCCTGCGTAAACTGGAAAATCAACTCGCGCAGTAATGCCATAATCCCATCTAAAAAGGCGCCTCGTGCGCCTTTTTTACATTCAAAATAGGATCTGAAGGTCTGTTCAACTCAGGTTCAGTCACACGCTTTATCCTCAGCCTTCCAAAACGCCACCATTGAAACGAATGTTACTTTGGCGTGATAAATAGGAGCTTGATTGCATTTTATTAACCATCACAATGCAAATGGCTTCATTAAAACTAAGGACTTAGTGTAGAATAAGCCGCACATTCATCGGGGAATTGGCGCGATTTATCCAACGCGTAGACAAGCTATAGGCCTATCAATTCATTAATATTTTTCGCTTAGTTAGGGATAACTAAGACAGCTTTAAATAGTGTCGAGGCAAAGTAGTGCAACTCAGATTCAGCATCCTATCTTGGGGCGCATGGGCGCCAAAGTATCCACATCATGATGACTGGCAAACTTGGTGCAAGCACTCGGCTGACACGAGCAAAGATGACCTCGAGGGTATTTCCCCTGTACTTCCCCAAGTCCCCGCCATGCAGCGTAGGCGCTTTAGTCGCTTAACCAAAATGATGCTGGATGTCTGTTTTCAATGTGAGGCGGCCTCTAATTGTCGCTCGATATTTGCTTCTCGCCACGGCGAACTGCATCGTACCATTGGTTTACTCGAAGATATTATTGAAAAACAACCACTTTCTCCCTTAGGTTTTAGTCAGTCAGTGCACAACACTAGCAGCGGTATTTTTGGCATTTTGACCAATAACACTGCCCCTTCGACCTCAATTGCCGCGGGCACAGAAACCCTCTCCCAGGCCATGGTGGAAGCCTACGCCCAGTTGCACCAATCGGCAGAGCCACTGCTATTGGTGTTTGGCGATGATCCCGTCCCGCCAGTCTACGATGAATATACCCAAGAATTTGAGTTGCCCTTAGCCCTAGGATTTACCCTAGCACCTGCCGATCAAAATGCGACCGTAACCCTCACCCTAAGCCAACTGACAGCCGATCAGCAACAAAACGCCACACCGCTATCCTATGGCATGTTGATCCACGCGCTGGCAACCTCACAGGATATTGCCGGCTGCTTGTCGCACTGGCACTGGAGCCTAGCGCATGCCTAATCCCGTGCCACACAATGCTGAATTTAATGTCGCTTATACGCTGCCTGAAAAACGCCGCGCGGGAATCAACTATATCCCCCGTTGGCTCGGCGGCGTCAGTTGCTACATCGCCTTTGGCCTAGGTGGACTGTTAAGCTCGTTAACCATCTTGCCTCTGCTGCGTTTTTGGCCAGGCACACCCGAGGAACGGATAATCCGGGTACAAAAGGCCGTGCACACTATGTTTAAAGGCTTTGTAGCCATGCTGACTTGGGCAGGGGTGATCAGAGTCAGCACTCATAATGCTGAGCTTTTACGCAATGCCAAGGGCATGATAGTGATCGCCAATCACCCAAGCCTAGTCGATGTGGTAGTGCTGATAAGCTTGATGCCCAATGCGGGCTGTATCGTCAAACAGGGTCTGTGGCGCAATCCCTTCTTACGCGGAGTCGTATCCTGCGCAGGATATATTCCCAATCGCGGCGCCGAACTGATGCTCGAAGATTGCCGCGAAGTGCTCTCCCGTGGCACCAATTTAATTATCTTCCCCGAAGGCACACGCACAGTATTTGGTGCCAGCATTAACGAATTCGCCCGCGGTGCTGCCAATATCGCCATTCGCACCCAAGCCGATATTTTACCTGTGGTTTTGCGCACTAATGTGCGAGGTTTGACAAAGGAACAACCTTGGTATGAGATCCCAAGGCAAACCATGGGAATGGCTGTCGAAATCGGTAACACAATTTCTCACCAAAACTATCAAGCACCTTTGGGTGAGCATGCAAAAATGGCTCGGCAATTAACCCGGGATCTTGAACAATACTATCAACAACAACTCGAAAATAATTATGACTTTACACAACGAAATTAAACAGCTAATCATCGACTGCCTCGACTTAGAAGACGTCAGTATTGATGATATCGACACAGATGCACCGCTCTTTGGTGAGGGACTTGGACTCGACTCGATCGACGCGCTCGAGCTGGGTTTAGCCATCAAGAAAAAATTTGATGTGAAAATCGAAGCCAACTCGGATAGCACTAAGGCGCATTTTTACAGCGTCGCCAGCCTAGCTAACTTCATCGAATCACAACGTCCGTAGGAGAGGAAGATGCAAAACCGCGAACAAATCCTCGCTATGTTGACCACGATTTTGGTGGATGAGTTTGAAATCGATGCCGATGCTATTACGCCAGAGGCGAATCTCTATCAAGAGTTAGATCTAGACAGCATAGATGCAGTCGACTTAGTGATTAAGCTGCAGCAGCTCACAGGCAAGAAAATTCAGCCCGACGAGTTTAAATCTGTACGCACAGTCAACGATGTGGTTAACGCCATTGAAGGCCTAGTTAAAGACTAATGCGTGTCCTGCTACAAGTACTAACCGCACTCGCGCTGATTGCTTATCCAGTCGCCGTGTATTTAGGACTGAATTATCTGCCAGCAGGCACCATAGCCTTAGTGCTATGCCTCTTGTTGGTTGTGCGTTTAATGCTGCAAAAGCAAAAGGTTAAAACCTTAGTTTTGCCTTTGCTTGTGGGGATTGGGCTCACAGCGGGCAGTTTTGTCGCCAAACGCAGCGACTGGCTCTTGTATTACCCAGTGGTGATAAACCTCACCATGTTAGCCCTATTTAGCTACTCGCTATACCAAGGTCCTAGCATGATAGAGCGGCTCGCACGGCTCAAAGAGCCCGATTTGCCGGATGAAGCCATAGGTTATCTTAAAAAAGTCACCCTGCTTTGGTGTGGCCTATTTATCCTAAACGGCACTGTGGCGGCCTATACCGCCGCGTTTACCAGCCTAGCAACTTGGACCTTGTATAACGGTTTGATTGCATACGTACTCATGGGACTGCTCCTCGGTGGGGAATGGTTATATCGCAGCTTTTGGTTGAAGAAAACATGACACAACTACTCAAAAACTGGTTAACCCAAGGGCCATTCGCCCAACAACTGATCAGCTTTAATCACCATGACATAGTCACAGGTGCCCTGTTTACCAATCAGGTTGCGCATTTTTACGAACAGCTGCGCCAAGCGCCTGAACAAAAATGGTTACTGGCGAGTGATACCAGCGATCTGTTTGCTGTGGGTTTATGTGCCGCACTGTTGGCGGGCAAGGAAATTATTCTGCCACCCAACACCCAAACGGGTACCCTGAGTGAGCTGACCCATCAGTTTGAAGGCATATTGTCAGACAAACCGCTGTGCGAGAGCCACGCCTTTATCCTATTGAATAAAGAGCTGAGTCTGCCCACAAAATCTTGGCCCGAGAGCGACACCTTTGGTGAACTGGTGCTCTTTACCTCGGGCAGCAGCGGCGAGCCAAAGGCGATTCGCAAGAGCTTAAGGCAGCTCGATGCCGAAGTGACAGTGCTCGAGCACACCTTCGCCGAACATTTGCCCCATTGCAGTGTGGTCTCGACCGTTTCCCATCAGCATATCTACGGCTTGTTGTTTAAAATCCTCTGGCCATTAGCCGCCAGTCGCCCTTTTTTAAGCGAGCAGATCGAATATCCTGAGACCTTAAGCTACTACACCGCCTTGTTACCAAACCTGTGCCTGATCAGTAGCCCTGCGCAATTATCCCGTTTGCCTAAGGCGCTAGAACACGAACGCCAACTGCGCTCACCCAGCTTAGTCTTCAGCTCCGGCGGGCCGTTAAGTTTCACCGCCGCCCAAGGGGTTGCCCAGTGCTATGGCCATTTACCCATAGAGATATTCGGCAGCACCGAAACCGGCGGTATCGCCTATCGTCGTCAACACGAGGCCGACGAACCATGGCAAGTGTTTGAACAAATTACCATAGACCAAGACGCTGACGATGGTGCCCTGCTGCTGAAGTCACCCTATTTGGCCGACGATCAATGGTTACGTTGCGAAGATAAAATCGAGCCGACGGCCAATGGCCAATTCAGGCTCAAGGGAAGACTCGACCGCATCGTTAAGATTGAAGAAAAACGTCTTTCTTTGGCGCAAATGGAGACCTTGCTCTGTAGCCACGCCTATGTCGAGCAGGCCGCCTTGGTCGTATTGCCCCAGTTTAAATCCCAGTTAGGGGCGGTGATTACCCTATCGCCATTGGGCCGAAGCGTGCACCAAGAGCAGGGAAAACTCAGTATCAACAACGCGTTAAAAGCGCATCTACTGACACAGTTCGAGCGCGTGACCTTGCCGCGCCGCTGGCGTTACCCCGAAACCTTACCGTTAAACACTCAGGGTAAGCGTGTCACCGCCCAGTTAGTTGAGTTATTTGACCATGATTAAGTCGAGTTTACCGCCGATCCTCGCATCACAGGTAGGCACTGATAGTATTGAATTACGCCTACTCGTGGCCGCCGATCTCGAGTATTTTAACGGCCATTTTCCCGAGCAAGCCGTACTCCCCGGCGTGACCCAACTCGATTGGGCCGTGCGCTTAGGTTGCGAGCATTTTGGTTACAACACTGCGGTCGCTAATTTAGAAGTGCTAAAGTTTCAACAGCTTATTCTGCCAGGGCAGGAAGTGACCTTAGCCATTAGCCATAATGCCGCCAAAGAGAAGTTAACCTTTGCCTACAGCGATGGCGACCACCGCTATGCCTCCGGGCGTATCAGCTTTGCGAGTCAGCAAGATGATGGAGCGTCCCTGTGAGCGACGGTATGAGCGACACCATGCTAGTCCCGCCGAGTGATTTAATGGGCGTTACGCCAATCAAGTTAGCACTGGTGATCCCCAATTATAATCATAGCGCCGCGATCGCCCAGACCTTGGCCGAGCTCGCCGCCCTCAATCTGCCCTGCTATTTAATTGACGATGGCAGCAACGATGAGACCCGCTATCTGCTGCAATCCTTGGCGGAGCAACACGACTGGGTGACGCTACTGCAACACCCCTACAACCGTGGTAAGGGGGCGGCTGTGATGACGGGGCTTCGCCGTGCCTATCGCGATGGCTTTACCCATGCGCTGCAGGTCGATGCCGATGGCCAGCATAATTTAAGTGATATCCCCGCCATGCTCGCCAAGGCACAGGCCAAGCCGGATGCGCTGATCTCGGGCAAGCCAGAGTACGATGAGTCCGTCCCCAAGGGGCGACTCTACGGCCGTTACCTCACCCACTTTTGGGTATGGGTCGAAACCTTAAGCTTTGATATTCAAGATTCTATGTGCGGATTTAGGGTGTATCCCTTAGCCGCCACCGAGCGTCTATTAAGCCAGCACGCCCTCACGGAGCGGATGGATTTTGATATCGAAATCCTAGTCAAACTCTACTGGCAAGGGGTGGAAATTCTGTTTCACCCCACTAAGGTCATTTATCCCGAAAACGGCGTCAGCCACTTTCAAGGTGTGGCCGACAATGTGCGCATCACTAAGCTGCACACCCGATTATTTTTCGGCATGTTAAAGCGCCTGCCACAACTGCTGCGCCGTAAACAGAAGGCTCAATCGCCCCAGAAGGATAAAACCTCAACCCATTGGTCGGGGATGAAGGAGCGCGGCAGTTATTGGGGCATAAAACTGTTGGTCGAAAGCTACCGTTTCGGCGGCCATTGGTTGTGCCGCGCCATTATGTATCCGGTGATTTGCTATTTCTTCCTGACGGGCAAAGTCAGCCGTGAAGCCTCTTTGGATTTTCTGCGCCGCGTGCAACGTCTCGAACCGCAACATCCCCAATTGAATCAGCCCGTTGGCTGGCGCGACAGCCTGAATCACTTTCTCGCCTTTGGTAATGCGGCGCTAGATAGAATCGATGCCTGGTGCGACCGCATTCAATTAAGCCAAGTGGATTTTCCCGACCGCCAAGTGCTGGCCGATCAGCTAGAAAGCGGCAAAGGTGCGGTGTTATTGGTTTCCCACTTAGGCAACCTCGAGCTGTGCCGCGCGATTTCAATCCACCAGCGCAAGATCAAAGTGAATGTCATGGTGTTAACTAGCCATGCAGAAAACTTTAATAATGTGCTCAAGCAATTAAACCCAGATAGCACGCTGAATTTGATCCAAGTGACCGAGCTTAATCCCGCCACCTCTATGCTGCTACAGCAAAAGATTGAAGACGGTGAGCTAGTGGTGATTGCTGGCGATAGAACCTCATCCCACTCCCAAGGACGCGTGGTATATGCGCCATTTATGGGTGAAGAGGCAGCCTTCCCGCAGGGGCCATTTATTCTAGCCGGCCTGTTGGATTGCCCAGTGTACTTGATGTTTTGCCTGCGCGAACAAGGGCGATATCGCGTGCATTTAGAGCACTTTAGCAACAGCCTCAAAGGGCCACGTGCAGGGCGAATGGAACGACTACAACAGGCAGTGCATAACTACAGCTCACGCCTCGAACACTACGCAAGACGTGAGCCCTTGCAGTGGTTTAACTTTTTTGATTTTTGGCGGGACGATAGCAAGGTCAACCGCGCGACACCCGCCCCACAAACGACAGCAGCACTCCCGGAGCAGGAGCGCACTACAGACAGGACAGAGCATTTATGAGCCACGCAGTTACTCACACGACAACCGCTGAGTCGCCAATCGAATTTGGCCGTCAGTTACTCACATTAGAGCAAGTCGTCGCCGTTGCTAAGGGTGCTAAAGTCAAACTCTGTGATGATGCCGATTACCAAGCGTATATCCAAAAGGGCGCCCGCTTTATCGACAGCCTGCTACACGAAGAAGGTGTGGTCTACGGAGTCACCACTGGCTATGGCGACTCTTGCACTGTCAACGTGAGTCTCGACTTAGTCCATGAGTTGCCACTGCACTTATCCCGCTTCCATGGCTGTGGCCTAGGTGAAGTATTAAGTGTCATGCAGGCGCGCGCCGTAATGGCTTGCCGTTTAAACTCCCTCGCCATTGGCAAATCCGGCGTGACCTATGAACTGTTAAAACGCATCGAAAACTTGCTCAATCTCAACATTGTGCCGGTGATCCCAGAGGAAGGCTCGGTCGGCGCCAGCGGTGACTTAACGCCATTGTCTTACTTGGCCGCCGTGCTAGTCGGCGAGCGCGAAGTGATTTATAAGGGCGAGCGCAGAGCCACCCAAGAGGTTTACCGCGAGCTGAACATCACGCCCCATGTGCTGCGCCCCAAGGAAGGCTTAGCCCTGATGAATGGCACGGCGGTGATGACGGCATTAGCCTGTTTAGCCTTTGATCGCGCACAATATTTAGCGCGTTTAGCCAGCCGCATTACCGCCATGGCGTCGTTAACCCTCAAAGGTAACTCGAACCATTTCGACGATATTCTGTCTGCCGCCAAACCCCATCCGGGACAAAACCAAATCGCCACTTGGATACGGGAAGATTTGAACCACCATGTTCACCCCCGCAATTCAGATCGTCTGCAGGACAGATATTCCATCCGCTGCGCGCCGCACATCATTGGCGTATTGCAGGATGCGCTGCCCTTTATGCGCCAATTTATCGAAACCGAAGTTAACAGCGCCAACGATAATCCCATAGTCGATGGTGAAGGCGAGCATATTCTCCATGGCGGCCATTTCTACGGTGGACACATTGCCTTTGCGATGGACTCCTTAAAAAACACTGTAGCCAACATCGCCGATCTCATCGACCGCCAAATGGCATTAGTGATGGACCCTAAGTTTAACAACGGTTTACCCGCTAATCTCTCGGGTTCAACAGGGCCACGCCGCGCCATCAACCATGGCTTTAAGGCGGTACAAATCGGCGTTTCGGCCTGGACGGCAGAGGCGCTCAAGCACACTATGCCTGCGAGCGTGTTCTCTCGCTCAACCGAATGCCATAACCAAGATAAAGTCAGCATGGGCACTATCGCCGCCCGTGACTGTATGCGCGTATTACAGCTGACAGAACAAGTCGCCGCCGCGGCCTTGCTCACTATGACTCAAGGCATTGGTCTGCGTATCACACAAAACGAGTTAGACGAAGCTTCGCTGACTCCATCGCTAGCGACCACACTCGCCCAAGTGCGCGCCGATTTTGAGCCATTAGTCGAAGACAGACCGCTCGAAGCCGTGCTGCGCCAAACCGTTGCGAAAATCCAAGCGGGCGAATGGGAAGTGTGCCGATGAAATCCTTGCTCAGCATAGAAATGGACATGCAGATCCCTTTCCACGATGTGGATTCGATGGGGATCACTTGGCATGGTAATTACCTGCGTTATTTCGAGATTGCCCGCTGCAAATTGCTCGACGAGTTAGGCTACAACTATCGCCAAATGCAGGCCTCGAACTACGCTTGGCCAATTATTGATTTGCAGATCAAATACGTTAAAGCCAGCACCTTCGAGCAAAACATTACCGTGCGCGCCGAGTTAGTCGAGTGGGAAAATCGTTTAAAAATCAATTATCAAATCCGTGATACCGCAACGGGTGAGCGCATTACTAAGGGCTATACCATTCAGGCGGCAGTGGATATGACGAGCCAAGAAATGTGCTTTGTGACGCCAGAGATATTCCGCAGCAAAATCGCCCCGCTGCTTGTAAAGGCGGATAGCGAATGATTGCCCTCTTTACAAATCGGCCACGAGCTAAGTGGGCGCAATGGTTCTGCCAAAGCCTACTATTAAGCTGCACACTGCTGCTTGGATCGGTACAGGCGCAGAGCCTCACCGATACCAACCTAGCTGGTTCAAACCTCACAGGGGCAAGCCAGTACCAAACGCTATTCGCTCAAGGCGCAGATAACGCTGCATTACTCGCCCTCAGCCAAAAGCTCAATCTTGGCGAGACGGTTCGCGGCCACTTTGTGCAATCGCGTCAGCTTAAAGTACTGAAAAAGCCCCTAATGAGCCAAGGCCAGTTTGTGTTCGACAAGGCACAAGGGCTTATCTGGCAACAACTTAGCCCCTTCGAATCCCTGCTGATTTTAAAAGATAAGCAACTGATCCAAAAAGATAGCCAAGGGCGAGTGCAAATCAGCCAAGCCGATGCTTCCGCAAGCGCAGCGGCCATGGGGGATTTATTACCGAGTCTAGTAAATGCCATGCTGGGCGGCGATATTTCGGGTTTAAGTGCAAACTTCGAACTGCACTTTTTCGCCCAAGAGCCCTTAGCGCAAGGCAAGTCGCCACAAGAAAACTCAAGTTCAGGCAGCGCAAACTGGCAGTTGGGATTAACCCCAAAAGATCCGCTGATGAAGAAGGCTATCGCCCACATGGTGCTCGAAGGCAGCGATACTCTACACGCCTTAGTGCTGCTCAGCGCCAATCCGAGTGTGAGTCCGCAGGATATCACCCGTATCGATTTTAGCGAGCTGCGCCAAGGTCCACTGAGTGAGGCTGAGTTAGCCCAATATGCCATCAGCCAGACAACGCCTAAAGACGCGGGTTCAAGGGAGTAAGGCAAAATCATGGCGCCCAAGATTGCCACGCGTATTGGCCATAGCCTGATGCAAACCTCAACTAAATGGCGCTTCGCTATTTGGTTGTGTTTAATGCTGGCGGCGAGCCTGTGGACGCTGCAACTGTGGCAAAATGGGGCAAAGGTTCAAAGCGATATTCTCGCCATGTTGCCCCATCTTCAGCAGGACGCACTCACGGCGCGCGCACTCGAACAAGTGGAATCGACACTCGCCGATCAAGTGTATCTCGCCCTGATTGCCGAGGATGAGCCTCAGGCGATTGCGGCGGCCACACTCCTGATGGAGCAGCTTAAGACTCAAAACACCGCCTTTACCGATATTCGCAGCGCCGATCTGCAAATGGGTGAAGCCCTAGGGCAATTTTATTTCCCCTATCGCTTTAAACTGCTCACGCCTGAGCAAACCGATGCCTTAAGCCATAATGGCCTCGAGCGCTTAATTGCCTCAGCCACTCAGCAGCTCTACAACGCCTTTAGTTATGCCAATAGCCAACTCTTAACCCAAGATCCTTTGCTGTTGTTCCCCGACAATTTGCTCGCCCTTGCGCCCAGCTCGAAGCTGAGCGCAAGCCAAGGGATTTTACTTGCTCATCCACAAAGTGTTGATACCAAACAAGGTGTTGATACCAAACAAGGTCTTGATAATAGTGAAGGCGTGGCCGCCATTGTGATGGCAAAGGGCACAGAAAGTGCCTTTAACCCTAATGCGCAATTACGCCAGCAAGCGGCACTGACTCAGGCACTGAATGCCGTCAGCGCGCAATACCCCAGTATTAAAGTATTACAGGCGGGAGCGCTGTTCCATGCCATCGAGGCCACCAATACCGCTAAGAGTGAAATCTCTGTCCTCGGCCTCGCCTCTTTGCTTGGCGTAGTGTTATTGGTTTGGCTCGCCTTTCGTTCCGTGATGCCACTCTTGTTGGCGATGGTGACCATAGGCAGCGGCCTGCTGCTGGCGGTGACTTTTACCTTAAGTGTGTTCGGGGAACTGCATTTACTCACTCTCGTCTTTGGCACTAGCCTGATTGGGATTGCCATCGACTACAGCTTCCATTTTTACTGCGAGCGGTTAAGCGATAATGAGCGAAGCGCGCAGGCGACCGTGGCCTATATTTTCCCCACAGTGTCACTCGCGTTTATCACCAGTGCCTTGGCCTATGTCGGTATCGGTTTAGCGCCATTTCCCGGCATGCAGCAGGTAGCGATTTTCTGCGCCTCAGGCTTACTCGGCGCCTACCTGACGTTAGTGCTCGCCTATCCATTATTGGCGGACAGCAAGTTACCTTCGGGAGAGCGTCCGTTAACCCTCGCGCAAGCTTATCTTGCGAGACTCACCGGATTCTCCAATAAACTGGTCTCGCCATGGGGATTGAGTCTGTTTGCCTTAGTGCTCGTGGGAGTCTGCCTGTTGGGGATCAGCAAGCTTAACGTCGACGATGATATTCGCCATTTACAGCAAAGCCCTGCGAGCGTGACTGAGCCTGAAGACAAGCTCAGAAAATTACTCAGTGGCGGCACGGATAACCAGTTTTTATTGGTGCGCGCGCCCAGCGAAGAAGCCTTACTGCAACGACTCGAAGCCCTAAGTCCGCAGCTCGATGCCGCCATTAAACAGCAAGAGCTGGGCAACTATGTCAGCCTCAGCCGTTATCTGCCGAGCAAGCAAAAGCAGGATGCGGCGTATCAATTGCAGGGCAAGATTTACCAGTCGCAATTACCCACAGTGCTAAACAGCATTGGCCTAGATGACGGCCTAGCGCCAGAGCTTTCTGCCGCCTATCTTGCCGCCAAGGATAGCTATATCACCCCGACGGATTTTTTCGAACTTGGCCTAGGCAAGCAGTTAGCCCCACTCTGGCTTGCACCACAGGAATTAGCGCCGATTGGGCACTCAACAGAGCCAACGATCAGTCCTGATAATGCCAACCTAGGGAACGATAGCCATGGCGCCATAGTGCTGCTTGGTGGTATTGAAGATATTGCGGCCCTCAAGGCGCGCTTTGCCGAGGATCCGCAGGTACAGCTTATTGATAAGGTGGCGGATATCTCCACCGTGATGGGGCATTATCGCCTGCTTACCCTCAAGTTATTGGGGCTGGCGCTCGTTATCGCCCTTTTGCTATTTAGCCTGAGCTTTGGCGTTAAAAGAGCCACCCTAGTGGTCGCAGTACCCGCGCTGGCTGCGGTACTCACCTTGGCCATTTTAGGCTTAGTCGGCTCGCCCTTAAGCTTGTTTCATGCGCTGGCGCTGATTTTAGTCTTCGGGATTGGGATAGATTACAGTTTGTTCTTTGCCTCTGCAGCGCAACATGGCAAGGCAGTGATGATGGCGGTGTTTATGTCCGCCTGCTCGACCCTATTGGCCTTTGGCTTACTCGCCTTTAGCCAAACCCAAGCTATTCATTATTTTGGATTAACCCTATCCCTCGGCATAGGGTTTACCTTTGTACTTTCGCCATTGATTTTGACCACCAGTCAGGTTTTAACCACCAACAAGGTCTCGATACCTACAAGGAATGTTATTTAAATGTCCACATCTACCGCTGCAAGCTCCACACAGTCTCACTCCCTTTCCGTCGATGTGGCCATTATTGGTGCAGGCCCCTCGGGCTCGATTGCCGCTAGCCTATTGCATAAGCAAGGCAAACGGGTATTAGTGCTAGAAAAACAACACTTTCCACGCTTTTCTATCGGCGAGAGCCTGCTGCCCTGCTGCATGCAATTTATTGAAGAAGCGGGCATGTTAGAAGCGCTGAATGCGGCGGGATTCCAATATAAAAATGGCGCCGCCTTCCGACGCGATGGGGTGTATACCACCTTCGACTTTACCGACAAATTTACCCCAGGACCGGGCACAACCTTCCAAGTGCAAAGGGCAAACTTCGACAAATTGCTGGCCGATACTGCGGCAAGCTTTGGGGTGGAGATCCGTTACGGTGAAACCGTTGAGGCGATAGATTTAACTGCCGCACCACGTTTAACTGTGCGTAACGAGCAGGGCGAGCTGTACCAAGTTGAGGCGCAATATGTGCTCGATGCCAGTGGTTTTGGCCGAGTATTACCACGGCTGCTCGACCTCGAAACGCCGTCTTCACTGCCGACCCGCAGCGCTATCTTCACCCATGTTGAAGATAACATCAGCGATCCTAACTTCGACCGTAACAAGATTTTAATTAGCGTACACCCACAGCATCAGGATATTTGGTACTGGTTAATTCCCTTCAGCAACGGCCGCTGCTCACTCGGCGTAGTGGCTGAGCCGCAATTACTCGCGCGTCTCGAAGGCGATTTAGAGCAGCAGCTACTCACCATAGTCAAAGAAGAACCCGGCCTGAAAGCATTGCTAGCCAATGCCAAGGTCGCTCAGCCCTGTGCGACACTCAAGGGCTATTCCGCCAACGTATCGCGCCTCGCCACCGACAAATTTGCCCTGCTGGGCAATGCGGGCGAGTTTCTCGATCCGGTATTTTCATCGGGCGTGACAATTGCCATGCAGTCGGCATCCATGGCGGCGAAATGCGTGCTTAAACAGCTTAATGGCGATACAGTCGATTGGCCCGCCGAGTACTCGGCGCCGTTAATGCAAGGGGTGAACACCTTCCGCACTTATGTGCAGGCTTGGTACGATGGTCGCTTCCAAGATGTAATTTTTTACGAAAATCCGAATCCTAAAATCAAACAGATGATCTGCTCGATTTTGGCGGGCTATGCTTGGGATGTGCAAAATCCCTTTGTAAAAGATTCCGAGCGACGCCTGAATATGGTGGTCGAGCTATGTCGGCAAGAAGCCGAACTCAGTGCCGAACCTGCCGTTAGCGAATTAGCCGAGGTGTAATTCGATGCGCTTAAGCCTTAACGCCAAAGGTCGCCCCAAGGCGATAGCAACCTTTTCCCTGCTCCTTATCAGCCTAGGTTTGATGGGATGCAGCGAGCTGCTCTATCGGCAAACCTGTGTCAGTTTGGCGAAAGATATGCGTTACTGCTTAGCGCCACTGCCCCATGATTTTGGCCCTGCAACGAATAAACCGCTCACAAAGCCGCAGACAAATGATCCTAAAATTCAAGGCAATAGTCAGCAAGGTGACAGCAAAGCTGGGGTATCCTCGCCCCAGTCCTTTAGTCAGAAGGTGAGCATTAAGGTGGGCGATAACACCCACGAGCTACTCACCCAGCTCGAACTCGAAGGGGAACGGATGACGCTGGTCGGGCTCGCGCCCCTTGGGCAGGCATTGTTTACCTTAGTTTACGATGGGAATACACTCAGCAGTGAACAGAGTCTCTTGCTAGGGGATGAGTTTAAGGCCGAATACCTGATGGCGATGATGCAACTCATCTATTGGCCGGAGCAGAGTATTAAAAGCCATTTAGAGGGCGGCGAGTTAGTGACAGGACTGTGTGACGCAATTCCCTGTCGCCAGTTTTATAGCCAAGACACGCTGATCAGTCGCAGTGATAATCAGACTCAAGTGATACAGATCCGTTATCAGCAACAGACCAACGATGCTCTCTGGCAGGCGCACATTAATTTGACCATGCCACAGGCAAAATTTGAGTTAGAGATACAACCCATTTAATCGTCTTTTGACAATGCCATAGACACCCGTTAACAGCCAATCGATATGAGCTTTTAGCCTTGCTCACATCAAAGGCAATAGGTATAGCAAGCAGCAATGAACAACAGAGTCGCCATTACACAGATTGGATTGTGTACCCCGTTAGGGCAAACGCCCGAACAGGTGTTAGCCCGCTTGATTGCAGGCGATACCAGTGCCATGCAAACCAGCGACACCCTGCTATTTGGGGAGTCGACACTGGTCGCGCCCGTCACTGAGCCGTTACCGACGATACCTGCCGCACTGGCTCAATTCGATTGTCGTAATAATCAATTACTCCTGGTTGCCGCACTGCAAATTCGCGACGCCGTAGAGCAAGCCAAAAGTGACATTGGCGCCGACCGCATCGGCGTAGTCTTAGGCACCAGCACCTCTGGGATTTCGAAGGGCGAAGCCGCCTTGGCCTATCGCAATCAACACGGCCACTTCCCCGCCGATTACCATTACTTCCAGCAGGAACTGGGCAGCACCAGCGATTTTTTACGCCAGTTATTTGAGCTCCAAGGCCCTTGCTACACCATTTCGACCGCCTGCTCATCCAGCGCTAAGGTGTTTGCCAGCGCCAAACGCCTACTCGAGGCCAAGCTGTGCGATATGGTGATCGTCGGCGGTATCGACAGCTTGTGCCAACTGACAGTCAACGGGTTTCATGCCTTAGAATCAGTTTCCAAGGGACATTGCAATCCCTTCAGCGCCAACCGCGATGGCATCAATATCGGTGAAGGCGCCGCCCTATTTACTCTGACCCTAGCAGAAAACCAAGTGCTCGGAGAAGCGCAAGCGAACGTATTGCTTGCAGGCATAGGCGAATCGAGCGATGCGCACCATATGTCGGCACCGCACCCCGAAGGTGCGGGAGCAATTGCCGCCATGCAGGCCGCGCTTGATGATGCACAGATATCGGCGCAACAGATTGATTATATAAACCTACATGGCACAGCAACGCCTAAAAATGATGCGATGGAAAGCCGCGCCGTAGCCTCGGTATTTGGCAACACGCCGCCACCCGCAAGCTCAACCAAACCGCTGGTCGGCCATACCTTAGGTGCCGCGGGCGCGATTGAAGCCGCATTTTGTTATTTACTGCTCTCATCCCATAATCACCATCTTGCCCTGCCTCCCCACAGGTTTGATGGGCAGCAAGATCCACAGGATCCCAACATAGCTTTAGTCGCTCCCAAGCAATGCGCCGAGCATGGCAGGCTGAACTATGTGATGAGCAACTCCTTCGCCTTTGGCGGCAGCAATGCCAGCCTGATTTTTTGCCGTAAAGGGGCTTAAGTTTTATGTCCAGTTTTACCGATACTGCAATGCCAACCGCCGAGCCGATGTGGCTGCAACAATTAGCCGAGCAGAATATTGCTGATTTTATTCCGCACCGCGCGCCGATGATCTTGATTGATAAGATTATTCGCCATCAGCAGGATGCGCTCGAAACCGAAGTGATGATCACCCCTCAGAGTGCTTATTTTGACGAGCAACGTCAGGCCGTTCCCAATTATGTGGGTATCGAATACATGGCGCAGAGCATCGCTGCCCTCGCTGGCGTCGAGGCCAAACTGCGCCACGATAAAATCCGAGTGGGTTTTTTATTGGGATCGCGTAAATTAGCCTTGCACACAGCGCAGTACGAACTCAATCGCCGCTACCGCACTCGGGTTAAACGCCTCTATCAGGAAGAGTCGGGACTGGCGGTATTCGATTGCCAGATTTATCTGTTGCCCGAGGCGGGAGCGGAGCAAACACCACAACTCGTGGCCGAGGCCAATGTGAACGTGTTCCAACCCCAGGACACCCAAGCGTATATCGCCTCCAGTCAGGCTTAATGCCTGAATTGGCGCTCACAAGCGCCAAGCTTTAAACCGACGCAACGTCAGTCGCACTACAAAAGGATTTAGCCCTTTGATGCATAAACAACTCATCATCAAGCATCACGGGTGGAGAAATAAAGATGAATAACAGAGTATTAGTCACAGGTTCGAGCCGCGGTATTGGCAAAGCCATCGCCCTGAAACTGGCCGCGGCGGGCTACGATATCGCGCTGCATTATCACAGCAATCAGGCCGCAGCCAATGCCAGCGCCGCAGAGCTTAGCGCCCTTGGGGTGAACGTCAGCCTATTAAAGTTTGATGTTGCCGACCGCGCCGCCGTAAAAGCCGCCATTGAGGCCGATATCGAAGCCAATGGCGCCTATTATGGCGTGATACTCAATGCGGGCATCAACCGTGACAATGCCTTCCCAGCGATGAGCGAAACCGAGTGGGACAGCGTGATCCACACTAACCTCGATGGTTTTTATAATGTGATTCATCCCTGCGTTATGCCCATGGTACAAGGCCGCAAGGGCGGCCGCATCATCACCTTAGCCTCAGTGTCAGGCATTGCGGGCAACCGTGGTCAGGTCAATTACAGCGCCTCCAAGGCCGGGTTGATTGGCGCCACTAAGGCGCTGTCCCTAGAACTGGCCAAACGTAAGATCACCGTCAACTGTATCGCCCCAGGTTTAATCGAAACCGATATGGTGGCGGATATTCCTAAGGATATGGTCGAGCAGTTAGTGCCGATGCGACGCATGGGTAAACCGAATGAAATCGCCGCTTTAGCTGCCTTTTTAATGTCGGACGATGCCGCCTATATCACGCGCCAAGTAATTTCGGTGAATGGAGGCATGATCTAAATGACGCAGCGCAATCCCCTAGGCAGACGTGTCGTCGTTACCGGTATCGGTGGCATCAGCGCCCTAGGCCATGACTGGCCAAGTATCGCAAGCAGCCTTAAGGCACAAAAAAACTGTGTCGTGACGATGGCGGAATGGGACAAATACGACGGACTAAACACCCGCCTTGCTGCGCCCATTACTGACTTTGAGGTGCCGAGCCACTATTCCCGCAAAAAGATCCGCTCCATGGGACGCGTCTCGATTATGGCGACTCGCGCCAGCGAACTTGCGCTGATAGATGCTGGACTCTTGGACGATCCTATCGTCACCTCGGGGGAAATGGGCATTGCCTATGGTTCCTCCACTGGCAGTACTGATCCGCTGGTCGCCTTTGGCGATATGCTGAAAACTGGCGATATGTCAGGCGTCACCGCCACCAGCTATATCCGCATGATGGCACACACCACTGCGGTAAACGTGGGGGTTTTCTTTGGTCTTAAGGGACGCATTCATACCACCAGCAGTGCCTGTACTTCGGGCAGCCAAGGCATAGGCTACGCCTATGAGGCCATTAAATACGGGCAACAAACCTTAATGCTCGCGGGCGGCGGTGAAGAACTCTGCCCAACCGAGGCCGTGGTATTCGACACCCTATTTGCCACCAGCACCAAAAATGCCACCCCTGAGTTAACGCCTCGTCCCTTCGATGCCCATCGCGACGGTTTAGTGATTGGTGAAGGCGCTTGTACGCTGGTACTCGAAGAGTTAGAACATGCCATGGCGCGCGGCGCGAAAATTTACGCCGAGATCGTCGGTTTTGGCACTAACTCCGATGGCCAGCATGTGACTCAGCCCAATAGCGATACCATGGAAATCGCCATTCGCTTAGCCCTTAAGGATGCGGCGCTCACGCCCGATGCCATTGGCTATGTAAATGCCCACGGCACAGCGACCGACCGCGGTGATGTTGCCGAAACCCATGCGACCCATGCCGTCTTCGGTGCGGATATGCCGATTTCATCCCTTAAAAGCTACACAGGCCATACCTTAGGCGCCTGCGGCGCGTTAGAAGCTTGGGTGAGTATCGAGATGATGAATGCGGGCTGGTTTGCCCCGACGCTCAATCTCGACAATATCGCCCCAGAATGTGCCGCTCTCGATTACATTCGTAGCGAACCACGTGCGCTCGACACCGACTATGTGATGAGCAATAACTTCGCCTTTGGCGGCATTAACACCTCACTGATTTTTAAACGCTGGAAAACGACATAAGGACATACCAATGAAACCACTAGTAGCAAGCATATTACTCGGCATCAGCTTATTTAGCTCTCCCCTATGGGCAGAGGAATACACGGTTGAAACCTATCAAGAAATTTTTAAAGGTGACAATCAATTTAAGCAAAAACAAGCCATCGAAGCCCTGACGATTGCCGGATTATCCGATCCCGCCATTTACGATGCGTTAGAGGCCAAGCTGATCGAATCACTGCCCCTCGCCACCGAGAAAAATGCCATCGACTACAGCGCTTGGTTAGTCAAAGGCTTAGCTTACTCGGGTAATGACAAATACAGCGCGACCATCAGCAACATAGTCAATGGCAGCTACCACAAGAAACTAAAAAAATACGCATCACAGGCCCTTGAAAATCTTGCGCAATACAAGAAGTGGAACGCTATCTTAGCGGATAAGAGCCAATATGTGGCCGAGCAAAGCCCTAGGAACAATGCCTTTGCCAACGCCTTGAAAAGCGATGATTTAGAGCTTATGCGCCTCGCTGCTAAACGCATAATGGACGATCAAAACTACGATGATTTCCTATTAGAGCGCCTTAGCGTTGAGCTGAAAAATCCACGCTTAATGAGCAACGACAAGTTAGCCATCGACACCTACGCCAATATGGCCAAAGCCCTCGCGGCATCGGGCAATACTCAATACCGCGAAGTGATTGAAAATATTGCCAACAACAACCCAAATAAAAAGCTGAAAAGCTACGCCGAAAGCTATCTGAAAAAGTACTACTAATCCCTTTGGATGAGTAAAATCGTTAACAAAAAGCCGAGAATCATCTCGGCTTTTTATCTCTTTTGTAGGCAAATCATCATCAAGCGAATCAAGATAACCCATCTTTAGCACAAATCGCACGATTTAATCATTTTGACCATTTCGCTCAATAAACTATACTGCCACTGTCTTTCCAAAACGAGGCTTAACTCATGCAAACATTAACCGCCAATGACGCCAAACGAAATTTCGGTGAATTGCTGCTAAACGCTCAACGTGAACCCATCAAGATCAGCAAAAACAGTAAAGATGCGGTTGTGGTCATGTCTATCCACGATTACGAACAGCTTGAGGCGATGAAAGCGGATTACCTTAAGCACTGCTTCAACGCAGCTAAAGAAGATTTAGCGAAAGGTAATGTGGTTGATGGTGAAGATTTTCTTAACGCCCTATAACCACTCACATGAATAATAAACCCTATAAACTGAGTAGGTTAGCTCAGGCTCACTTACTGAAGATTAAAGACTACACCCTTCAACACTTTTCCGAGTCACAGTGGCACAAATACAAAGAAAGCCTAATATCCGGCTTGCAAATGTTAGCCGATAACCCCGGATTAGGCAGAAACTGCAACGATATTTACCCCAACGGTTTCTACTTTCCTATTGGTAAACACACCGCCTACTTCACCAAAGAAGACGACTTTATCCTTATCGTTGCCCTGTTAGGTCAACCACAGCTACCCCAAAATCATCTGAAATAGCCCCACCTCTTTCATAGATCTGAAGTATTTGCAGTAGGCGTGAGGCCAACTACTGTACTGGCTCGACGATATGCCGCGGAGTGAGGCTATTCATGATGCAGGCCCGATAACACACCAAGGAGTGAGGCAAACCATGGTATTGACTCAACGACACACAGCAAGTCCATCCTTGGATGCTCGACCGCCCCGTCCATGGGGCGAACGGTCGTCTCGCCAATCACCATGGTTTGCCTTTCGAGCACAGACAACATCTGAAAGCTTAAAAGACTAAAATCACATTAATAATCTGAAAGTAGAACAATTATAACTAAAAGCTAATATATTAAACGGTGTGAGGCTTATTATATTTTAATTATGAGAACTCATTAAACAGATGAAGATATTGCTCAAACTCACTTCCGGTTAAAAGTTTTACACTACCATTATCTTTCATCTTTCGGATTAATTTTTCAGTAGAGATTTCAAAACCAGTCTTATTACTTCGATGCAAACAAATAAGACTTTCCAGATACTCGCACTTCCCGAATTTATCAAACTTGCTTATTAAGTTTGCTAAGTTACTATGAAAAGCCTGTTCCATGTTATAAAGATGACTAGGCTGACAAGCATGTCCTCTAATATTAACAATATTATTCCAAACTGAAGTGTACTGTTCCAGAGCCTTTTGCGCATTATCTCCATTTGGATCGCCGATATAACTAATCTCGCGTTCACATCCAGCCCAATTATATTTGCCAGAACGATACATAAGCACATAATTCAACTTGATCTTTGGGTAAAGTTCGTAACTAAAAACACTTCCAACGAGCTCTATAAAGGAAAAAGCTGTGTTTGATGGTAAATTAACTAAAGCAGCGTCTAACCTAGCGCAAAGTTGTTCCGTTCTTCGCAATGAAACCTGATGAAAAGCACAAAATAGTGCGACTATCTCGTACGCAACATCTTTAGTTACTGCAGGGTACATTAGTACTGGATTAAACTCGATTATCGAGAAAAAATTATTCGCCTTGATAAAATCTAAATACTTTGGTTCAGATAGAGTTAACCGCCTTTGAAAAAATCGGCTTAGATACTCCTCGGAATCAAATTGTTCTCCATAAACAGCCTTAATTGAACACTCCAACTGTTTAGTATCTGTAGACATCACGAAAACCAACTTAGGAATATCAAACAAATGTTTTATCACC
Organism: Shewanella sp.; assembly: GCF_047975355.1. GTDB lineage: Bacteria > Pseudomonadota > Gammaproteobacteria > Enterobacterales > Shewanellaceae > Shewanella. The sequence continues at coordinate 36,547 of NZ_JBKEDJ010000010.1, read as the reverse complement.
TCAAGCATTTCAATTGCATATGTAGGTCGACAGCGATCTAATTCATCAATAAAAATATAAACTTTATTTTTATTAGACAGTTCACAAACTTGCTTTATTAAATTAGATAACTCCGTTTTAAACTCAACGGCAAACTCTTTATGCTTGTTATGTATTGAAAATATCTCTCTCCCAAACTCGCCTAAACGATTCTTTGATACACTTTGATCATTAACCGTATCTTTAACTGCCACACCAATTTCTTTAAGTAAATCGCCAAACTCACTACCTAGAAAATGTTTACCTAAAGCCATGGTGATTACTGGCAAAAAGTTTTTTGCTAACTTCCAGCCAGCATTGAATATTTTACTTTCGGTTTCCGAAAAGTCTGTTATTCCACTCTGACATTTTAATTTAGTCAACAGTTCAGCGGTGACAAGGGCAAGTGGATCGTTTAGATAATCAGATTCCCATGCGTCGATTTTGATCGCAACATATCTTTGCTCCCCAAGTTTACGACACCAATTATCGACAAAGAAGGTCTTCCCCGTACCCCACGCGCCGTTAAGATTCGCTACATATGCTTTTTCATCACTTCGAGTATCCAAGTACTTCGTAAACGCATCAGCCTGCTTCTCTCGAATTTGCCTGTAAGCACAGGTTGAAAAAGCTAGTGAAGATGTAGAGTCGTTCATGAGTTTTTATTCCATATTTTGTATACTTTGCGGCTCAATGTTACTGCCAATCAATATCTCCTAATTAGTTTCTCTTTTATATGATATTTAACGCTCAAATAACACTGAAATCAAAGGAGTACACCATCCCCTCGGAGTTGCCGCAGGGCGAATAGACAAATTGCGTGAGTCTCGCCATGGATGGCGAGCTAGCTTTCGCAGGTGCAGGGACGCATCCTTCGGAAGCGATAGCAAATTTGGCTATGAGCACAAGGGGCTTTCAACTCCGTTAGGGGCGTCTTGGAGCATCCAAGGAGGATAGGACGAGCAGTCCTCCTTGGTCGGGTGTGGGGTGAAACCCCACGACTTTGATTTTATCTAAAAATCCAAACTAAGTTGGGAAAGATCTAGGGGCGATTTTTCTAGCATTTACCAGGTCTATAGAAAAGAAAGCAAATAAAACAGGAAGTTATTTCTCTTGCTATAAAGACTGATATCAACCTCTTCCCTAAATGTTGGCCTACCCTTTGCTTAGTCACCGCAGCGTTTTAACCCTAAAAACAACCAAGCACGTTAACGCTATGATGGATAAGCGACAACACAGGGAATTTTAATCTTGAGAGCAACAATGAAAATAATACTAGATGATCTTAAAGGGCCTGAAATTGCAGCACTTTTAACTGAACACCTTGAAGATATGCGAGCAACCTCGCCGCCGGAGAGTGTGCACGCATTAGACCTTGATGGCCTGCGCCAACCCAATATTCGCTTTTGGACACTGTGGGATGGCCGAAATCTGGCGGGCTGCGGTGCACTAAAATGGTTAGATGCCGAGCACGCCGAGATCAAATCGATGCGTACCGCCGCCACCTACAAACAACAGGGGATTGCTTCTAAGGTATTGCAGCACTTGATCAATGATGCCAAAGCCGCAGGCGTGCAGCGCCTCAGTTTAGAAACGGGCTCAATGGCCTTTTTCCAACCCGCCCGTAACCTGTATGCCAAATTTGGCTTCGAGCTGTGCGGCCCCTTTGCCGATTACGTGCTCGACCCCAATAGCCTGTTTATGACAAAAAAGCTCTAGGCCTCAACACACATCAATCCACTTACATGGCGACACGCAGTCTAGACCTGACCACGGCTAAGCTTTTGCCTGTTTAGCTGTGGTTAAGGCGCGATGCTTGTGCCAGTAATGCATTAAAAATCCGAGTAATAATCCCCAGAAGGCGCTGCCGATCCCCAATATACTCACGCCTGAGGCGGTGACGAGAAACGTAATCACAGCCACCTCTCGCTCGTCGTTATCCGCGAGCGCAGCGGTCAGACTGTTACCTATGGTGCCAAGCAGCGCTAATCCTGCAATCGCGAGCACCAATTCCTTCGGAAATGCGGCGAAGAGCCCCACCACAGTTGCGCCGAGTAGACCTGTTATCAAATAAAAGACTCCGCCCCACACCGCCGCCCAATAACGAGTTGCGGGGTTAGGGTCCGCCTCTTTTCCCATACAAATCGCCGCCGTAATCGCCGAGAGATTAAAAGCAAAGCCGCCAAAGGGTGCAAACAATACGCCCATCAGACCCGTCACGGTAATTAATGGCGAGATAGGCGGACGATAACCATGGCCGTGAAGCGCGGCCACTCCAGGCATATTCTGCGAAGCCATAGTCACCACAAATAAGGGCAGCGCCACGCCCACCACGCTGGCGATAGAAAACGTAGGCGCTATCCATACGGGGGCGGCGAATTGCAGCTCAAGCTTATCTAGTTGCAATAAATTCAATTGATAACTCATCCCTATCCCCGCAACGAGGGTGAGTAACATAATGTAGCGCGGCGCCCAGGGTTTAAGCACAACAAATACCAATAACATCAAGAGGATTAGACTCAGCTGAGTCTGCATGGCTTGAAACAGCCCTAAGCCAAACTGCAATAAAATCCCCGCTAACATGGCCGCCGCCACTGACGGTGGCATGATACGAATAAGCTTATCCATCCAGCCTGCCAAGCCGCAGAGGGTGATCAACAAAGAGCTAATAAGAAAGGCACCTACGGCTTCGTGGATACTCAATCCCGCAAGGCTGCTGACCATCAGCGCCGCTCCGGGGGTCGACCATGCCGTAAGCACCGGATTTTTATAGTAGAGAGATAGACCAATACTGGTGACCCCCATGCCGACACCTAAGGCCCACAACCATGAACTCATCTGTGCCGATGTCGCGCCCACAGCGTCCGCCGCCTGCAGGATAATCACCGCAGAACTGCTGTAGCCTACCAGCACGGCAATAAAGCCCGCCGATATTTTTGATAGTCCCAAAGCCTCGCGCCACATCATCCCTACTCCTCCGCCTACCTTTGTCTTGATCATCGAACCACTCCTTGTGCGCTATAACGCACAAGATGGACAAGATAGCACTTGTGCGTTATAACGTACAAATAATTTTTTAAGCGTCAGAACCTAATGCAGACCATCAACAGTTATCTTGCCGCGGCCCTAAAACAACTGCGCAGCCAAAAGGGTTGGAGCTTAGATAAAGCGGCACTCGAGACAGGCGTAAGCAAGGCCATGATAGGCCAGATTGAGCGCGGCGAATCCAGCCCCACCATTGCTACCCTGTGGAAAATTGCCAGCGGTTTTAATACCTCACTCTCGACCTTTCTGGAACCGACACCCGAGAGCCAAGGTGCCGTCTTTCGTAACGCCGATGCATTACGCCAAAAGCCAGCGACCGACGGCATGTTAGTGGCGTCGCTATTTCCCTTTGAGCCACGTTTTGGTTTTGAGATGTTTGAACTCACCCTATTGCCGCACTATGAGCGCCTCTCCGAGCCCCATGAGGCGGGAGTGACCGAGCATGTGATCGTGCTGAGCGGTACTATGGAAGTGTTAGTCGATGGCCAGTGGCAGCCATTACAGCAGGGCGAAGCCGTGCGCTTTGCCGCCGATAAACCCCATGGTTACCGCAACTTAAGCGATCACCACGTAGTATTTCATGATCTAATCCACTACCACAGAGCAGCGCCAGCCTCCGAGTAACGCCGACAAGCCAAGTGCCCAACAGATTGCCGCTTGCGCCCGCCAGTTCATTAGAATAAACTTATTTAAAATTTTCTAATCATAGAGGCAAAGCTATGTTTCAATCTTTACTGGCTAAATTATCTGGTAGCAGCAACGGTGAAAAATGTTGGCAATTGATTGATCAAGGTGCGCGCGTTATCGACGTGCGCTCACCGGAGGAGTTTGCCTCGGGTCATTTGCCTCAGGCCATCAACGTGCCGCTGCCTGCGCTAGACCAATGGTTACATCAGGTTGAAAATAAACAGCATCCCTTTGTGCTTTACTGCGGCGCAGGCATTCGTGCCCAAAAGGGCTGCGATATTTTAAGGGCCAATGGTTTTGAATGTGTGGTCAACGGTGGCTCGCTAAAAGATTTACTGTGCTGCCAGCCAAGTTAAGGCCTAAGCCAAGCAAACCAACTATGCGTGAGGAGGTGCAGATGACAACAAAGTGCCCACGCCCACCTAGCGGCGAACAACCGACGCAGTCCAAAGTGGTTCGCGAAACCCGCTACAGCGTGAGCCGCAACCGCGGCCAAGCCAGCACTAAGGTGCGCTATATCGAAACCAGCGCTATGTCTCTTGGCTGCAAGCTGTGCGAATAATCGCTTGCTGCAGAAACAAAAATGCCAGCATTTACGCTGGCATTTTTTATTATCTTTACGATTAAACGGTTAACGCATCGAGGCTTTGTTTCGCTTCGCTGATACCTTTTTGGTTGGCTTCTGGGCCCATGTTCAGCGCTTCGCCATAAACCACTTCCACGTCGGTGATACCGATAAAGCCGAGGAAAGTCTTTAAGAAAGGCACAATGTGATCCGTTGGACCATCTTTATGGGCGCCACCACGGGTGGTGATCAACACGGCGCGTTTACCTTCCACTAAGCCTTTAGGACCGTTTTCGGTATAAGTGAAAGTCACACCTGCACGGGCCACAAAATCAATCCAGTTTTTCAGCTGGGTTGGAATGTTGAAGTTGTACATAGGCGCGGTGATCACGATAGTGTCGTTCGCTTTTAACTCTTCAACTAAGGCGTTAGACAGGTCAAGCATCTCTTGCTGACGCGCGGTTAAATCGTCGCCGCCACGTAGACCTGAAGCAATTTCACCATCAACCATTGGCAGTACATCTTTACCGGCCAGATCGCGAACCGTGATGGTCGCGCCTTGGTCTTCCCATTTACCGATTAAGTGGTCAACTAACAAGGCAGATTGTGAATAACCGCCAAGAATACTGGATTTTAATACTAGGACTTTAGACATAATCTGCTCCGAAAATTGAAATTCTTGAGAGTCTTTCAGCTCGCTCTCGACTCTATGGGCTTAGTTTATTAGCCCATAAAAGAGAAAAAAAGCGGATAAAATATGAGATTAAATTCGATTTTTTAGAAAGATTTTACATTTTAGGCACACTAACATACAAGCCATCGAACTGGGCGCAGAGTTTTCCTTCGCAAAAGAGTTGAACCTCAAGCTTTGCCTTGGCTTTTCGCCCCCGTTGCAGCGGGCTTAAATCCGTATCAGGCCAACACACTTTAACCTCAGGCGCACAAGTCACTGGCGCCATATAGCGGATATGGGCATCGGCTAGCACTATGTCACCATCCACACCTTGAAGCTGCTGTTGCAACCACACCATACCCCAGCCAGTGAGCGTCATAATGGTATAAATGCTGCCCGCAAACATGGTGTAATGCAGATTGATATTCGGTGCCAGTGGCGCACTCACGCGCAGCTCCCCTTCGACAAAGGAGACTGGCGTTATCTGCATAAATTCACTAACGGGAATGGTACTGTGCCAGGTCTGGCGCAATTGGTTTAATAATTCATCCATGTGCATGTCCTTACTACCATTGACACATTTTCCTGTGGGTTACACCTGCAAATTGAAGGTCACTGGACCATCGTTGACCAGTTCGACCTTCATATCGGCACCAAATTGCCCCATTTCTGTGGTAACACCCTGCGCGCGGCAAAAGGCAACGAATTCTTCATACAGGCCAAGCGCTTGCTCTGGAGTGCCCGCACCCGAAAAACTGGGTCTCAGGCCACGGCCAGTATCAGCGGCTAAGGTAAATTGAGAGACCACTAAAAGTGAGCCACCCGCCTGAGTTAAATTGAGATTCATCTTGCCGTTTTCATCGGAAAACACCCGATAACTCATTACCTTAGTGGCTAACTTTTCCATTTTTCCGCGGTTATCTTCCCGCTCAACCCCGAGCAAGACTAACAAACCCTTATCGATTGCAGCTATGGTTTGATTGTCCACCACCACGCTGGCGCGGCTCACTCTTTGAATTAAGGCGATCACAACTTTTCCTTCAGATTAAGACTTAACAACGGGCATCAAGGGGATAGGACGCAGATACTGCTGCACGCCTTCGGGCAGTGACAGGGCGATTTGTGCCAAGCCGCCATCGGTCCATATCATAAAGCGGCGCAGCTCCTCGATTTCGACCTTATCGGCAAAGGTCACTGTACCTTGGATTTGGATCACTGCCCCTTGGTCACGCAGCACAAATTTAGCGAAGTTTAACTTGGCATTCAGCTCGCCAATCACAGCGGGTAGCTCAGGATTGGCCTGCAACTGCGGATGCACCGCATAAAAACGGTTCATCAGGATACGGTCAATCCCCGCGGCATTCATACTGGGTTCGAGCATAAAGTCATTGTTGCCGAACTGTACCGCAACCTTATCCGCTCCGACTTTGGTCGCCAAATAGTTTGCATTGATTAAGGCCTGATACAAGGTATCGGCGGCGGCCTCGTTGGTCATTCCGGCCAATTGCACCACTTTAGGCGCCACGGGAGCGTGCGCCTCGGTCGATTCGACAACCGGAGATGACTGTGTAGATAAATCGCCCTCAGATTTTTGAGGGGATGAGGTGGCCGCGCAGGCAGTTAATCCTAAAATGGCGGCAATAATAACGGCTAATTTCATGCTAGCTCCAATCGCTTTATCCAAGTCCACATGGCTTGGATTTCGAGTGTGACGGCAAGTGAGAGTATTTCACTATTCTGCGAATGCCCACCATCGACAATACTGTGGATTTCTATCCTATGATTGCCGATTTTTGCCAAGAAGGCGGCTAATAAGCGTGCCGGACAGACGGCATCCTGCGTGCCTTGTAATAGCAGAGTACGCGCTGTGACTTGAGATGTCACCCGTTGTAATACTCTGAACATATTGAAATAATCATTCTGTGCATAGTGCAGTTCTATCTGAGCTAAGGCCAGTAGAGGTGCTGTAAGCCGCTTGGGCAAGCCCGTTGGCGCCCCTGCTAAAGTTAACTCCCATTGGATCCAACGGCGAGCAAATTCGTGGCAAGTTTCTTCATCTTGGGCGTTAAATCCTAACTGATAGTGCGTAAATAAATCCGCCAATCCAATAGAGGGCGCAGCAAATTCACGGTAAGCCTGCGGATATAACTGCGCCGCCCCCGATGGTGCATAGAGCCATTCAATCCCAGCTTTAGAGGGAATAAACAGCGCCCATAACACTTGAGCTATCACTCGCTGCGGAAATAAACCACTGTAAATTAAGGCTAAGGTGGCGCCAAATGAGCCACCCGCTAAGCACCAACGCTCTATGCCTAAATGAATACGAATCGCCTCAATATCGCAGATAAGCCCATTTAAATGATTATGTTCCAACTCACCAGCAGGCAGAGATTGCCCTGCGCCACGTTGATCCAACAGTAAAATCCAGTAATGCTCGGGGTTAAATAGACTCAGTTCACTGACCGAAGTTCCCGCCCCAGGGCCGCCATGCAAATAAAGCAGTGGCATCCCCTGTGGATTACCATATTGGGCAAGGTGCAACTGCTGCCCATTGCCCATCATCAGCCAATCACGGCGGATAAAAGGAGCAAGATGATGGGCGTCAGTGATCATAAGCGGGATAAGGCTCGTTGAACGTATTGGTGAATGGTAACTTAGCTACTGCTTATCCAGTGTAGTCGATTGCGGTGCGTTTGCAGCAAGTTCATCTGTCGCTTCAATCACTTGGCTTGACTGAGCGAATGTGGTTTCGGGCTGCGCGGCGGCCGCATCCTGCGTTGCAAGAGGCTGACCATCTAGATTGGTTTCATTAATATCGCTGCTGGACTCATAGTCCAAATACTCAGGCATAGCGGCGGTAATTTCGGCGCCCAGCAACACTATCATCCAAGATAAATATACCCAAACAAACAGGATAGGAATGGTCGCCAATGCGCCGTAAATGGCCTCATAGCTAGGGAATTTAGTCACATACAGCGCAAAGCCCTTTTTCCCCAACTCGAATAGCAAGGCCGCCACGACAGCACCCAATAGCGCGTGCCAAAACTTCACCTTTTGATTTGGCACCACCATATAGAGCAGTAAGAATGCCGCCACCGAAAACAACATGGGCAAACGCTCGATAAATAACGGCATCACACCGGATAGGGTATCGCCCTCAAACAGTTTTAATGACACTACATAAGAGGTCGCGACTAGGCTCGCGCCCACCAGCACTGGGCCTAAGGTAATCACCATCCAATACATGGAAAAGGCCACGACCACCGAACGTTTTTCCTTAGTGCGCCAAATATTATTCAGCGATTTATCGATGGCGGAGATCAGCATAATCGCTACCACCACGAGAGCCGCGATCCCCACTGCCGTGCCCTTAGAGGCATTGCCAACAAATTCATTAATATAGACTTGTACCGTATCGCCCGCCGCGGGCAGAAAATTCTCGTAAACGAAGGCTTCAATTTGACCACGGATCCCCTTAAACACAGGGAAAGCCGAAAGCATGGACATAGTCACGGCGACCATAGGCACAAGGGATAAGAGGGTGACATAGGCCAAGTGACCCGCACGGATGTTGATTTGATCTTCCACTAAACGCTGGCGTAAATGCAGCAGGAAGCGCCAGATCCCGAGGAATAAGACTTGAATTTGTGCCAGTTCTATCTTCTTAGTCACGGGTTTCTCTTGATTCTGTTGGTATTGACTCGTTATCTTCGTACAATAAACACTTAATTTACAAGTCTAAGGAGTGAATTGATGTCACAACAAGGATCTGCGGGCAATGTTATCGCCGCTATCGCTAGTCTGTTTTTTCCCGGCCTAGGTCAACTGGTACAGGGACGAATTTTGGCTGCATTGCTGTTTTTCGTGGTCACTGTGGTTGGCTATGCTCTTTGGTGGTTAGTTGTTCCAGCAGTAATAGGTGCTATCTTTCACCTCTGGAGCATCATCGATGCGGCGCGCTTTAAGGCCGACTAACTTCATCTGACTCAGTGACGGAATACCCAATGAAAAGATTGATCACCTCTAGCCTGATGGCGGCAACACTATTGCTGACGGGCTGCCAGAGTGCCTATTACGGCGCCATGGAAAAAGTTGGCTACCACAAGCGCGACATTATGGTCGACAGAGTGAAGGCCGCCAAAGAATCCCAAGAGGATGCCCAAAAAGAGTTCAGCTCGGCACTCGAGGAGATGCAAGCCCTACTCAACCACAATGGTGGCAATCTCGAAAAGGCATATAACAAGGCCAAAGATGAATACGAATCTGCCCAAAGCGCCGCCGATGATGTGAGCAATCGTATCAATAAAGTCGAAGATGTTGCCGAGGCGTTATTCGATGAGTGGCAAGCCGAAATCGGTGAGATCAGTAAAGCTAGCCTGCGTCGCAACAGCGAAACTAAGCTCAAGGAAACTCGCCGTTCCTACGAGCAATTGATGAAAACCATGCGCCGCGCCGAATCTAAGATGCCGCCAATTCTCACCGCCATGAAAGACAATATGCTGTATTTAAAGCATAACTTGAATGCTCAAGCGATTGGCGCAATTAAAGGAGAATTTGCCAGTCTACAGACGGATATTTCCGGCCTAATCAAAGAGATGAATAAATCGATCAACGAGTCGACCAAGTTTATCGAGGCCCTCGAAAACTCTAAAGGCTAACGCTCGCCTCGTATATACCTTGTTAGCTCAACCAAGGGCTGACAAGGTTAATATGATCTACAGACCTTTTCACACGCTTTCAATTTACCGCTTCCTTTCCCGCAGCAATCAAACCTAATCAGATATTATCCAGCTCAAAGGGATAGCTTTGTCATCTCTGATTTTTTTTCATTTTCAGCACGCTATTGATACTTTATGGCATACTTGTTAGCTCAACGTTAACAAAGAGAATCTGTATGGGCCGTGCGACATGGATGGGTTTAATCACATTGGGAGCCTTGCTGCTCACCTGGGTGACATTCACGGCCAAAGCGGCGCAGGCCGAAATTGCATGGCAGGAAAATACCGCAAGTCTTACAACGTTTCGTATGGGCTATTTTATCGATACTTCAGAGAACATGCCCTTTACCGAAGTGATTCAACAGACCTTTATTGACTCACCCAATAGCGTATCACTCGGCACAGCTGCCATTAAAACCTGGGCCAAGATCCCCCTAGTGAATACCAGCGATAAGTTACAAATCCTGTATCTGCACCATCCTTACGCCTATCATAACCGCCAAGTTGGTCTCTACGAAATAGTCGATGGGCAAGAGACACAGCGCCGAATACTCGACCTCGATGACCCTAGCACCTATGGCTGGATCTATGGCGGTGCGGCGGTATTTGAGGTCACACTCGCACCGCAACAACGGAAAACCTTATACGTTGAAAGCGTATCCTTTTCTCACCAGTGGTTTTCAATCGATTTATACGACAAGGAACAATCACAGCGGGCGTTGCTCGGGAGTTTTACCGATATTGCAGTTATGGTAGGCATGCTGCTAGCACTGATTATCTATAACTTATTGTTATTTATGTATTCTCGCCAGCGGGATAATCTGTTTTACGCCTGTTACTTAATCTCGGGCGGGATCTGGATTGCTCTCTCCTACGGATTGGTCGCCGAGATATTCGAGTTTTACGGCTCGGCCAGCCTGTATTGGCACCTCACCCTGATGACCATGCCCATCTTTTTGATTTTGTTTATGATGGATATTTTCGAGACTCGGCAACATTATCGGTTTGAGCATTACGCCCTCGTCTTTGTGCTCGCCCTCTTAGTGGCTGAGTTTTGTTATGGCGTGGTCGATATCACCGGCGCCCTGCGTTACTCCAGCAGCTTAGCTGCCTTGATGATGTTAACCACCCTCTCAGTCACCATTTCTCTGGTGATAAAACGGCATCCCATCGCTAAATATTTTCTCCTCGGCCATAGTCTTTTCGTCGCCTTTAGCGGCCTTGCTGTGATGTTTTACAAAGGGCGCGCCGAGTTTAATTATTTATCCAGTCACGGTGTCGGCGTAGGCATTATGCTGGAGGCTCTAGTGCTTGCCCTCATCATTGCCTACCGCATTCGTTTGCTCGAAGAAATCAAAGCCTCGCAGGAAGAACTTAAATATCAAGCGGCAACAGATTCACTCACCCAGTTATTTAACCGTGGCCATTTCCATAAGGAAGCGCAGCGGGTCTACATGCAGGCCAGTATCGCACAACAGCCGATGGCGGTGATCATCTGTGATATAGACTTATTCAAACGGGTCAACGACAAATATGGTCACTTGATGGGCGATCGGGTCATTATCGATATTGCGACCACTCTCAAACAGCATGCGCGTAAGTGCGACCTTGTGGCGCGCTACGGCGGAGAGGAATTTATCATGCTGCTGCATAACCTTTCCCTCACCGAGGCACACCAATGCGCCGAACGCATTCGCAGCGCCGTCGCCGAGTTAAGCTTTATGGCCGAGACGCAAGAAGTGTTTACTGTCACCCTAAGTCTTGGGGTGGCGGCCGTTGATTTTGCCCATCCCCTAGAGCATGCCATCAAGCTCGCGGACGATGCCCTTTATAGTGCTAAACATAAGGGGCGCAACAATGTTCAATCCAGCGAAATCAATCTATTAGATATACAAGAAGGCATAAACTAACTCGGTAAGCCTAGGGCCTGCGGCATTACCTACTCTACAACTCTCACTCGGTCTATAGGGTTAACTTTCGGCTTTGTGAGCTATCACTCGCTTTTATCACGGCATACTGTAAATATCGGATCTGTCGCACAATTTCGTTTAAGACTCAAAAACTTATCCCACAAACTAGGTTCAGATGGGATACGTGTATTCTATTTGCAGTATTAACATGACTTTTATTGAATCCCTTACCCTGATGCTGGCCCTGATGTATATCGCATCCTTAAGCTATTGGAGCGGTAAAAAATGGGGGGCTGTGACTACTTTACTCTTAAGTCTCGGCGCTGTGGCGATTAGCCTCTACTGGCCCTTGGCGCTCGCCCTAGCCATTGCCTTGCCGCTTTCGCTTATTGCCAACAAGTTTGCCCCTGCGGAATTGAAGGGCGAGATAAAAATCAACACTCTGCGCGAAGGCTGCCAACAAATGCTCGCGCTCTCACTGTTTTTAGTTGCCATCCAATACTGCATCAATGCCATCCAGCTAAAACAAGGCATTACACCTTGGTTGATGCGCCCCGATGTCGTCGATGCCTTCTTGCCCATCGCCGGTGGGATTGAATTAAAAGCCATAGTGACGCTCAACCTGTGGGACCAAACCCATCCCGCCGCGGCCGTAATGCTCGCCGCCGTGCTACTCACGGGTTTACTCTGCAAACGCGCCTTTTGTGGCTGGGCCTGTCCATTAGGGCTTGCTGGCGAATACCTCTACGCCTTACGCAAGCGCTTTATCAAGGCCGAACTGGCGCCACCCGCATGGTTAGACTGGCCACTGCGAATGCTGAAGTATTTATTACTGCTGGCGCTTTTTTACATCATCATAGGTATGCCCAGCGAGTCGATACCCTATTATCTGCAAGGCAATTACCACAAGATTGCCGACCTTAAGATGGCGCTGTTTTTTGTCACGCCAGGGCTCATTACCTTAGCCTGCTTTGCGCTAATCCTCGCCTTAGCTGCGTGGCGTCGCCAAGGATTTTGCCGCTACTTGTGTCCCTATGGCGCCATGCTCGGACTGTTAAGTTTTGCCAGCCCACTCAAGATCCGTCGTGATACTCAGCATTGTCTGATTGAAGCCAAGGGCATGAAGTGCGACAAATGTACCCGCGCCTGCCCAGCCAACATCATAGTGCACACCAAAACCACGGTGCGCAGCGACGAATGCCAAGCCTGTATGCGCTGTGTGGCCGCTTGCCCTAAATCGGCGGCGCTCGGTTTTGGCCTTAAGTCGGGCCACAGAGTTAGCCATAAGGGATTGTTAGTTTTGTTATTATTGGCACTCTTTGCTCTGCCGCTGGGCGCCTATTTAGCCGGGTTCTGGCATAGCCAAACACCAGACAGTATCCGCATGGAGCTTATCCAAGTGATTGACCGCGTGGGTCATTAATTCTCTGATTTGTTGGTAAGTAGACATAAAAAGGTGCAGCCTAAGCTGCACTTTTTTATTCACGATAAGTTTAAATGCCTGTGACTAAACTAGATCGAACCTATCGGCATTCATCACCTTAGTCCAAGCGGCCACAAAGTCATGCACAAACTTCTCTTTGGCATCATCCTGCGCATACACCTCGGCATAGGCACGCAAAATCGAGTTAGAGCCAAACACCAGATCGACGCGGGTAGCCGTCCACTTCACTGCGCCAGTTTTGCGCTCGACTATCTGATAAAGATTGGTGCCCGCAGGCTTCCAGTTGTAGGCCATATCGGTGAGATTCACAAAGAAATCATTAGTTAACACACCCACTTTGTCAGTAAACACGCCATGATGCGTGCCGCCATAGTTAGTGCCTAACACCCGCATTCCGCCAACTAGCACTGTCATCTCATGGGCGGTTAACCCCATCAATTGAGTACGATCGAGCATCATCTCCTCGGGCTGAACCACATAATCCTTTTTCTGCCAGTTACGATAGGCATCGTGCAAGGGCTCAAGCACGGCAAAGGATTCCACATCGGTCATTTCCTGCGTTGCATCGCCACGGCCGGGGATAAAGGGCACTGTCACTTTCACTCCCGCATCCTGAGCGGCCTTTTCAACCGCTGCTGCACCACCCAGTACGATTAAATCGGCAATGCTGACTTTTTTACTTAAGCTTGCCTGTAACTCGGTCATCACCTTGAGCACCTTCTGCAGCCGCTCGGGTTCGTTGGCTTGCCAATCCTTTTGCGGCGCCAACCGAATACGAGCACCGTTGGCACCACCACGGAAATCCGAGCCACGGAAGGTGCGAGCACTGTCCCACGCCGTTGCCACTAACTCGGATACGCTGAGTCCCGAGGCTAATAGTTTCGCCTTAATTTCGACAATTTCACTGGCATCTAAACGGTAATCGACGCGTGGAATGGGGTCTTGCCAAAGCAAATCTTCACTCGGGACTTCAGGGCCTAAATAGCGGCTCTTAGGCCCAAGATCGCGATGAGTTAACTTAAACCAAGCGCGGGCAAACACTTCGGAGAAATAGGCGGGATCCTGATAAAACTTCTCGGATATTTTGCGATACTCAGGGTCCATCTTCATCGCCATATCCGCATCCGTCATGATGGGATTAAACTTGCGATTGGGATCGCCCACTGAGACGACTTTATCTTCCTCTTTGATATTAATAGGTTCCCACTGTGAGGCGCCCGCAGGGCTCTTTTTCAATTCCCAATCGTAATTTAACAGTAGGTGAAAATAACCGTTATCCCACTGGGTGGGATGAGTTGTCCAAGCGCCTTCGAGGCCACTGGTCACGGCATTAGCACCTGTACCGAGGCCATTTTTATTGAGCCAGCCCAAACCTTGGGCCTCGAGATCTTCACCCTCGGGTTCAGGGCCAAGATCCTGCGCCTTACCATTACCATGGCATTTACCCACAGTATGGCCACCCGCAGTTAAGGCCACGGTTTCCTCATCATTCATCGCCATACGGGCGAAGGTGACACGCACATCTTGAGCGGTACGCAGAGGATCGGGTTTACCATCAACCCCTTCTGGATTCACATAAATCAGCCCCATCATTACCGCGGCCAAGGGGTTTTCAAGGTCACGCTCGCCAGAATATCGACTGTTGGGATTTTCCGTTGGTGCTAGCCATTGCTTCTCAGAGCCCCAATAAATGTCCTTCTCTGGGTGCCAAATATCCTCTCGACCACCGGCGAATCCATAGGTTTTTAAGCCCATAGACTCGTAGGCCACATTACCCGCGAGGATCATTAAATCCGCCCACGAGAGCTTGTTGCCGTATTTTTTCTTAATCGGCCAGAGTAACCGACGCGCCTTGTCCAAGTTGGCGTTATCGGGCCAGCTATTGAGTGGCGCAAAGCGTTGATTACCCGTTCCCGCGCCGCCACGGCCATCGGCGACTCTGTAGGTCCCAGCCGAGTGCCACGCCATACGGATCATCAGGCCACCATAGTGTCCCCAGTCGGCGGGCCACCAATCTTGGCTGTCGGTCATTAAGGTATTGAGGTCGCGCTTTACCGCGGCGAGATCTAAGCTGTTGAAGGCATCGCGATAGTTAAACTTAGGATCCATAGGATCCGTCTTCCTATCGTGCTGGTGCAAAATATCGAGGTTAAGTGCCTTAGGCCACCAATCCATATTGTTGCTGGCGACCGCTGAATTCGCCCCATGCATCACGGGGCATTTACCTTGGGAGCTTTGCGTCTTGTCCATTGGATATTCCTTTACTTAGCTTGCACTAACGGGAGTCGTACGCCCTTAAACCGCAAGTGGGACACACGACTATTCGAAATTAGAGCCTTGACAGTGTGCCAAAGCATATTGGCAATCTTGTGACAGCTGAAGAGACAAATTTAGCAATAAAGACAATGCCATCACTAAGGATTGGCCTAACAATTAACCCTAGGCTAGATTCAATAAAACACAATCCAAATCGGTCAAAAGTCGCTATTTTGCGAGTCCATTATGGATTAAAAATCAGCCAATCGAGGATAACAAAAATAACCATAATGAACAAAAAAGCCGCTAAACGAGTTAGCGGCTTCATTTGATTGAGGTATTGGGCGATTAGTCGAACGTTTCTAGCTCTCCATTACGCCAAGGTTCAATAACGACTTTGATATGTGGGTTCGGTTTCATTAATTGTTTGAACGCACCCGATACCCCATCCATCCCCACCTTACCCGTGAGCAGCTTACGCCAAGGAATCGTCCCCTGTGCTAGCTCCTCTAAACAGGCAGCAAATTCAGCTGGCTGATAGTAGTAGGAGAAGCACATATCCAACTCTTTGACCGTGGCATAGGCGTAATTGATGTTAGAGTTTGCAGTGTGGATGCCCGTCACCACTATGGTGGCTTTGGCTGGTGCGCGCTGCACAAAGCCTTCAATAAGCTTATGAATACCCACACATTCGAAAATCACCACGCGTTGACCCGCAGCAAGTTCAGCGGCGAAGGCGACTTCGTCTTGCTCACCAGGATTAACAGTGTGAGTGGCGCCAAATTCACGGGCTAACTGCAACTTATCGCCCTGTAAATCTGCAGCCACAATCTTAGCCACGCCGCGTAAGCGTAAAGCTGAGATCACCGCGAGACCAATGGGACCGCAACCAACCACCAACGCAACATCCTCGGCCTGCACATCACCCCGATTTACTGCATGCAATCCCACAGCTAAGGGTTCAGTCAGTGCCACGGCCTCCGGCGGTAAATGCTCAGGCACAGGCATCAATAAGGCTTCATCGAGAATAAAATATTCAGAATAGGCCCCATTCACCCCAGGGGTCACCCCCACCCCCGCACCATTTTGGCTCATTAAGATAGGCACAGACGTCACCCGAGTGCCGAGCGCTAAGGCTTGCTGTGTCTGTGGACCAAACTCGACGATTTCGGCACAAAACTCATGACCCAGCATTACGGGAGCGTGGTTATCGACGCCTTCTGGCATCACCCCAAGTTTGCGGTAGAAATCGAACACTTCGTTGTAGTGACGGGTGATATGAATATCCGAGCCACAAATACCACAAGCGAGACTACGCACTAACACTTGGCCCGCCTGTGGCTTAGGAAGTTCAACCTGTTGCAGGCTGACTTCACCATCCTGCATCACTATTGCTTTCATAGTGGCTGCATTCATGGTTGACGCATTCATCATGCTCATTGCGGGCTCCTATTCTGCATCGCTCATGCACGCTAAGGCACCGGGCTTGATGTAACGAGGTTTAATCCCCTGCGCCTTTGCAGCCGCTAACAGGGCTTGCTCAATCCAGCCTGAATCCATAATAAACATTAAGTTACCATCATCATCAAAGTTAATGTTTGCCCCAGTAATCACCATCACCCCATCGGCACCTTCGGAATCCGCAGGGCAATGGAAAGTGTGGATAGAACCGCCTGGCTCATACAAATAACTGCCCGCAGTTTGGGGCTGGTCTGGGTATTCAACATAGTTCCAGCGACCCGCTAGAGTATAGAAATGCACCACACCCGTATGGAAATGCTTAGGCAAGGTGATGCCCGGCTTAAACTTGGCGCGGATCACCCAAATACCGTTTTCTGGATCTAAAAATAATGGATACACATCAACGCCCGGCAGGGCATCTTTGATGATCTGTTCTTCGTTGGTGTTGAGAGTTAATAATAAGTCTTGATGATTAATCACTTCTGGTAGAGCCATGCTTGCATTCCTCATTGTTGTTATAGTGTTTATGGGTCGAGCTACCACTACCCCAGCAGTGGATATTTAAAGTTTTCAAAACCATCTGAAGCATTCACTGTGCAGCCATTGATGCAGTTGGCTTCGTCGCTGACGAGAAACGCCACCACATCGGCAATCTCATTCGGCTGAGTAAATTCCTGACGCATCTGTTCTTTTCGAATGTGCTCCCATAATCCCAGCGCCTCGTACTGGCGCAACATAGGCGTATCGACACGGCCTGGAGCGACGGCGCAGACCCGCACACCTAGCGGCGCAAACTCAAGCGCTGCACACTTAGTCATCATATCGACGGCCGCTTTACTGACATTGTAGGTAAAGGTCATTTCTGAGGCGATTTGCGCATAAACAGAAGAGGTATTTAAAATCACCCCCTGAGTGCCTTGGGCTTGAAATTGGCGCCCACCGGCGAGAATGCCGTGATACACCCCTTTTTGGTTCACATTGGTGACAGGTTCAAAATCATTCACGGGATCGTGGTCTAACAGTGGTTTAGCCAAGCCAATACCTGCGTTATTGATCAGAATATCGAGCTGACCAAACTGCTTGGCCGCATGCTTAACCATAGCTTCAACTTGGCTGTAATCGGTTACATCAACGCTAAAGGTTGAAAGCTTGTCGGCAGGAAAATCATTAAACACTTGCAGCGCATCGGCAGATAGATCGGCGGCGACGACGCGAGCCCCTTCGGCGAGTAGTTTACGGATGATGGCTTGCCCTATGCCCCCGGCAGCCCCCGTCACCACAGCGGTTTTATTCAGTAAACGCATAGCTGTCCTCTTTTTGTATTTATCAATTTAATTATTAAGACTATGTTAATTTAGACGTTTAATTGCGCATATTCTTGACTTATTACGAGCCAAACTTGATATTTTACGAGTCTTATAACAAAGTGAACTAAGCGTCCCATGTACCTAGTCCGAAGTGGAGCTGTCGCTCAATTTGAGCAATTAGTCTTAGAATTGGGGGAAAACCCCATCGAAATGATCCATCAAGCAGGGCTGCGTCAGGCACAGTTTCGCGATCCCAACACCTATGTCGCCTATCCACGGTTAGCAGAATTATTGGAAATTGCCGCCCAGCGCTGCCAACAACCCTTATTTGGCTTAATGCTGGCTCAACGGCAAACCTTGCTCGTGCTCGGGGATCTACCCATGTTAGTCTCACGTGCGGCCACCGTGGCCGATGCCCTTGCCAGAGTGAATGACTATCTGTATCTGCACGCCTCCGGTGTATCACTGCAACTGCAACCGCAGGGAGACACAGTGCGTCTTGTGCTATCTATCAATGTCCAGAGCCCCAGAGGAATTGAGCAACTGATGCAAATGAGTGTGGCACAGCTGGCGATGTTTGTTTCGAGCCTACTCAATATCAATATCAACAACATTCCTTTGTATTTTTGCCAGAACAAATACAGTGGACCAGAGTCGCAACGTTTTGCCCATCTAGCGCGATTTCGCGAATCCTTTGATGGTGTGATGCTCAAAACCTCGCAACTAATGGGTCGTAACTATCACGATGAAGAAGCGCTAAACCGCCATCTCCAATCACATCTGCATTTTTTGCAGAGTCACTACCCAAACAACCTTGCAGATCAAGCTCGAGACTTAATCCACAGGCTGCTTCCCACGGGTGAATGCTGCATTGAACGGGTATCGACGGCGCTGGGTTTACACGAACGAACCCTACAGACGCGGCTAAAAGCGACTGGGCAAAGCTATCGCTTATTGCTACAGGATGTCAGGCAAAATATCGCCCAACAACAACTCAGTTATGGTACTCAAACCATCACCGAACTCGCACTGCAGCTCGGTTATGCCGAAGTCGCCGTGTTTAGTCGCCACTTTAAAACCTGGACAGGACTTTCCCCCAAGCAATGGCAACAACAGCATCGCAAAGGGCGAATTGAAGGTTGAAGGCTGGGAGTTAGGCTGTTAAGTTACTTAAATCACAGCCAAACTGTTAGGAAAACATATGCATAAGCGGAGGGATTTTTGGTTCTGCTTTGGCCTAATTCTCGGCCCAGTTTTGATTGTGCTAGCCCTATTTAATTTAGGATATTTAGTTGCCGACGCCACCTATTCTTCAACCACATCCACAGATAATCAGTATCGACAGTTTATTTTGTTGGTATCGAGTGCCATATGCGGCGTCGCTATTTTGCGCCACTCGCTAAAAAGAGCATCATAACAACAGAGTAGGTGCAGGCTTCAGTTACATAGATAAACAAAAGCCCCGCTAAGTTGCCTTAGCGGGGCTTTATTATTCACTGTGTGGCCGTCATTGACGGCCACAACCACCATTAGCCGCGGCTAGCGCGCTTACGGTCGTTTTCAGTTAAGTGTTTCTTACGAACACGGATGCTCTTAGGTGTTACTTCGACTAATTCGTCATCATCGATAAACTCAAGCGCTTGCTCAAGTGTTAAGGTGATTGGCGTAGTCAGCACTTGAGCTTCGTCAGTACCAGAAGCACGCATGTTAGTCAGCTGCTTACCTTTCAGACAGTTAACAGTCAGGTCATTTGAACGTGAGTGAATACCCACAACTTGACCTTCGTAAACTTCGGCAGCGTGGCCAATAAACAGACGACCGCGGTCCTGCAGACCGAACAGTGCGAATGTCAGTGCCTTACCAGTTGCGTTAGAGATCAATACGCCGTTAGCGCGTTGACCGATATCGCCACCTTTGTGTGGACCGTAGTGATCGAATGAGTGGTAAATCAGACCCGTACCTGAAGTTGCAGTTAAGAACTCAGTTTGGAAACCGATTAAGCCACGGCTTGGAATGATAAAGTCAACACGAACGCGACCTTTACCGTCAAGCTGCATGTCTTTCATTTCGGCTTTACGGATACCCAGTTTCTCAATCACTGTACCTTGATGTTCTTCTTCAACGTCAACGGTCAGAGTTTCGTATGGCTCACACAGTTCGCCATCGATGGTTTTTAAGATAACTTCTGGGCGAGAAACCGCTAATTCGTAACCTTCACGACGCATGTTTTCGATCAGGATAGATAAGTGTAATTCACCACGGCCAGATACCGCGAAACGGTCTGGGCTGTCGGTTTCTTCAACACGCAGTGCCACGTTGTGCACTAATTCCTGTTGCAGACGCTCAAGAATGTTACGTGAAGTCACGTACTTACCTTCTTTACCCGCAAAAGGTGAAGTGTTGACTTGGAAAGTCATGGTCAGCGTTGGCTCATCAACTGACAGTGGTGGCAGTGCTTCAACATTACCAGCAGCACACACAGTGTCAGAAATCTTCAGCTCGCCTAAACCAGTAATCGCTACGATGTCGCCAGCGTTAGCAACGTCAACTTCAGTACGATCTAAGCCCATGTAACCTAATACTTGGCCCATTTTACCGTTACGCACTTTACCGTCGGCACCGATCACGCTCACCTGTTGGTTTGCCTTGATGCTACCACGCTTGATGCGACCCACGCCGATAACACCCACATAAGAGTTGTAATCGAGCTGAGAAATTTGCATCTGGAATGGACCTTCAGCGTCAGCTGCAGGTGGAGAAACTTTTTCAACGATAGTTTGGAACAGTGGCGTCATATCTGCGCTCACTTCATCCGGATCTAAAGTTGCAAAACCGTTTAATGCCGAGGCATAAACAATTGGGAAATCTAATTGTTCGTCGGTCGCGCCTAAGTTGTCGAACAGGTCGAATACTTGGTCGATAACCCAATCAGGACGAGCACCAGGACGGTCAATCTTGTTGATCACAACGATTGGCTTTAAACCTTGAGCGAACGCTTTCTTGGTTACGAAGCGAGTCTGTGGCATTGGACCGTCAACGGCGTCAACCAGCAGTAATACTGAGTCCACCATAGACAGTACGCGCTCAACCTCACCACCGAAGTCAGCGTGGCCTGGGGTGTCTACGATGTTAATGCGGTAGTCATTCCACTTGATGGCAGTATTCTTTGCCAGAATCGTGATCCCACGCTCCTTTTCAAGATCGTTGGAGTCCATCACCCGCTCAGTAGCTTCTCCCCGGGTTGCAAGGGTTCCTGATTGCGACAGCAGCTTGTCAACCAGGGTCGTTTTGCCATGGTCAACGTGCGCAATAATGGCGATGTTACGTAAATTCTCTAGCACGGATAAACCTCTTACCATCAAACAAAAATAGGGATATTTCAATATTCGTTATAGCAATCTACGTTGAGTCGCCATAAAAAAGCGTGACATTCTACTCCAGAGCGGCCATATCGCACAGGATTATTTTTGAACACTTATAAAACAATTTTTTGAGACCTATGCTCAGGACTCGCTTATGGCAATAAGACAAATAACCCAAACGCACCGTTAAAGCGCAGGCAATTTGCCACTTTATCTCGACATCAGCGCGGCTAAGCAGCTGAAATCACTATTTACCACCGGAATGGCGTAGCAGACTATGCGCTCAAGAGCGCAATAAGTATAGCGAATAACTCAAGTTAAGCCGCGCAACTTTTTCGCCCAAGCATATTAGGGCGTCAGATAACTAAGCTAGGCCTTGCCTCTGTGACTTACCTAGATGGCTTTAGGTTCAGTTTCAACAAACTCTATTTCCGCTTGCGAACAACGGCTTTAATAGTTTGATAAATAAACATTATTTTAGAATCCATTCCATTGCCGCACCTCGAAAAACAGCTCAGATTGCCACAGTTTTGTGACATTATTGCAAGCTATTGAAATAGTGAGCCAAGGCGGTTATCAAGCCTCACTAATGTGCTAGATTCGTTGTGCTTTGTTTAGTTTCGAAGCTGTCAAAAGCCTGGGTTGATACATATAGCCGGTTTGCCCATGACCTTAATGGGCCGACTACAATCGAGAGTAATTGGCGTGGCGAGATTGCACTCGGATACTGTGCACTAAAATAGTGACGTGGCGGTGCGCACCAAAATGGATTAATGCACCAAAATGCCACACACAAACGCACCAATGTTGTGCAACTGAAAGTTAATTGTTGTGCAATAAAATATATAGCCATTAAATATCAATATCTTAAATTATTGGCATAGATATCGCTATATAGCTTGTAAGTTTGGCTCAAGCACGACTTGAGTTAAAAGATTATAGAAGGGACATCCCTTTACCCTACCGGAGACTTGAGAATGTCAGTTGAATCAGTTTTAAAGCAACTTGAAGAATTAGAAGTTAAGTTTGTTGATTTACGTTTTACCGACACCAAAGGTAAAGAGCAGCACGTATCTATCCCTGCTCATCAGGTAGACGCTGATTTCTTCGAAGACGGCAAAATGTTTGACGGTTCGTCAATCGCTGGCTGGAAAGGCATTAACGAATCTGACATGGTGCTGATGCCAGATCCAACTACCTTTGTATTGGACCCATTCACCGAAGAAACCACTGCCCTGATCCGCTGTGACATTCTCGAGCCAGGCACTATGACTGGTTATGACCGCGACCCACGTTCTATCGCGAAAAAAGCGGAAGAATACTTACGCTCTACCGGTATCGCTGACACTGTATTAGTTGGTCCAGAACCAGAATTCTTCCTGTTCGACGACGTACGTTTCGGTACTGACATGTCTGGTTGTTTCGTGAAAATCGACGCTAAAGAAGCGGCATGGAACTCTGGCACTAGCTACGAAGGTGGTAACACTGGTCACCGTCCATTCGTGAAAGGCGGTTACTTCCCAGTTGCGCCTGTTGACTCATCACAAGACTTACGTAGCGCTATGTGTTTAGTGCTCGAAGAAATGGGTCAAGTAGTTGAAGCTCACCACCATGAAGTGGCGACTGCGGGTCAAAACGAAATCGCAACTCGCTTCAACACTCTGACTAAGAAAGCGGACGAAATCCAAATTCTGAAGTACGTAGTACACAACATGGCTCACGCCTACGGTAAGACTGCGACTTTCATGCCTAAGCCAATCGTTGGCGACAACGGTAGCGGCATGCACGTTCACCAATCTCTGTCTAAAGACGGTGTGAACCTGTTCGCTGGCGACAAATACGCTGGTTTAAGTGAAACTGCACTGTACTACATCGGTGGTATCATCAAGCACGCTCGCGCACTGAACGCTTTCACTAACCCAAGCACTAACTCTTACAAGCGTTTAGTACCACACTTCGAAGCGCCAGTGATGTTAGCTTACTCAGCACGTAACCGCAGCGCTTCAATCCGTATTCCAGTGGTACCAAGCCCTAAAGGCCGTCGTATCGAAACTCGCTTCCCAGATCCACATGCAAACCCATACTTAGGTTTCGCAGCGCTGCTGATGGCGGGTATCGACGGTATCCAAAACAAGATCCATCCAGGCGAAGCTATGGATAAAGACTTGTACGATCTGCCAGCGGAAGAAGCGGCTGAAATCCCACAAGTAGCGACTTCATTAGAAAACGCACTTGAGAACCTGCAAGCTGACCACGAGTTCTTAACTCGCGGCGGTGTATTCAGCGAAGATTTCATCCAATCTTACATTGCACTGAAATCTGCAGAAGCTGAGCGTGTAAGCCGTACAACTCACCCATTAGAGTTCGAGATGTACTACAGCCTGTAATGGCTAACGGCATCGATTAGCTGCACAACATCTAACAGCCCCGACAGTCTTCTGTCGGGGCTTTTTTGTTTCTATCGCTCTGCGACTCCCAAGTATTCCCCTGCATATTCGACACCTCTACACACATAAATCCCGACCTCTCGTTGTTATTTGTCCATTTGTTGTCGACTGGTGATTTGGGACGCGTAAAAAAGTAAAGGCTTTGTAAATTCAATTAAGAACGATTCTCGATTACAACTATAATAACGCGTCTTTTTTGAAGCCAAACACGGAATACTCTCCATTCATATTCAGTTAGCGCATTGAATTCAAACCATTAAAAACGCTTTCTGGGTCGCGAGAAAATGGCACCACAGTGCTGTCCTTTTGGCTTCTCATGTACCTGTTGTTTTTGATGGAGAATGCTATGCCTAAGTCTATGGGGCCGATGAGCCTAGTCGCCGCCGCAGTTATCTGCCAACTGGGGCTTATTAATGTGGCGGCAGCCACTGAAAACGAGATGGAGCGTATGGTGGTCTCCGCCACCCGTTCACCGACCCAAATCAGTGATCTCTCCAGCACAGTATGGATCATTGATGAAGCTAGCATTCGCGAGCAAACCGATAGCGGCAAAGGGATTAAGGAAATGCTCGCTGCCTTAGTGCCGTCGATGGATGTGTCCAGCCAAGGGCGCACCAACTTTGGCCAAAATATTCGCGGTCGCGCCATGGTGGTCTTAATCGATGGCGTGTCGATGAACACCTCCCGCAGCATTAGCCGTCAGCTAGACAGTATCGATCCATTCAATATTGCCCGCATAGAGGTGCTGGCTGGCGCGTCGGCTATCTATGGTGGTGGCGCACTGGGCGGTGCCATTAATATCGTCACAAAAAAAGCGGCGGACAGCAGTGATACCTTCGAAGCCGAAGCAGGATTTAAGTCCGGCTTTAATAGCAGTGATGATTTAGATTATCGCACCGCGCTGGCGGTTACCGGAGGCAGTGATTCACTTAAGGGACGCTTTAGCGCCGCTTGGCAGGAAAACGGCCAGTGGTTTGATGGCAGTGGCAATCCTGTGATGCTGGATATTTCCCAAACCGGAATGCAGTACACCCAAGGTTATGATTTGATGGCGAATATGGATTGGCAACTTGCCAATGACGCCCGCCTCAGCGCCATGGCGCAATACTATCGCAATGGTTCAGACGAAGAACATGGCCTGTATATGGGTGAGAACTTCTCCGGTGTCACTGGCGATGCCTCAGTGCTGGAAACCCGTAAGGGATTGGACGCTGACCGCAGCCCCGCCACCGAGCGCACTTTGCTGAATCTGTCCTACTCACAGGATGAGTTTCTGGGTCAAACCCTGTATTTGCAAGGCTTTTATCGCAAAGAGAATCTGGATTTTCACCCGTTCCCCTACGTCAATGAAACCAGTGGCGTCTACAACTTCTCAGCATCGGCTCAAAACACCAGCATCTATGGTTTGAAGGCGGTCGTTGAATCCAAACCCGTCGATAGCCTCACGCTCACTTGGGGACTGGATTGGGATAAAGAAAGTTTTGATTCGAACCAAATGAGCTTCGACCTCGATGCCGCCAACCAACACGGCGGCTTAGTGATGCGCGAGCTGTTTACTACCGGTCGTTATGTCGACTTTACGGTCGAGTCCATTGCCGCATTTGTCCAAAGCAGTTGGGAGATGAATAGTTTCTTGGTGCTAAACGCAGGCTATCGTTATCAGCACATGGAAAACAGCGTTGATGATTTTATCGGTTATAACCAACAGGTAGCGATTGCCTCTGGTAAGGCCAAGGGGGCCGATGCTATTAAAGGCGGCAGCACCGACTATAACATAGGCTTAGTGAACCTTGGCTTGGTGGCCAAGTTGAGCCAAGACCAACAACTCTGGCTTGCCTATTCCCAAGGCTTTGAACTGCCAGATCTGTCGAAATACTATGGCCGCGGCACCTACAAGGCCGATGCCGACGGTTACTTACAGCTGCAAAATAGCATCAATATCAATGATACCCGCCTTGACGGGATCAAGACCGACTCCATGGAGCTGGGATGGCGCTATCTTGCAGACCGTTGGCAGGCGCAAGCCAGCGTCTATTATGCCGTGTCTGACAAGGTCATTGAGGTCAACAGCAAAGATCTGACCATCAATGTCAAAGACCAAGATAAGCGCAGCTATGGCCTAGAGGCACAGCTGAACTTTGATATCACCTCCGACTGGCAAGTCGGCACCAACCTGCATCTGGTACGCAGTGAAGTGAAGGATGAGAATAATTGGATCGATGAAACCGTCACTTATGCTTCGCCCTCTAAGGCCACCGCCTTTATTGGCTGGCGCGGCGAGACACAGAAGATACGTTTACAGGCTGAGCACAGTTTTAGCGCCGAATCCGACTATCGCTTCAAAACCAGCGATGACCTAGTGAGTGAGCTTGATAGCTACACGACGCTGGATTTACTGGGCTCTATCGATTTACCCGTCGGTACCCTGAGCTACGGCATCGAAAACCTGCTCGATAAAGACTACAGCACCCTGTGGGGCCAACGAGCGGTGTACTTCTACAGCCCGACCTACGGTCCTGAGTCTATGTTCGACTACCACGGCCGTGGCCGCACCTTTGCCCTCAATTATCACCTAAGCTGGTGATAACAGGCTAAAAGGCATCAATCACTTGTGTCAGCCTTCCCTTAAGGCGGGTTGAGCAAGCGTTACAAACAAAAAACGGTCCCTAAGTGGACCGTTTTTTATGCTGATGCATGCAGGATCAAGTTGATTATTTGCAACGACCAATGCGCGAACCCGTACTCGTGACTTTATCGCAATCTTTTTTGGTGACTTTCTTCTCGGCGCTGCTTGCCACCGTCGAATCGGTATCAGTGTCATTTACCGATGCGCAGCCACTCAAACCTAATACGGCAACGGGTAACAGTATCGCAATCCATTTTTTTAGCATTTTATTCATCCCTGATTAAATAGTAATTTTGGCCTTGGGTATTAGCATACAACCCAGTGTGGTTAAGCTAATCAATAAACGAGCGTGGCACAACGCTACAGACGAGTCGACCTAGTTAAATACACCTTTCTACTGACGCGCATTTGCCGTGTGGCTAATACGCCTAAACAGAAGCTATCGCGTTAACAAGAGCCGCATAGTCCGAAATCAGATGAAGAAGAGACTCAAGCACCCTTGTTACCCATTACCCCAAACCAAGCACTAGCCAAAAAACAGTTTATTTCCAATCCCTTCTTGCTCTTATGCGAATGACTCGCTAGCTTGAGCATGTCCATGCTGCATGATTGATTCCTCTCATTTGGGCGCTCCTAATGACTCACCGAAACAATGATAAAAATAATAATAGGCGCTTAGCTATGTGGCAAAAACTCAAACCCTATCAAGACTCTATTGTGCTACTCAGCGCATTATTACTTGGCGGCATGATCGGCATCTATTGGCCATCCTTGGCACTCAAGCTTAAGCCCCTAGGGCAAATCTTTTTAAATCTGTTGTTTATGATTATCGTGCCCTTAGTGGCGATCAGCGTGACTTCGTCGATAGCCCGCATGACGGACTTAAAAAAGCTTGGAGCGATTTTAGTGTCGATTATGGGTGTCTCGATTCTGATGGCGATTATTCCCGCCGTCGGGATCACCTTACTGGCACTGATGTTTGACCCAGCCCAAGGCGTGACGCTCGATCTTAATCAAACCGTTAGCGATACCTCTGGGAAGATGGATTTTGTGGCGCTGCTGACCACCAATGACTTTTCTGGATTACTCTCCAAATCCAATATCTTGGCGCTTATTATCATGTCGGTGATTGCCGGGATCGCCATAGGTCAATCGGGGGAAGATGGCCGCAAAGTCTCGGCACTGCTCGACAGTTTTAATACCGTGATCATGAAGATAGTCAGCATTATTATGCTTGCCGCCCCCGTAGGCCTTGGTACCTACTTTGCCTCCACCATGGCGAGTCAAGATCCACAGCTTGTGGTGACTTTTGCCCGCGCCGTGGGATTATTTTTACTAGCCTGTTTTATCTACCTCACCGTCGGTTCGACCTTTTATGCCTGGCTTGGTGGCGGCATGCACGGGATTAGACAATTTTGGCGCCATGCCCTCGAACCCGCAGTGACCGCATTAGGCACCACTTCCTCCCTCGCGACCCTGCCTGTCACTTTAAGGGCGGCGCTGAAGATGGGGATAAAACCC
The DNA here is from genome assembly GCF_047975355.1 of Shewanella sp. Taxonomy (GTDB): domain Bacteria; phylum Pseudomonadota; class Gammaproteobacteria; order Enterobacterales; family Shewanellaceae; genus Shewanella. Next base: position 8,507 of record NZ_JBKEDJ010000010.1, on the reverse strand, counting down.
GAAATCGCCGATATCAGCCTGCCGCTGCTAGTGAATTTAAATAAGGGCGGCGCATCCATTATCACAGCGTTGAAGATTGTATTTATTTACTCTCTGCTCGGTTTAGATTTTACGGTCGATGTGTTTATGGTGACTATACTCATCTCAGTCCTGTCCGCCTTCATCATTGGCGGTGTGCCGGGCGGCGCCTTCCTTGGAGAGATTTTTATCGTCACCACCTTAGGGTTACCGATGGAAACCATCCCCATTCTGGTGGTGATAGGCGCCATTACCGACGCACCTTCAACCGTCATTAACGTCGTCCATGATCTGAATGCCAGCCAGATTGTTGAACGCCTCAACCGCAAGCGGATTTAAGCCTTAGCGTTAATATTGCTGAATAATTGACAACGAAAATCATCTGGTTAGAATGCCAACCCATTGAAACAGAGCACATTTGTGCCCTATGAAATCCGCTATGCTGCCACAGTACAAGTGCTATTAGGTGATCAAGCAAATCGGTCATATGTAAGCTATGCGGTTTTTCATACATAAACAATGGAGTGGTTATGCGTTGGTTGACTTGGTTAGTCGTGTGCTGGTCTCTCACAGGATGTGCTGCGGTAACATCGAGAATGGGAGCAGATTCAACTTGGGGCCACTCTTTTTCGAGTGTGCAAACGGCCGTCGATAATGGCGAGGAGTGTGTGGTGATATCCGCGATATCTGCTCCGCCATTGCTGCTGTTTACTATCCCACTGACACTGGTTGATATGGGCGGCTCGCTTATCGTCGATGCCGTGATGCTACCCGCTGATTTGGCGATCACCCCAAGCAATCCGGAGCTTCGTACCCCGCGGTCGATGTTCTGCCGCTATGACTACAGCATTTAAGCACATTCGCCACCCATAAATTACCTTAGCCTCAACCAGTGAGGCTAAGGGATGTTATATCGGCATAGGGGTGCAACTAGGTCGCCTTAGCGCACCCCATTCGTAACCGTTCTGAGCAAGCCCAGTTCAATCCGTTAACGATGGGCTTTTATCACCTCCAGCAACTTCACGATATCGGCCTCATCGTTATAGATATGCGGCGATACACGCACACCTAAACTGCGGGCATCGACACTGATATTAGCCTTCGCCAACGCCGCCATGATTGGCGCCTGGCGCTCGCCAAATTGCAAAATCAGCGTACCGCTGCGCTTATCGGCTTCACGCGGGGATACCAACTCACGATCTAATGTTTGGACGATCAACTCCATCAACTGCAAGTTATGTTCACGCATCGCCTGCGAGCCAATATTGGCCAAATATTGAATGCTGTGGGCAGCAATCGCATAGGGCGCGATAGAAGGCGTACCGCCCCAAAACCGCAGCGCAGTTGGGTGATAGCGGAAATCATGGATATCAAATTCGAAGGGATTTTCATGGCTAAACCAACCCACATCCTGCGGCTGACATTCGGGTAAGATGGCAGGATTCACCCACAGATACGCAGCCCCTGGGCCTGAGCATAACCATTTCACACTCGAACCAATCATAAAATCTGGCTGTAGCTTGGCTAAATCCAGCGGCAAAATCCCAGCCGACTGTGCCACGTCCACCAGGCTCAAACAGCCACGCTCACGGGCAAGGGACATAATCTGCGCCAATGGCGCCTGCTGACCGGTATTCGAATAGGCATGGCTAACAAAGACTAAATCCACATCGGCGCAGATATGCGCGTCCCACACATTGGGGTCGGTGACATCTAATCCCTTGGGAATAAAGCGCAATTCGCAATTTGCGGGCAATGCCTTTTTAAGAGCAAACCCCATGCTGGGAAAATCAATTTCGCTCATCAGCACCACAGCGCCATCACGGGTTAATCTATCGAGGGACATAACAATTTTAGTCAAGGCGCTCGATAGGTTCACTTGCGGACAAAAATCCTGTGGCTGACCTTTGAACAGCTGTGCCAAAGCTACGGTGAAATTATCTATCACCCCTAACCATTGCCCCCAAGGCTCGCGGCCAGACTCCTGCCAAGGCGCAAAAAATGCCTGCTTAAACGCTTGCTCGGTCGATTTAAGTGGCCGCCCCACGGAATGATTGAGCAGATAGCCTGGGCCTGCGAGGCAAAAGTCCTGTTTTACATTTAGCAGCATGGCCTTACCTTAAACTGTCTTTGAGTTTTTTCAGATCGTGATAACGGGTGCGAATATCGTGTCGCAACACCGCGGCGCGTCTATCCCTTAAGCGCTCGAGGGAGCCGAGCAGTACGTGCAATGGTGGGCCGCTGGCGGTGACCTTGGCTAAATGTTGCTGCTCCATATTCACTGAAGGCTCGGCAATGTATTTAGTTACCAACTCATTGTGGTGTTGAATGGCGGTTTCACCATGTAATTCACAGACTTCGATAAACAGCTTGAGATTTTCCTGATACCAATTCTGCTGCACACTGGACTTTGATTGTAAAAAGTCATCCATCAAATTGGGGCGGCGCATACACTCCCGCAGGATTTGCTGATCCTCTGGCATCATGTATAAAAACTTATCCACCAGCATTTGCGAATAGGCCGATTCGTTGGCAAAACATAGGCCTAGAGTTAAATCGATCACGTTAATCCCGGCAAAGTCGCCGGCATTCGCCCCGCGATATACCACAGAACCGACGCGATAGGGTTTGTAATAGGGGCGCACGCAGTAGAAGAAGCGGTCAGTATCTAAGCGTTTGAATAATTGTTGATTTGACTCAATCACATCCTGCAATGCCTGCTTGGCCACCCGCAGTAAATCGTGGCTAATAGGATGAGAAATCCCCAAGGGCTGAATTTTTAAGGCTATTTGCATTCTAGGGTTGGAATTCATCCATTCTAACCCTTGACTCTTAGTCGGACAAAAAGCTGCTTCTGGTTGGATTTTTCTGTTTTTCACCACCCTGCGAGAATCTAACATTGGTTGGATTCTCAGACGCGCCCTCTCTCGCGTTAATCCAACTCTCCACCTTCTGTCTGCTTCAACAATGTCGGAATGTGCGGCCCATACTCGACCTTGCCTCGTCCTGCTCGAATACCACTGCCGACCTTGCGGGCTTCTTTGGAGTACAACGTCTTTGCACGGATGATGTCATAGCTGTAACCCCGACCTAACCGGTTGGACATCTTGATCAAGCCGTTGAGCCCTTCGGTATAGCCATTGGTGATTGAGAACGGCGCATCCCAGTAGGCAAAGATGTCGTCGTAATGGTTGTGTACCGTTTTCACCAGTTTTTTGAAAGGCTCCATGCCATAAGGCGGCAGGCTATTCTCCCAAGCCTCAAAGGCGTTCTGAGCGCTCTGTTTGTCGGGTTCGTCGTAGATGCAGAAGAAGGCTTCCTTGAAGTCATAGGCCACGGCAAGTTCTGGGATCGCCTGCTTTACAACCTCCAGCGCCTTTTGCTCCGCGGGCGTCAGGTTGCCGGGCCGCTTCAGGGTGAGCCAGCGAATGGACTTTTTGACATAAATCCGATCTTCTTTGCTTAACTGTGCCTGATAGTTCTTGCGCTCCGCTTCCAGGGCTTCAGAGGCCATCTTGACGACATGGAACTTGTCGATCACCAGTTTGGCGTTGGGCAGATACTGAGCAAAGGAACGCTTGAAGGGTCGCCACATATCCGTACAGACCCATTCCACCTTGTCAGCATCCGGCAAATCCTTGAAGAAGGGCTTCAGGTGCTCTTGAGTACGATGCTCCAACATATCAAAGACGTTGTTGGTTGCCAGATTGGTGATTACACAGCGATACCCGCCGGCCAGGTTCACTTCGTCGATACCCATGATGACCGGGGTTTCGTAACGAACGGTTTGGGAGAGTTCCTCAATGAGATCGTGAGCGATGTTCTTGACGGTGTTCACCGCCACACCGGTTTGCTCGGCTAAAGCATGGAAGGTGGTTCCCAGACACTGTTGCCGAATAACATCGATCAGCCGTTTGGTGGCTCGGCGTTTATCATCCAGAAAACTCAACTCCGGCATGGACATTTTTCCGCACGACTCACAGCGAAAGCGCGGGCGCTGAACTTCAAGGCGGACGGGCTCCATGTACAACGGCGTGTCCATGAACTTGTTTTTACGCGTACCGTGTCTGTGCATAGGGATGTTGCAGTCCCCACATAACGGCACCTCGACCGTTGCCGGCTCAGCAACTATCACAAGGCACTTGCTTTCGTGGCGCATATCGACCGGCTTGATGCCTGGCAGATTCAGCAAGTCAAGCATAGGCTTAATCCATATCCAGGTCGATGTCTTTGCCTTCGCGCAGCAGGTCATACACCATATCAACCAATGCGGTCATGCCCTGACGGTCAGACTTGAGCACCTGGGTTGCCAGCTTCTGATGACTGGACAAAGCACGAACAACCGCTTGCTGAACAGCTCCGGGGAGGTTGCCTTTCATAGCCTGCTCACGGGTGTTGCTTTCCACCTGAGCCATGACGACATCGCTTTCACCGGTAATCACTGAAATCTGATTAACGAAAGCCACCTGATCCTGGATCGGCGTCGCCTCACCAAACAGGCTGTTGAGCCTCTCGATAATCTCTTTGACGAATTTCGGCTTGTCGCCTGCCGCGCCACCACCGCCTGCACCTGCTGGTTGCAATACCAGGGTTTTGCCTTCGTCTTCTACGTCATCGGGTCGAGCATTGATGTCAAAGCCAGTAAGCACCAGGCCTGTCAAGTCCACGGTTTCCGGTGCTTCGTGCTGAAGGCGCTTTTGCAGCAGCTTGGCGAAAGCGGCAAAGTTTTCCAACTCCGGGTCGCCAAAATCAATCAGTTGGGCGATATAGGAATAGGTACGGCAGAAGCGCCCCAAGTCCGACTTGAAGCCCATCAGCGCCTTGATTTGCTCGGCATACTCATCCTGGTGGTGATCGGCAGACTTCATGCCCGCCTCATCACCCTTGGCGCGGGCCTTCTCAAACGCTGCTTCCCAGGTTGCCATGCCATCGCGCAACATTTTCATCTTATCGTTATACAAGGCCGTCGCTCCAGCTGTAGCGGCATACAGCGCCTTGTGCTGTGGCGATTTAGTATGGGTGATGTCGCGTATGGTCTTGAAGCGGGCTTCTTTGAACGCGGCCAAGTCCTTCTCGTCGTACAGGCCGTGCTCGTCCAGTCGCTCCTTGATCTCGTAGACCACATTGAGGTCTTGCACTTCGCCGATGTGAGCGCCCCTGTCATAGGTGGCAAAGGCCTTGCGCACGTTCTCCGGGTCGTTCACGAAGTCGATGATAAAGACCTCATCTTTCCCAGGTGCCGTCCGGTTCAGGCGGGCGAAGGTCTGCACAATCTCCACATGGTTGGCGATTTTCTTGTCCACATACATGGCGACCAGTTTGGGCTGGTCAAAGCCGGTCTGGAATTTGTCGGCCACCAACATCACCCGGTATTCCGGGCGGTCAAAGGCAAAGCGCAAATCCTGCCCGTGGACATCCGGGTTCATGCTCTGCTCGGTGAACTCCTCGTTCTCATCGACGATAAACACATCATCCTTGAACTCGCTGTCATCCTGGTGCATCACCTGCTTACCGGTCATCTTGCCGGAGAAGGCCACCAGTGAATGAATAAAGCCGTACTCGCTGTGCTGCTCGATATAGCGGTCAAACGCCTTCTTGTAGCGAATTGCAGCGGCACGGGAGCTGGTCACGACCATCGCCTTGGCCTTGCCATCCAGCCGGTGGGCGACGTTCTTGGTGAAGTGCTCAACGATAAACTGTACCTTCTGGGTCACATTGGTGGGGTGCAATGACATCCACTGTGCCAGGGCGCGTTTGGCGGCCTTGCCGCTTACCCGCTTGCTGTCTTCAAGCTGCTTGGAAAGGTTGAAGGCCGTTTTGTAGGGCACATAGCCGTTCAACACATCGAGAATGAATTTCTCCTCAATGGCCTGGCGCATGGTGTACAGGTGGAAGGCTTGCGGCGGGTTATCGTCTGAGGCCGGTTGGCTTGGATCTGTCGGGCGACCGAACAGCATCAAAGTGGAGTGCTTGGGCGTGCCGGTAAAGGCGAAGTAGCTGATATTGTCCGGGCGGGCGCGGGACTTTTGCAGTTGCTCCAGCAGTTCATCCACCGTCATGGTGGACATCTTGCCTTGTCCGCTCATCCCCAGCGCGGCTTGCAGCTTAGCAGCGGTAGAGCCTGTCTGCGAGTTATGCGCCTCATCAATGATCACAGCAAAGTTTTTCCCTTTCAGGGCCTTGTCAGTGATGATAGCTTCCATCGCGTAGGGGAAGGTCTGGATCGTTACCACCACAATCGGCGTGCCAGACAACAAGGCCTCCGAGAGCTGCTTGCTCTTGGACTTGGATGACTTCTGCCGGTCAATGGCGGCGATCACCCCAAACTGATGGTCAATCTGCTTCACCGCGTCCTGAAGCTGGCCGTCCAGCACATTACGGTCGGTGACAATGATCACGCTGTTAAATACCGCGTCGCCGTTATCTTCGCGCAGTTTCACCAAGTCATGAGCCGTCCAGGAAATGGTACTGGTCTTGCCGGAACCGGCGCTGTGGTCACACAGGTAGGTCATGCCTGCGCCGTTTTCGCGGGCATCGGCCAGTATCTGGTTCACTGCCGTCCATTGGTGAAAGCGCGGGAAAATCAGGGTTTCTTTCTTCGACCAGTTGCCCTGAATATCCACCACGTCCTTTTTCTCGACGTAGACAAAGCTATGGAAAATCCGCAGCCAGGCATCCGGCTGGCAGACCGCCTCCCAGAAGTAGGCTACCGGGTATTCCTGGGTACCATCGGCCTTAATCTCACCTGGCGGGTTACCCGCATGTACCGTGCCGCTTTCGTCCTTGCGCCCCTTATTGAACGGCAGAAAGAAGGTGTTTTCTCCATCCAGCTTGGTCGCCATCATGATTTCAGAGTCGGACATGGCGAAATGTACCACCGCCCCACGCTTGAAGGTCAGCAGCGGTTCCCTGCGTTTGGTCTTGGCGTCATATGGCAGGCGATTATTGCGGTACTGATCCATGGCCGCTTCGCAGGACTGGGTGAAGTCGGTCTTCAGTTCGACGGTTGCCACCGGCAGACCGTTGATAAACAGCACCAGATCAATGGCAAATTCACGGGCCGGGTGATACTTCAGCTCCGGCACCACGCGCAGGATATTGGCCTGGTAGCGCTCAATGACTGCTGCATTGCGCTTGTCTTCCGGTGCGGCCTCGGTCATCTCGATCAGGCCGCAACCGGCAATGGAAAAACCCTGGCGCAACACCTGCATGGTGCCTTGTTTCTCCAGTGCTTTATCCAAGCGATCCATCAGCACTTCAAGGGTTTTGGCACCGTTGAGCCGTTCCAGCTTGTCCCATTTTTCCTGCTGGCCGCTGGTTTTGAGCCAGCTTTCCAGGTCTTCGGGGTACACCGCCCGCTCGGTGTCGTAGAACTTGGAATCACCCAGCTTCCAGCCCTGATCTACCAACCGGTCGATGATGTATTGCTGGAAGTGTTTTTCCTGATGTGCTGCTGATTGCATTTATTGTTTTCCTCGCAAATCAATCTGGCCGGTGACAGCGGCGGTGATAAAGGCGGCGCGGCGTTCTTTGAGCAGGGTGATACTTTGTTCCGCCTTGCTAATCAGAGCATCAATGCGGGCGGTTTCGCGGTCGAGGGTGGCGACAATGGTGGCTTGTTCATCAGGGGCTGGGGATGGCACCCTAAGGCTGGCTATCACCTCTTGGTTGATATTCGGCTGGCCCCCGCCCTCAGAGAAGAAAGCCACGATATCGGCTCTGAATGCCATCAACCAGTAATACAAAAACTGGATATTCAAATCGCGTTCACCAGACAGCACACAGCAAGCTTGGTTGGTTGTTGCTGGGATTCCAAGAAACCCTAGGCGACCAATTGTTGCACCATACATGGCAATAGCTAATGAACCAGCGGGAAAAATTTTCAAGGCTGAGAATTTCTGCATGGCATCTGAGGTAACACACTTCTTTGTTTTAACGACGGTGTTTTCTCTAAGCTCACTTGTTGTTATCCACGGAATGGTTCCTCCCTGATACCATTCATGCTCCTTTGACGGTGGCGTTGTTCCACTCCCAATGGCTTGGAAAGCATGAAAAACCTTCCTATTTAACCACTCCTCTGGCACCTGCCCAATCCACTCAATGCCCGAGTCCTTCATCTTGGCGTTGCGGTCTAGTCCCTTGGTGACAGCATGGGTAATCAGCGCCTGGCGCTTTTCCTTCAGTAGCTCGATAAAGCGGGTTTTCTTCTCGATAAGCGCATCAATGCGGGCGGTTTCGCGGTCGAGGGTGGTTAGTATTTGCGCTTGCTCAGGCTGATCTGGGTATACAACTTCAATTGAACCGATATGCCACCAATCTGCACGAGGCATTTTGGCTCCCTCGCATCCTGACTCTATTTGATGCGTTACATCAGGAGTTAAAAGCCATTCTTGCAGCCATTTGGGTTCTGTTTTTTCAGCCCTCAGAACCAAAAATTCTGTTGAGCAGCACCCTGCCATCTCTGAAATAATGGCTTTTCGCAAATATGG
>NZ_JBKEDJ010000003.1:0-25901 GCF_047975355.1 Shewanella sp. | reverse complement strand
TAATCATCAACCGCATGATCGGTATTCACCCGAAAGCGCTGCTTGAATTCAACAAACAAGACGCTGCGCTGCAGGAAGAAATCAACGAGATGATCGATGGTTACGACTCTCCAGTTGAGTTCTACATTTCTCGTTTAGTCGAAGGTATCGCCTCAATCTGATCAGCTTTCTATCCGAAGAAAGTTATCTTGCGTATGTCAGACTTCAAGTCTAACGAATACGCGAACTTAGTAGGTGGTGACCGTTACGAGCCAGAGGAAGAAAACCCAATGTTGGGCTTCCGTGGTGCAAGCCGTTATATCTCTGAATCATTCCGCGATTGTTTCGCGTTAGAATGTGAAGCGATTAAGCGTGTGCGTAACGAAATGGGTCTGAAAAACGTTGAAGTGATGATCCCATTCGTCCGTACCGTGAAAGAAGCTGAGCAAGTGATTGGACTGCTGAAAGAGCAGGGCTTAGAGCGTGGTAAAGATGGTCTGCGTGTCATCATGATGTGTGAAGTACCGTCAAACGCGCTGTTAGCGGATCAATTCCTTGAGCACTTTGATGGTTTCTCTATCGGTTCAAACGACTTAACTCAGCTATCACTCGGTCTTGACCGCGACTCTGGCATCATCAGTCACCTGTTCGATGAGCGTAACGAAGCCGTTAAGATCCTGCTGTCTATGGCCATTAAAGCGGCTAAGGCGAAGGGCGCTTACATCGGTATCTGTGGTCAAGGACCTTCAGATCACGCCGATTTCGCGGCTTGGTTAGTTGAGCAAGGCATCGATACTGTATCGTTAAACCCTGATACAGTGATTGATACTTGGTTATATTTAGCCGAAGCGCACGCTTGATCTAGATTGTAATTTTATAAAGGTGTTAAAAAAGCCGCTTTTTAGCGGCTTTTTTTTGTTTATAATGGGCCGCATAACAATAATTGACTGAAGCCGCTCATGTTACCTCTGTTATCACACCAACAAACTTTAGAACCAGTCTATCTGGCCTACCTTGATGCGCTAGCGCAAAGTGCCTACGCCGGTGATATCGATAAGCGCTACAGTGCGCGCTTGGTGCAAGCCACGGATAACTCCGTGTATCAATTTTTACCTCAGGCTGTGCTTTATCCTAAGCATCAAAAGGATATCCAGATTGCCTTAGCGCTTGCCGCGAAAGCGGAATTTGTGGGTGTGACTTTTAGTGCCAGAGGCGGCGGTACGGGCACCAATGGCCAATCGCTGACGCACGGCTTGATCCTCGATGTATCTCGCTACATGAATCGCGTATTGGAAGTTAACCCCGAGCAGGGTTGGGTTCGCGTCGAGGCGGGTGTCGTCAAAGATGCGCTAAACGATGCGCTGCGTCCCCACGGTTATTTTTTCAGTCCCGATCTATCAACCTCAAACCGTGCCACCATCGGCGGCATGATTAATACCGATGCCTCGGGCGCGGGATCCTTAGTTTACGGTAAAACCTCAGATCATGTGCTAGCACTACGCAGTGTATTGATTGATGGCAGCGTGTTCGACACGCGTCCCCTCGACGCGGGTCTGTTATGTAACCCCGATAACGTGAGCGATAATCCGTTCGGGCAAAAACTGATTTCGGCGATTGCCGAAGTGTGCCGCGAGAAGCGTGCACTGATCGAACAACAATTCCCTAAGCTCAATCGTTTTTTAACCGGATATGACTTAAAGAATGTTTGGAATGACGGCTTAACCCAATTTGACTTATCGCGCATTTTGACCGGGTCAGAGGGCACACTGGCAGTTATCACCGAAGCTAAACTCAATATTACTCCTTTGCCAACTGAGCGGGCGATGGTGAACATTAAGTACGACTCCTTCCAGTCTGCGCTGCGCCATGCGCCATCCTTAGTGGCGGCGCGTGCCACTGTGGTCGAAACCGTGGACTCAAAAGTGCTTAACCTTGCCCGTGAGGACATTGTTTGGCATTCGGTTTCTGACCTTATTCAAGAAGTGCCGGGTAAAGTGATCGATGGCCTCAATATGGTCGAGTTTGCTGGCGATACAGTTGAGGTGAGCGAAAAGCTTGCGGCACTCGAAGCCGTGCTGACCGAGCAAATCAGCCGTGGTGAGTGTGGTGTGGTTGGTTATCAAGTCACTCAAGATAAGGCCAGCATTGAGAAAATCTACGGCATGCGTAAAAAAGCCGTTGGATTGCTTGGTGCTACCAAGGGACGTCGTAAACCCATTGCTTTTGCTGAAGATACGGCAGTGCCGCCCGAAATGCTCGCCGATTATATTATGGAGTTTCGCGCACTACTCGATAGTCACAATTTGCAATACGGCATGTTTGGTCATGTGGATGCGGGCGTGTTACACGTTAGGCCTGCGCTGGATATGTGCGATGTCGAAGATGAAAAACTGCTGAGAGTGATTTCTGATCAAGTCGCTGCGTTGACACTCAAATATGGTGGCCTGATGTGGGGCGAGCACGGTAAGGGCGTGCGCGGCGAATATGGTCCATCGGTGTTTGGGGATGAGCTTTATGGCGTGCTGCAAGATATTAAAGGTCTATTTGACCCTGATAATCGGCTCAACCCAGGCAAATTAGTGGCGCCAAAGCAAGCGGGGGGCCTGTGTTTTGATGTGGACAGTACCAAGCGCGGCAAGTTTGATAGGCAAATTCCCGTTGAAGTGCGCGATGCCTATCCCGATGTGATGAACTGTAACGGTAATGGCCTGTGCTTTAACTACAGCAGTTTCTCACCTATGTGTCCGTCATTTAAAGTGACGGGGGACAGAGTTCAATCACCTAAAGGTCGCGCGGGCTTGATGCGTGAGTGGCTGCGTTTGCTCGAATCCGAAGGCGTCGATGTCAATGCGCTAGCCAGAGCCAAACCCTTAGGCATTTTGCAGCGCATGCAAAATACCATCAACGCCAAACGGGATTACGACTATTCCCATGAAGTGATGGAATCGCTGAAGGGATGTTTAGCCTGTAAGGCCTGCTCGAGCCAATGTCCGGTGAAAGTGGATGTGCCTAAGTTTAGGGCGCAGTTCTTTAATATTTACTACCAGCGTTATCTGCGTCCCGCTAAGGATTATCTGGTTGCGGGTATCGAAGACAGCTTACCACTGATGGCCGCTGCGCCAAGACTCACCAATTTTGCCTCGCAGAATCCGCTCAGCCAATGGGTGATCAAAAAGGCTCTTGGCTAGGTGGATGCGCCGGCGCTGTCGGTGCCAACCTTAAAACAACGACTCGATGGTCATGCGAGTCGAGGTTATGATTTGGCGGCATTGCAGGCAATACCGGCCGACGAACGTTCGAAATTTGTGTTAGTCGTGCAAGATCCATTCAACAGCTTCTATGATGCAGGACTGGTATATCGCTTTATTCAACTGATTGAAACCTTAGGATTAAAGCCCGTTTTATTGCCCTTTAAACCCAACGGTAAACCGACGCATATCAAAGGCTTCTTAGATAAATTTGCCCAAACGGCGCAGTCGAGCGCGGATTTCTTAAACCAAGTGCATAAGTTAGGTATGCCTATGGTGGGTATCGATCCCGCCTTAGTGCTCTGCTATCGCGATGAATATAAAGAAATCTTAGGAGCAAATCGCGGCGCGTTTGAGGTCAAGCTGGCTAACGAATGGCTCCTTGGCATACTGCAGAATATTCCCGCGAAAGCCATGCAAGATAAACAATTTACCTGGTTTAGCCATTGTACTGAGTCAACGGCCAAGCCGAATACTGCTAATGAGTGGAGCAAAATCTTCACTCACTTTGGCGCTAAATTGACGGCGGTGAATTTGGGCTGTTGTGGCATGGCAGGCACCTACGGCCACGAGGCTGAGAATCTGGAGCGCTCTAAGACCTTGTTTGATATGTCGTGGAAAGACACCTTAAACAAGATAGACGCGTCACAGGTGTTAGTCTCGGGCTACTCTTGTCGCAGCCAAGTGAAGCGTTTTGCAGGGTACAAACCTAAACATCCGCTGGAAGCTTTACTCGAACTCGCGAAGGCTTAAGCGGCACGCAAACTTGTGTTAAGCATTGGATAATCCGTGAGCTCATGCCACACTAAACCAGTCGTCAGACTGGTTTTTACTTTTAGGGGACGCTATGGAAAAGCACACAGAGAATGTCATCGAGACGCTACAGGAATTCATCAATAAGCCAACACAAGATGAGACCTTAGCACTGCAAACAAAGCTGTGTAGCCAAACAGCGTCATTTTGTATTCAACTCAGTGGTGACTGGTTATATCAAGGCAGCCCATTACCGACGAAGTTTGCCAAGTTGTTTGCCAGCATTTTGCATTGTATTGATGGCGGGTATTTTCTAATCACCCCAGTCGAGAAGGTGCGCCTCGAGGTGGAGGATGCGCCGCTGGTGATTGTCGATTTTTTTAAGGATGAGACTGCAACAGGTTTGATACTGAGAACCAGTATCGGGACTGAGCACCATATTGCCGACTACAATCGACTAAAACTGACTGACTTTGGGATTTATTTGCCCCTAGAGCGCGGTCTATGGGGAAAATTAAGTCGCGCCTGCTACTACAATTTTGTGAATGAATTCAATTTATCCGACGTAGAGGGACTCGGCGCTTAACGATTTTGATTGCAATAACTTGGGGAGGCTGACTAGTTTATTACAGGTTAAGTGATAGTATTAAAACTGACCTTGGCCAATCCTGCTAGGGTTTAGGTCTGGGTCGATGGGTCTAAATGTTGTTTTCGGAGGTGCTGTTTGAACCGTTATGAAAGCTTAGGCTATCTTGTTTCCCACTTGAATATTGAGCTGCAAAATGAGCTCGATTTACAGTTGAAACGCTATCAGCTCGACATTAAGTTGTGGCCGGTGTTGTTTGCGCTTTGGCAGGAGGAGGGGATCACTCAGACCGAGCTGTCTAAGCGTTGCGATGTGGCGAACTATACCATGACTCGTCTGCTCGATCAGTTGCAGGTACAGGGACTGATCACCCGCCATCAAGAGCTCGACAACCGCCGTGCTTTCCAGATTTTTCTCACCGATGAGGCCAAGGCGTTAGAGCAGGATCTGATCCGCGAGGCCGAGCGCGTCAATGAAAAATACCTATCTAACCTCAGCGAAGATGAGCGCCAGCAGTTTATGCGTTTGCTCAATAAGATAAACCGTTTACCTTCAGTGACTGAGTTGTAACATTTCCCACTCGATAACGCTGTTCAATAATATTCCACGCGTCATCTTAATACTTTAATTTCCATAGCAATGGTTGCTGCTCGGAGTATTGGTTTTCTACCAATACTTTCCTGTCGTTCATCCCCGTTTTTATCCTAATGCTACAAATTGCTACCTGAGCAGTGTTGCAGAAATGTTTCATATGAAGCCATCTTGTTGCGCTGGAAGTTTGTATTCCGACATAAAACCATTGCTAGGATTTGTTTGTTGATTGAGCAATTAGAAGAACATATTTTAGGGAATATTAAATGAAACAACTTTTTAAGCGTAGCCGTATCGCTGCGACCTGCCTGATGGCGATGGGGCTAACAGCTAACCATGCCTTGGCCGAAGATGACTCAGCATTAGTCGATGCTAAGTCCAGTGCCGTTCAATTTACGTTAATCACTGGTGAAGTCGTTACTGCTGTGGTACGTACTGACGGTACTTTAGGTGGTATCCGTTTACTGAGTGAGGACGGCTCTGAAGTCGTGACCAGTGTGTTCCAAAATCTAAATGGGCAATACATTATCACTCCTAAGGCACAAAAATTGGTCGATACTCAAGCGGTCGATCTAGAACTGTTTAACATCACCAAGCTGCATGCATCAGGCTATGATGATGCTTCAACTGATAAATTACCCGTTATCATCGAATACCAAGATGGCACACTCGCAGGTTCTGCAGTACCTAACGCCATTGAGGGTGCGACGTTAACCGATGAAATTGAGCTGATTGACAGTGCTTCATTTGGTATTAGTAAAGCTAAAGCTGCCCAAGTTTGGGAAACCTTAAGCAACGATGTATCCGTTAAATCTGTATGGTTAGACGCTGTTGTACATGCCCATAAAGATACCAATGGCGTGAATGCGTTAGCTAATTTAAGTGCAACAGTGCCATTAACTGGTGCTTACGGAAATATCGCTAACAAATACAATGGTAACGGTGTCATTGTTGCGGTTCTCGATACTGGCTACGATGTAGAGCACCGCGATCTTGAAGGCCAAGTCTTAGTTAGTAAAGATTTCAGTTTTTCAAGCAACGGTGTCGATGACCTCAACAGTCACGGTACCCATACGGCTTCGACTATTGCTGGTACAGGTATTGAGTCAAATGGTTTCTATGCGGGTATGGCACCTGGCGCTAAACTGCTTGTCGGTAAAGTGTTAAATAACTCGGGTTCAGGTTCAACAACAGGCATCCTTAACGGCATGATTTGGGCTGTTAACCAAGGTGCCGATGTCGTAAGTATGTCACTTGGTGGCAGTGGTACAAGCTGTACTGGTCCACTAGTGGATATGGTTGAAGCGCTGAGTGATAAAGCGTTATTCGTGGTTTCTGCAGGTAACAGTTTTACCCGTGAATCAGTCGGTATCCCAGGTTGTGCGCCTAGTGCGTTAACAGTGGGCGCAGTTGATCGCGATAACAACACTGCATCTTTCTCTTCACGCGGTCCATCTCCTGATGGTCATTCTGCTAAGCCTGACATTGCTTCTCAAGGTGTCGATGTGGTGGCTGCGGCATCAGGCGGTAATGGCGCGACTGCCTATCGTTCTATGTCTGGTACCTCAATGTCTGCTCCCCATGTCTCAGGTGGTGCTGCGATTGTCATGGAAGCAAGACCTGAACTGACTCCTCGCCAAGTTAAAGAAGTGCTGACCTCTTCGGTGTTACCGAACGATTCACACGTGCTTGAGCAGGGTGCAGGTCCTATGGATGTTAACCGCGCTGTGACTCAAACCGTTATCGCTCCGCCCAATATGGAGTTAGGACATTTTGCCTATGACCAAGATATCGGCGTAACTGAAACGAGAGTGACCTTAACTAACTTATCCGATAAGGATGTTAGCTTAAAACTGAGAATGAGCCTGATTGGCGAAGATGGTAAGACGCAAATGCCAGCGACCTTAGCGGGTCTTGGGGTTAAGACAATTGTCTTGCCTGCCAACGGTACTGCAGATGTACCCGTGTGGATTGATTCAAGTGTTGCCCTGCGTAGTGGTGCCTATGGCGCTATTACGGGTCGTATCGAAGGAACGTCAACGGGTAAATCTGATGTGCGTGTGACTGTACCAGTATCATTCTGGATTGAGGCGCCACAGGTTAATCTCAGCCTGAATGTGACTGATATGCGGGGTCAACCTGCTAGCTCACCTTCTAAAGTCTATCTGATGAATGAAGAAGACGATTGGGGAAAAGCTGTGAGCCTAGTCAATGGTCAAGCGAACGTGAAAGTGCCTGAAGGTAACTACTCAATCGTAGCTAACGTCATGACCTATGATAATGATTCTACAGCGCAGGGTTTAGTGGAATCGGCTGCTCAGATGGCAGTGCTAAACCGTAAGGTTAGCCAAGACACTCATATCGACTTTGATGCACGTAGCGCTAAAAAATTAGAGTTTAAGGCGAGCAAGCCTCTGGCTCCACAGGGTTATTCCTTCGGCTTTACTTACTCTCTGGACGATAACAAACTGGCTAAATTAGCGGCGATGGATTTTGCACCTGACTATGTGAAAGAAATGTACACTTGGTCTCAGGGACATGACGATCGCTTCCGCTCTTTCATCACCACTCGTGCCTTTGCGCCTGAAGCGGTGCTGACGATGCAAAATGGCCAACAACTGGATTATATCAAACAAGGCTTAGCATTATCTTTCAACGGTGAAGGCAGTGCTGAAGTGGTCCCAGTAGGTGATGCTGGTTATGCCACGGATTGGACACAATTTGATCTGACAGGTCGAATTGCCCTGATAGGTCACCCGAACTATTTAACCTCTTATATGGTTGCCAACGCGATGAAATATGGCGCCATCGGGGTGATTTTCTACCGTCCTGGTCAACAGGGTCGTTATAAGGGCACCATTTCTGGCACGCCACGTATTCCTGCAGTTGGCATTAGCTCTGAGCAAGGTGAAGAGTTATTAGCGCAAATTCAAGCGGGTAATAATGTTGTTCGCTGGTCAGGTATTGCGGCAGAACGAACACCTTATGCCTATTCAATCAATCACATTACCGACGGTCATATCGAAGGTGGTCAGATTGTATTGCAAGAGCTGAAGATGAATAAAATTAGAGCTTCTTATCATTCACAAAATGATGAACGCCCAGTATTTGTTGACGTGATGGGGATGACCAACAGCACGGGTGAATTCTATTCAACGGGTAGTACACAAATGGTGATGACCCCCGTCGTTCGTGATGAATATTACACGGCAACCACTAAAAATATGTGGACTAACATCGTTATGCCTGGCACCACAATTGGCTCCGAAGGGGCATTCTTTGATGGCCCACGTATGATGACTGAAGGTCAAGAGCAGACCTCTTGGTTAAAAGGTCCTAAGGGTGGTACACAATTGACTAACGGTGGTGTGATTGCTTACCGCGATACTAATACCGTTGGCTTTAGTATCGTGCGTTTTGGTGATGCGGGTGGTCACGATGGTACTACAGGTAGCAACTGGCAGTCGCTATATGGTCTGCGAGTTAATGGTGTCAATTCTTTCTTAGACAATGGCAAGGTGACGCTACCGGATAGCAACGCTGAAATTCAGTTAGAAGTCCGTACCTATGCTCGTGGTGTAGGCAGTCGTTCACCAGTTAATGATAACTTAGGGTCATTTTACCAAGGTATCTATAACTTCAGCACTGATTCAAGCAAACAAGGCACTCAAGCTGTACTGACGCCTAAGCTCGATATTCCCGTCGCCATCGATAACACGTTAGTCGCTGGCCAACCAGCAGTGGTCAAATTATCAGCTGTGATGGATGGCTTAGGTAAAGTTGACTTAGCCGATGTCAGCTTGGAATACGGTTATGGCCAAGAGTGCTCGTTAGCGGCAATTTCAGTGCCCATCTACTGTCCTGTGAGCTCGAAATTTGATGAAGGTTCATGGAAAACAGCAGATGTGAAGTTGGTCGATGGTGAGTGGGTTGCAACCATTCCAAACAATACTGCTGCGGGTAACTTCGTACATTTACGCGTACAGATGAGTGATGGTAACAGCACGGCTAAACAGACTATGATGCGGGTTTATTTGTTGAAATAAGCAATAAAATTTGCTTGAACTGTACCGCTATTGTTTAGGCAATAGCGGTTTTTTATGACTGAATGTCTAGCATCGGCTTAGAAAGGGAAGAGTACGGCGAGGAGCGCTAAGCTTGAACCAAGTAATAATCCCTGTTGCAGCATTTTTTGACCTTGAATCAGGCTATTTTTACCTTGTTTTAGGCTGGTAATGAGTTGATTATGTTTGTAAATTCGGCAAGTAAGCTCGTCTGTTTGTGGGTCAATAAACAGCTTGAAGCTGCAATCTTCCCCATCCTTTAACTGAATCTTATGCACACTGTTAGGGCCAAAATTGAGCTTGCGCGACACCATCTGTCCATTCACAAACACGCGTTCAATCCCAAACCAATCACTGGCCTGTAGCTCGACCGAGTCTTGATTTAACTCGTACTTAAAACTGACCATATGTAATCCCTTCACTGACAGATGAGTGATTAATTCAAGCAGAGGCACATAGGCTTTTCCACTACAGAAAAGTGAATTTTACGTGGCGATTGGGTATCTGATTGGTATTGAGAGGAATTTATTTTTAGAGCAGCAAGCAGAGTGAGGAAGGTTAGAGGAGGCGGACAACAGACCATTGCCCGCCTAAGTGCGATTAGGCTTTTGCCGCTTGGTAAATGGCACGGGCCATTTCATCAGCAACAGCGCCAGTAGTGCGGTTTTCTGCATCGGCCTTTGTGAAAATTTTCAGTAGCGTATTGTAGATTTCTCTGACCTTAGCTTCTGATTTGGCCGCGTCATAGTCTTTTTCGAATGACACGTTGATAATGCCGCCAGCGTTAATCACATAGTCTGGTGCATACAGAATGCCCATTTCTTTTAACTGCTCGCCATGGCGAACTTCGGCTAATTGGTTGTTTGCGCAACCAGCAACAATCTTAGCTTTAAGCTGTGGCAGGGTAACATCGTTTAAGGTGGCACCTAATGCACATGGCGCATAGACATCGACGTCTTGGGCATAGATATCCTGCGGGGCAACAACGATGGCGCCAAAGTCGGTAGCAACTTTGTCGAGTGAAGCTTGGTGAATATCGGTCACTATCAGCTCTGCACCTTCTTCATGCAGATGTTTACACAGGTAATAACCCACATGGCCCACACCTTGTACGGCGATCTTAAGGCCTTTTAAGCTGTCTAAACCGAGTTTGTGTTTAACGGCAGCTTTGATACCTAAATAGGTTCCTAGTGCTGTAAATGGCGATGGGTCACCACTTTTGCCTTCAAGACCCGCCATGTATGGGGTTTCTTGATGGGCGATCATGATGTCTGCGGTTGTGGTACCTACGTCTTCAGCAGAATAGTAACGTCCACCCAGGCTATTGATAAAACGGCCAAAGGCACGGAAGAGAGCTTCGCGGTCAGGGCGCTTAGGATCGGCAATAATCACAGACTTTCCACCGCCCATAGTTAGGCCGGCGAGGGCGTTTTTATAAGTCATACCACGGGAGAGGCGTAATACGTCTGTCAGGGCTTCATCATCGGATTGGTAGTTCCACATCCGGCAACCACCCACGGCAGGGCCGAGATTGGTGTTATGGATGGCGACGATGGCTTTTAAGCCACTTTCTTTATCATGACAGAATACGACCTGTTCATGTTCATCAAAGGATACATGATTAAATACAGCCACGTGAAGTTCTCCGCTATACACAATAAAACGTCGATGAAGGGCGCTTCATCGACAGCTCGTTATATTTATTGCAGAACCATAGCATTTAGCGATACTCTCAACCATGCATAATGACCGAATAAATAGATTATTTGTGGCAATCTAGCTTTCCACTTTACGTAAACGTAAGGTTTTTGGTGTGAAACCAGTTTCAACTGGTGATATCCTCAGACATTAGAATGATTCGCGTGCTGTCCCAAGAATGAGAGCCGCGTAATAACAATAAGATAGGACGGAAGTATGACTGAACAAGCTGTCGACCAGGCTCAACCAACAATCTCTCCTGAAGAAATGGAGAAACTGCGCCAAGAGTGGGTCAGAACACAATTCCAAAAAGCGAACCGTTTTCTAGCCGAAAAAGGGGTGATCCCAAGTAAAGTGCTAGCCGATGAGAGTCGTTATCTGGCGCCTTATTTAGCGATTTGGAAAATGGAATCTAAGCGTCCTTCAACCAAAACCTATTGGGTGATGTCTGGCGATTTACCGTCGGATTTCGTCGACGTTAAAGTGGCGAAAACGGCGCGCGATGCGATTCGTCATTTCTCTATGATGTGGCAGATGCAGGCTGAGAATCTGATCCGTTCAGGCGCGGTGCAACGCGATGCAACCCAAGCTAAATTTGCTCAGTTACTCGTGTCTCGTGCCGAGAGCTTGTATCGGATGCACAACGATGAGAAGCTTTGGAATACCAATGCTTAATGTCGAATTAGTGTAAAAATTAAAGGCACTCAGTTGAGTGCCTTTATTGTTTTTGGCGATTTAAGGGGTTAATTGTCCACTAACTCACGCAAAATTGAGTTAAAAATTAAGCCTCATCGTCACTTAAATAATATAAGCCTTGATTGATAAGCTGGAGCAGCAGTTCTTGCACTTCGGCATATTTGCATAGCACTATGGCACTATCGCTATCAAAGCTAACATGGTCGCTTAATTGGATTAACACGGCTTCGGGTGTATTTGGCAACTCGTAGATTTCGCCATTGATGAATAAGCGTGATTGAGTGTCGTTTTCTAAACGCAGCACTTTTAAGCCACCGATGCGATAAACGCCAGCGCCTTGTTCGAAGGCATCCTGTAGCTCTTCAATGCTATAGGCTTCTTCACCTTCGCAAATATCTAATTCAAAGCGGTTTTGACTCAGCAGTTTACCCAGTACAACTTGGTAGCTTGTCGGATCTTGGGCGAGCTGAGTTAACAGTGACATGATCCCTAACTGATGATCTTGGCTTATCACGCCAGGATTGGCAGGCTCTGTCGCAGAGGTGAAGCGCTGCTGGCCTAAGTTATTGTCGAGCAAGTAATCGGCAACTTCACTGGCGAGTTCCTGCTGGCTCGGTGCACGGTAACCAATTGAATAGCTTAATGCCAAAGTTAAGGTCTCACCGCAGTGTGGGTAGCCTGGTGGAATATACAGCACGTCGCCTTTTTCTAATACCACGTCGATAATGGGCTCGAAGTCTTCCACCAGTGGCGAGTTCGGGTTACCGCCACGGCGTTGCTGCGGCGTATTAGCCCCCACAGTCCAACGACGCTCGCCTTCACCTTGGATGATAAACACATCGTAGTTATCGACGTGTGGACCGACACCGCCACTTGGGGTCGCGAAGGACACCATCAAATCATCGAATCGCCAGTCGGGCAGAAAACGAAACGCTTCCACTAATGGCTGAGAGTCCGGATACCAATGGTTTACGGCTTGCACCAGTAATTGCCAGTGGGTTTCGCCGTAATTGTCGTAATCCTCGAAAGGACCTTGGATTACTTCCCAGTTGTCTTTTTGAGTGATCACGATGCGCGAGGTGATTTCTTCTTCACAGGCAAGGCCTGCAAGCTCATCGGCGCTGATCGGATCTTCAAAGTCAGGAAAAGCACCCTTGATGACTACAGGTTTTTGTTGCCAGTGTTCCTTGAGGAACTGGGCGATATCGAGATTGAGTGTATACATAGTGTCAAAAAAGGCGACTACATCGAATGTAACCGCCTTAATCCTTATTTATGGCTGATAAACAATATCAGCTCGCGAATCTTTGCTATTGATGCTTTGCTAGCAAACTCCGCTGAGCTAAAAATATTAGTTAAGCTCGTCGACGAAGGCTTCAGCACGGCCAATATAGTTGGCTGGCGTCATCTTCTTCAGCTCTGCTTTCACTTCTTCAGGCAGGGCTAAACCGTCGATGAATACTGCTAATTGCTGGGCATCGATACGCTTACCGCGAGTCAGTTCTTTTAACTTCTCGTATGGTTTTTCAATACCATAGCGACGCATAACGGTTTGTACTGGCTCGGCTAGGACTTCCCAGTTTTGGTCGAGTTCGGCACGTAAATGCTCTTCGTTCACTTGTAACTTGCTGATGCCTTTTAAGGTGGCTTGGTAGGCGATCAGCGAGTGGGCAATACCCACACCTAAGTTACGCAGTACGGTTGAGTCGGTCAGGTCACGTTGCCATCTTGATACTGGCAACTTAGACGCTAAGTGTTGCATCAGTGCGTTAGCAATCCCAAGGTTACCCTCAGAGTTTTCAAAGTCGATTGGGTTGACTTTGTGTGGCATGGTGGATGAACCAATTTCACCGGCAACGGTACGTTGCTTGAAGTGACCAAGGGCAATGTAACCCCAAACGTCACGGTCGAAGTCAATCAGGATAGTGTTGAAACGCGCGATGGCATCAAACAGCTCAGCGATATAATCGTGTGGCTCGATTTGTGTGGTGTAAGCGTTCCAGTGCAGGCCTAAGCTGGTGACAAAACGTTCAGACAGTGCATGCCAGTTCACTTCTGGGTAAGCAGATAAGTGGGCGTTGTAGTTACCCACGGCGCCGTTAATTTTACCCATGACTTCAACAGCTGCGATCTGCTTGATTTGACGCTCTAAACGCACAGCAACGTTCGCCATTTCTTTACCTAAAGTCGAAGGCGAGGCGGGTTGACCGTGGGTGCGTGACATTAATGGCACTGAGCGGTATTCAACGGCCAGTTTTTTGATGGCGCTGAGCAGTTCATTGCAATATGGCAGAACCACTTGCTCGCGGGCTTCGGTCAACATTAAGCCGTGGCTTAGGTTGTTGATGTCTTCTGAGGTACAGGCGAAGTGAACAAATTCACCCACAGCGGCGAGTTCGGCGTTGTCTGCGATTTTTTCTTTGATGAAGTATTCAACCGCTTTTACGTCGTGGTTGGTGGTGCTTTCAATGGCTTTCACGCGTAGCGCATCTTGCTCGCTGAAATTGTCTTTAATTGCATCTAACACCGCGATCGCTGAGTCGCTCAACGGCGGCACTTCGGTGATTTCTGGGCAATCGGCGAGTAATTTTAACCAGTTGATTTCAACTTGAACACGGTACTTAGTAAGACCGAACTCGCTGAAAATCCCTCGCAATGACGCTGTTTTACTACCGTAACGGCCGTCTACCGGAGAGATAGCAGTTAGTGCGGAAAGATCCATGTGAAGCTCCTTGATAAAAACTTATTTTATTATAGGGTAAGACTTTTCTTGGCTGTGTCTATGATGGCTTTACGGGCGAAGACTAAGTGTCGACGTTTACCGCCCAATTGTCGCCATAACACGGCGCTGCGCATGGCTGCGAGCAGCAGGGCGCGAATTTTGTGTTGTACTATTGGACGTTGCAGGCACAGTGGATTGCCTGAGATCTGAATCTTAGGTCCAAGATTACTGATAATGTCGCTATAAATACTGGCCAGATTGGCAATGACTTGCTCGTCGGTGATCGCAAAATGATGTAGCTGACGATTCACTTGATTGATGCGCTCGGCAAGCATAGCTAACCCGCTGTTCGAACGGGTTAATTTACGTTCAAGCGCCAAAATGCCGACCAGATAGCGGGTGATTTCCACATCTTTTTGGCTGCTGTCGCCCAGTTGGTTTAACACCAACTGATAACCTTTGTGCAGCGCGGCCTTGTCTTGATAGACGTCAGCGGCGCTTTCAGGGTCGGTCACTAAAATAGTGTTTAAACTGGCCGCCAGCTCATCCGTGTCACTCTCACCATGACGTGCTAAATGCTGAACTTGCGCAATGGCCTGCAGTATTCCTGCAAAGGCCATAGTGCGATTATGGAGCTGCTCGTTCACGGCTTATCCTCGGATCAGTTGATCGATAATCCCGCCACCTAGGCACACTTCGCCATCGTAGAATACCGCTGATTGGCCTGGGGTCACGGCGGCAACAGGCTCGTCAAACACCACCTTGAGGGTATTATCATCAAGATAGGTGAGGGTGCAGGGGATATCTTGCTGACGGTAACGGGTTTTCACCACAATCTGGCTGCCTTCGGTGGGACCTTTGCGGTCGACCCAATGCAATTGATTGACGAGCATGCCGTTGGACATCAAACGCGGGTGATGCCCACCTTGGCCAACCACCAAGACATTACGTTTTAGATCTTTATCGACCACGTACCAAGGATCGTCATTGCTGTTTTTCATGCCGCCAATGCCTAGACCTTTACGTTGGCCTAAGGTGTGGTACATCAAGCCTTGGTGCTTGCCAATGACTTCGCCTTCGGCGGTTTCGATATTGCCAGGTTGCGCCGGTAAGTAATTACCTAAGAACTCAGTGAATTTACGTTCACCGATAAAGCAAATGCCCGTGCTGTCCTTCTTATCATGGGTAATTAAGCCCATTTTTTTAGCAATTTCACGCACTTCGTGCTTTTCAAGTTCACCGACGGGAAACAGGCTACGTGCCACTTGTTCATGGCTTAGGGTATACAGGAAGTAGCTCTGATCCTTGTTGTTATCGACTCCGCGCAGCATTTGCGTGGTGCCATCGGCATTATCGCGGCGGCGCACATAGTGACCCATGGCGATATAATCGGCATCGAGGATATCGTCGGCAAAGTCTAAGAAGGCTTTAAATTTGATTTCTTTGTTGCACATGATATCGGGGTTAGGGGTACGACCCGCCTTGTATTCGGCGAGGAAGTACTCGAACACATTGTCCCAATATTCGGCGGCAAAGTTGACCGTGTGCAGTTTGATCCCAAGCTTGTCGCAAACGGCTTGAGCATCCTTTAAATCTTCGGCGGCCGCGCAATACTCGTCGTTGTCATCTTCTTCCCAGTTCTTCATGAAAAGGCCTTCAACCTGATAGCCTTGCTGCATAAGCAAATAGGCTGAAACAGATGAATCAACACCGCCGGACATGCCGACAATGACTTTTTTTCCTGTATGAGTGGGTTCGATTGATGTCATAGATCCTAAAAACCATTGAGTATATGTATTGGTTAGCCGCGAGAATGATTCACCTTGGTGGCCACTCTCACGTTAAAATCTGCGTATTCGCTTAGACTGTGTTTGATGGCAGACAAGCGGGCGATTCATAGAGCGAGTGTTTGCTAAAACAGCGCTTAAATGCCGTGTTGAATCGCGAATTTACGCGGGGGCGTATTCTATCACGCCTTGTCGCTTGGGGCTATCTTTGACATCCCGTTAGACGCTGACTATTGAGTAATTCGAGGGAGTAGGTTTGCCCCTGTTGCTGCTGATGGCGGTAATCCTCAAGGCAATCGAGCACCAATGGGCTACGAAGCTGCTCCGTTTTGGCCTCGATTTGCTCAAAGCTCAGCCAATGGGCGGCATCAATATCCGCATCCTGTGGCTGAGGGGGGAGCTGTGCATCGACTTGTACGAAAAAGGTAAAGCGCACAAAAGCGAGGGCTTCACTGGCACTAAACTGATAAATCCCCACTAAACCTTGGGGCTCAAGAGTAAGCCCCGTTTCTTCGAGCACTTCACGTTTACAGGCCTGGATCAGACTCTCATTCGCTTCTAAATGTCCGGCCGGTTGGTTAAAACGCTGCTCACCGTCGATCCATTCTTCCACTAACAGATACTTATCTTCGGTAGGAGCGTGGATAATACAGGCCACAGTCACATTGGGTTTGTATCTGAGTTTTTCTGCCATGCTAATCACCTTTTTATCTGTTGGTTGGGCACAGTGACATCCTGTTTAGTGGTCTCGCGGTGTTACATCACTAAGCCATTTGGATGCATTTATGCTCACCTGTAGCTAAATCATCTAGACTCCATTGACCTATTTTATAACGAATGAGTCTTAAGGTCGGAAAACCAATATGGGCCGTCATCCGCCGAACTTGGCGATTGCGTCCTTCGTGGATTTGAATTTCCAGCCAAGTCGTAGGGATGTTTTTTCGCTCACGGATCGGCGGATTACGCGGCCAAACATTCGGCGTCGCCATGATGCTGACCTTAGCGGGGAGTGTCATACCATCTTTTAATTCAACCCCTTGGCGCAGTTTTGCTAAATCTGCTTCAGTGGGTTCTCCCTCGACTTGAACCCAATAGGTTTTAAAGGTTTTCTTTTTCGGCTCAGTGAGTTTGGCCTGAAGTTGACCATCGTTGGTGAGGAGTAACAAGCCTTCACTGTCACGATCCAATCGCCCTGCG
Source organism: Shewanella sp. (assembly GCF_047975355.1). Classification (GTDB taxonomy): domain Bacteria; phylum Pseudomonadota; class Gammaproteobacteria; order Enterobacterales; family Shewanellaceae; genus Shewanella. The sequence continues at coordinate 8,580 of NZ_JBKEDJ010000003.1, read as the reverse complement.
GCGTACACTCCCGGAATAGGGATGTAATCCTTTAAGGTTTTGCGGCCTTGCTCATCGGTAAATTGGCATAGGACATCGAACGGCTTATTAAATAAGACGATCATCGGCTCGCCTTGGGGTTTTGTGCGTGCAGCCGTTGAGCGCTGCTGCGGGCGAGGCTTGGCACCGCTGCGCTCAGCATTGTTTCGCTTGGTGTTTGCACCTTGCTGTAAACTTGGCTTGGCATTCTTGGCGAAGGTATAGGGTTTCTTGGTGCTATTGCGGTTATCCGCGGGATTGGCGTGCCCTGTAGCGGGGCGTTTCCCGTTGGCGCTTGGGCTGGATGCGGTTGTTGGCGTGCTGTTTTTGTTCATGCTGTGGCTAATAGTCGCTGTAAGCTGACGACCGAACTTAAAAGTTTGAGGACGTGTATCAATAATCTGTACACAGTGTACTTGGCATTCGCCGTTAGTGGAATTTGAATATTGCGGCGAATGCTCTATGATGTCGGCCTGAAAATGTGATCTACGCCTAAATGTTTAATGAGTCGATTTACCCACGTTGGCGAACGCAAAGAGGATGTTGCCGCGGTTTTTGAGGTAGCAGAGGCGCTCACGATTGCCTCGATAGAGAATTCCGCCGTGCCAATGTTTGTTCGTCATGATATAAAATTATTATAAAAATATTAAATTTTACAATAATGTAGGATGTAACATGAAAGATAACTCACCAACAATTATTTATACCGAAACCGATGAAGCGCCAGCTCTGGCAACGCTTTCTCTGTTACCTATCATCAAAACCTTTACCGATGCGGCGGGTGTTGCGGTTGAAACCCGTGATATTTCTTTATCGGGCCGTGTGATTGCCAATTTCCCTGAAAAACTGACTGATGCGCAAAAGATTGGTGACCACTTAGCTGAGCTGGGTGAATTAGCTAACCAACCTGAAGCTAATATCATCAAACTGCCAAACATCAGTGCGTCAATCCCGCAGTTAAAAGCTTGTATTTTAGAGCTGCAACAGAAAGGTTACGACATTCCAAATTATCCTGACGAGCCAAAGACTGACGAAGAAAAGTCAATCAAAGCCCGTTACGACAAGATCAAAGGCAGTGCGGTAAACCCAGTTCTGCGTGAAGGTAACTCAGATCGCCGCGCGCCACTGTCAGTGAAAAACTTCGCCAAGAAAAACCCACACTCTATGGGCAAATGGAGCAAAGAGTCGCAATCACACGTTGCTCATATGAGCGAAGGTGATTTTTACGGTAGCGAGCAGTCCGTGACTTTGGCTAACGCAGACACGGTTAACATCGTTCTGGCACAAAAAGACGGTCAAGAAGTGGTATTGAAATCTGGCCTGAAACAGCAAGCCGGTGAAATCATCGATGCTTCTGTGATGAGCAAAAAAGCCTTAGTCAGCTTCTTTGAGCGTGAAATCGCCAATGCCAAGGCCGAAAACGTGCTGTTATCACTGCACCTTAAAGCCACCATGATGAAAGTGTCCGATCCCATCATGTTCGGCCATGCAGTGAAAGTGTTCTTCAAACCCGTGTTTGATAAGCATGCGTCATTATTTGCTGAACTAGGTGTTGATGTGAACAACGGCTTTGGCGATGTATACGCGAAAATCGCCAGCTTACCAGCCGATGTACGTGCACAAATCGAAGCGGATATCGCCGCCGTTTACGCTGAGCGCCCTGCGCTGGCGATGGTCGATTCTGACAAAGGCATCACCAACTTACACGTACCAAGCGACATTATTATCGATGCTTCTATGCCTGCTGCCATTCGTTCATCGGGCCAAATGTGGGGTCCTGATGGCAAGTTGCACGACACTAAAGCTCTGATCCCAGACCGTTGCTACGCGGGTGTGTATCAAGAAACTATCGCTTTCTGTAAAGAACACGGAGCCTTCGATCCTAGCACTATGGGCAGTGTGCCAAACGTCGGTCTGATGGCTCAAAAAGCCGAAGAATACGGTAGCCACGATAAAACCTTCGAAATCCCAGCAGATGGCGTAGTTAACGTGATTGATGCCAGTGGCAAAGTGTTAATGAGCCACAACGTCGAAGCGGGCGATATTTGGAGAATGTGCCAAGTTAAAGACGCACCAATTCGCGACTGGGTGAAATTGGCCGTACGCCGTGCACGCTTAAGCAATACCCCTGCGGTATTCTGGTTAGATGCGAATCGTGCACACGATGCGCAGCTGATTGCTAAAGTGAAGCAATATCTGCCTGAGCATGATACCAACGGTCTAGAAATCAGCATCATGTCACCAGAAGAAGCGACTCGTTTCTCATTAGTGCGCATTAAAGAAGGTAAAGATACTATTTCTGTTACTGGTAACGTACTGCGTGACTACCTGACTGACTTGTTCCCAATCCTCGAACTGGGTACCAGTGCTAAGATGCTGTCTATCGTGCCATTAATGAATGGTGGCGGCCTGTTCGAAACGGGTGCGGGTGGTAGTGCGCCTAAACACGTACAACAGGTTGAAAAAGAAGGTCACTTACGTTGGGACTCTCTGGGGGAATTCCTGGCTTTAGCGGCTTCTTTAGAGCATTTAAGCCAAACTGTGGGTAATCCTAAGGCACAAGTACTGGCGGATACTTTAGATCAAGCCATCGGTCAGTTCTTAGATAGCAACAAGTCGCCATCAAGACGCGTTGGTGAGTTGGATAACCGTGGTAGCCATTTCTATCTGGCGATGTACTGGGCACAAGCGTTAGCCGCTCAAAGCAAAGACGAGCAGTTACAAGCTCACTTTATCCCATTAGCGCACGCGTTAAGCGCAAATGAGCAAGTGATTGTTGCTGAGCTAAACAATGCGCAAGGTGCGCCAGTGGATTTAGGCGGTTACTATCGTTTAGACGCGGAAAAAGCTGAAAAAGCCATGCGCCCAAGCGAGACACTGAACAAGCTATTAATTGCTTAACGATTTATCATTAACTTAGCATTAATACTGAAAAGGCCTACACAGCAGGCCTTTTTTATCACACTCAATCTTTGAGAAAAGTTGTCAATTGCCCAATAAAAAGGCAGGGATAAATCCCTGCCTTTTAGATCATTGGCCTCACCAAACGTTATTTTGTTGGTGAAATGGCTGAAGCGTGCATTCCCTTTGGACCCTGTTCTACTTCGAATTGAACTGGTTGGCCTGCTTTTAGAGTTCTATAGCCTTCCATTTCAATGGTAGAATAGTGTGCAAAAACGTCCTCGCCACCTTGATCAGGGCAAATAAACCCGAATCCTTTGGCGTTGTTGAACCATTTAACAGTTCCGCTTGCCATACTTCCACTTCCTTCTGTTGTCTACTTACCAGTAAGATAGTAAAACCTGTATAGACGGGATTGTTTCACCGCCTGAGCTACAGAATGTAAGGAGTAAAAGCGGAAGTCAAGCTAAAATTAACAAAGAGGTAACAATTGATTAATTTGAAGATAGCAATTGGAAGAGGACAACACGAGAGGCTAGTATTAAAAAATGGGTAAGACAGGAAACATAGAACACGTTGAAGAGCGTGTGGAATCTGAGTTAATGCCACCTTCGATGTATAAGGTGATCCTCAATAATGACGATTACACTCCAATGGATTTTGTGATCGAAGTGCTGCAAATCTTCTTTCGCAAGAATGAGCAGGAAGCCACCGATATCATGTTGACTATTCATCACCAAGGAAAGGGTATCTGCGGGATTTTCCCATACGGAATTGCAGAAACTAAGGTGATACAAGTAAATCAATTTGCAAGACAAAACCAACATCCGTTACTGTGTTCGTTAGAGAAGGCTTAATAGCGCTTACTCTGTTGTCAGTTGTTAATTTTGGGGGTGCTTATGCTGAACAAAGATCTGGAAGTCACCTTAAATCTGGCGTTTCAGCAAGCCAGAGAGGCACGTCACGAGTATATGACGGTTGAACATCTGTTATTGGCTCTGATCGACAACCCTGCGGCTCAAGAAGCGCTAATCGCCTGTGGAGCGAATTTAGATAAACTCAGAGATGAAGTAGCAAGCTTTATCCAACAAACCACCCCAATCATTGCGGACATGGATGATGATAAAGAAACCCAGCCGACGCTCGGGTTTCAGCGGGTGCTACAACGCGCCGTTTTCCATGTGCAGTCTTCGGGCCGCAATGAAGTCACTGGTGCCAATGTGCTGGTGGCGATTTTTAGCGAGCAGGAATCCCAAGCGGTTTATCTGTTGCGTCGCAGCGACATTAGCCGCTTAGATGTGGTGAACTATATTTCCCATGGTTTTTCAAAAAATGAGGATAGTGACGCCCATCAAGATCATGAACGCATCGAAGATCAAAGCGAAGCAGGCGAAGAGCGCAGTATGCTGTCGCAGTTTGCGAGTAATCTAAACCAGCTTGCAAAACAAGGGATTATTGACCCACTCATCGGCCGCGATCAAGAAATTGAACGGGCAATTCAAACCCTGTGCCGTCGCCGTAAAAATAATCCGCTCTTAGTGGGTGAAGCTGGCGTGGGTAAAACTGCGATTGCCGAAGGCTTAGCCTATCGAATCGTCAATAATCAAGTGCCAGAGGTGATGGCGCAGGCGACTGTGTACTCCCTCGACTTAGGCTCCTTGCTCGCAGGCACCAAATACCGTGGCGATTTTGAAAAACGCTTCAAGAGTCTGCTTAAGGAACTCAGCGCCGATAAACACGCCATTTTATTTATCGATGAAATTCATACCATTATTGGTGCAGGCGCTGCATCGGGTGGGGTGATGGATGCCTCTAACCTGCTAAAGCCATTATTATCGAGCGGTAATTTGCGTTGCATGGGCTCAACCACGTTCCAAGAATATCAAAGCATTTTTGAGAAGGACCGTGCACTGGCGCGCCGTTTCCAAAAGGTCGATATTAATGAACCTTCAGTGGCTGAAACCACTAAAATTCTGATGGGTTTAAAGTCTAAATACGAAGAATATCACGGTGTGCGTTACACCCAAGCGGCGATTAACAGCGCGGCAGAGCTGTCGGCAAAACACATTAATGACCGGCATTTACCCGATAAAGCCATCGATGTGATCGATGAGGCGGGTGCGCGCATGGCTATGTTGCCACAGAGCAAACGTAAGAAAACCATCGGTCAGGCCGAGATTGAAACCATAGTGGCTAAGATTGCTCGGATCCCAGAAAAGTCGGTCTCTGCCACCGACAAAGACTTACTGCGTAATCTTGAGCGCAATCTCAAGATGGTGGTCTTTGGTCAAGACAAGGCGATTGAATCCTTAAGCTCGGCGATTCGATTATCGCGCAGTGGGTTAGGTACAGATAAAAAACCTGTTGGTAGCTTTTTGTTTGCAGGCCCAACTGGGGTCGGTAAGACAGAAGTGACCAATCAGTTAGCTAGTTGCCTAGGAATGAAGCTGGTGCGCTTTGATATGTCTGAGTACATGGAAAGCCATACGGTTTCTCGTTTGATTGGTGCTCCTCCTGGATACGTAGGATACGACCAAGGTGGTTTACTCACTGATGCTGTAATTAAAAATCCCCATTGCGTGGTGTTGCTCGATGAAATCGAAAAGGCTCACCCCGATGTCTATAACTTGTTGCTGCAAGTCATGGATCACGGCACCTTGACGGATAACAATGGCCGTAAAGCTGACTTTAGACATGTCACCTTAGTGATGACGACAAACGCAGGGGTTCAGGAAACGATCCGTAAGTCTATTGGCTTTACTCAGCAGGATCATACCCAAGATGCCTTGTCAGAAATCAATCGGGTATTCTCGCCAGAGTTTCGCAACCGCTTAGATTCCATCATTTGGTTCAACCATTTAGACATGACCATCATTGCCAAAGTAGTCGATAAATTCTTGGTGGAACTACAGGCGCAACTTGATGCGAAACATGTGGTGCTTGAAGTCAGTGATGAGGCCAGAACCTTACTCGCTGAGAAAGGTTATGATAAGAGTATGGGCGCGCGGCCAATGGCCCGCGTGGTGACTGAGCTTATTAAACGTCCATTAGCGGATGCGATTCTATTCGGCGAATTGGAACATGGCGGTATTGCCCATGTTGACGCCAAAGAAGGTGAAATCGTTATCCACACCGAACGCCATGAGAAGAGTACTAGCAAGGCTTCATCGCTAGCGGAAACCCAATAAAAATGGCTGCACTTGCAGCCAATTTTCTGATCTTACGCCAACAAAAAAACCCGGCCTCGCCGGGTTTTTCAACTAAAGGGAATATTAGCGTGCGCGGAAGACAATACGACCTTTGGTCAGATCATAAGGAGTCAACTGAACGGTAACTTTGTCACCAGTCAGGATGCGGATGTAGTTTTTGCGCATTTTGCCAGAAATGTGGGCTATCACCACATGACCATTTTCAAGCTCTACGCGGAACATTGTGTTTGGCAAGGTTTCAAGGATAGTGCCTTGCATTTCAATGTTGTCTTCTTTCGCCATTAATTAGTTATCCCATTAGCCTTCGAATATAAAAAACGGGCGTATCATGCCGCAAATTCACCTTGCTGTAAAGGGGAAGTGCCTAGCAAACTTGGGAATACTCCCAGCCTTGGGGGGTTAAAATCTGGTAAGGGCGGTATAAGCGCTTGTAGGACATTTTTCGATTTGCATCAATTTGATATCCGAGATAAAGAAATTCTTTATCCTGTAATTTTGCTAAGCGGCACTGGAGTAAAATGAGCAGTGAACCAAGGGAGCGACGTTCTTCATCGGGGTCAAAATAACTGTAAATAGCCGACAAACTATTGGGGAGCGTATCTGTCACGGCCACCGCTAAAAGTCGATTACCATCATAGACTTCGATAAAGGTTGGGGGTAGCCAATGGCAAAATAAGAATTGCTCATACTGCGACTTACTCGGGGGGAACATGGGGCCATCGAAGTGGCGCTCACGGATGTATTTTTCATACAGGGCATACTGAGCCTCGGTATGTTCAGAGGTAATACGCCAAGTTAAATCGCGGTTATGGGCTAAGGTGCGTTTTTGCCGTTTAGAAGGCATAAACTCATTAATCGGTAACCGAATCGGCTGACAGGCACTGCAACGAGGACAGCGCGGTTTATAGATGGCGCTGCCACTGCGGCGAAAACCTATGGCTAATAGGCGATCAAATAAAATCGGGTCGAGTGTTTCCTCTTGGATCACCAACAGTTGTTCCTGCTGTCCATCCAGATAACTGCAGGGAAAGATTTGGCTGATCCCAATGGTGATGGGCGTGTTACTCGCGTTAGAGTTCAAGTGTGACCTCACTCGGTATCCAAGCCGCAGGGTTGACTGGCTTATCCCTAAACTGAGTTAAGAGCTGAATAAACTCAGCGCGCTTCACCGGTTTGGCCCCTAAGCTCTCAAGGTGGGGATTCATCACCTGGGCGTCAATCAATTTAAAATTCATTTTGATAAGATGCTGTTGCAACACTGCCATGGCCGCCTTTGACGCGTTGGTTTCGCGGTGGAACATGGATTCCCCACAAAAGACTTGGCCGATGGGAATGCCATAAAGTCCGCCAATTAAACGCTCGCCGTGCCAGACTTCGACGGAATGGGCATGGCCATTATGGTGCAACTCGCGATAAGCCATTTGAATTTCATGGGTTATCCAAGTGCCGGCTTGTTTACGCCGAGGTTGAGCACAACCCGCCATTACATCGGTAAAGGCATGGTTAATGGTGAAACGCCAGGGCTGTTTTTTTAAATATTTCCGTAAACTGGTGCTGATATTAACTTGACCTGGAATAAAAATGGCGCGGGGATCCGGTGACCACCATAAAATGGGATCGTCGGCGTTAAACCAAGGAAAAATGCCGTGATAATAGGCGGTCAATAAACGTTCAGGGCGAAGGTCACCGCCTATCGCCAATAAACCGTTTGGATCGGTTAGGGCGAGTTCGGGCGAAGGAAAAGCTTCAAATTCGTGATTCAGAAAAGACAGTGAGTTCACAATTGCGTATGATTCAGTAATAGACCCTTATATTAAGTTAGCGGAAATTCGGATATGTGGAAACCTACACTAGTGAGCTTTATGTTTATTTGTGCTTTAGTGATTTCTCCCGTGCAAGCAGGCTACGATCGTAATCAGGCGGTGCCGGTCGAAAAAGTCCTCTATGGCGATATCAACTCGGTACGTAATATCACCGAAACTCAATTGATTGAAGACAGAAACCAAGGTTGGAAAACCTTTGGTGGCGCCTTAGCGGGCGGGGTGATTGGTCATCAATTTGGTGGCGGCTCAGGCCAAGATATCGCAACGGTATTGGGGGCGTTGATTGGCGCAGGTGTTGGCAATCGTTATGGCAGTGGTACCACAGTACAATCACTTAAGCTAGTGGAGCTGATGATCACTCAGGAAGATGGCCCGCAAGTCATGGTGATCCAAGATTATGATCCCGGCATGGTGTTCAATGCGGGAGATAGGGTACGTGTGGTGTACCTGCAAGGTGGGGTTCGCGTTGATTTAGCCATGTGATAAAGTGCGAACTTAAGCGTAACTGCCTATAATCAATGAAAAAATGTAAACGGTGATAGAATGACACGGACAGAACTAACCCAATATTTAGCCGATTTCTTACGCGTATCGGCCTTTAAAGATTACGCCCCGAATGGGTTACAGGT
>NZ_JBKEDJ010000087.1:0-3923 GCF_047975355.1 Shewanella sp. | reverse complement strand
GTTACATCCTGGTTTGTAAGTAATTGGTAATACCAAATTTGATGAATAAGAATCTCTCTGTCTGGTCGTAACCATGCAAATGGGATGATACTTTATTACATGAAATTAATGTGATTGGTTTTAAAAATCCTTTGTAGTATGAAACTTTATTTTTGAATGTGTGATAATCAGCACCACTTCAAGTGGTTTTAGTATGATACTTTATTACTCTCCTACACCGCCTAAATGGCGGTTTTTTATTGGGGCTTTATTAGAGTATGTGCTGGTGGCTGAGTGTGTTAAGCCGTTATTGCATTAAGTGCGCTCAGCTTTTTTGCCTCGAAACGTTTCCATACTTTATCGTGGAAATAAAACACTACAGTATTTATCGCTGGCTCAACTAAGGCGACGGCACCACCGACCAAAACACTACCAGTTAATAAATAGGTAACGGTGAAGGCAACGCTGAAATGTAATACGGCAAAAGTTAATGTCTTGGTCATGATCTTATCCTCTAATATTAGCCCCAATTGGGAATGATTAGATGATAACAATTCTCATTAAAGTTTAAACCCGTATTTTGAGATTAGTTTAAACGGTTTTTTCTATCTATAAGCGCTAAAAAATATAAAGCCCTCAAATGAGGGCTTTATATGGCAATCAGTTTCGATTAGTAATGCCAAGGAAACGCTGAAAAGTCCTGGTCACGTTTCTCAAGGAAAGCATCGCGCCCTTCTTGAGCTTCTGCGCTGGCATAGGCTAAACGTGTCGCTTCACCCGCAAACAGTTGCTGGCCGACCATACCGTCGTCGGTCATGTTAAAGCCGTACTTCAGCATACGCATCGCCGTCGGCGATTTGGAGTTAATCTCTTTGGCCCATCTTAATGCTTCAACTTCGAGTTCGGCATGGGGAACCGATTTATTCACCATTCCCATGGCAAAGGCTTCATCGGCACTGTAGTTAAAGCCACAGAAGAAAATTTCTCTCGCGCGCTTTTGGCCAATCATTTTGGCAAGATAAGCACTGCCGTAGCCAGAGTCGAAACTCGCGACATCGGGATCGGTTTGTTTGAAGACGGCGTGTTCCTTCGAGGCTAAGGTTAAGTCGCAGACAACGTGCAAGCTATGACCGCCGCCGACAGCCCAACCCGGCACGACTGCGATCACCACTTTAGGCATAAAGCGGATCAATCGTTGGACTTCGAGGATATGTAACCGCCCCATTCTGGCTAAATCAGCTTTACCTTCTTCGTCGCCTTCATATTTATAACCATCTTTACCGCGAATACGCTGATCGCCACCGGAGGAAAACGAATATTGTCCTTTAGCCGAGGGGCCATTGCCCGTGAGTAACACGCAACCTACATCGGACCATTGGCGAGCGTGATCGAGGGCGATATACAACTCGTCGACCGTCTTTGGGCGGAAGGCATTGAGGCAATCTGGACGGTTGATGGCGATACGCACTGTGCCGTGGGCTTTGGCTCTATGGTAAGTAATATCGTCGAAGTTAAATCCGCTGACTTCATCCCACAGTGCGGGATCAAAAATATCTGATACTGGTTTAGTCATGATACAAGGCCTATGTAATTGAAGTTCAAAGGCTAGGCGGAATCATGTCTTTGGTCAATCGCTTAAGCGCCATGCTTAGTGATGGGTTGCAAAATTCCGTTTGCCTGTAAGTTGGATTAGAGGTTATCGCAGATATAAAACAGGTTATCTCGGCTAAAGATTGGGTGCTCGGGCGATTTAGTGCCGCAGTAGCTGTCTTTAAAATCGGCAATGCCGTCTTCGGTAAGTGGGATTTTATTAAATTCTTCGACTTCAGGAGCCGATAGTCGTTCCAAAATGTCTTTTCGAGCCTTAGTGCGTTTCTGATCGATCTTAATAATTTGGGTGCCCGTCATCGAACCCATTTTATTTTCTATCTTCTGAACCATTTCCTCTGTTTTGGCTATAGGTGCATCTAATTTGTCTGTTTCGGTGTATAAGTAATATAATGCACCACACAGGAGCGCTAATATGATCCAACCTTTCATCTTTTAGTCCAACATAAGTGAATAACCATTAATAATATGGGTATAATAAGCCAGTTTTCGTCCAATATTAAAGCAGTAAAAGGCTGTCACGATGAACGCAGAATCTAATAACAAGGACTATTCGAAAACCAATCGAATTAAGATTCACCAGCCAGATGAAAATAAGGCTGATCGTTTTAACCCCCGCAACCGGATTTATGTCCGGGCAATCGATGGATTATGGAGTAGCGTACGCCGCCGTATGGGTTGGGTCGCAATGCTCTTCTTCCTTATCCTGCCGTGGATCCCTTGGGGAGACCGTCAAGCCGTTTGGTTCAATCTGGGCGAACAGAAGTTTCACGTCTTTGGCCTCACCATTTGGCCTCAGGATCTCACCTTACTTGCGGCTCTCTTTATGATAGCTGCCTTTGCGCTGTTTTTCGTCACAACCTATCTTGGCCGCGTTTGGTGTGGTTATACCTGCCCGCAAACCGTGTGGACGTTTATGTTCATCTGGTTCGAGGAAAAACTCGAAGGTGCGCGTAATAAACGCATCAAGCTAGATCAAATGCCATGGAATTTTGACAAACTTTGGCGCAAGACGGCAAAACACACTGCGTGGATTTTACTGTCGCTGCTCACAGCCATGACCTTCGTGTCTTATTTTGTGCCGAGCCGCGAAGTGTATGTCGATGTCTTTACCCTTAACGCATCAGGCGCAATCTACTTCTGGGTGGTGTTTTTTACCTTCGCAACATACGGCAATGCGGGTTGGATGCGTGAAATTATGTGCATCCATATGTGCCCCTATGCCCGTTTCCAATCGGCGATGTTTGATAAAAACACTTATATCGTAGGTTACGATGCAAAACGCGGTGAGACCCGCGGCCCGCGCTCACGCAAAGCCGACCCGAAAGAAATGGGATTAGGCGACTGCATCGACTGCGACCTCTGCGTCCAGGTTTGTCCAACGGGTATCGACATTCGTAACGGCTTGCAATATGAATGTATTAACTGCGGCGCCTGTATCGACGCTTGTGATCAAACCATGGAGCGGATGGGATATCCTCTGGGGCTGATTAGCTATACCACGGAGAATAAACTCGAAGGTATTAAAGAGAAGGTATTACGTCCTAAGCTGGTGGGCTATGGCGTGGTGTTGGCCGCCATGATCCTGATCTTTATCTATGCGAGCGCGACGATTGCACCCGTGCGTATGGATATCATCCGCGACCGTAACCAACTTTATAGGGAAAACAATCAAGGGCTGATTGAAAACACCTTCACCCTGAAAATTCTCAATAAGACAGAACAAGCCCACGAATACACCATGAGTGTAGAAGGTCTCAACAACTATAAATGGTATGGACCAACCTCAGTGACGATTGCGGGTGGAGAGGTGTTAACTCTACCTATCAGTGTCGGGGTCGATCCGGTCGAACTTTCGCGTTCAGTCACTAACATCGAGATAAAAGTGAAAACCCATATCGATGGCGAAGAAGTCGAAGTCGAGCAAGAATCGCGTTTCTTCAGTCCGTAGTAAGTTTTTTGTTAAGTAAATGCATTCAAAAAGGGGTAGTTTAGCCCCTTTTTTATTCATGTTGCTGGATATCTAGGCGTCTAGATGATTAACCGAAACTTTCTGTCAAAAAGCCCTTGCACAAAAGTTTTCGGTGCCTATAATGCGCATCCACTGACACGGCAGACAGCGAAAGCGAGTGCGGTGTGAGTCAGAATCGAATGCAAATTGTGCAGTTGGTTCGAAAGCGGCAAGAAGTTTGCAAAAACGCCTTGACGCCAAATGGGAAATGCGTAGAATACGCAGCCCTGACCCGCTGAGCGGTAATGCGAAGTGAGTGGTCAAATGCTCTTTAACAATCTAAACAAGAAATCTGTGTGGACACTCACAGGTGTTGAGTTAATCG
>NZ_JBKEDJ010000037.1:0-5065 GCF_047975355.1 Shewanella sp. | reverse complement strand
TGTTAATACCTGTGTGGTGAGTTATCTGCGGATTAGACGCAATGACTGGTGGTAATGATTATGTCTAAGATCGATGAACAACTATTTAGTGCCCATGAGCACGCACTGGAAAAAGAATACGAGCTATGCCCTGAGTGTGGCAGCGAGTTGTCGGTAAAACATAGCAAACATGGGAGTTTTATAGGTTGTAACAACTATCCCACCTGCGAATATACCCGTCCTTTAGTGCAGCATGAATCGATTGAAACCCAAGTGATTGAAGGTTCCAAGTGTCCTGAGTGTGGCCATGAGTTAGCGGTCAAATCGGGGCGTTTTGGTATCTTTATCGGTTGCACTCAATATCCCAGTTGTACCCACATAGAAAGGCCAGATCAGGAGAGCGATAAGCCCGAGGTGGCATGTCCCGAATGCAAAACTGGCAAGCTTGAGCATCGCACCAGCCGTTTTGGTAAGAGTTTTTATGCTTGCAGTGCGTATCCCAAATGCAAATTCATCGTGAATTATCCTCCCGTTGCCGAAACTTGCCCGAGTTGTGGCTTTGGTATTTTAGTCGAGCGCAAAGGGGCCGCGGGGATGCGTTTAGAATGTCCGCAAAAAAGCTGTAAATACAAACGCGCGCTTTAGTGTGATCTGGCTCTAAAGATTTGGTCGTATAAACACCCTTGGGTATAATCCCCCATCGACCACGGATGGGGTGGCCAAGCGCTAAAAAAGCCAAAACGTGTTTGTAGAAATCGATTCAATTCATAAGGTGATATTAAGATGTTACAGCTGCACCCATCTGAAATTAAAGACATAGTGCTAAACGGTGGCGTTATCGCTTATCCCACTGAAGCCGTTTATGGTTTGGGCTGCGATCCAGACAACGACACCGCCATCCAAAAATTACTCGCGATAAAGCAACGTCCTTGGCAAAAAGGGCTTATCTTAGTGGCGAGCGAGTTTTCCCAGCTAGTGGATTATGTCGATGAGTCACAGTTGAGCGCCGAGCAACTCGAGTTTGCCTTTTCTAAATGGCCTGGTCCCTTTACCTTTGTGATGCCGATTAAGCCGCATGTTTCGCGCTATTTATGTGGTGAGTTTGATTCTATCGCCGTGCGTGTCTCCGCCCATGAAGGGGTGCGAGCCTTATGCCTGGCCTTGGGTAAACCACTGGTCTCGACTAGCGCCAATTTAGCCGGCGAAGATCCCGCGCTCTGCGGTGATGAAATTCTTAATGCCTTTGAGGGTAAGATTGATGCCTTAGTATTAGGGTCATTAGGCGAACAGCGTCAACCCTCCACCATTATTGATGCCCGCAGCGGTAAGATATTACGTAACGGACAATAACTGATTTATAACGCAAAGGATAAAAGCAGATGAGCGTGCCAGATGCGACAGTGGTAAAAGCATTTTTACTCGATCTACAGAATCGAATTTGTGCGGGTCTTGAGCAATTGGATGGGCAAGCAAGCTTTGTGGCCGATTCATGGACGCGCACCGAAGGCGGTGGCGGCACCAGTCGTGTCTTAACCCAAGGTGCGGTATTCGAGCAAGCCGGGGTGAACTTTTCCCATGTAACAGGTGCGGCCATGCCCGCATCGGCAACGGCTCATCGCCCTGAACTGGCGGGGCGCAGCTTTGAGGCCATGGGCGTCTCTTTAGTTATTCACCCTAAAAACCCTTATATTCCAACTACCCACGCTAACGTGCGTTTCTTTATTGCCCATAAAGACGGTGCGGATCCCGTTTGGTGGTTTGGTGGTGGTTTTGACTTAACGCCTTACTATCCTTTCGAAGAAGACGTGCGCGAGTGGCATCAAACCGCTAAAAATCTGTGTCTGCCCTTTGGCGACGATGTATATCCTAAATATAAGAAGTGGTGTGATGAGTATTTCTTCCTGCCACATCGTAATGAAACCCGCGGCGTGGGCGGATTGTTTTTCGATGACTTGAACCAAGCAGGCTTCGATAAGAGTTTCGATTTTATGCAGGCAGTGGGGAATGGCTTCTTAACCGCTTATGCGCCGATTGTTGAGCGCCGTAAAGAGACGCCTTATGGCGAGCGTGAGCGTGAGTTCCAGTTATATCGTCGCGGCCGTTATGTTGAGTTCAATCTGGTATACGACAGAGGTACCTTGTTCGGCCTGCAAACCGGTGGTCGCACTGAGTCCATTTTGATGTCAATGCCGCCATTGGTACGCTGGCAATATGCTTATACACCAGAGGCGGGCAGCCCTGAGGCAGATCTTTACGATAACTACCTCAAACCTCGAGATTGGGTATAAGCACGCTAACACGAGTCGCGTAATTGTACCTTATTGATTACGCATATGATCAGCCAGAGTTGAAATCGCCTCATAGATAGCGGCGCGATGCTCTGGCTTTTTTATATGTTTTTCAATGGCAAACTTCATGCAAAATAGCCATTGATCCCGCATTGTCTCATCTACTGCGAAGGGCATATGCCGAGCGCGTAATGCAGGATGACCATATTTTTGCTGATATAACTGCGGACCACCGAGCCAGCCACTTAAGAATTCATAGAGCTTTTGTTCCGACTCCGCAATCGGTGCACGGTGAATAGCGAATAAGGCTTGTGTTTCTTCTGAGCTTGCCATTTTCTGATAGAAACTATGGGCAATCGCACGGATCACTTTGTCGCCACCAATTAAATCATAGGCATTTGACTGATTCGGATCCCTGTCATCCGGCGCGCTTGTGTGTTTACTAAAAATCTTTTTAAGCCAGTTCATAGGTCTAACTGCATTGCTGTCTACAATATCGATGCGCGCATTATAGCCTGAATGCCACTGCGAAACAGAAGGCTAAAGTCAGGTACAACAACTTAGGCTCACCATTAGGCTGTGCTACCGCCTAAAAGCACGCTAGACTGCAAGCCAATCACAGCCAATAGAATCCCGCAGATGACAGATATGCCTTCAGTAACTACGCCAGTGCTTGATCGTTATGCCGTGTTTGGCAATCCGATAGGTCACAGTAAATCGCCCTTTATTCATGGACAGTTTGCGTCCCTTACGCAGCAGCCTTTGAGTTATGAAGCGATTCTGGCGCCCATCGATGGTTTTGAAGCGAGTTTACGAGCATTTTTTCAGGCGGGAGGAAAGGGCGCGAATGTGACCGTGCCCTTTAAAGAGCAAGCCTTTGCTCTCTGCGACAGCCTAAGTGCCGAAGCGACACTGGCGGGGGCAGTTAATACCTTAAGCTTGCTGGCCGATGGCACTATTTATGGTGATAACACCGATGGTTTGGGGCTGGTGGCCGATCTTGTTCGCCATCTCGGCAGTTTGCAGCATAAGCGGGTGCTCTTGGTGGGGGCCGGCGGCGCGGCGCGCGGCTGTATCTTGCCATTGCTTAAGGCAGAAGTGGGTCAACTAGTCATCACTAACCGCACTCAAAGTAAGGCGCAGGCCTTAGTGGAGATTTTTAGCCAAGTACAACAAGGGCGCTACAGCGATAAACTCCAGTCGATGTCGATGCCAGAGTTGCCGGGGGAGTTCGATTTAGTGATTAACTCGACCTCTGCGAGTCTCGCGGGAGAGCTACCGCCACTACTACAGTCCATCATCAGCAACAAAACGGCTTGCTACGATATGATGTATGGCGCAAAACCAACGGCATTTAATCAATGGGCTGTGCAACAGGGTGCAGCGCAAGTGATTGATGGACTGGGTATGCTTGTCGGTCAAGCTGCGAAGAGTTTTGCGCTCTGGCGTGGCGTCGAGCCAGATACCTCAGGAGTGCTTAAATTGCTCAGGGACAAACTACAGGCCGACGCGCAATAGAGGCTCAAGAGGAAGATAAGATGAATCAGAGTATTTTATTCCCCGATCTGCAACATTGGGATGAAACCCAAAAGCACATTTGCTTTATTGCCCAGCAGCAGGGAATGAACATTAAGTGTTATATCAGCGCGCAGAAGCTGGCGCAGTTAAATGACTTTTCGCCTCAGCCTAATAGCGATGAAGCGGCCGCCATGTTAGCGATATTTGATGCGGTGCGATTCGATGCTGAAGAAATGGCAGAAGCCTTAATTGAAGCAGAAGAGTTTGATGAGTTTGGTGCAGTGCACTTAGGCTAAAAGCAAAATGAACAAGATGGCAGCTTAAACGCTGCCATCCAATTTAATAGAAACACTACTCTGGCTGAGGTTCTGCCAAGTATTCGTTTTTCAAGCGCACATAGTTATCCGCTGATTCGGGTAAAAACTTTAATTCCGCTTCGGTTAAAGGTCGCGCCTGTTTCGCAGGGCTGCCGACATATAAGTAGCCGCTCTGCAGCACTTTACCTGGTGGCACTAACGAACCCGCACCTAAAATCACATCATCTTCTAATATGGCACCGTCGAGGATAATCGCGCCCATCCCCACTAATACACGATTGCCAACCTTGCAGCCATGCAGCATCGCCTTATGCCCAATCGTCACATCATCACCAATGATCAATGGATGACCGTCAGGACGAGAGGCGGATTTTCGGGTCACGTGCAATATGCTGCCATCCTGCACACTGGAACGCTTACCAATACGAATATGGTTTACGTCACCACGCGCTGCCACCATAGGCCAAATACTGGCGTCTGTATCTAAAGCGATATCGCCAACGAGTACCGAAGCAGAGTCTACATACACATTATCGCCGAGTTGTGGATGAATCCCTTGGTAAGTTCTGAGTGGCCCTGACATAAAAAAGTCCCTAATTGAGTGGTTTTTCGCATTATAAAGGCTAAAAACTGACTGGTCAGGTCAAATATTCAACGAACAGTGTAAAAAAGCTAATTATCTTTAAATTAGGGGTTGCACAAAAAGTTCTGCTGCCTATAATGCGCATCCACTGACACGGCAGACAGCGAAAGCGAGTGCGGTGTGAGTCAGAATCGAATGCAAATTGTGCAGTTGGTTCGAAAGCGGCAAGAAGTTTGCAAAAACGCCTTGACGCCAAATGGGAAATGCGTAGAATACGCAGCCCTGACCCGCTGAGCGGTAATGCGAAGTGAGTGGTCAAATGCTCTTTAACAATCTAAACAAGAAATCTGTGTGGACACTCACAGGTGTTGAGTTAATCG
>NZ_JBKEDJ010000017.1:0-104118 GCF_047975355.1 Shewanella sp. | reverse complement strand
CCAGAAGGCGCAGAAGTTGGCATCGTTAAAGGTATCTACAAGTTAGAAACCGTTGCCGGCTCGGGTAAAGGCAAAGTTCAGTTAATGAGCTGTGGCACCATTCTTGAGCAAACCCGCAAAGCGGCTCAAGCACTGGCAAAAGACTTCGGTATCACTGCCGACGTATTCAGCGTAACCAGCTTCAACGAACTGACTCGCGATGGTCAAGCGGTTGAGCGTTGGAACATGCTGCACCCAACTGAAACGCCAAAACAAGCGTATATCAGCCAAGTGATCTCCAGTGATGCGCCTGCAATCGCAGCAACTGACTACATGAAGATCTACGGCGAGCAGTTACGTGCTTACATGCCAACCGATTACAAAGTGTTAGGTACTGACGGTTTCGGTCGCTCAGACAGCCGTGATAATCTACGTCACCACTTCGAAGTGGACGCTAAGTTCATCGTTATCGCGGCACTGAAGTCACTGGTTGATCGTAAAGAGCTGCCTGTTGATGTGTTAGCGAATGCCATCAAGGAATACGGCATCGACGCTGACAAGATCAATCCACAGTACGCGTAAGAGGCAATAAAAATGGCTGAATTAAAAGAAGTTTTTGTTCCTGATATCGGCGGCGATGAAGTACAGGTTATCGAAATCTGTGCTTCTGTGGGCGATACCTTAGCAGCGGAAGAGTCGATTCTGACCGTTGAAAGCGACAAGGCGACAATGGATATTCCTGCGCCTTTCGCAGGTGTGTTAGCCGAATTGAAAGTGGCCGTCGGTGACAAAGTCAGCGAAGGTACTTTAATTGCGATGATGCAAGCAGCGGGCGCCAGTGCGCCTGTTGCTCAAGCTGCCGCACCTGCGCCAGCAGCACCTGCTCCAGCTCCAGTACAAGCGGCGCCAGCTCCTGTGGCTGCTGTGCCAGCGACGGGCGCAACCCAAGTGGTTGAAGTCACTGTGCCGGATATCGGTGGTGACACCGATGTGTCTGTTATCGAAGTCTTAGTCGCCGCTGGCGATAAGATTGATGTTGACGCTGGTCTTATCACGCTTGAAACCGACAAAGCGACCATGGACGTACCATCGCCATTCGCGGGTGTGGTAAAAGAAGTGAAAGTGGCTGTGGGTGAAAAGGTTTCTCAAGGCTCATTAGTGATCATGCTCGAAGTGGGCGGCGCGGCACCTGCCGCAGCGCCACAAGCGAGCGCGCCAACAGCCTCTGCACCTGTCGCTCAAGCGGCTCCTGCAGCGCCAGTTGCTCCAGTCGCAGCTGCGGCACCAGTGGTTGCGGTTAAAGAAATCCAAGTGCCAGATATTGGCGATGCGAGCAATGTCGATGTGATCGAAGTGCTCGTTTCTGTGGGCGATGACATCACAGTTGATCAAGGCTTAATTACCCTTGAAACCGATAAAGCGACCATGGAAGTACCTGCGCCATTCGCCGGTAAACTGTTGTCGTTAACCGTTAAAGTGGGTGACAAAGTTTCTCAAGGTAGCGTGATCGCGACGGTTGAGACTGTAACTGCAGGTAGTGCACCAGCGCCAGTAGCTCAAGCCGCAGCGCCCGCACCTGTCGCCCAAGAAGCGGCACCAGCTCCTGCTGCAGCGCCTAGCCGTCCACCTGTGCCACATCACCCAAGTGCGGGTGCGCCAGTGGCGACCGGTGTGGTTCATGCGTCTCCTGCGGTTCGCCGTTTGGCCCGTGAGTTTGGTGTGGATCTCACTCAAGTGACGGGTTCTGGCCGTAAAGGTCGCATCATGAAGGAAGACGTACAGGCGTATGTGAAGTACGAACTGTCTCGTCCGAAAGCGACTGCGGCAACTTCAGTTGCAGCGGGTAACGGTGGTGGTTTGCAAGTGATTGCCGCACCGAAAGTGGATTTCAGCAAGTTTGGTGAAGTGGAAGAAATTCCATTAAGCCGTATCCAGAAGATCTCTGGTCCAAACCTGCACCGCAACTGGGTAACTATTCCCCACGTGACTCAGTTCGATGAAGCTGATATCACCGAGATGGAAGAGTTCCGTAAGCAGCAGAACGATGCGGCGGCGAAGAAGAAAGCCGATTATAAGATCACGCCGCTGGTCTTTATGATGAAAGCTGTGGCGAAAACGCTGCAACAGTTCCCTGTGTTCAACTCAAGCTTAAGCAGTGACGGCGAATCACTGATCCAGAAGAAGTACTACCACATCGGTGTGGCGGTTGATACGCCAAACGGTCTAGTGGTACCAGTGGTACGTGACGTGGATAAGAAAGGCATCATCGAGTTATCTCGTGAGCTGGCCGATATTTCTGTCCGTGCCCGTGACGGTAAGCTGAAGTCTGCCGATATGCAGGGCAGCTGCTTCACTATTTCAAGCCTAGGTGGCATTGGTGGTACTGCGTTTACCCCAATCGTTAACTACCCAGACGTGGCGATTTTAGGTGTGTCTAAATCTGAAATTAAGCCTAAATGGAATGGTAAAGAGTTCGAGCCTAAATTGATGTTGCCACTGTCGCTATCATACGATCACCGCGTGATCGATGGTGCAATGGCTGCACGCTTTAGCGTGACACTGTCAGGAATTCTGTCCGATATTCGTACTTTGATTCTGTAAACAAATAAGGCTGCTCATCTTGAGTGGCCTTTTGTTTATTGTGATCAGTATCAAACACAGGTTAAAATGCGCCCACCTTACGCGCTGGCGCATTTTCGGTTGGCAGGATTGCTCTCCTCCAACGGATTGAATGAGAATTAGAGGAAAACATGAGTAACGAAATCAAAACTCAGGTAGTGGTATTAGGTGCTGGTCCTGCTGGATATTCTGCAGCTTTCCGTGCGGCTGACTTAGGTCTGGAAACCGTTATCGTTGAACGTTTTAGCACTTTAGGTGGCGTGTGTCTGAACGTGGGTTGTATCCCATCTAAAGCCCTGTTACACGTTGCTAAAGTCATCGAAGAAGCGAAAGCGGTTGCTGCACACGGTGTAGTTTTCGGCGAACCAACAATCGATTTAGATAAGTTACGCAGCTTCAAGCAAAAAGTAATCAGCCAATTGACTGGTGGTTTGGGCGGCATGTCCAAAATGCGTAAAGTGAACGTAGTTAACGGCTTCGGTAAATTCACTGGCCCTAACAGCCTTGAAGTGACTGCTGAAGACGGCACTGTGACCGTGGTTAAATTCGACCAAGCGATCATCGCAGCCGGTTCTCGCCCAATCAAACTGCCATTTATTCCCCATGAAGACCCACGTATTTGGGATTCGACTGACGCTTTAGAGCTGAAAGAAGTTCCAGGCTAGTTACTCGTTATGGGCGGCGGTATCATCGGTTTAGAAATGGGTACTGTGTACTCTTCTCTGGGCAGTGAAATCGATGTGGTTGAAATGTTCGACCAAGTGATCCCTGCGGCTGATAAAGACGTTGTTCGCGTATTCACTAAGCAAATCAAGAAGAAATTCAACCTGATCCTCGAAACTAAAGTCACAGCGGTTGAAGCCCGTGAAGACGGTATTTACGTTTCTATGGAAGGTAAGAGCGCACCAGCAGAGCCAGTACGTTACGATGCAGTGTTAGTGGCAATCGGCCGTACACCAAATGGCAAGCTGATCGACGCTGAAAAAGCAGGCGTTAAGATCGACGAGCGTGGTTTCATCAATGTAGACAAGCAATTACGTACTAACGTACCGCACATCTACGCTATCGGTGACATCGTTGGTCAACCAATGTTGGCTCACAAAGGCGTCCACGAAGGCCACGTAGCGGCCGAAGTTATCGCTGGTATGAAGCACTACTTCGATCCAAAAGTAATCCCATCAATCGCTTACACAGACCCTGAAGTGGCCTGGGTTGGTCTGACTGAGAAAGAAGCGAAAGAGCAAGGTATTGCTTACGAAACAGCGACTTTCCCATGGGCTGCAAGTGGCCGTGCGATTGCTTCTGATTGCAGCGAAGGTATGACTAAGCTGATTTTCGATAAAGACACTCACCGCGTAATCGGTGGTGCTATCGTGGGCGTTAACGGTGGCGAACTGTTAGGCGAAATCGGTCTGGCGATCGAAATGGGTTGTGATGCCGAAGATCTAGCATTAACTATCCATGCTCACCCAACTCTGCATGAGTCTGTTGGTTTAGCAGCTGAAATGTACGAAGGTTCTATTACTGACCTGCCAAATCCAAAGGCAAAGAAAAAGTAAGCTGACTTCTTTTGTAAAAAGCGTCCATTAGGACGCTTTTTTATTGCCTTGATTAAATTGTAACTTTAATGTGAATAAGCGGATGAATTGAGGCTTTTGAACTGCTACAGTAAAACTATGGTATGAAGTAAGTCATCAAATGCAAACAAGAATAACTAAAACTCTTCTGGCATGTTTCATCCTTTTTTGCTCTGGTCTGAACATGGTTTGGGCTAGCGGCTTTGTGCAACGTGTTTTCACCGACAGAGATGGATTAGCCGCCACCAGTATCCGTGGCTTGACCTTAGATGACCATGGTTTTATCTGGGCTGCGACTGAGCAAGGCTTATATCGGGTTAGCAATTCTAAGGTCAGACGTATAGATAAAACGGGTACTGAGTCCCGTATTGCTGATGATTTTCTCAACTCTGTGGTTAATATTGGGCAAGATAAGCTGTTGGTGAGCACTAACGCAGCCCTTTATCTCTACGATATCAGGCGTAACCAATTTATTCTGTTTGGCTCCCCCGATTTATTTCCGCACTTTTCCGGTGGCGCTTTAGTTTCTGCTGCGCGGATGAATGCGCAAAACTGGTTATTGCTGATTGATAATGGCCAGATTTATCAATATTCCTCCACGACTTCTGAACTCAGATTAGTGACTCAGTTTACAGTGAACCGTGACCTTCCTTGGCGAAAACTGCTGGCTTTGCCTAATGAGCAAATGCTACTGGCGGGGCAATTTGATTTACTGTTACTCGATAAGGCTGGTAAAACACTAAGCAAATATCCTTGGACTGAGTCTATGGGAAGCATTCTCG
The DNA here is from genome assembly GCF_047975355.1 of Shewanella sp. Taxonomy (GTDB): domain Bacteria; phylum Pseudomonadota; class Gammaproteobacteria; order Enterobacterales; family Shewanellaceae; genus Shewanella. Next base: position 99,161 of record NZ_JBKEDJ010000017.1, on the reverse strand, counting down.
ATATGCTTGAGGACTCTAAAAATAGAGTTTGGCTGGCGACAAGCCGCGGAGTTTATCGGTTTGAACCCAGCTCACAGCAACTTGAGGCGATACCTGAATTACCCGATTGGAGCACTGTGATTGCCGAAGGTCCAAAGGGCGCACTGTGGTTTGCCAGCCGTTTTGGCCTCTTAAAATGGACGCCAGAGACACACCAGATAGAAAACTATCAAGAAGAGCTGAAAAAGCAGGCCAATATGGAAATGCTCAAGGCCATGCTTTTCGATGACTCAGGCCTGATGTGGGTGGGCGGCTCCGGCGATGGTTTAGCGCTACTGGCATCGCAGCCCGATTTTATCTTAGAGACCTATACCGCAGATAAACCCTACGCTCTGGGTGATGCCATGATTTGGTCGGTGTTCGCGGCGCCAGAGGGGCTCTGGTTTGGCTCATCCAATGTGATGTTTATTGCCAAGGATACGCAGCAAACCATTGATATCCCGATTGAAGGCTTGCTGCCACACGAAAGTATTTACGATATTAGAGCATTTTCCGAGAATGAATTACTGGTTTCTACCACTACGGGCTTATTTGTGGTTGATAGGACAACCTTCAAGGGGCAGAGCTTTGCACAGTGGATAAATGGACAAGATGAATTTAAAAACAAGCTAGTGTACCGAACCTATATCGATCCTTTGTTAAAGGGGCGTGTGTGGATAGCGAGTTCCAATGGGTTGTATTTCTGGGAACTAGGCTTAAAGTCGCCACAAGCTTTTGATATCGATAAACTCTCCAAGGAGGATGCTGAGCCTAAACGCCCGGCGATTCGAACCTTGCATCGCGCCTCCGATGGCAAACTTTGGATTGGCGGCAAACGGGTTTTTGGTTATCTGGACGAGGCGAATGACTTCCATGATCAGCGCAGCCTATTTAATGGCTTGAGTGCCATGCCGACAGTGAGCCATATTGAGGAGATGTCTCCGGGGGTAATGTGGTTTGGCTCCTACGAAAAAGGATTATTCGAGTATCACCTTAATAGCAGTGAACTTGTTTCGCTTACTGCCCTGTGGCAAGTGAGTTGTAGCTCAGTGTTTTTTATCCAAAAGACCCCTAAAGCGAATCTGGTAGCCTGCGCCGATTCACTGATCCGCCAAGATATTGCGACCGGGCAGATTGCTATGTTCAATCAGCTCGATGGGCTGATTTCCGATGAGATGAACGAAGGGGCTTACTTTTATTCTCCCGAATTGGGCTTGTATCTTGGTACACCGGATGGCGTCATGCACCTCGATGTGGATAAGCTGACCAACCGTATTACCGACGATCATGTGATGTTAGAGTCTGTGTCTGTCTATTACGATAACAGTACGGAAGTTTCCCTATTGCCTCAGCCCATGATGGTGATTAAGCCTGATGCCAACATGGTGAGTTTGCAGATCACAAACCTCGATTATCTCGACGACTCGCCGATTCAATTTAAATATCGGCTGCGCTATCAAGGGGAGGAAGATAACTATGTGTTGCTCCAAGGCGAGTCGCAGATAAATCTCGCCGGGCTCGCTGCGGGTGAGTATGGGCTAGAAATCTTAAGCCAAGTGAATGGGATTTGGTCGGATAAACCCTTCGTTTATCCCTTCAATGTTGAGCAACATTGGTGGTTGACTCAAGGCTTTAAGGGCATATTGCTGCTGATATTTTCGATCATTGCTCTGAGCCTAGCATGGTATCGTCAGCGACAAGTGCGCACTTTTATGGCGATGAACCAAGCGCTGACCGAGAGTGATGATCGCTTGCGCCAGTCGTTGCGTGGAAGTGATTCCGATCTCTGGGAATGGCATCGAGATACCCAGAGTTTTTACCTCGATAACCGTGGTGCCGTTCTTGGTGACCATGCCAATGAGATAGTCGCGACCCTAGAGACGCTCCCTGTCCATCCTGAGGATAGGGGGAAAGCATTAGCCCAGTGGAACAGTATGTTGGCGGGGGAAATTGACAGATTTGAGTCGGAATATCGTTACCAGCGTCGCAGTGGTAATTGGGGCTGGTTAAGGGTTAGAGGGCGTCCTGTGTCGCGTAATCGCACTACCCATGAGATTGAGCGGGTAGCGGGTATTTATAGTGATATTACCTTGCAGCGTCAGCTTGAGGATGAAATCAATCTCCTTGCTCAAGCCTTTGAGAATACCTCCGAGGGGGTGTTGATCTTAGACGTAGATGAAAATATCCGGGTGGCGAATCATGCGGCGCAGCAAATCATAGGATCGGAGCAGAATAATCTCGTCGGCCAATCGTTTTCCCAATTTGTGCAAATGAAGGATGGCCTATCAACTGAAGTACATCAGTTGCTCGGTCACGATAGTTCATGGACGGGGGAACGTGAATTAGTGGGGCAGAATGGGGTGATTTGCCCCGTATGGCTCAACGTCTCTGTGATGCAATCTGCTAGCGATAGCTCGCTGCATTATGTGATTGTATTTTCAGATATCACCGAGCGAAAGCGGACTGAGGCGGACTTAAGGCGACTGGCTAATTACGATGTGTTAACTGGGTTGCCGAACCGATCTTTATTTTCCTCTAGGTTATTACAATCGATACAGATGGCGCAGCAGAGCGGTGAAAAGCTGGCGTTATTATTTCTCGATCTCGACCGTTTTAAGCATGTTAATGATTCCTACGGCCACAGCATGGGCGATGCCTTGCTGGTGGAGGCCTCTAATCGCTTACAGTCTTGTATCGGCAGTGAGCATTTGCTCTGTCGTTTCGGCGGTGATGAGTTTGTTATTCTGCTGAGAAATGCTAACAACCTTAATGAAATTAACCACATTGCCGAGCGATTACTGGCGCAAATTGTGGCGCCATTTAAATTGTTTGGCCGGGAGTTTTATATCTCAACCAGTATCGGCATCAGTATTTGGCCCGATGATGCGGTGCAGCCTGAAGCCTTTATTAAAAATGCCGATCTTGCGATGTACCACGCCAAGGAAGAAGGGCGAGGTAACTTTAAATATTATTCCTCTGAGCGTAATGCCCAGGCCTTATACCATTTACGCTTGGAGGCAGACTTACGTAAGGCCATCGAACGGGAAGAGTTTGAACTCCATTACCAGCCGCAGATTGATATCTTACGGGGCGATAAATTTATTGGAATGGAAGCCTTAATTCGTTGGCGCCACCCAAAGGAAGGGTACATCCGTCCTGATATTTTTATTAAGGTCGCCGAAGCCTGTGGTTTAGTCGTTGAAATCGACCGTTGGGTATTTCGTCGGGCCTGTTTAGATGGTGCTAAATGGGTAAAAAGTTGTGCCACACCGTTTAAATTGTCGGTGAATATTTCGGCGGTGCACTTCCGCCAGCCAGATTTTATTGACGGTATAAAGAAAATCTTGGCAGATACGCAAATGCCCACTTCATCCCTTGGGTTAGAAATTACCGAAGGGGTGTTGATGAAAGAAGTACAAGCTGCGAAAAGTCATCTGACCCAGCTTAAGGCGTTGGGGATTGAAGTCGCCATCGATGACTTTGGCACTGGCTATTCTTCTTTGGCGTATTTACGTCATTTTGATGTGAATACCTTAAAGATCGACCGTTCATTCTTAATTGATATCGCCACAAACTCAGCGGATCAGGCCATTGTTAGCAGTATTATCGAGCTGGCGCGTAATTTGAAATTAACCGTGGTAGCTGAAGGAGTGGAAACCGTTGAGCAGCTGGAGCAAGTCTTTAGCCGCGGTTGTTATATTGTGCAAGGCTATTACTTTGCAAAACCCATGTCGGTCACTGACTTTGAGCGGTATTTACTGCATAAAAATGCGCTGAGTTCTTAAGACTTTGTGTAATTGAACAAGCCGCAGATACGTTTATTTGCGGCTTTTTTGCTGTTATTTTGAGCTGGTTTTGCGGCATTTAAGCTAGTTATTTGACTTAGGGAAAAGATGATGGTGTTTATTTGGTATCGCTTAATCACTCATCGGTTCAGATAAAATATCACTGACGGTTAAATCAATAAATTTGTTAAGATAAGTTGAATTTTTTATCCAATAAAAAGTAGCCCACTATGATGCGTCGAATATTCGCTTCTGTCTTTTTATGTTTATTGTTAACGCCCTTATATGCGGCAGAACGGCCTAAGGTCGGGCTGGTGCTCAGTGGTGGTGGCGCTAAAGGTGCCGCCCATGTTGGCGTACTTAAAATCCTAGAAGAACATCAAATCCCCGTGGACTATATTGCAGGCACCAGTATAGGCGCTTATGTTGCTGGCATGTATTCATTGGGATACAGTGCCAGCGAAGTCGAAGCCATTATGATGGGCGTCGATTGGGATAGTGGTTATTCGGATACCATCCCGCGTAATGTATTGAGCTATCGAGATAAACAGTTACGTGATCGTTACAATATTCCCCTCAATATCGGCTACAACGAGGGTGAAGTGCGTGCACCGAGTGGTTTGTTACGTGGGCAAACCATGTCGCAGTTATTACGTCAATCTACCGATTTAGTACAACAATTTGGCGATTTTGACGCCTTAGCCATTCCTTATCGTGCGGTCGCGACGGATTTAGAAACCAGTTTACCCGTAGTCATTGACCATGGCAGTTTAGTCAAAGCGATGCAGGCGTCTGCGACTGTGCCTGGGGCGCTGCAACCGACTCAGATCGATGGCAAGTTGTTAGTCGATGGTGGAATTGCCAACAACATGCCTGTGGATGTAGTCAAGGCCATGGGCGCAGATATCATTATTGCCGTGGATATTGGCTCTCCGCTGGTGACTAAGGACAAGCTAGATAGCACGATTGCAGTGCTGGACCAGTTATCTAACTTCTTGACCAACGCCAGTACCGAAAGGCAAAAGCAGCTACTGACAGATAGAGACGTACTGATCCGTCCGGCTATCGATGCCTTAAGCACGACTGATTTTACCATCATGCCTTTAGCTCTTACGCTCGGGAAAGAAGCCGCTAATGGTCAGTTGGATAAATTACAGAGCATGAGTGTCAGCACCGAAGAATATGCGGCCTATGTCGAAGCCAAGAAAGCCAAGGGCAAGTTATTAATGGCGGATGTGGCGCATCCAATTAAAGAAATCGTATTCGATAACCAGTCTAAGGTGAGCCTTAACTTATTAAAGGAAACCTTAGAGCTCAAACCGGGCCAGGCCGTCACTAAAGATGAGCTAAACAATGCGTTAAAACGGATTTATGCCTTAAACAAATTTGAGCGTGTGGATGCCGAGTTTGTGGAAGGGGAAGATGGTCGGGTGTTGACTGTGACCACTCGGGCGAAATCTTGGGGACCCAATTACTTCCAACTCGGTTTTAACTGGGAGGACGATTTTAGCACCGAATCGGCCATTAGTTTCGATATGGCCTATACCATGACAGACTTAACTTTCAATGGCGGCGAGTGGCGCAACGAAGTGAAGCTTGGGTTCGAAAAGCTATTTGCGACCGAGTTTTATCAGCCATTGGACAGGGACCAAGAGTTTTATAGTCGAGCCCGTTATCAATACGATATCCACAATTGGGATCTATACGATAACAACAACCGCGCCCTTATCTTTGACAAGAAGACTCACACGGTTGAATTGGGTATTGGTTATAATTATGTTTTACAAGGGTTTATAGAGTTAGGGCTAGTGGCGGAAAAGGGCGTTATCGTCAATGATGCTTGGTTGATTAAGGATTTCGATTTTAAATCCTACGGCGCCTACTTAAGAGCGGGTTATGACAGCTTAGACAGTATCAGCTTCCCGACATCGGGTAACCGTATCACCTTGAACGTCTATGTGCGTAACGAAGATTTTGACGATATCGTCGATAACAATGAGAACGAATATAGCGTGCAGATTGAGGCCGATTGGAAGGGGGCGCTCAGCGTAGGTAATCATGCCTTTGTGGGGAAAGCCTCAGTTGCTACCAACAATAACGATGGGCTCAACACCTTACACTTGTCGGATTTAGGCGGTTTCTTAAATCTGTCTGGCTATCACAAGGACTCGCTGACTGGCGCCCATAAACTCTTTGGCGCATTTGTTTATCAGTATGATTTAGGTCGCGATGCCCTAGGAATGACAGATTATCCGCTCTATTTAGGCTTAAGTTTAGAGGCGGGTAACGTCTGGTTTGAAAGGGACCAAGTCTCGCTCTCTGATCTGATTTACGCCTCAAGCCTATACATAGGCACAGATACTTCTATGGGGCCGGCGGCACTGGGCTTTGGTGTGACCGATATGGGCGATAAGTCCTTGTATTTATTTGTCGGTAAGGCGTTCTAATTACTCTAAGGGCATAACTGAGGTTATGCCCTTTGCTTTTATGTTCAGCACATTATTCCCGTATAGCTTAAAAATCGCCTTTCTACTCGTTTGCTGAAATATCACTAAGTGTCATAACCTTTTACAAAATCTTACTACAGCCAGCCTAGGCAAAATGCTAAGGTTTTGTGGGATAAAATAACAACTTTAAACGGAAGCTGAGGAAAACAATGAAGAAGATTAGCACATTGGCGCTGGGAATAGCCTTGAGCCTAGGTTTAGCCGCTTGCAGCAGCGAGCCTAAAACTGAAGTCGCCGCGGTTTCTGGCATTGAATTACAAAACTTTGATGCCTCAGTTCGCCATCAAGACGATTTTTACTACAGCGTGAACGGCAAATGGTTGGCGAATACGCCTATCCCTGCTGACAAATCTAACTACGGTGCGTTTTCTGTGCTGTACGATCAAAGCCAAGATGCATTGAAGAAAATCATCGATGCCGCTGCTGCCCAAAAAGATGCAGCTCCTGGCTCTAATAATCAAAAAATCGGTGATTTTAACGCGAGCTTTATGAATACCGATCTGCTTGAGACCTTAGGGATTACACCGCTTAATCCTCTGCTGGCGGATATCGCTGCCGTGAAAACCCACGGTGAGTTACCGGCTGTGATGGGCAAATTACTCACCAACGGCTCAGGCATACCCTTTGGTTTTTACGTGAATAACGACGCTAAAAACTCTACCCAATATGCCGTGTATTTAAGCCAGTCAGGTTTAACTCTGCCTGACCGCGATTATTATTTAAAAGATGACGCTAAGTTTGTCGCTAACCGCCAAGCGATGGCGAAGTATGTGACCGATATCCTGACCGAAGCGGGCTACAAGAATGCCAAGCGCGCGGCGAAAAACGTCGCCGACATCGAAATGATGATCGCCAAAAGCCAGTGGAGCCGCGTTGAATCCCGTGATGCTAACAAGGCCTACAACAAGTTAGACCGCGCAGCGCTTGAAAAGCTGACCGGCAAGTTTGATATCAATGCCTTTGCGACCACTGCAGGTCTTGGTGATAAAGTGACTGAAGTGATCGTACGTCAGCCATCTTATTTCGAAAAATTAGGCGCTAATTTTGATGCCTTCCCCGTTTCTGCTTGGCAGGACTATTTAACTTTCCACTTAGTGGATAGCTATGCAGAACTGTTAAGCAAAAACTTCGTTGACCTTAACTTTGCCTTTAAGAGCAAAACTTTAATGGGTATCGAAGAGCAGCAACCGCGCTGGAAAAAAGCCGTGGATGGCGCCGACCAAGTAATTGGTGAGTTGGTGGGTGAGGAGTATGTGAAGCAATACTTCAAACCAGAAGCTAAGGCGCGCATGGAAACCATGATCAAAAATCTGATCATGGGCTTTGAAGTCAGCATCAATGAACTCGAGTGGATGACGCCTGAAACTAAAGTAGCAGCGCAGGAAAAACTGTCTAAGTTTACCTATAAAATTGGCTATCCAGACAAGTGGAAAGACTACACAGCGTTAGAGATCAAGCCTGATGAGCTGGTGGGTAACTATATGCGTTACGCTAACTTCGAATATCAAGACATGATCAACAAGCTAGGTAAGCCAATCGATCGCACCGAGTGGCATATGACGCCGCAAACGGTGAACGCCTATTACAGTCCTGTAAGTAATGAAATCGTGTTCCCAGCAGCGATTCTGCAACCGCCATTCTTCAATATGGATGCCGATGATGCCGTAAACTACGGTGGTATCGGTGCAGTCATTGGTCATGAAATCAGCCATGGCTTCGATGATCAAGGCGCTAAATACGATGGCGATGGCAACCTGCGTGACTGGTGGTCGGATAAAGACCGCGAAGAGTTCCAAAAACGCGGTAAGCAGTTGTCAGCCCAGTACTCTAAGTTTGAAGCGCTGCCTGGTAAGTTTGTAAACGGCGATTTAACCCTCGGGGAAAACATTGGTGACTTAGGTGGTTTAACCGTCGCGGCGCGTGCCTATGAGATGAGCTTAAACGGCAAGCCTGCGCCTGTGATCGATGGATTAACTGGTGAGCAACGCTTCTTCGTAGGTTGGTCGCAGGTATGGCGCCGTAACTACCGTGATGAAGAGCTGGGCCGCCGTCTGTTGACCGATAACCACTCACCAAGCCATTACCGCGCTATGGGTACGCCACGTAACGTCGAAGCTTTCTATAAAGCCTTTGATATGAAAGAGGGCGATAAGATGTATTTGAAACCAGCCGATCGGGTAAAAATCTGGTAATGCATCCACTCTAAACACCAAAAAGCCAGACATTTGTCTGGCTTTTTTATTGGTGGAGATCCCTCAAGAACCTCTTTATATCGGGATTAGCCCAAGATAGTTGGGAGTTCCAACAGGCTTTGCGCCTGATGGTGGGCAATCACCCATTTTGTTTCGCCTCGTTGTTCAGGCGCAGGAATGGCGATAGTTTGCATATTGGCGGCGCGGGCGGCGATAAGGCCGTTGAAGGAATCTTCAATCGCAAGACAATAGCGGGGATCGATGCCTAAAGCGGCGGCGCAATTTAAATAAACTTCAGGGTGAGGTTTGCCGTAGGTGAGCGCCTCTGCCGATTCAATCGCCATAAATTGGCTAGACAGCGCAAGTTTTGTCAGCACCGCATCGATTAACAGGCGAGGGGAAGATGTGGCTAAGCCGATTTTGAATCCCTTGCTTTGGCAAAATTCAATCGCTGCTTTAACCCCTAACATGGCCTCGCCACTGTTCAGGATTTCTGCGGCTACTCGCTCAACAATCTCGTGGCTGACCTTGGCATTATCGTAATTAGCCCACGGCGCCTTGTGATACCAATAGTCGACGCATTGGTCGATCCGCAGGCCGGTGGTTTGTTGAATACTCGCTATGGTCACAGGCACGCCAAGCGCCGATAAGACTTCATATTCAACCTGTTGCCATAGGGGTTCTGAATCGATTAACACGCCATCCATATCAAAAATCACAGCTTGAATGTTGAGGGACGTCATGGCTACTCCTAAGGGCGTCTGAAGTGGGAATCGTAAAAAAATTGGCATTGAGTGTAAGATCTGCGGCGGTAACTTTAAAGCCTAAATGCGCTGGGATAGGGATTTTTGTCTAGGATTTACCTTTGTGGTTTAAAATCCCAAGTTCCAAAACAAATTTATGAAACTATATTAACTATCTGTCATTTAAAGTTTTTTCTCTGTTTTCAAACTATTGTCTAATTTCCCTCAATGGATTCTTTCCGTAAGTTGAGCTGCATCTCCGGATTTAGCCCTTATTTCGCCTTTCACGGAGTGTGACCTGATTCATACTTTTGCAAAGCTGTAGTATACTGCTGGCCGGAAATACGGGTCGATCATGTCGGACTGTCAGCTTCAATTGAGAAGACGTGCAGTTTCGTTGTTAGAGCGCCAAACAAAGAGGAATGTTGCCGTGCTAGAAGCATATCGTAAACACGTCGCAGAACGTGCTGCAGAGGGCGTTGTCCCTAAGCCATTAGATGCACATCAAGTGGCTGAACTGGTTAAATTAGTTCAAAATCCACCTGCTGGTGAAGAAGCGTTTATTCTTGACCTGCTTGAAAATCGAATTCCCCCAGGTGTTGACGAAGCTGCTTACGTGAAAGCCGCTTTCTTAGATGCGGTCGCAAAAGGCACTGCAACTTCACCTATCCTGTCTGCCGAGCGCGCGACTGAGTTATTAGGCACCATGCAAGGTGGCTATAACATCGAGCCTTTAATTGCTCAGTTAGATAACCCAGCTTTAGCTCCATTAGCCGCTAAGGCACTTGCCCACACGCTGCTGATGTTTGATTCTTTCCACGATGTGGTTGAGAAGATGCAAGCGGGTAATGCCTATGCTAAACAAGTGGTTGAAGCTTGGGCAAATGCAGACTGGTACTTAAGCCGTCCAAAATTAGCGGACAAAGTGACTCTGACAGTATTCAAAGTGTCTGGCGAAACCAACACCGACGACCTGTCACCAGCACCCGATGCTTGGTCACGTCCTGATATCCCACTGCACGCATTAGCGATGCTGAAAAACGCGCGTGATGGCATCGAGCCAGACGTAGCGGGCAGCGTGGGTCCAATCAAGAAATTAGAACAACTGAAAACCAAAGGTTTCCCATTAGTTTACGTGGGTGACGTTGTGGGTACAGGTTCATCACGTAAGTCAGCGACTAACTCTGTACTGTGGTTCATGGGCGATGATATCCCATTCGTACCTAACAAACGTGCTGGTGGTTTCTGCTTAGGTGGCAAAATTGCACCGATTTTCTTCAATACTATGGAAGATGCGGGCGCACTACCAATCGAGCTTGACGTCAGCAAAATGGAAATGGGCGATGTGATCGACATTTATCCATACGCTGGTGTGGTTAAGCGTCATGGCTCTGAGGAAGTGATTTCTGAGTTCAGCCTGAAAACTGACGTACTGTTAGACGAAGTGCGTGCGGGTGGTCGTATTCCATTGATCATCGGTCGTGGTTTAACTGACAAAGCGCGCGCAGTGTTAGGTTTACCAGCCTCTGACGTATTCGTACGTCCTCAAGACATCGCTGACTCTGGCAAAGGTTACACTTTAGCGCAGAAGATGGTCGGTAAAGCCTGTGGCGTTGCTGGCGTGCGTCCAGGCCAATACTGCGAGCCTAAGATGACTTCTGTGGGTTCTCAGGACACTACCGGCCCTATGACCCGTGACGAGCTGAAAGACTTAGCCTGTTTAGGCTTCAGTGCTGACCTGACTATGCAGTCATTCTGCCACACTGCCGCTTATCCAAAACCCGTTGACGTTAACACTCACCACACTCTGCCAGACTTCATCATGAACCGTGGCGGTGTGTCTCTGCGTCCAGGTGACGGTGTTATCCACTCTTGGTTAAACCGTATGTTATTACCAGACACAGTTGGTACTGGTGGTGACTCACATACGCGTTTCCCAATCGGTATTTCATTCCCTGCGGGTTCTGGTCTCGTTGCCTTCGCAGCGGCGACCGGTGTTATGCCTCTGGATATGCCAGAATCAGTATTAGTTCGCTTCAAGGGCAAGATGCAACCTGGCATCACCCTACGTGACCTAGTACATGCGATTCCATTAAAAGCGATTGAAATGGGTCTGCTGACGGTTGAGAAGAAAGGTAAGATCAACATCTTCTCTGGCCGCGTACTGGAAATCGAAGGCTTAGAAACCCTGAAAGTGGAACAGGCATTCGAACTGTCTGATGCTTCTGCAGAACGCTCTGCAGCGGGTTGTACTATCAAGTTAGACAAAGAGCCAATCATCGAGTACCTGAACTCGAACATCACTATGCTGAAGTGGATGATCGCCGAAGGTTACGGTGACCGTCGTACTATCGAGCGTCGTATCAAAGGCATGGAAGAGTGGTTAGCGAATCCTGAGCTGATGAGCGCCGATAAAGATGCTGAGTACGCTGCAGTGATCGAAATCGATCTGAACGAGATCAAAGAGCCAATCCTGTGTGCGCCTAACGATCCAGACGATGCCGTATTACTGTCTTCTGTTGCGCAAACGCAAATCGACGAGGTATTCGTCGGTTCTTGTATGACTAACATCGGTCACTTCCGTGCGACCGGTAAGATGTTAGACAAGTTCGCTAAGACGCTGCCAACTCGTCTGTGGATCGCGCCACCGACTAAGATGGACAAAGACCAGCTGACCGAAGAAGGTTACTACGGTATTTTCGGTCGCGTGGGTGCGCGTATCGAGATCCCTGGCTGTTCACTGTGTATGGGTAACCAAGCACGTGTGGCTGAAGGTGCAACTGTTGTATCAACTTCTACCCGTAACTTCCCGAACCGTTTAGGTACAGGCGCTAACGTTTACTTAGCCTCTGCGGAATTAGCGGCAGTTGCAGCCCTGTTAGGTCGTCTGCCAACGGTTGAAGAATACCAAGAATACGCGAAAGAGTTAGATGCGACTGCAGCTGACACTTACCGTTACTTGAACTTCGATCAAATCGATTCTTACACTAAGAAAGCATCACAAGTGATCTTTCAATCAGCTGTATAATCGCTTGATATGAAAATGAAAAAGCCAGCGTAAGCTGGCTTTTTTGTTTCTCTATTTTACCTGTCGCAATTGTGCTTATTAAGACAATCGCACCGAACTAAGACCTCATTTGCAGACCGAAGTGACTTGCACTTTGCGCTATCAAGGATATGACTCGCGGCGCATAACTCCCATCATTAATTAAGCTTGCTGGGCGTGCTCTGAATATTGGTTATGTAACACTTCGAGCAATTTATCCTCTAACTCGAAACGGGTTTCCATGGTATGGGCCAGTTCGGAGAGATCCTTATCGAGCTGATACAGCACTTGGTCGTCCTGCGCTTCGGCGTACTTATCATTAAAATCTAGTGCCGCGTTGGTGGTGGGGGTGATCTTCGGCAACACTTGCTGGGCTAAGGTTTTACTCGTGGCGCCAAATTTTTCACAGGCATTGACCACTTGGTCATAGACTTCGAAATGGCCTTCGGAGACGTAATCCACTAATAAATCACAAAAGGATTTTACATTATCGAAGGAGGGAAGGGATTTTTCGGCTTTCCCGTAAGGGGGAAGTCCAGCTATCTGGCAGTAATGCACCAAGAGTTTACGACGATTTTCTAGCCATTGATCTATAAGCTTATTTGAACCGCCCCACTTTTGTTCTGCTTTTTCGAGTTCTCTCAGCATGATGCATTCCATTTAAGTGCCAGGACATGACTCTAATGTAGGGGAGAAACAGCTCTTGGATCAACCCTTTTTATCGGGATTTGCGAGAATTAGCAGATGGACAAACCAGCTGTTTTGTATAAAAAAATGCGGAAATAAAAAGCCCAACGATAGAAACCTATCGTTGGGCGAGTAATGTATATAGCAGGCTCGATGCGACGAGCTTCTTGATTGTTCTTGCTAGCGCAAACTTTTTATACCAAAGGCAGGAAACCAGCGCAACTTTTTTCTGTCTCAGTGTGACTTCGAGTTCGATTAGTAAACAGTATGTTATCTGGCTAGCATTTTGACGATAAGCGCTTAAATGGACAGCAATGATGGGGAATAGCTCACATAAATTTGCACTTAAAGGTTACATTATCCGCGTAAATGCTAAACTACCGACCCAGCGGATCTCAATAAGTCTAGGAATCAAGCCAAATGGCAGAATTAAAGAATGATCGTTATTTACGCGCCCTACTAAAACAGCCTGTTGATATGACCCCAGTGTGGATGATGCGTCAAGCAGGCCGTTATCTCCCTGAATATAAAGCGACTCGCGCTCAAGCGGGTGACTTCATGTCTTTATGCAAAAACCATGAATTGGCCTGTGAAGTAACGCTACAACCGCTGCGTCGTTATGAGCTGGATGCAGCAATTCTGTTTTCCGATATTCTGACTGTTCCCGATGCTATGGGTTTAGGTCTGTATTTTGAGGCGGGCGAAGGCCCACGTTTTGAGCGCCCAACAGACACTATCGACGCCATTAAAAAATTAGCCGTTCCCGATCCAGAACATGATCTGGGTTATGTGATGAAAGCGGTTAGCACTATTCGTCGTGAACTGAACGGCCAAGTGCCACTGATTGGTTTCTCGGGTTCTCCTTGGACACTCGCGACTTACATGGTTGAAGGTGGTTCGAGCAAAACCTTCGAAAAAATTAAGAAGATGGCCTACGCAGAGCCTGCGGCGCTGCATATGCTGCTCGACAAGTTAGCGGATTCTGTGACTTTATACCTGAATGCGCAGGTTGCTAACGGCGCGCAATCGCTGATGATCTTCGACTCGTGGGGCGGCGCCTTATCGCACACGGCTTACCGTGAGTTCTCACTGCGTTATATGCAGAAGATTGTCGATGGCTTGACTCGCTTTGCCGATGGCCGCCAAGTGCCAGTGACCTTATTCACTAAGGGCGGTGGTTTATGGTTAGAAGCCATGGCAGAAACTGGCTGTGATGCGTTAGGTTTAGACTGGACTGTCGACATTGCCGATGCTCGTCGCCGTGTGGGTCACAAAGTCGCGCTACAGGGCAATATGGATCCTTCTATGCTGTACGCGCCAATTCCACGTATCGAAGAAGAAGTGGCTCAAATTCTGGCAGGATACGGTGAAGGTACAGGCCATGTGTTTAACTTAGGCCATGGTATTCATCAGCACGTTGACCCAGAACATGCAGGCGCCTTTATCAAGGCGGTTCACGCTCAATCTAAGCAGTATCATAAGTAAGCGATATTGAAGAATAAACGGACCTGAGGGTCCGTTTTTTTATGGTGTCAGTTGGCGCAATCAAGTACGCGGTAAATGTAAAGTGGACCCAGCGCAATAAACTATGCTCAACGTTCAATCAGCCGCGTCGCTAAGTATTAACAAGCAGATTTAGAACATAGGATATTGATTAACATCTAACTTTTAAAAAATTATTTATCGAATAGCTGCGCTAAATCAAAGGCGTTTAACACAATTAAATGCATGCTATTGCTTATTTTAGCAACGGATAAAGCAAAGTGATATTTAATACTATTTGCAAATGAGATATGTTTCATAGCGCTATAAGGGACTATGTAAAGCCGTTAATCTATTCAATTACGAAAGCCGTGGTATGAGATGCACATTGGCAACAAAATATTGGTATTTATTGCAGGATTCTGTTTACCAGCAGTTGTGCTTGTGTGCTATTGCCTTGGCTATTGGTTCGACCATAGGGTCGAGTTGCTACGGCAGGATAATATCCAGCATGAACTCACAAATGTTCAACAGCAGTTCCTCACCGATATTGACCGTTTAAGTTTTCTCACCCAGATCTATGCCTCCCCGCTGTCTCGAGTCGATGGCGAATTGCTGCAATCGATAGAGTCATCATGGCTTGAGAGTGCCATGTCCGCCAATCTACATTGGTTTATTCTGCAAGGTGGGCAGTTGCAAAGTGTCCTCGCCAATACCTCCAGCCTTGCATTATCGACACAAAAAGAGATTGCCGATGCGGTGCTCGCCGCCAGTAAACTGAAAATTGCAGGGGCGTATCTTGCAGGAGATGCAGGGTTAGTTGTCACCGCGGTTGCCGTTGCGCCTGAAGAATACGTGCTGCTGGTGCGCCAGTTATCGGCGCAGGATTTATTGGAATATGCCCAAGCACCATTAGTCACTCAGGTGCAGATGAGCCGCAGCAACACCACGGATGCCAAAGATTACCTCAGCTTTGTGCCAATCCCGAGTTTATTGAATAACGCGCCAATATATCTGCAGGTGCAGTTTTCTGCTGACCCCTTGCGGGAGGTAAACTTCGACCTCGATTGGATTTCAGTCGGTATTATTTTACTCGGTGTCTTGATTGTGGCACTTGGTTACATTTGGCTAAGAACCGGCCTGCTAAAGCCGTTTCAGAGCATGATGCAACAGTTGGCATTGGTCGATCCTATGGCCAGCGTGTATCGGCCTGTGAGCGGCGAAGGCAACGCCGAGTTAGAAGTGTTGGCCAGCCGCGTCAACAGCTTGCTTGCTCGCATATATCATCAGAAAGAACGCGGTAAAACCACTCTGGAATCAATTGCCGAGGCGGTGATCCTAACCGATATCGATGCCAAGGTGATCTACATGAATCCCAAGGCCGAATCCTTACTCGATGTTGCCAGCTGTTACGCCGTTGGTCAGAGCCTTGCATCGTTATTAAAAGCGGGTGAGCAATTAAATCAAGCGGTATTCCAGTGCATGCGCCTAGGTGAAGCCACGCCTCAAGTCGCTAAAATTAAGTTATTAACCGCAACACCACGGATTATCGAGCGCAGCATTAGTAACGTGTGGAACCATGATAAAGAGATTACCGGCACTGTGGTGGTGCTGCGAGATATTACCCAAGAAGAACTGCTGAAACGTCAGCTACACAAGCGCGCTAACTTCGATGGCATTACCGGCTTGCTTAATCGGCAAGCCTTTGAAGAGCAGTTACCGCAGTTCGCCAGTCAGGCTAAGCGCCTTGCTGTATGTTATCTGGATTTAGAGCAGTTTAAGCTAATTAACGACAGCTGTGGTCATACTGCGGGCGATCGCATGTTGGCAATGGTGGCGCGGGCGATTCAATCTTGCCTTGGGCCGCAGGCATTATTAGCCCGCTTAGGTGGAGATGAATTTGGCTTGGTCATTTGCGATAGTACAGCCTTGGCCGTGGCGCAGCAGTTAAAGCAGATTATTACGCAGGTTTCGCTGCAAGTGCTGCACGATAAAAACTGCAACTATAAAGTCGGTTTAAGTATCGGTGTCGCCTTTGGTCGAGCGCCTTATATCAATGCTTTAGAGCTACTCAAGGATGCGGATATTGCCTGTATCGCCGCCAAAGCCAAGGGCACAAACCAAATCCATTTTTACGATGATAAAGATAAAGAGCTGACTTATCAGCGCAACGCCCCTAAATGGGCGGTGCGTATCGCTCAAGCCATTGAGGAAAACGAACTGCTGCTCTATTACCAACCCATTCGAGGTTTAGGGGCAAGCTCCAAACGGCATCGGATGGAAATCCTGCTCAGGATCCAAGAACCCTGTGGCCGTATTTTAGCCCCAGCGCAGTTTATTGCCGCTGCCGAGCGCTTTAAGCTGATGCCAGAAATCGATAAAGAAGTGATACGTAAAGCCTTTTTATGGCTGTCGTTAAATCCGCAGCTGTGGCCTGATCACTGTATTTCAATCAACCTTTCTGGCAATAGCTTAGGCGCCGAAGGCATGGTGGAATACATAGCCCAGCAGCAACATATTTTCGATATTCCGAGCCAATGTGTCTGCTTTGAAATTACCGAAACTACGGCGATTCAAAACCGCCAGCGCGGCATGGAAATGTTAAGGCAGCTGCGTAAACTCGGGTTTTCCTTCGCATTGGATGATTTTGGCAGTGGCTTTGCGTCCTACGGTTATCTGCGTGAACTGCCGGTGGACTATGTCAAAATTGACGGCTGCTTCGTGAAGAACCTCGCGGTCAATGCCAAGGATTATGCCATTGTTAAATCCATTCAAGACGTGTGCCGAGTAATGGGGATTGAGACCGTTGCCGAGTTTGTGGAAAACCAAGAGATTATCGATAGATTACAAGTTATTGGTATTAACTACGCTCAAGGCTATGCGATAGGACGACCGCAACCTTTGACCAGTTATTGCGAACCATTTGCAGTGCCACAAGCACAACGCGCATAAGGGATTGCGCTTTTAAGATGATTATGCCAATTTACCTTGAAGCATAATTAACACATTGGTAACAAGGGAATAGTTATGGATGGACTGACGGGTAAAGTGGTGATTATAACGGGGGCTTCGGAAGGCATTGGCCGCGCGTTAGCCATTGCCATGGCGCGGGTCGGTTGCCAACTGGTACTGAGTGCCCGCAATGAAACTCGTTTGGCATCCCTTGCCCTTGAAATCGCAAACTATGGCCCAACTCCCTTTGTATTTGCCGCCGATGTCAGTAGCGCCTCCCAATGTGAAGCATTAATCCAAGCCACTATTGCCCATTATGGTCATCTCGATATTTTAGTGAATAATGCGGGTATGACCATGTGGTCACGTTTCGATGAGTTAAACCAGTTGTCTGTGCTCGAAGATATCATGCGAGTCAACTATTTAGGTCCTGCGTATTTAACTCACGCCGCCTTGCCCTATTTAAAGTCGAGCGAAGGCCAAGTTGTGGTGGTGGCCTCTGTAGCAGGGCTAACGGGCGTGCCGACGCGCAGTGGCTATGCCGCCTCGAAACATGCTGTTATCGGCTTTTTTGATTCGCTACGGATTGAACTCGCGGATGATAACGTGGCCGTGACAGTGATTTGCCCCGACTTTGTCGTTTCACAAATTCATAAACGTGCCCTCGACGGTGAGGGCAAGCCTCTCGGTAAGTCTCCAATGCAGGAAGCAAAAATTATCACCGCCGAGCAATGCGCGAACATGATGCTCCCCGTAATAGCGACCCGAGGTCGACTGCTGATTACTTCTTTACGCGGCAGACTCGGGCGTTGGCTAAAGCTGATTGCACCGGGCTTAATCGATAAAATTGCCCGCAAGGCGATTGCATCGGGGCATTAATCATTAGCCTTTTTTGGGAGCTTAATTCCAAAGATTTAGGAATTAAGCATTAGTACTCATGTTTTAAGGCTTAGCACATTGTGTCGGCGAGCTGGAGCCCTTCCATAGGGGCGTGCCATCACTAAGTGACATAGGAATAAAATTCAGTCCTTGGCTCATATTGGCGGGTGGCAGGTCGGTTTCGAGCTCATACATGCCCATAGGCACCACACCTTGGCTGGCGTTTGCCGTCACTTGCGCCGCGGCGAGGCTAGAGTAACGTAGGCCCAACATATCAAAATGGCTGCGCCAATCTTTGCCGGTGAGTTTACTTAAAGAAACCAGCATAAAGTCATTGCCCGGAATATCCCTCACCGTTTTGCCGCCATAAACGCCATGGCCCTCGTACGGGAACAGTTCAAAGCCGAGCTTGCTGCGGTTAGCCTCCCAGTTGCTGGCATTATTGGCATATTTACCAAAGATGCGGCTGTGTTGGTATAGCAGGGTGAAGATATTGAAGCCATTGCTTAAGCTAGTGCCGTCGCTGAGTGTCATGCCATGGGCTTTTAGCGCCATTTGGATGTAAAACGCCATGCGATAGCCGTTGTGTACCGCGTAGGCATTGCTGGCCCAAGGGGCGGTGTATCTGTCTTCGCCCGCATCGAGCACTTTGCAGTTGCCCCCGAAGACCACGCGTTTGCCACTGGTATCCGTAGTGCCAGCGGCATCGGACATAAACACATAGAAGAGATCTTTGTGATTCATATGACCATCGGTGATGCTGCTTGTGTTGCCGTCACGCAGATAATGGGTCTTCCATAGCACCACATAGGGGAAGATATTGTTGGAGTTTTCCCCCGCGCGGCTGCCATAGCCTGTCCAATTGTCTCGATTGGCAGCAGTGGCATATTGCACGTTTAGACGGTTGGTTTGCAGATTGTGGCCGAGTTCGTGGTTATCTCCCCAACCAGTGGGCGAAATATTCCAAGCCGCATCCCAGGGATTACCACTACAACCTGAGCCGCAGTGGGCGTTTTGGTCATAGTTAGCGTGTTGGATGATGCTGCGGGTATGCAGACTGGCATCGGTGCAATCGGCGCCAAACATTGCCTGACAGCTTGCAAGCACATCCGTGGGAAGTGACTCACTTAAGCTCTTACCTTGGATTTTCAGCCCTGCGAGGGTATACACACTGTTGATATGATCCTCGACAATGCTCTTAAGCAGCGTATTGACATCCGGGATCTTGCCGCCAATCGCGTTCATAAAACGGTCGCGGCGCAAATGTTGCTCGGCGCCATCGGTACGAAGATCCACATGGGGCAACTCAGTATTTTGGATCTTGTCATTGAAGGCCGTGATTTCCGCTGGATTGGAAAAATCCATAATGCTGGGGTGCTTAGCCACATTCTTGGCTTGCACATCGACACTGAGCGCTCCTTCGCCACCACTGATATAGAGGTAAATGGGGCCGCCATAGGGGGTTGAAAACTCAATGCTTTGCCCTTTGGCGAGCTTGAGACGCTGCTGGGCGAGTTCCAATGGCGCGCGATAAACCTTTTGTTCATAGGCGCGGTTAGTATTACGTCTATGATAATTCAACTTAATTTCGACATTCGCATTTGTGTTATCTAAGCGGGTGAGGGTGATGGTCTGTCCGGGTAAGGCGTACCAGCCCGTGGTTGTCCACTGGCCAGAGTAAGGCACTGTGATGCTCTTACGTTCCGACACTGTGGCAGGGTAGGCGTAATGGGCATTGCTGCCCTTGCTCAGATTGGCTCTGTCGGTGACATACTCACCTAAGTCCGACTGGGCGAGGTTGTGAGCACGTGCGTAGCTGACTGTCCAATCGGCAAACAGGGCTTGCTGCCACTGGGCGGATTCAGTGTAGGCGATAGGGTAATCGATTTCACTGCGATACTTGTCGGCGAGCAGTAACCCCGCTTTCATCAAGCTAAAATTATGGCTGTTAAAAGCATCTATATCATTGTTATCTAAGGTTTCGGCATTGCTGCGATACCAATCCGCGCCCGCCTTGAAGGCCTCGACAAAGGCGCTGCTATTACAGCTTAAATAGTTGCCGCTGCAGTCATTGAGTACTTGCGTGTCGAAGCGTTGTTCCCGCAGATTGGCAAGTAGTTTTTCAACTTCTGTCAGCGCCTTATCTTCCGCCAGAATAGTGCTCACACTCAGATTATCGGCATTGAGTTTGGACCAATAGTTTCCCGCGGTAGAGAGCCCCATCTCAAGATAGAGTGGCGAGAGCATAGGGCTTTGATTACGCCAGTAGTTTGAAACTAGCAGCGGAATTCCCGCTGCCTTGGCTTTAGTGATGGCCGTTTGAATGCCCGCGTAACCTAGGTTATCGCGGTCAATATCGCTGATAACGATTAAATCGGGTTTTAAGGTATCGATACAGCTGGCAAGGGCGCTGTAATCACAGCTATTGGCGTCGTTGATGCTGTGGGCGTCGGGGTAGTACTTGCTTAGCCAAGTGCGGATCCCTTCGTTATGGGGAAAATACCAACTATCGGCGCGACTTGGCATCTGTGCCGTGACTATGCTCAGGCCATTCTGCTGATCGCCGCCTTTGGTCAGCCATCCAATGAGGTTTTTCAGCAGCTTATCACTCTGATCCGAATTATTAACCGCAAACAGGTTACCACCCATGGCTGCATAACGCTGGCCTTGTTGTTCACCCGCCATCACTAAGCCGCGTATGGCGCTGGCGCCGCTGCCATCAACATTGGATGGCAGTAAGGTAAAAGTGTTTTCCGGCATAAAGCTCGAAAAGGTGATGGAATCGTGGGTCGGATGCCAACTGATGCTGTTACCCACACCTTGATAGAGTTCGGTGATTTGCGCTTTGCGGGCTGCGTCCACTTTGGCAAGTTTAGCAGTGCTGAAATCAATCAGTTCGTTAGCGCTGGCAAGGGTATGGTCTTGATGGCGAATAGCATTTTCAGCATTGCTGATAAAGCTTGGGGTAATTGTGCAATCGGCGCTTATCGTCGCAGTAGTGTAGGTCTGTTCGGTCAGCGCGCCGCCACAGCCGCTAATGCTATCCAGCACGAAACCGTTTTCGGCTTGAACGCTAAAGCTGGCACTTTTACCCGCATCGACCTTTTGGCTGCTAGGGATGAGCTTGCCGCCTAAGACTGAACTGGTACTCGCCGTATATTGAGTCACCGCAGGAGGTTGGACTGGCGGCTCCGGCGGAGGGGTTGTGCTACCCGAGTCCTCTGAGCCTCCGCCACAGCCCGCGAGTATCAAGGCGATGGCGGCAGAAATGAGTCTAATCTCCATGGAGAGTCCTTAGCATTTGTAGGTAGTTAACATTTGCGTAGCATTGTATAGGAATAATGCGGGTGGAAGTAGGTTTTAATTGCTTAAAATTGATATGAATCATTAACTTAAAATTGACGTTCGTCAAATTTAAGGCATAAAAAAACCGGCGCATAGCCGGTTTTTTTAAATGAATTAAAGCTTAGCCCTGTTGTTCGCGGGCAATGGCGCGATAGCCGATATCGGTGCGGAAATACACGTCATCCCAGTGGATTTCATCAACCAGCAGATAAGCAGCTTTTTGTGCTTCGGTCACAGTGTGTCCTAGGGCTGTGGCGCATAGTACGCGGCCGCCGTTAGTAACTACATGACCGTCTTTCATCTCAGTGCCTGCGTGGAAGACTTTGGCATCGTGATTACCTAGGCTTAAACCTTGGATCACATCGCCCTTGCGGTAGTCGTCTGGGTAACCGCCGGCGGCTAATACAACACCGACTGCGGCGCGAGCATCGTACTCTGCGGTGACTTTATCCAGCTCGCCACGGGTGGCGGCTAAACACAGCTCAACCAGATCAGATTTTAAGCGCATCATAATAGGTTGGGTTTCTGGATCGCCAAAGCGGCAGTTGTATTCCAGTACTTTGGCGCTGCCGTCTGGTGCAATCATCAGACCCGCATACAGGAAGCCTGTGTACACATTGCCTTCGGCGGCCATGCCATCCACCGTTGGGCGGATAACGTTAGCGATTGTCCAATCGTGTACGCTTTGGGTGACCACAGGTGCTGGTGAGTAAGCGCCCATGCCGCCAGTGTTTGGACCGTGGTCGGCGTTATCACGGGCTTTATGGTCTTGGCTGGTTGCCATGGCGAGGATATTTTTACCATCGACCATGACGATAAAGCTGGCTTCTTCGCCTTTTAAGAATTCTTCGATAACCACACGAGAACCGGCATCACCAAACTTGTTGCCTGCGAGCATATCTTCGATGGCGGCATCCGCTTCGGCTTGGTCTTGGGCGATGATCACGCCTTTACCTGCGGCTAAACCATCGGCCTTGATTACGACTGGGTAACCCGTCTTGCCTGTCAGTTCACGCACGAAGGCTTTAGCGTCTTGGATTTCGGTACAGTTTTTATAACCCGCGGTTGGGATATTGTGGCGTGCCAAAAAGTCCTTAGTGAAGGCCTTAGAACCTTCTAACTGTGCAGCCGCTTTGGTTGGGCCAAAAATGGGCAGACCCGCAGCGTTAAAGGCGTCGACCACACCTAATACCAGCGGCGCTTCTGGGCCAACGATGGTGAGTTCGATCTGATTGGTTTGAGCAAAATCGAGCAGGGCAGGAATGTCAGTTGCACTGATATTTAAGTTTTCAAGCTTTGGCTCGAGAGCCGTGCCCGCGTTACCCGGTGCAACATAAACCAGTTCGACCTGAGGTGATTGTGCCGCTTTCCAAGCTAGGGCATGTTCGCGGCCGCCGCCACCAATAACTAATACTTTCATGTTAAGTCATCCCTTTGAGTTTTAAATTCTTGTGGTTAGATTCTTAGCGCTACAGAGTGCGATAAACGAAACAGCCAGCACATGGCGTGCTGGCTGTAGGCGGCATTAGTGACGGAAGTGGCGCATGCCAGTCATCACCATGGCCATGCCGTGCTCGTCGGCTGCGGCGATGATTTCAGCATCGCGCATTGAGCCACCAGGCTGGATGATGCAGCTGATGCCCGCCGCCGCTGCGGCATCGATACCGTCGCGGAATGGGAAGAAGGCATCGGACGCCATCACAGAGTTAACCACTTCTAAGCCTTCATCGGCGGCCTTGATACCCGCAATCTTAGCGCTGTAGACGCGGCTCATTTGGCCGGCGCCGACACCGATTGTCATACCGTCTTTAGCGTAAACAATCGCGTTAGATTTAACGAACTTAGCTACTTTCCAGCAGAACATTAAGTCCTTCAGCTCACTCTCGGTCGGTTGACGTTTAGTCACGACTTTAATGTCATCTAAACCAACCATGCCTTGGTCGCGGTCTTGCACCAGCAGACCACCGTTCACGCGCTTGTAGTCTAAGGTCTTGGTCTTAGTATCCCATTGACCACACTCTAACAGACGCACGTTGGTTTTCTTGGCCACCACATCGCGTGCGCCTTGGCTCACAACTGGCGCAATAATCACTTCAACGAATTGACGCTCAACGATAGCGCTAGCGGTAGCTGCATCTAACTCACCGTTAAAGGCGATAATGCCGCCGAAGGCTGAAGTTGGGTCAGTTTGGTAGGCACGGTTATAGGCATCGAGCAGATCTTTACCTAAAGCGACACCACATGGGTTAGCGTGTTTAACGATAACGCAAGCTGGCTCGCTGAACTCTTTTACGCACTCTAGGGCTGCATCGGTATCGGCGATATTGTTGTAAGACAGTGCCTTACCTTGCAGTTGTATCGCAGTCGCGACTGAAGCTTCATCGATCTTAGTGTCGACATAGAAGGCTGCGGTTTGATGGCTGTTTTCGCCGTAACGCAGATCTTGCTTCTTCACTAATTGGGTGTTGAAGGTGCGTGTGAACTTTGAGTCTTCGAAGCACTCGTCAGTGCTGTGTGCAGGAACCATAGTGCCGAAGTAGTTAGCGATCATACCATCGTAACCGGCAGTGTGTTCGAAGGCGGCAATCGCTAAATCGAAACGGGTTGCGTGAGTCGTGCTGCCATTGTTGGCGGCCATTTCGGCTAATACGCGGTTATAGTCGGCCGCATTTACCACGATAGTCACGTCTTTATGGTTTTTCGCCGCAGCGCGCACCATAGTTGGACCACCGATGTCGATGTTTTCAATCGCATCTTCTAAGGTGCAACCGGCTTTAGCGACGGTATCGGCAAAGGGGTAGAGGTTAACCGCAACCAGATCGATTGCATTGATGTTGTTGGCAGCCATGACATTTTCATCAAGACCGCGACGCGCCAAAATGCCACCATGCACTTTAGGGTGCAGGGTCTTAACGCGACCATCCATGATCTCAGGGTGTCCTGTATAGTCAGATACTTCGATAACAGGCACGCCGTTATCCGCTAACAAGCGAGCGGTGCCGCCCGTTGACAGCAGTTCAACGCCTTGGGCGTGTAATGCTTTGGCGAATTCGAGAATTCCGGTTTTATCTGAAACGCTTAACAGCGCGCGACGAATGGGTCTGGCATTATTTGCAACAGTCATTTGGGTACAGGGTCCAGTTATTTTAGTTTCAAGGATCTTTCGGAAAACAGAACACCTTCAATCGGTTCTGCTTTCCAAAAGCCCCTTGGTCCTACTTATATTTTTTGTCCCAGCGTCAGGCGCGCGTATTCTACCGTAAAACTGGATTTACGGGTGTTTTTTCTGCGCGATTTCACAATATTGATATCAGAACAAAGTGGAATGACTTTAGGGTGAAGTGTAAATTTCAAAATAGCCCTTGACCTTAGAGTAGGCTCTAAGGTTTATACTCGCTCCATCATATTGATTGTCAGTGTTGCTTGAGGTGATTCGAGTGATGCTGCAAAGGATTAACTATGTACCGAATTGGTGAGTTAGCCGATTTATGCGAGGTTAAGGCCGACACCCTCAGATTCTATGAGAAACATGGCCTGCTTTCGCCTTCGAGCCGTACCGACTCTGGCTATCGGGTCTATACCGATGCCGACGCGGCGCGGCTGCGTTTTATTCTGCGGGCGAAGGCGGTGGGTTTTACCTTAAGTGAAATCAGTGAGTTGTTGTCTATCGACCTCGACAAATCCAACTGGGCCTGTGCCGATGTTAAGGGCATGGTCGATCTTAAGCTGGCGCAGGTGCAAGCCAAAATTGCCGAGTTATTGCATTTTCAAACCAGCTTACAGAGTCTGTCGGATGCCTGCTGCGGCGGGCCGCGTAGCGCCGAACATTGCTCGATTTTAGAGGCGCTAGAGTCGAGTACCGAACGAGTACGCGTTGAGCATGACCATGGCGCCGCAGATTGCACCACAACCCTAGATAAGTCAGGGAATTAATTATGTTATTGAAGAATTTTATTGATCTGTTTTTAGATTCCGCCCCTTGGCTATTGCTCGGCTTGATTCTGGCGGGCTTACTTAAAGTGTTTGTGCCTATGGCGTGGATGCAAAAACAGCTCGGCGGACATGGTTTTAAAACCGTGGTTAAGGCGGCGTTATTGGGCGCGCCGCTACCGCTGTGTTCCTGTGGTGTGATCCCCGCGGCCGTGGGGCTGCGCCGCTCTGGGGCATCGAAAGCGGCAACCACCTCCTTTTTGGTTTCAACCCCTGAGACTGGGGTCGACTCTGTAACCGTTTCCTATGTCTTACTCGGCCCTTTTATGGCGATAGTGCGGCCGATTGCGGCGATCACTAGCGCTATTGTCGCGGGCCTTTTAGTGGGACGTGATGATGATGGCAAACCTGCGGCTAAAACTGAGGTTCAGTCAGGTAAGGCGTTAGCCAGTGAGACGCCAGTAGCCTCTTGCTGCGCTTCTAAATCTTCGGCGAAAGCGACTGTGGTAAAAGCCGAAGCGGTAAAAAGCTGCTGTTCATCGACTAAAACGTCTGCAATTACACCTGTGAAATCATCCTGTTGTGGTGATAAAACTCAAACGCCTTCAACCGAGCCGAAAATCAAAATGACGCCTATGGCAGCACCAAGTTTAATGGCGGCTGGCGGCCCAATCATGGGTTCTGTCGGTATGGTTAATGCGGCTAAAGTCAGTGCGGTTAAGGTTGAAAATACTGGTTCATGTTGTGGCACTCAAACCGCGACGCCTGAAAAAATTGTAGTAGTGAAGAAGGGAGCTTGCTGTAGCAGCACTAGCTCGAAGGCGGTTGATGTTCATCAAGCTGAAGGCGAAAGCTGCTGCGCATCTACTCAGGATATGGCGACTGAGCTGAAGTCTGAGTCAGTGATTGCGCGGGTCGGCATTGGGCTTAAATATGCGGCGACGGATCTGGTGCGTGATACCACGCTGTGGTTGCTGGTGGGCTTATTCTTCGCAGCTTTAGTGCAAACCTATGTTCCAGAGGACTTTTTAGCCAAGTGGGGCGATGGATTGCTGGCCATGCTGGTGATGGTACTTGTATCTGTGCCTATGTATATCTGCGCAACAGCATCGACGCCGATTGCTGCGGGATTGTTACTCGCGGGTGTTTCTCCCGGTGCCGTGCTGGTGTTTATGATGGCAGGTCCTGCGACCAATATCGCCACCTTAGGCGTAGTGACTAAGGAGCTGGGGAAGCGTGCACTCTATGGCTACCTTGGCGGTGTGTTAGGTGTTGCCCTCGCGGCTGGCGCTTTGGTGAACTATCTGGTTGCCACCTTTGGTTTTGAGGTGATGCCGCAGATTGGTGAGCAGCACCAAATGTTGCCCGAATGGTTAGTGGCAACCTCAGGCATAGTACTCGCGTTGCTGATGGCAAAAGTGGTGTTTGAGAAGATCCCTCGCAGTTGGTTACGCCGCAGCGATTGCTGTTCATAGCAATAGCGATAAATAAAAATCCCCAGCAATGACTGGGGATTTTTTATGGTAAAGCACTACTAGCAGCGAATAGCTTACTTGCGATACCAAGTCATGTATTAGTTGGTCTTCTTGGCATCGATAAAGGGCAGGGTGCCTGTTGGTAAGACTGTGGTTGGCAGTTTGCCATCCCACTTTTCGGCCTTAGTTAATTCCACTAGATTTTGGTTTTGTGCCAGTGCCTCGGCGCGGCTCTTAATGGCTGACGCTTCCGCATCCCCCTTGATCCTAATACTCTCAGCCTCGGCCTTAGCGCGGGCGAGTTGCGAGTCGGCTTCTGCCTGAGCTTGGGTCACGGCGATTTGTGCGCTGACTCTTTCTTTCTCTAGGTTTTGTAGTTGAGTCTGTACCTCAACTTCGGCGCGCATTCTGTCTTCGACAGATTTTTCATAGGCATTGGAGAAGTCGATATTTTCAATCTGCACTGAGGTTATTTCGATGGGGCCTTTGACCGAGTTAGTGATGGCACTGGTGACATCGATACCGAATTTGATCCGCTCCTGCACGACCGAAATCGCAGTGTATTTACCAAAAATGTTCTCAACTTGCGTAGGTACTTGGCGGTCGAGCAGGCGAGCTACCATGGCATCGATACTCTTAAAGTTGGCATAGACCTCTTCGACACGATCCGGCGGCACATTAAAAGTTACCGAGGCGTTGAGGGTCGCGGGTTGTTGGTCGCGGCTATAGGCTTGCAATGAGCTGTAGCTGGTGGTGTGGGTTTGAGTGGATATTTTCACGACTGTATCAAACAGTGGCATTTTAAAGCCGAGCCCAGGTTCGGCGGTGCCAATGATCTTGCCGTTACGCAGAATCACCCCGCGCTCACCTTGGTCGACCGTGTACCAACTGCCAAAAAGCGAGATGAAGAGAATTAGTAAAATCACCAGGGGGATGATTTTAGAGAGGCCAATAGAGCTTGGCAGATTGAGTTCACTTTTTATCATGTCGCTTCCTTTGCTGATATGTTGCGATAGGTGGAATTTAAACTTATCGGGTAGAATACGGTTTGTTTTTTAACCATTTAGATTACATTTTGCCGCAAAATGTAACTTAATGGTTAATGCATAGCAATCATCCCTAAGCAAAGTCGTTGTCACGTGACTCTGATCCTATTCTCCATACTTACAGTGTAAATCTTATTGCGAACTGTTCTCATCAAAGTTAGAGTCCCGCAAATTTACTCAGTTTTTCTATGGCTTTCATTGTGTTATTTGGCACTGGTTGCAGGGTGTGACCAAGAAACATGACAGCTAATACGCTAACACTTTGTGGTGAGAGGATACGATCCCGTGTTGCAACTCGTCTTTTTGTTGTCGACGCTTGTAGCCTGCTTGTTATTTTATTTGACTAACAAGCAGCAAAAACTCTTGGCAAGCTCCCTTCCTAAGCGGCCTTGGCGTTTACTCGCCTACGGCATGACTGTCGCTAGCCTTATTGGCTGGCTCAGCCTTTTTACCCTTAGCGCCGCCATTTTTATTTGGATAGCCCTGCTGATGTTGCTTTCGGGCTTAGTGCCTTTTATCTCACTTATCGGGCGGAAATAAGCCATGGCGCGTTTAGCTGAAAATGACAAGTTACAACCCGACTGGTGGACTAAGTCACTGGCGGGGTTGGTGTTAGGCTTTACCTTAGCTTTGGGCCTAGTGGGATTATTTGCCTGGTTTGGCCCGGGTGGAATCGATGCCGACACTAAGGTGCAGTTCAATATGTGGATGATTACACCCATTTGGTTATCGATCTTAAGTTTTAGCTTTCTATTTAAAACTGGGCTTAGGGCCATCGGCTATTTAGGCCTGTTTAACATTCTGACTTATATAGTTTTATATACCTTTAGGTGATAAGGGATGAAAGTTCGCAGTGATGTGTTACGGGTGTATCAGTCTATCCATATTTGGACTGGAATCATCGCCGGAATCGTATTGTTTATCGGCTTTTATGCTGGTTCGCTCACTATGTTTAAGGGGGCGATTGACGCTTGGTCAATGCCGCCTTCTGTGACTTTGCCGCAAGTCTCAACCGATAGGCTCGATGAGTTAGTATCGCAGGTGTTAGCGCGGGACGATAAGGCGAAAAACGGCTTTAGCTTGCACTTGAATGATCATCATCAGTCGCCGATGACTTGGTATCAACAGGGCTCGGAACGTGAACTCAACATGAGTAACCAGCTTTGGCATGCTAGCCTCGACGAGCTAGGACAATTAGTCACCCAACTAAGCACGCCAAGCGAGCTGGCCGAGCTGATTGACCAATTACACCGCACTGCGGGTATTGCTGGTGAAGTGGGCCACGATCAAGCGGGCGTCTATGTGCTCGGCGTCGCCGCCGTCCTATACTTCCTGGCACTGATTTCTGGAGTGATTTTCTTACTACCCACCTTAACCAAAAGCTTTTTCGCCCTGCGTAAAGATAAGGGCGAGAGTCGTTTCTGGCTCGATGCCCATAACTTAGTCGGCATTACCAGTCTGCCATTTCATCTGGTGATTAGCCTGACCGTGATTGTATTTGCCTTCCATGATCAGCTTTACGATGGGCTTAAGCATGCGGTTTACGGTGAAAAACCGCTCTTTGCCCAGCCCGCACCCGACAGAACTCCCTATACGCTCGCCGATTTGCCTAAGATAAGCACTGTTCTGGCTAAGGTGCAGGATCTCGCCCCCGAGTATCAAGTGCATGAAATGACCTTTATGAGCTTGAATAATCCCCGTGCGACCTTGCGTTTAGGGCTATATAACCCCAAGGGTTTTATGCGTGGGCCGGTCACTGATTACTTATATCTACATCCCTATAGCCTCAAGGTGTCCAACAGCACGATCGACCAAAGTGACAAGGGCATTTGGGCCAGAACGGTCGCGGTATTCTTTGGGCTGCATTTTGGCAGTTACGGGGGAGATCTTGGTCGTTGGGTATACTTCTTTCTTGGTTTGAGCGGTGCCTTGTTATTTTACAGCGGTAACTTGCTGTGGCTGGAAAAGCGACGTAAAAAACAAACGAGAGCCTGCCGCTTAATGGCGAGCGCTACCGTGGGAATTTGCTTAGGGTCGGTTGCTGCCTTGGCAGTGAGCATGCTGCTGGGGAAGTGGCTTTACGCGCATGTGAGTAATATTAATCACATTTACCTCTGGCTATATTATGTCGTGTTCGCAGCCTTGGTAGCCTATGCCTTTTGGCGCGGCGCGGCGAGGGCGGCATTGCTGATTTTACCTTTGTGCGCCTTGGCTACTCTGGCAATGCCTATCACTTCTTTGATTGGGTTGTTAGTACCGAGTTTAGGATTATGGGCTCCCGATTCGGCGGTAACTCTTGGGGTCGATCTGGTAGCGCTCGGCTTTAGCGGACTGTTCTTCTATGGATATCGACTCACGCGCCATCGCGTTTTGAATGGCCCGCAGGACAGTGTCTGGGCGATTCCCAGTAAGGAGACTGTGGTCGAAGAAACCAGGTTAAAAACAGTTTGAAAAATGGGCGCCTTAATCGGCGCCCAATTTTCCATGCCTTAAGCTTTTGCCGTCGGCAAGCGGGGTTTGTTCTGTACCAGTAAGTGCGCGCCAAGGTAACAAGAGGTGAGTACAAAACTTGCGGCTAAGTAGAGTAACAAGCCATGTTCGATATGATTAAAGCGACTCGCAGCAACCGGGCCGATAACCGAACCTACGGAATAACTGAGCAGCATAATCTGAGTTGCTGACACAATTTGGCTGCTGGGCAGATGATCGCAGGCCAGACTGATGGCGATAGGGTAGAGGGCAAAGGCGCAGGCGCCCAGCAACACAAAGCCTAACCAGAGTCCAACAAGGGATTTCTGTGTCAGTAAAAAGAGTGCCGCAGCGCCAATTAAGCAGAAGGCGGCCATTAAGGCACTCTTCTGAAAGCGTGGAGATAAATAGCTCACTAAGGGCTGGACTATCATGCCGCCCATAATGATCAGCGCCATAAATTGCCCTGTCTGCTGGGCAAATCCCATGTCCTGTGACACATAAACAGGCAATAGGCCGTAAATGGGACCGAGCAATAATCCCGATACTAAACAACCGACAACGGCGGGTTTACTCAGAGTTTTGAGATCCGAGAGGGCGATCGAGTGTTGCTCGCTCGATTGGGGTTGGCCACGTTTGACTAACAGCGCTGGCAGACTGGCGGCGGCCAGTAAACCTATTACCACTAAATAGGGCAGGTTGCCCGTGGTACCTAAGTAATCGACGGCGAGTTGTCCTATTGCGGTGCCGCCGTAAAGGGCGGTCATGTAGAGACCTAGGCGTTTGGCCCGTTGTTTTGGGGTATCGGCCATCAGTAACCAAGATTCGACGACCACAAAAATCCCTGCCACCGCGACACCTGCGACCAAACGTGCAGCTAACCAAACGTTACTCTGCGGTAGTAAAACCATCAGCACAACGCTGCATAGTAAGATATTGAGAAACAAAATAAAGGCTTTACTGTGGCCGATGCGTGCCACGATTGGCGCGATACAAGGTGCCCCCAGTAATAAGCCGAGGTAGAAAATACTCGCGAGCCATGGCGCGAGATCGGGGCTGAGTTCGAAATAACTGAGCGAGAGCGGGATTAAACTCATCAAATAGCCCGACGCCAGGGCAAATAGGCTTAAGCCCGCAACAGGCACAAAAAGTCCTGGCTTTTGAGTCGATTGAGTTAACGCTACATTTTCCACTGGCGGTACCAAACAGGTAAAAAATAAACAGGAGGCGAGATTACGGGCGCGACTTTATGCCGGATCTAGTGCGGGGTAAAGTGAGTTAGATTGACTGAGATGGTGAATAAAATTTGTGTTTATTATTCATAGAGATAATGGGATTTAAATGTTGCTAGCTTGCAGTGTTGTTGTTTGTTTTTTCGACGAAGGTTTCATCACTTCCCTGTTATTTACCTTCATGCTTGCGTACCGTTAAACATGACTACTCGATTTCTGCCAGCGAGTTTGGCTTGATAGAGCGCCTTGTCCGAGCGCCTCAGCAAGGGTTCTGGGGCATAATCCGCAGTGCTCATAGTGGTAAAGCCGATACTCACACTGACGCTGATCGGTATGCCGTCGAAGTCCATGGTAGCCTTAGCAATGGTTTCCCTAATATCGTTAAAAAATTGCATTGGCTCATACTCGGTTTGCTCAGGAAAGATAATGGCAAACTCCTCACCGCCGATGCGAAAAAATTTTCCTGGACTCATCATCATGGTTTCGGAAATGGCGACGATTCGCTGTAGCACATAGTCGCCTGCAGTGTGCCCAAATTGGTCATTAAGCCTCTTAAAATGGTCTATATCCATCAAAGCAAAGAAAAAGGATTGTCCATTTTCATGGAACGCATCTATGGCTTGTAGGATTTTTTGGGTAAACACCCGACGATTGGCAGCCCCTGTCAGATGGTCTGTTGAGGCAAGGTATTCGAGTTCCTTAAGCTGTAGTCTCAGGCTGATGTTAAGGCCAATCCAATGAGCCAAACATTGTAATTCTAATGCGTGTAACTCTTTGTAATGAGAAGGTTTGTTGTGGGCTACATTAAGGGTGCCTAAACAAATATCACCATAAAGCAGCGGGGCATTCATGCTGGTATTCATACCGCTCTGCGCTAGCATAATGCCATCCAGCTTGGTTGATTTAGTGAGGTCGTCGCAAATAAGCACAGTCTTTTCTGAAAAGGCACGACCGACAAGGGTGTTGGCGATAGGTACTCTAAAATCGAGTGGGATCGCTTTATTGCCACTGATGGAATAAATTTTTAAATAGTCTGCATCTTCTTTTAGGGTAATGCTGGCCCTTTCGGCATCAAATAGTTGGTAGATCCATTGGGAAACGGTATCGAGTACTTCTTGGAGTGAATTAGCCACCGTGAGCGCTTGCACAAATTCGACAGGTAGGGAAATCTGATGCCCTTGAGCGTGATCAGATAAGTCTAAAGGGTTGAATCTTCTTTCCATACTTATGCCCCTAAATGCACTTGGCTATTTAAAGAGATATTTTAAATACCCAATTGAGGTTCTAGCTGAAATATAAGTGGAGTTTGTAACCTCTGCAATCTTTATTGGGTTTTAGTTAAATCTTGGCCGGGTGCTATACGGCGTATTCAAGTGTGAGTTGAAGGTATCTATGGACGATTCGCTAACCATCGGCGTGGTAGCAAAGTGGTGGTGTTGATAGGATAACATGCACGACAAGTGATTCATGTTGTTTTAATGTAAATAAACAAGCGATGGTGATGTTAATGGGTTGTCGACATATTCATCTGTAATATCCTCAATGGTTTCGTGATTGTGGTTTTAATTACTGTTATTAATGTTAAATTCAGTCTTAATCACTTGGTGTAAAACTGAAGTTTGACATGAGTCACAGTTTTAAACATTTATTTAGTTACAGCTTTATCTGTCTTTTGCTTGAATTTTATTCGTTTGAAAATTATGTACATAAGTTCAGATCAAAAACAGGTGATTTTCATCTCGAAAATGGTGTTTATGCGCCTTTTGTCAGCAGTATTTGTGGTTGCTGAGTAGCAAAATGACAAAATAAACTGCTTTGCCAAGTGTGACCTATGCCCTAAATTTGCCTAAAAAAATAATGGTATGAAGGTTGTCACCATGTCCTTAGAGCAATCAAAGTCTGTACCCCCTAATCATTCGCCCGCGAATGCCGGGCTTGAAAAGAAAAAAATGCTGATCTTAGTCGCGGATATTTTGCTGCTATTTGCGCTGTATTACGGTTTGCCATTTGATCAAGGGGTCAATACCGGGCTTGCAATCTTAGTGTTCGCCGCCGTTTTGTGGTTAACCGAAGCGATTCACATCAGTATCACGGCGATTTTAGTGCCTATTTTGGCGGT
The DNA here is from genome assembly GCF_047975355.1 of Shewanella sp. Taxonomy (GTDB): domain Bacteria; phylum Pseudomonadota; class Gammaproteobacteria; order Enterobacterales; family Shewanellaceae; genus Shewanella. Next base: position 65,254 of record NZ_JBKEDJ010000017.1, on the reverse strand, counting down.
ATTCTTTGGGGTGTTTGAAACCAAGGAAGCCATGAGTAACTTTGCCAATCCGATTATCTATTTGTTTTTCGGTGGCTTTGTACTTGCTGCGGCGCTGCATCATCAAAAGATCGATACTTTGATCGCGCAAAAACTCCTGCTGGCATCCAAAGGCAAACTCAGCATTGCCTGTTTAATGCTATTTGGGGTAACGGCGCTGTTGTCTATGTGGATCAGTAACACTGCCACCACGGCAATGATGTTGCCATTGGCGCTGGGGATTTTGCAGCAACTCGATCGTAAGCTGTACCACAGCACTTATGTATTCCTGTTATTGGGTATTGCCTATTCTGCCAACATCGGCGGTATTGGTACTTTAGTCGGCAGTCCGCCAAATGCGATTGCGGCGGCGCAGGTGGGACTGAGTTTTAGCGATTGGCTGAAGTTTGGCATCCCAACCGTGATCTTAATGTTGCCTATGATGCTGCTGGCGCTCTATTGGTACTTTAAGCCGGATTTATCGGCAGAATGTAAGCTGGATGTCGAAGAACAAAAGTTGACTTTCCAAGGCAAACTGACCTTAGTTATCTTCCTCGCGACAGTCTGCTGCTGGATTTTCAGTGTGCCATTGGCGAAGGCACTCGGCGGAATTACGCAATTTGATACCGTAGTTGCACTAGGTGCGGTCGTTCTGCTGGCGGGTTTAGGACTTGTTGGTTGGAAGAAGATTGAATCAACCACAGATTGGGGTGTGTTGATCCTATTCGGTGGCGGTTTGACCTTGAGTGCCGTGTTGAAAAGCACTGGTACCAGTGTGTTCCTCGCGCACTGGATGACGGATATTTTTGGCAGCACCCATATGTCGCTGTTCGTGTTTGCGGTGATTGCCTTTGTGGTGATGCTGACCGAGTTTGCCAGTAATACCGCGAGCGCGGCGCTGTTAGTGCCTGTATTTGCGGCGATTGCCGAAGCATTAGGGGTATCACCCGTCATGCTATCCGTGCTGATTGGTATTGCGGCTTCCTGCGCCTTTATGCTGCCAGTGGCGACGCCGCCTAACGCCATTGTTTATGGCTCAGGCCATATTAAGCAGTCGGAAATGGTGCGAGTGGGGATGATAGTCAACTTCCTCAGCATGATAGTGCTGGGGATTATTGCTCACACCTTCTGGGAAGTGTAAACGCGGCTCAAGCAGTCTGATAAAAATACCCAGCTTAGCTGGGTATTTTTATGGGCGAAACTCACAGACTCTAACAATAACTCTGCAGCCATTGGTCGAACGCCGACTTGGGCAAGGCGCCCGCCTGCTGTGCGATAACATGCCCCTGCTTGAAAATCATCAGCGTAGGGATAGAGCGGATCCCAAATTGCGCCGTCAGTGCTTGCTGCTCCTCGGTATTAATCTTGCCGAAGCGAAATTGTGGTTCCCATGCTTTTGCCGCCGCCGAAAAGGTTGGCGCAAAGCTTTTACAGGGGCCGCACCAGCTTGCCCAAAAATCGACAACGAGTGGTAACTCTGACTTGTGAGCATGATTGATAAAATTGTCGCTCGTGAGCTCAATAGGCGCCGCCGCAAACAGACTCTGTTTACATTTGCCGCAGGTCGGCTGCTCAGTTAACCGCTCTTGGGGGACACGGTTTAAGGTGTCACAGTGGGGGCACGCGATAATCATGGAATGGCTCCTTAGCTTAATGCATGGTGTAGATATGGGGGCGGTGCGGTGAATTTAAAGGGCGGTAAAGCGCATCGAAACCTGCGCCACAAAATGGATGACGCACACCGACAAGCCCGGCTTGCGATGTTAGAATAGGCACTTTGATGAATCACTTGAATGTAAGTGACGGCGAAGAGATTAATTAAATGACTGAATTAGAAGTTGTCGATCTGGTAATCGGCGAAGGAAAAGAGGCCGTAAAAGGCGCGTTGATCACTACTCAATACCGTGGTTTTTTGCAGGATGGCACTCAGTTCGATTCCTCCTATGACCGTGGTCAGGCATTTCAATGCGTGATCGGTACTGGCCGTGTGATTAAAGGCTGGGATCAAGGACTGATGGGCATGAAGGTTGGCGGTAAACGTAAGTTATTCGTTCCCGCGCACTTAGCCTACGGCGAGCGCCAAATTGGTGCCCATATCAAGCCGAATTCGGACCTCACCTTTGAGATTGAATTGCTTGAAGTGCTAACCCGCGATTAAGCGTAACGCGTTGAAGATGGGGTCTGCATTTGGCTGACTCCTTTTGAACTGCTTGTGATCTCCCTTTTGCTATGTCCCTTTGGCTTTATCCTTTTGACTATGTCCCTTCAGCATGAACTGTTTTACACTGGACGAAAATCCCCCAACCTAACAACAGAGACTTTTCGTGGTAGCGGATTCTGCAGCACAAATAAAGCAACTTCAGGCCGAAATCGCCGAGCTCAAACGTGAAAATGCGCGGTTAACGGCGCTCAATAATCGCGCCGAAGAAAAACTCTTTGCCGCCCTCGATGGCAATGGCTTGTGTTTGTGGGAGCAGCATGTTCCCAGTGGCAATCTCACCCTGTTCAATGTGAAGTGGGGCGAACTGCTTGGCTTTAGCCGCGAGGAGCTTCGCGCCCATGTCGACAGCTGGAAAAGCAAACTTCATCCAGAGGATAAAGACTGGGTAATCAAAGCCTTTGAAGACCATGTGAATGGCAAGGCCGATTATTATCAGGTCGTACATCGCATGCTGCACAAAGATGGCAGCATCACTTGGGTGTCGGATCGTGGCCGCATTGTTGAACGTCTACCCGATGGCACGCCGCTGCGGATGATGGACAGCCATATCGATATCACTCAAGAAAAGCGCTACGAGCTGGATTTAGCAAGGCTAGCCCATAGCGATCCGCTCACCAACTTGATGAACCGCCAAGCCATCACCACGGCCTTCGATGAGCTATTGCAACCCGGCCAGCGCGGGGCGTTATTCTTTATCGATCTTGATGGTTTTAAAGCCTTAAATGATCACCATGGCCACAAGTTTGGCGATAACTTATTGGTGCATGTGGCGCATTCCTTAGTGGAACATTCGGGCGCACAGGCGAAGATCGCGCGGCTCGGCGGGGACGAGTTTGTGATTGTCCTGCCCACTTCGGATATCGAAGCCCTAGGCATGCTCGCGCAATCCTTACTGGATGTTTATCAACAGTGTTTCTTGCTCGATGGCTGTGAAGTGGCGATTAGCCTGAGTATCGGTATCGATATTTTTGAGTACGGTGAGCGTTTTACCCAAAGCTGCGATCGCGCCGATGCGGCTATGTATCGCATTAAACACCAAGGGAAAAACGGCTACAGCTTCTCACGGAATGAGAGCAGTATTGACCGCTAATGGGCGGCGGACGTGCCGTGCTTGCGCGTCCTCCTACAGTGATATTTACAGCTGACAGCCCCACACCTCAACGGCAGCATCTTGTTTGTTCGGTGGACCAATCCAATGACTCATGGCTTGGCATTGCGCCTCTCCTGAAGCCTGAGTGAAGCACAGCTCAAAATCCCCCGCCTCGGGTGTGCGCCCTAAGCGTAATCTCGGCAGCACGGGCAGCTTAGGTTGATAATGCCAACTGCCATTACTAAACATCGCATCATCGGGGATTTCCATTCCCGCGCCCGTGCCTTTGACTCTGGCTTCTGTGAGCCGTAATCCTTGAGAGGTGACTCGATAGTCTTCTTCCCAGCGGATTTTTTCTATGCTGTGGTTCCATGCTAGGGTGAACTGCACTGTGGGCACTTGTGCCCACAGTGTGCCCGCCAGGCCTAAACATAGACCTAGCATCTTATTGCCTTACCTTTGCATTCGCTCAAAACCTTACCCCTGCTCGGCAAGACGTTTCAGTTTGCGCGCTCTAAGGCTGTGCTGCACGATAAAGAGTAGCGCCAGTCCAAAACCGATTTCATCACTGAGCGGTGTTGCAAGGATTAAACTGGCTCCGGCGAGGAAGCCGATAACGCGTTCCCACCAATAGAGTTTTTGCAGCAAGAAACCTGTGAAGATCACGCCCCAGATACCTATGCCTACTGTGGCTTTTAACATCACAAAGCCGATGGCAAGCCAGCTATCGCTTTGTAGCATAAGCGCCGGATCGTAAACCGCCATAAAAGGGATCACAAAGCCTGCGATAGCGATGCGAATCGCCCACAGACTGATCTTAAGCCCCGATTCCTTTGCGATTGGCGCGGCGGCAAAGCAGGCTAAGGCGACTGGAGGGGTGAGGTCGGCCATAATCCCAAAGTAAAACACAAACATATGGGAGACGATCAGCGGCACACCTAAGTCCAGCAGGGCAGGTGCGGCAATCGAGCTGGTGATAATGTAGTTAGGAATACTCGGGATACCCATACCTAACACCATACAAGTCAGCATAGTTAACACCAGTGAGAGGAAGAGGTTATCTTGACCCACTGCGAGGATGTAACTGGCGAAGGTTGAGGCAATGCCCGTCAACGAGACGATACCGATAATCACCCCAACTAGGGCGCAGGCTATCCCTACAGGCACCGCATGGCGAGCGCCATCGACTAAGGCGTGCAGGCAGATGGTCAGGGTATCTTTGCCCCCTTTGATAAACCAGCAGACAGCGACAAGTAAGGCGATAACCCCAAAGACGACGGCGATACCCATCTGGAAAAAGCCGGCACACAACACCCCAAGGGCAATCCAAAAGGCGAAGCGCATGGCATTAGAAGGCAGGCGTAGCACAATCGCAGAGCCTAAGATCACAATCGAGGTCAGTGCTAAACCGACCATGCCAGAGAACAGCGGCGTACGACCCGAAAACAACAAGTAAATTAAAATAAACAGCGGGATCAGCAGATACCAGCGCTCCTTCACTGCCGCCCAGGGATCGGGACATTGATCTTTGGGTAAACCGCAGAGATTGGCGCGTTTTGCCTCCAGATGTACCATCCAGAACACTGAGCTGAAATACAATAATGCGGGGATTAACGCTGCTTTGGCGATTTCAATAAACGGCACGTTAATGGTTTCGGCCATGATAAAGGCCACCGCGCCCATGATGGGCGGCATAATCTGGCTACCCATACTGGAGGTGGCTTCTACACCGCCAGCAAAGGCGGGGCGGTAGCCAAAGCGTTTCATCAAGGGAATGGTAAATTGCCCCGTGGTCACCACGTTGGCTACTCCTGAGCCTGTGATTGTGCCCATCATAGCCGAAGAAACTACGGCCACTTTCGCCGGGCCGCCGAGTTTATGGCCGAATAATCCCATGGCAAAATCGGTAAACAGACGGATCATCCCTGCTTGTTCTAAAAAGGCGCCAAACAAGATAAACAGAAAGATATAGGTGGCCGACACATAGGTTGGTGTGCCGTAGAGGCCTTCGGTGCCGAAGGATAATTGATTGATAATTTGGTCAACGCCGTAGCCGCGGTGCATTAAGTCACCGGGGAGATATTGGCCGAATAAGCCGTAGGCCAAGAAAATACAGCAGATAATCGGCAGTGCCCAGCCCATCACCCGCCGCGCGGCTTCAAACACTAAGACAATCAACACTACGCCTATCACCATATCGGCATCGGTGAGTTCACCCGAGCGTTGGATCAAATCGGCCTCAAAAAACCATTGATAGGCGGCCGTTGCCATGCCCGCAAGGCCAAGCACCCAGCCTAAGGGTTGCCAAGGGCGAGACTTACCCACCGCTGGATAACTTAAAAATACGATTAACAGTAAAAAGCCCACATGGGTTGCCCGCAATACTTGGGTCGATACGGGATGAAAGGCGGCGGTAATGATTTGAAAAATGGAGAAAACCAGTGCCGTATAAAACAGCGCCTTGGGCCAGTCACTGGTCTTTGCGCCTAGTCCTTGTTCGGAATCGCTCATATTTATGCCTCACAGCATTAGACTACAGAGGGCGACGCAAGCACTTGAGTGACGCTATCACTCAAGTGCTTAGGTGAAAAACGGGTCGCACAGATTGAGGTTACACCCTTAGAGTGCGCCAACTTCTTTGAAATAACGCTCAGCACCTGGGTGCAGTGGCGCAGGTAAGTTTTTGGTTGCCTTGTCTAATTGAATGGCTTTCGCCGCTGAGTGGGCGTTGCCGAGGCGGTCTAAATGCTCAAACATCAGTTTAGTCATCTGATAGGCTAAATCGTCAGACACACCCGCTTGAGTCACAAACAGGTTTTGAATCGCAACCGTAGAAACATCGGCGGTTTGGCCTTCGTAGGTGGCTGCTGGGATCACCCCATGTTGATAGGCTGGGTTATTGATTTTGCCGATCACATCTTCGGGAATTTCCACAAAGTTGATTGGCATAGTCGCGGCTAAATCGCGGATCGCCGCCATACCTAAGCCTGAAGATTGTAGAGTCGCATCTAACTGACGGTTTTTAATCAGCTCGACCGATTCGGCATAGGGTAAAAATTCCACTTTGCCCATGTCTTCGTAGCTTAAACCCGCGGCTTTAAAAATGGCGCGCGCGTTGAGTTCAGTACCTGACTTAGGCGCACCGACAGAAATACGTTTACCTTTCAAATCGGCTAAGGTTTTGATGCCAGATTCCTTATTGGCCACAATTTGAATGTAGTTAGGGTACGCGGCTGCGAGCACGCGCACCTTATCTAATGGTTTTTTAAAGCCAGCATCGGCATCGCCTTGATAGGCCGCAGCCACCGAATCGCCTAATGCTAAGGCCAATTCACCACGACCCGCTTGCAGCAAGTTGAGGTTTTCAACCGAGGCTTTAGTGGCTTGCACTGAGGTTTTAGCGCCTTCAATGCCTGAGCCGTAGAGCTGCGACAGTGCCACACCAATGGGGTAATACACGCCACTGGTGCCGCCAGTTAAGATATTGATAAAGGCAGGTGCGGCCGCCATTGAGGCTGCGCTGAGCGAGAGTGTTAATGCTGCGCCAACGGCGATAAAACGTTTGTTGATTTTCATGCTGAAATATCCTTATTTTTTATTGTGTTATATAGGGTAAGGTAAATCGGACTGTTTGATTGCTACTTTAGTATCACTACTTATATACCCAAATCTGCTCAAAATACAGGCTTTGACACGAGTTTATATGCAGTCTAAATCGTGACTTATGAGGCTTATCGTCAATATTCCACTAGGGCTAGCGAGCGTCGGGTGCTGTGATGGCTAAAATGGAATAAGCTGATAAATCGGTAACTTAGCTGCGATTGTGGTTCAGGGTGATCTAGGTAAATAAAACCTTAGCAAAAGACTCAAGCAATGTGCATGTTGCTTTAGTCTAGGTGACATTTTCAGTTAAGGGCTTAGGCTAATTAAATCATCACCTTATTGATAACTTAATCTGGGTTGTTTGCGGGATAAATAACCAATAACCGAGAGCGAGCCAATAAAAAGGGCTAACCGCAGTTAACCCTTAATTGTCGATATTGGAGGCGCACCCTAAAGTGCCACAATATTATTTAACGTTATCGAGGAGACCTTTAGACGCATTTTTGGCGTGTTTTGCGGCACGTTTTTCCTTCATCGTCATTAACGGCTTTTTCTTGGCCTCTTTGCGATTTTTTTGCTCTTTACTCATAGCTAACTCCATGTACTTTCAGTGGTTGTTCATCAGGCTAATCATGTAAGCCATTTGCGTAAAACCTGTTCCATGATGTCCTGATTAAAACGAAACGATTAAACTCGAATTACACCATTTTTAAATCACAACTATTTAAAACTATTGGTAAATTACTTGAATTTATTTGCCTCTCTGAGCGGTACTCGCAAAATAATCTTATCACCTAAATCCTAACTAAGATCCACTCACTACTTAGAATAATTCACGCTAATGGTAGTGCCAATGTGTATATAAAATATGCGGTTTGGCGCACGGTTTTAGCCCAGCGCCGTTATCTGCGTGTCGACTTGCCTAGTATGCCGCCGAGTAGTCCGCGCAATATTTGTTTACCGAGTTGATTACCCACGGTTCGCGCCGCTTGTTTAGAGAGTGTCTCGGCTAACCCTTGACGGCGTTTATTGCCAAAAATCAGTTCACTAAACCAGCCTTGCTCCGCCTCTTGGGCGGCGGGCGTATTCGCCGTTTTGGTGCTACTGGCGCCATTGGCCATTTCGGCGTGCCGCTGATTGAGTCGCTCGTAGGCGGACTCTCGGTTGATTAAGGTATCGTACTTGCCGCCAATGGGGCTCTTGGTACGAATGGCGCTTAACTCCTCTGGGCTTGCGGGCCCCATACGACAGCGGGGCGGCGCAATCAGGGCGCGTTCCACCATAGTGGGCACGCCTTTCTCGGCAAGTGTCGAGACTAAAGCTTCGCCCACGGCGAGTTGTGAGATCACCTCGCTGACCACCAATTTAGGGTTGGGCACAAAGGTCTCTGCCGCGGTTTTAACGGCTTTTTGATCCCTTGGGGTATACGCCCGAAGGGCATGCTGAATGCGATTACCGAGCTGACCTAAGATCTCATTGGGAATATCGTCTGGGAATTGCGAGCAAAAATACACCCCGACGCCCTTGGAGCGGATAAGCCGCATAATCTGCTCTATGCGTTTAAGCAAACTTGTTGGGCAGCCTTCAAACAATAAGTGCGCCTCATCGATAAAGAAGACTAACTTGGGTTTATCGAGATCGCCGACTTCGGGCAGGTTTTCAAACAGTTCTGATAGCAGCCAGAGCAAGAAGCTGGAGTAGAGGCTAGGGGTCAGGATTAACTTATTGGCGGCTAACAGGTTGATAATGCCGCGCCCTTGCAAGTTAGTGCGCATCAAGTCTTCGAGTTGTAGCGCAGGCTCGCCGAAAAAGTCTTTGCCACCATCGCGTTCTAAGCCGAGGACAGAGCGTTGAATCGCGGCGAGGGACTGGGCGCTGATAAGCCCGTATTTGGCGGAGACCTCTTTGCGCTCATCGGCGACTAAGTTGAGCATGGCGCGAAGATCGTCGAGATCGAGTAACAATAAACCTTGGTCATCGGCCAGTTGAAAGACGATATCTAGAATACTGCTTTGGGTGTCATTGAGTTCGAGAATGCGCCCGAGTAAAGTCGGCCCCATCTCACTCACGGTTGTGCGTAAGGGGTGCCCTTGCTCTCCTGCGAGATCCCAGCAAACCAAGGGATTAGCCTCCGTTTGATAATCTTCAATGCCAATTTCGGCCGCCCGCTGCAATAGCTTGTCGTTTGGTGTGCCCGCAACGCCAAGGCCAGAGATATCGCCTTTAATGTCGGTGATAAATACCGGCACACCTTGGCGGGAAAAGCCTTCGGCAAGAGTCATCAGCGAAACGGTTTTCCCCGTCCCTGTGGCGCCGGCGATCAGTCCGTGGCGGTTGGCATATTTAAGATTTAAGTGAACCTGTTGCTCACCTTTACCTAAGAGTAGAGTATTCAAGCGCAGTCCTTGTCTTAATTAGCCCCGTGATGAACCAATGGGGCGTTGGTCATGGGTGGATAAAAAAACATCACTCAGTGTTTGCCTTTCGTGGATCTGTGTCAACATGGTTGAGCACATAATCGATACAGCTCAAGTAAAGCTTGCCAATGTTAGCTTGATTAAGTGTAGCTATTTTGTTGAGGAGCCGAAGATGAAAACCCCTTTGATTATGTTAGTCTTGTCCGCATCATTGTTGACCTCTGCCTGCGCGGAGCTGGCCTGTTCCGCCCGGACAGATGTCGACCCCTACGAGCCCATGCTAGATAAACAGCGCTGCGTGGCCGAGGCGGATAAACAGTTGGCAGCCCACGAAAAAGCCAAAAAGGCTGCAGAGGACCAACAGCTTAAAGAAGCTGTCGACAGAGCGATTCAACAACGTCAATAGAAAGGATTGGTATGAAGGGAGCGGGAGGAACACAGGGCGGTATTGGCCAATTTTTTATTGGGCTTGCCATGATGTGTGCAGGATTTTATCTGTTATTCAATGCGATACAGGTCAGTTCCAGTTTTGGCTTGGGCTATGGCCTCTACCGCATGAATGCCTTTGGACAGAGATTCTCTATCACCACAGGCATGGTGACGCTGCCGTTTATCTTTGGGATAGTGATGGTGTTTTTTGATGCCAAGACCAAGCTCGGTTGGCTGCTCACCTTAGGCTCCTTAGTCGCCTTAATTGTCGGGGTGAACAGCTCGATTCAGTTTCACTTTAGGGCCATGTCGGCCTTCGATTTGATCGTGATTTTAGTGTTAGCCTTTGGTGGACTCGGGCTGTTTTTGCGCTCGTTAAAAGCGGCCCCCGCCGAGCAGAATGATCCCAAATAACGGCTACACTGAAAGCTAGCTCCCATACCTATAGCCTAGGAAATCCAATGCGTTGGCGTGACAGTGATCGCAGCTCCAATATCGAAGATAGACGAGACCAACAGATGGCGTCGGCGGGCGTGCCCAGTGCGCTCCTGCTTAGGTTATTGCCTTTTCTGCTGCAAACTAAAATCGGCCGAGTGGTATTGTTACTAGGCGGGTTATATTTTGCGTTTCAATACGTTACCGGCGGATTATTCCTCGAACCGAGTAATCAAGCGGGGTTTAGCCAATCACAATCGGCCAGCAATATCGCGGCTCAAGATGAAAATGCCCAGTTTGTGGCGGCGATTCTCGGCACAACTGAAACCGTCTGGAATCAATTGCTACAGGGTCGATATGTCGAGCCCAAACTGGTGCTTTATCGCAATATGACCTCAACGGGATGCGGTATGGGACAGGCGCAATCTGGGCCTTTCTATTGTCCCGCCGATAGCAAAGTTTATATCGATTTAAGTTTTCTCGAGGAGCTGAAAAAACTCGGAGCACCGGGGGATTTTGCCTTCGCCTATGTGATTGCCCACGAGGTCGGTCACCATGTGCAGAACCTACTCGGCACCAGCACTAAAGTGCGTCAGGCACAACAAGCTGCTGGCAAGGCGCAGGCCAATCAACTGAGTGTTGCCCTCGAATTGCAAGCCGACTGTTATGCTGGCGTGTGGGGGCATTATGTCGACAGGCAGCTCAATCTGCTCGAAGCCGGAGATGTAGAAGAAGGTATTGCCGCAGCAAGTGCCGTGGGGGATGATCGCCTGCAAAAACTCGCCGGACGCGCCGTGCAACCCGAAGCCTTTACCCATGGCAGTTCGGCTGACAGGGTAAAATGGTTTAAGACGGGTTTTGCCTCAGGCAAGCTTGCCAGCTGCAATACCTTTAATCGCAACTAGTGATACAGAGCCTTAGTGTGGGATTGAGACATGGCATTTGAAGATAGATTTCGGCTCAGTAGCCATGCAGTAATCATTAACGATGCGGGCCAAGTGTTACTCCTTAAGGCAAATTACGGCAATTGCGCCTGGGGCTTACCCGGCGGCGCCCTAGAGCCCGGCGAAACGATTCACGAAGCCCTGCTGCGCGAATGCCAAGAGGAGCTGGGGCTGGCGGTGAACGTCCACTACCTGAGCGGTGTGTATTATCACAGCGCCTTTCAATCCCAAGCCTTTATCTTTCGTTGTGAGTTTGCATCTGCCGATGCGGTGATTCGCTTAAGCCATGAACACTCAGAGTTTGCCTTCCATGATATCGACACCCTTAGCGCGGTTCAGCAGCAAAGAGTTAGAGATTGTCTTCATTTCAACGGTGTTGTGATAAGTGGGAAGTTTTAAGGATTTGTCGGCAAGCTTGGGTTGATTGCTTTTAAAAGCAAAGTCAAAGTCGTGGGGCTTCACCCCACACCCGACCAAGAGGGGATCAACAGCAATTCCCTCTTGGATCTCCCTTGCCGCCCCCAACGGAGTTGAAAGCTCCTTGTGCTCATAGCCAAATTTGCTATCGCTTCCGAAGGATGCGTCCATGCACCTGCGAAAGCTAGCTCGCCATCCATGGCGAGACTCACGCAATTTGTCTATTCGCCCTGCGGCAACTCCGAGGGGATGGTGTATCCCTGTGATTGTTGAGTTGTCTGTTGGTCACTTAAAGCATCAAAGAGTTGTGGATGTTCTGTTTCACCCGCAAAATTTAACAGTGGGTGTCTCGTTAAATTCTTTAATTACAAATTCTTCAGGCGCATCTGAAGTTCTAGTTTTAGACACAATATCATCGGCAGAGTCATGCTGCCCTTCAGACAATCGATCTAATTCAAGTTTTAACTTCTCATTTAAAAAGTCATGCTTCAATTCAAACTCAGTAAACACTTCGCTCCATGTAAATACATATATTTTGTATTTACCGGTAAAAGCTAACCCTGGTTCTCCGTGACTTTTATGGCTCCTAAGTTGATCAGCAATGTAATCTGTTGAATCAAATTTATTTCCAATTAAATAAAATTTCCACTCCATATTTGAAGCATTAAATTGAGGTTCGGATTTGATTATTTGGTAATAGTTATAAATTTGATCGAACTCTTTTTTACCAAGCCTAATATTCGTGGGGTGCTTTAGTTCTAAAACTACATTTTCAATTTTATTTTGTCTTTTTCCTTGCCTTACAAGGAATAAATCCATTTCTCTATTTTTATCTTTATGATCTATAGATTTCTTATCACCATCATTATTTAGAATGTAAGTAAATCTTCTTAAGGCTTCTTCAAACTTCGGCTCTGCCGCAGTAAGCAGTTGATACTCTTCACCTATTAACCAATAGTTCTTTTCCATCATCCTTTGTAAATGAGGCACTTCACCTGCATACATTTGAGGGTCAAAAACAAGTTTTTTGAATTCCGCGACAGACTTATAACGATCACTAATTAATTCAATAGTATTTATAATTGATGAAAGCTTTGTTGTCTGTAACTGTTTTGCGAACTTTTCTCTTTCAGGCGAAGTTAATTCAACAATATTTTCTAGTATCTTAAATAGGTCATCTATTTCACCACCATCTATGATAAAAGACATAAAGCTAACTAACGTTTTTTTCTGGGTCGTATTGAGATTTGAAAATATGCACGGCTCAACTTGATATAACTGGATTACCATCATTTTAATATCGTTAGCTCGCATCATCTCCCAACGATTTTTAGCATTATATTTTGGGAAGATACCTTTGGCTTCATATTCTTCCACTAGAGACTTCGCATAATCTATTATGAAAGGTTTCCTTTTTTCTCTTAAAGAAGCATTTACTTTATGAATGAGTTCTTTAAATTCAGGAGATTTGTCATTATTCCAATTTAAAAGATCTGCTTGCCCCTCATTACTCTCACACTTAAATTGATCAAAGTAAGAACTTAAAATGAGAACACTATGATAAAAATCATCACCTTTATTATTTAGCGTAGTAGGTTTTGAGTATTTAAATTCTGATTGATTGCTGACGCAGTAATACCTAGAGAAATGGTGATTAAGCTTACTTTTCCATTGAATATACTTTACTTCAAATGAATGGCCATCAATATCAATGGTTATTCTATCTTCATCTTTAATCAAAGAACCTACATTGAGCGGTTCCCCATTTATAATTATCGAAAATCCTAGATCTCTTTTTAATTCTAACAACCAAGCAAATTCTTTTTTAAAAATTCAATAATAGTATTTTTAAAATAAAAATCTGAAAGATCAAAAATGTTATTAAAACTTACAGTTGTACCAGTTTTGTTATTTTCACATCTTTCTTCTTCTGATGGGTCATATTGATCGATATGTGATTCGTCGGCAGTAATAGTATATTCATAAAAACCATTATCTTTTTTATAGCAAGTTCTCCAAAGAGCCGTTTGTGCAAAGTGATAAAATGTAAGCCTGCCTAAACCATTTTTACCATGAACTAGTGTATGCTGAATTTCACTATCACGTTTCTCTGAAGAAAGAACAGGTTTAAATTTATTATGAACCTGACTTAGCGGCATTCCTTTACCATTATCAGAAATAGATAGCTCATAAATATCACCAACTTCAGTTGCAAGATAATCAATCTCTATCGTATTTGCACCAGCATCAAAACCATTCCAGATATACTCCGCAATCGATTTATAAGGTTTAATGCTTTTTAGCCTATTTTTAATTCCTTTGGCATTTACTTCTACTTTACTCATTTTAATCCTTTATCAATGTACTCATAACTGATGGAGAACTTAACTTCTTAGTATTTATGCGCAGCGCAGTTTGTAGGACATAAATCGCTTGTTGGACTTGTCTACCGCAACATCAGTGTAAATGGTATAAATGATGCTATAGGAATTTGCTTTTTTGCGGTAGCGGTTTTTATACGGTTTGGTGGGTAATCACTTGATATTGTTTTAGCTTTATCATTCTTTTCTGGCTGGCAAATATACGCAAAGGTTAATTAGATTAAGCGCTGTCATGGAAGTGACCGTTGACGGCATGGATGCCGTCGTCGAGCACACAGGGATGTGCTTGCTGCGTGTCACTGGAATGGCAGTGCTTAAGAGTGGACAGTTCCATACTGATCATCTTATGGCTATTGTCTCGTACCTCTTGTCTTATGGATCAGGCGCGCAGGTGGGATTTCTTCTGTTATACTGCCCCCTCGATTTTTTGGAGGCGAGAATGGACGTATCTTCTTTACTAGACGGCCTAAATGATAAACAGCGCGAGGCTGTCGCGGCACCGCAATCTAGCATGTTAGTGCTTGCGGGGGCGGGCAGTGGTAAAACGCGGGTGTTAACCCACCGTATCGCGTGGTTAATGCAGGTTGAACAGCAGAGTCCTTACTCGATTTTAGCCGTGACGTTTACCAATAAAGCCGCGGCCGAGATGCGCGAGCGGGTTGAAAAGGTCGCAGGCACCAATATGGGGCGGATGTGGATTGGCACCTTCCACGGGCTGGCGCATCGTTTATTACGCACTCACTTCCAAGATGCGGGTCTGCCACAAAGTTTCCAAATTCTCGATTCGGACGATCAGCTGCGTTTGCTGAAACGCATCCTTAAAAGTTTGAATCTGGATGAAAAACAATATCCTCCCCGTCAGGCGCAGGCCTATATCAATGGTAAAAAAGACCAAGGATTACGGCCTAAGCATATTGATGCGGGTGGTTTTCCTATTGAGCAAAACCTGCTGAAGATTTATCAGGTTTATCAAGAGTCTTGCGACCGCGCGGGCTTAGTCGACTTTGCCGAAATCCTGCTGCGTGCCCACGAGCTGTGGCTCAATAAACCGCATCTGCTGGCGCATTATCAGGAGCGTTTTAAGCATATTCTGGTGGACGAGTTTCAGGATACCAACGCCATCCAATATGCGTGGATCCGCGTGCTGGCTGGCCAAACGGCCAACGTGATGATAGTGGGTGATGACGACCAATCTATTTACGGTTGGCGCGGCGCTCAGGTTGAAAACCTGCACCGCTTCCTTCGGGATTTCCCGACGGCGACTACGATTCGCCTCGAGCAAAATTATCGTTCCAAGGGCAATATTTTGAAGGCGTCGAACGCCCTTATCGCCAATAACCCCGAGCGTTTAGGCAAAGAGCTGTGGACCGACGAAGCCGATGGTGAGCCGATTTCCCTCTACTGCGCCTTTAACGAAATGGACGAGGCGCGCTTTATTGTCGGCCGTATCAATGATTGGTACGAAAAAGGCGGCAATTTAAGTGATTGCGCGATTTTATATCGCTCGAATGCCCAATCACGGGTGCTCGAAGAGGCCTTATTACACAAAGGCTTAGCCTATCGTATTTACGGTGGCCTGCGCTTCTTCGAACGCCAAGAGATTAAAGATGCTATGGGTTATATGCGTCTTATCAGCAATAAAAATGACGATGCCGCCTTCGAGCGCGTGGTCAATACACCGCCCCGCGGCATTGGCGATCGCACTTTAGATATTCTGCGTTCGACCGCCCGTCAGCAGGAACTCACCCTATGGCAGGCCTGTTTACGTCTGCTGGATGAAAAAGTGCTCGCAGGCCGCGCCGCCTCTGCGGTGCGTGGCTTTATGGATCTTATCGTCACCCTGCAGGAAGAAACTCAGGATATGGCGCTGTACCGGATGACGGACACAGTGATCCAAGCCTCTGGGCTTAAGGCCATGTACGAGGCGGAAAAAGGTGAAAAGGCCCACGCCCGTATCGAAAACTTAGAGGAACTCGTCACCGCGGCGCGCACCTTCGAAATGCCAGAGGAGCTTGAGGATATGGGCGAGCTTAACGCCTTCTTATCCCATGCGGCACTCGAGGCGGGCGAAGGTCAGGCCGACGCCTTTACCGATGCGGTGCAGTTAATGACACTGCACTCGGCCAAGGGGCTGGAGTTTACTATGGTGTTTATGGCGGGTGTCGAAGAGGGGATTTTCCCAAGCAAAATGGCGCTCGAAGAGGGCGACAGACTCGACGAGGAACGCCGCCTCTGTTACGTGGGCATGACCCGGGCGATGGAAAAACTCTATATCACCTATGCCGAATCCCGCCGTATTTATGGACGCGAAGATTATGCCCGTCCATCGCGTTTTATTAAGGAAATCCCGCCGCAATATGTGGACGAAATTCGCTTAAAGGCGCAGGTGTCGACCCCGATGGCGAATAATCGCTTCAGTGCGCAAAAGTCGGCGGTCGCCAACGATACTGGCTTTAGCGTCGGGCAAAGGGTGCATCATCCAAAGTTTGGTGACGGTAAAGTGACTAACTTTGAAGGTAGTGGCGCGCAGGCGCGGGTGCAGGTGAATTTTAGTGATTTTGGCAGTAAGTGGCTGGTGGTGGCCTACGCGCGTTTAGAGGCGCGTTGATAGATGCCAATGTCATGATTTTGTGACAGCTTCAGCCTGCACAAATTCGCTTAAAAGGTGGCTAGGGTATATGATGCTTACCCTAGCAACCGAGATAAAAAATTAGGTTTGGGAGTAGCTAGTTAATGAATCTAAAGCAGAAGTGGGACGTGTATTCCCGCCTGACTCGACTCGACCGTCCTATCGGCACCTTGTTATTGCTCTGGCCCTGTTTAATGGCGTTGGTGCTAGCAGCGGGTGGAATGCCCGATATTAAAGTGTTGATTATCTTTATTATCGGTGTGGTGATCATGCGTGCCTGCGGCTGCATTATTAACGACTATGCCGACCGCGACCTCGACTCCCACGTTGAACGCACTAAATCCCGTCCCCTCGCCAGTGGCGAAATCAGCACCAAAGAAGCCCTGCTCCTGTTTGTCATTTTAGGTTTAGCAGCCTTTGGATTGGTCTTACTACTCAATGGCTTAGTGGTTAAGCTCTCTGTTGTCGGCATTATTCTCACCATTATCTACCCCTTTACTAAGCGGGTAACGAACATGCCGCAGATGTTTTTGGGTGTGGTGTGGAGCTGGTCGATTCCCATGGCCTATGCGGCGCAAACCGGTGAAGTGCCCATCGAAGCCTGGTGGTTATTTGCCGCCAATTGGTTTTGGACTGTGGCCTACGATACTATGTACGCCATGGTCGATAGGGATGATGATTTAAAGGTCGGTATCAAATCGACCGCCATTCTTTTTGGCAAATACGACCGCCAAATCATTGGATTATTCCAACTTGCCGCGCTGCTGTGTTTTATCGCCGCCGGTTGGAGCGCTGACCGTGGCTTGGTTTATGGCTTGGGATTACTCACCTTCGTTGGCTTTAGCACTTACCAGCAAATGCTGATTTTTGGCCGCGAAAGGGCTCCTTGCTTTAAAGCCTTCCTCAACAATAACTGGGCGGGATTAGCCTTGTTTGTTAGCTTAGGTGCCGATTACCTGTTTTAAACATTTTCGAGCAAATTAAAGTTTATTTGAGCGCGTTAGAATAACCTAGCGCGCACATTTAAGGATATTTACGACTTCCAGACGTCATTATTCTTGTATCTATCATCCACATGACTTTCATCATTATTTCGAACCACTTTTTTTACAAAGGTATCTTTCTCAAACTCGTGGATTTCAGTGGTATTTAAAATACTTTTTATAAAGTAATAGGCAAAGAATGGGATGGCTAAACCAAACGTAATGACGGATAGCGTAATCCATAGTATTGTTTGAATTAAAATAGCTTCAAATTTAAGGTTGTTTACAATCTTGTATTTTTTCACTTCGAGTAATTCCGTTTAAAAATAATTGTGTATATCTAGTGATATGATTTTTCATTGATTTAGTCTATTAAATCAATTTGATATCAACTTAATACAGCATCTTTGTCAATTGATTTTTGTCCTACTTCATTGTAGGTAATAAGGAACGACTTGACGTGTAGCTTATTGGAACTGGTCACCTTCAATTCGTAGGCGTTTTTAACTCTTACATGCTAGTTGCTTATGATTGTGCGCAAATTTGTCGCTGTATATTTTAATGAGACGAGTAGGCTTCAAATTAGAGTTTAAAAGTTAAGGGAGGTAGGATATGCCGTGCCGATTAACACAATTGTTTGGGATCCAGTTTCCGATTATTCAAGCGCCGATGGCGGGCGTGCAAGGAAGTGCGCTGGCGATTGAGGTATCGCAGGCCGGTGGTTTGGGGTCATTACCCTGTGCCATGTTGTCCCTCGAGGCGCTTGAAGCCGAGTTAACCGAAATCCGCAGTAATACCACTAAACCTATCAATGTGAACTTCTTTTGCCATAGCGAGCCGATGCCGCAGGCGGCCAAACAAGCGGCTTGGCTCGAACAGTTGGCGCCTTATTTTACGGAATTTAATCTCGACCCGAATGCGCAGCCTGCTGGCGCCCAGCGCACACCCTACAGCAAGGCACAGGCCGAAGTGTTAGCCAAATTTAAGCCCGAGGTGGTGAGTTTCCATTTTGGTCTGCCCGATGAAGAGTTGCTGCTGGAAATCAAATCTTGGGGTTCAAAAGTTATCTCCACGGCGACCACAGTCGAGGAGGCGCTTTGGCTTGAGGCCCGTGGCGCCGATGCGATTATTGCCCAAGGCTTAGAAGCGGGTGGGCATAGAGGGCACTTTTTATCCGAGGATTTAACCGAGCAGCAGGGGACCTTTAGTCTATTACCACAGGTGATTGCGGCGGTGGATATTCCGGTTATTGCCGCCGGAGGGATTGTCGATGCGGCCACAGTACGCGCTGCCATGACAATGGGCGCCTCGGCGGTGCAGGTGGGGACGGCCTATTTACTCTGCCCCGAGTGCAATATCAGCAGCATTCATCGTGCTGCGCTGCAAAGCGACGCCGCGCAGCATACGGCACTAACGAATTTATTTTCCGGTAGACCCGCTCGCGGCATAGTGAACCGTTTTATGGCCGAGATAGGGCCGATGAATGAGGCTGTACCGGATTTTCCCTTGGCATCCTCGGCAGTTGCAGGCTTAAGAACGGCGGCGGAGCGACAAGGATTTGGAGATTTTAGCCCGCTATGGTGCGGCCAAAATGCCAGTGGTTGCCGAGCCATACCCGCCGCCGAACTGACACGGCAATTGGCTTTAGGTTTGATAGTTTAATCATCTGACTGATTATTTTTAACTCAACCTTGTCTCCATGGTCGTCACTCCCCATATCACAGCTAAGCCAATTGAGGAGTTTGGTGTTCATTATCATGGGGATGAGGATTATCGAGTCACATCCTTAAGTTGAATATGCACGTTGATAGGGATGTTAAATGCTAAAAAACCGACTTAGACGCCAAGTTAAATACCGTATTGCCTATCTGGTACTGATGATTGCGGTATATGTCCTAGGCTTTCAGTTGCTGCCTGAGCAACTTACAAACACGCGTGAAGAGTTATCCTTAGCCGTGGTGACGGCACTCTATTTTGTGTTGCTGCCTCTGCTTTATTGGTATTGGATCATCAAGATTGGTGTGCAAAAGCCCTGGAAGATGTTGGTTATTTTAAGTTTGAGTAGCCTGATGGCGAGGCTTAGCTATCCGCATGAAGTGGCTGAGTATTTCGAGTTTATCGCTTGGCTACGTTACCCCATTATTGCGGTATTACTCCTTATCGAGCTGTACTTGATGGTGAGTATTATTAAGGGGTTATGGCAGGCGAGAAAGGCTTCGGGGGATCCAAGATTAACTATCGTCGAGCAATATGCTGCTATTCGGCTGGATTCAACTGCGGTAAAAATGGCGTCAGATAACCTTAACAAATCGTCAGCGTCTGACTTGTCCAAGGCGCCCATCTCCGATGAGAAAAAGCTAACATTAGGCTTAATCCTCGCCACTGAACCCGCCAGTTGGTATTACGCCATTCCTTATTTTTCCCGTCGCCACGCAGCATCCATTGGCTCACTCTGCTTGCTTAGTGCTAAGCCTTGGCATGCCTTGGTTATCATCGCGGGGTTAATGGCCGCCTCAGTGGTGAGCTACAGTTTACTCGATGGGATAAGCCATGTTGCTGCGCTATTTGTTTCAGGTTTGCTTTTGTATTCCATCTTATTAATGGCGGCGAATTATCGGATTAGTCGTTATTACTCTCTCTATCAAAGGGGGGATACGCTCATCATCAATAACGGTATGTGGGGTTTTATGGCGGTCGATCTCAACCAGATAAGTGACCTGAAAGTAGGATGCTTGACGAGTCTGCTGCCGTCTTCGGCAATAGATCGCAGCGTAATTGGCGATGCATCAGAAATATTGACTATAGGTCGTGGTGATACCGCCAATGTGCAGCTGATATTTAACCAACCTCAAGTTTATTATGGTGCTATGGGGCAATTACCGGAGTCGATTAAAGTGCTTAACTTGATTGTGGATGAACCTCAAACATTCGCAAATGCACTTAGTCATCCTTCAAAATTACCTCAAGCTTCTTAGGATAATGAGATGATTTATCGGCTTATATAAGATAGTCTGCACAGGAAAATCGGCGCTATATTTATGGCGGCTTTACCTAGGTTGTACAATCTTTTTTAGTCGAGGAGTCAGTTTGACTATGGCACAGATTATCAGCAATGCTGCGGTGGGTCGTACCCTATTGATTTTATTGCTGTGTGCTGGTGTTTTCTTCTTTATCGACTTTTTAGTGCCCGCCTTAGCCGCCCTGATCGTATGCTTCTCCAGTTGGCCTTTGTATCAAAAATTAATGGCTAAATGCGGTGACCGTTCGGCACTGTCTGCCAGTATCGCGTTAGTTTTGATTATTGTTGGGCTAATCACGCCGCTGATCTTTGTCTTTTCCTATGCTTTGCAAGAGATTAGAGCTTGGGTTGAGTGGCTGGTGTATGCCAACCAGCATGGTGCTCCTGTGCCGCTGTGGATTAAGGATCTACCCTGGATTGGTGAGTGGCTCACCCTGCAATGGCAACAGTTTATCGGCGAGCCTCATGAGTTGGGTAAAATAGTCAGCGCGATTAGCGGTCAGAATCTGAGTGGTATTTCCCGTTGGGTACTGCAATTGGGGTGGAATACCTTAGGCTTGCTGCTGACCTTACTGTTTATGCTGATCACGCTGTTTTTCTTATATAAAGATGGCGAGTCGGTGGCTAAGCAGTTGGATATTGTCGGCGAGCGAATTCTTCCCGCCCGTTGGCATCGCTTTTCCCGCGTGGTGCCTGCGACTGTGAGTTCGACCGTCATCGGCATGACACTTATCGCTATCGGCGAGGGTATAGTGCTGGGGATTGCTTACTGGATTGCCGGCGTGCCTTCGGCTGTGGCTTTTGGTGTGCTGACAGCCTTTATGGCCTTAGTGCCCGGCGGTGCACCAACCATGTTCACCTTGATTTCATTCTATCTAGTTGGCACTGGCGATATGACAGCGGGGGTGGGTTTATTCCTCTGGGGCAGTATTGAGCTATTTATTGTCGATAAAACCCTGCGGCCCAATTTGGTGGGCGGGCCTATCAAACTCCCTTTTCTACCGACCTTCTTTGGCTTGATCGGTGGGGTAAAAACCATGGGATTTGTTGGCCTGTTTGTCGGCCCTGTATTGATGGCGTTATTGATTGCCATCTGGCGCGAGTGGTTAAGGGATGATCCCACGACTGAATCTGATTCGCTGGCACCAGAATCCCCCACGTCAACATCCCTAGAGAGGCTGTCGCAGCAAAATAGCTCAGATTAAATGCGGCCGTATGTTTGTTTGCGTTCTTCGGTGTAAAACCACCAAGGTTTAGGGTCATCACCCGCCATAAAGCGGGTGATAGACAGGAATACATCGAGCACACAGGGGTCGTGCCTTAGACCTGTTTTATCACACAGTGTGATATACATTTCGTAGGGATTACGCCCGAGCAATTGCGCAGGTGTCTCTATGCCAAGCAGACGTAGATCCGCTGCGCAGGCTTTACCGATATTGGGTAAGTCCGTTAATTGCTTTACCTCGGCACGCACCACTTTTGCTGGATTCATCTTTCGTCCCTATCCGTTTTACCCTATGTCCTATGAGTCTACCTCGTTGCCGTTTTTTCGTCAGGCTTTCAAGGATCTGATGTGGCAGCAGGTTCTGCAAAACGTTGCTGTACTTGCAGTATTTGCTCCTTGCAGGCGATAAATGCGAGCGCAAGCTTAGGATCAAACTGAGTACCAGAGTTTTCTTCAATGTAATTAAAGGCCTGCTCTGTACTCCACGCCACTTTATAGGGACGGTCTGAGGTGAGTGCATCGAAGACATCGGCAACGGCGGCAATACGAGCACTTAATGGAATTTGCTCTCCTGCTAAGCCATGGGGATAGCCAGCTCCATCCCAGCGTTCATGGTGATAAAGGGCGATTTCCTTCGCGAGGGATAGTAGCGGATCATCCTCGTCGCCGAGGATCTGGGCGCCAACGGTAGTATGCTGTTGTATTTGCCGGCGTTCATCATCGGTGAGTTTCCCCGGTTTCGACAGAATTGAATCTGGAATGCCTATTTTGCCAATATCGTGCATAGGTAATGCGGTAAAGTACATCTCACACCAAGCTTGGGACTCACAGACATGCTGAGCCAAAATGCGGCCGTAGTGGCTCATTCTGGTGATATGCAATCCGGTTTCGTTGTCCCGATATTCTGCCGCCAGCCCAAGCTTTTGAATAATCTTATGACGAGTTAATTCAAGCTCCCGCGTCCTCTGCTGAACCAGTGCCTCCAGCTGTCTGGCCTGATTGCTCAAGGCTAAATGGGTTTGAGTGCGCACCTTAAGCACGGGAGGGCTAATAGGTTTGGAAATATAGTCCACAGCGCCGAGCTCAAACCCAGTCTGCTCGTCTATGGTATCTGTCTTGGCAGTTACAAATACCACTGGGATCTTGCTGGTTACTGGATCGCGTTTGAGCCTGCGGCAGGTCTCGAAACCATCCATCCCAGGCATCATCACATCGAGTAAGATTAACTCTGGTAATGGATGGGTACTGGCTAGTTTTAATGCTTTTTCACCCGATGTCGCCGCACGGATCGTATATTGCGCTGACAGGATCCCATGAATGATCTGAATATTATCTGGGGTGTCATCCACTACTAATAGGGTGGGTTTTGTGACAAATGGTGTCATGGTTTCGCCTCAACTGAGTCGGTTGGTTTCCCGTATTAATCCGGCGGCGATACTGAGTTAACCCCAATTCGTCCCCGTTAATGCCAGTGCCAAACTAGGCGGTTAATGCTGCTTAATTCCATGAAAATTTAATATAACAATTTGAAAATTATCATAAGAGTATTATGAATAAGTTTTCATTGTTCAGGTTATATGATGGCGATAGCTGTTAGCTTGACGGAAAAATAAAATCGCGGATTTAACGGCTGGTTAAATCTTGTACTGTTAGGATGATACCCCAAAAAAATGTATCATGTTGTATCTTTTGGCCTATTTTGTTCACACTTTTAGTGATTGATGCTTTTTAGTGGGTAGAGTTTTTCTTACAATTGTTGTCCGTTTTATGAGCGAAAGCACCATTGGCTGGGTGGATAAGCTGGCCAGATATGTTCCTCCTACCTCGGGTTCAATAGCATCCAACGTGTTTTAGCTGTTCGCATTTCGTCTGCTCTCATTCTTGATCACACCATTCATACCAACGGGACGGTAAGAAACTTAACCTAAGAGGAAAAGTTATGGCCGTTTTTGGCATTTCATCGGGTCGTTTACACAGGGCCATTCGGCAAGTCTTGGCTGCCATCGGCTGGCATAAACAAAAAGCGTATCTTGGTAAGCGTACCGCTTCATTGGGATATCTTGCCTGCCTAATGAGTTTATTTGTCGTGCTGGTGTGGGGATGGCCCAATGCTGCGCTGGCAAATGAGTCGTCGAAACTGCAGCATCGCCAGGCCTTATCCCAGCTAACTCCTGCGCAAAAACTCGCCCATAGTCATAGGGTGAGTATGATTTTGGAGGCGGACAGACCCTTTTGGCATCAGATCGCGAAGTTCGCCAAGATCGCGGCGTTGGATCTCAATATCCAGCTCGACGTCGTTTACGGCGACGGCACGCCTGAAACCTTACTCAAGCTGGGCCATGATGCGATAGATAACGATGTTTCTGGGATTATTTTTGTCCCCGTTGCGGGTATGGGGCAGGAACTCTTAATTGAGGCAAATCAGCAGCATATACCTGTTGTTACCATTCATTCTGAATTTAAACAGAGCTCATTATCCCTAAGAACTCAAAACCCGAACTGGATTGGCCGAGTGGCGCTGAATAACAGCAATCTTGGACAAAGTCTGCTTGAAAAGGTATTTGAGCATAAAAGCGCTACCGAGCGCATGAATGTGCTGTTACTCGCGGGAAGCAAAGATCACCTTGATGTGCAGAAGCGTACTGCTGAGCTTAAAAGCGCGGTGAACAAGCAATTTGCCAATGCCAAGCTCAAAGTGGTGAATACCGATTGGACGGCCTCGGCGGCGCGTGAGGCTTATCTTAACGCCATTGAACAAGACCCCAAAATTAATACCGTTATTGCCATGGATACCACAATGGCCTTGGCGGTGAGTCGTGAGGCCGAAGCCAATCCGCTACGGCCAATCCCCCATATTGCCTCGTTAAGTTGGGACCATCCGCTCGCGCAAGGGATCCAACAGGGCACTATTGCCGCGGGTGTCGGTGGTGTGGAGTTTCAGGGGGCGTTTGGTCTCGTGCTGCTGTTCGACTACTTAAACGGGGTGGATATTCGCGCCAAGGGGACGGAGTTTCTGATTGCGCCACTGATCATCAGCTCTAATAACTATAACGATTACTATGAGTTACTCGATTTTGACTCACTGCAGCCAGATTTTGCTCGTGTCTCGTTGGCGCTCAATAAAAATCTGTTTTTGGTCGATTTTCGTTTAGGAGCACTGGTCCCGAATATGGATGTGCATCGCTTTATGAGCATGTTAACCGTAGAGGAAAGGGCCTTTATTAACAACAACCCCATAGTGAGGGTGGGGGTGGACCCCCATTCCGCTCCGATTGATTTTATTGATGAAAACGGTATTCACCGCGGCATGATGGCGGATTATCTCGCCGAAATCAGTCGTGTGGTGCCGCTGATTTTTCAAACCTATAACGAAGGGTCTTGGCAGCAAGCTGTCGAGGAGTTTAAGCGCCGTAAAGTGGATATGTTATCTCTAGCATCGGCGGACACTGAGCGTGAACAGTGGATGTTATTTACTGATGCCTTAAATCAGTATCCTCCTGTGATAGTGGCCCATGTCGAGGGCGAGCATCCTAACAGTCTAGAAGGCCTCAAGGGGAAGTCGGTCAGTGTGGTTGCTGGTGATATTACTCAAATGCAACTGCTTGAAGACTATCCTGATATTTCGCTTACCCCCTTCAATAATTTGGAACAAGCCTTAATGGCGGTCGATAAGCGTCAGGTCGATGCGGCATTTGTTAATTTTCCGAGTACGGCGCATATACTCCAGTCGCCACCTTTTAGTCGCCTACAGATAGTGGCCGCCAGTGATTACCGCTTTGGCATTGCTATGGGGGTACGCAAGGACTGGCCCGAACTACAGAGCATCTTAAACAAGGCATTTGCTCAAATCCCGCAGGATAAGGTGCGCGAAATCCAACACCGTTGGGTGAATGTGCAATACGAATTGGGGATCAAGAAGCAGTACGTGTTTGACTGGGCGGTACGCATTGCCGTGGCGGTATTGCTGGTGCTGTTTCTATTCAGCTTGCGAAACAGAAGGTTAAATAAGGACATTGTGCGGCGGATCCACACTGAGGAACAGCTAAGCCTGAGTATGCACAAGTTCCAGGCCCTGTTCGATTCAGCGGTTGATGCCTGCGTGATTACCGATAGCCAAGGAGTGATCATTGAATGTAATAGTGCCTTGCTGTCATTACTTAAGTATCAGAGTAAAGACCAGCTTATTGGTCAGCGAACTTTGGCTTATTACGCTGAACAGGACGGTAATGCTGAAAAGCAGAGTGTGTTTGAGCAGCGTCTCCAAACGGTGTTAGATCAAGGGCAGCTTAAGTTTGAAGCTGACTTTATTACCACTGCCGCCGAAGTCATTCACGTCGAGGTTACACTCAAGCGCATCGAGCTAAATGGCGAGCTGTTTGTGCTGGGGTCATACCACGATTTATCCGAACGAAAGTTGATGAATGCTTTGCTTGAGCGCGAGCGGGATCTGCTGAAAAACGTGTTGGGCAGGAGCCCGATTGGAGTTTGGATCTGTATCGAAGGGGTCTGCCGCTACGCGAATGAGCAAATAACTGAGATGACAGGGCTGCAAGTGGGTCAATCCGTCTACCAGATTTTTGTGCAGCCCGATGATTACCTTTGTTACATTCGCGAATTGGATTTAAGCCAAGATAGTACGGTATTTGAGACCCAAGTGTTTGATTGTCATGGCCACCCCCGCGATGTACTGCTGACCTCTTATCACACAGTGCAGGACGGGCAAAATGCCAATCTCTGTTGGGCCTTAGATATTACCGACACTAAGTCGATTCAGGATGAGTTAGCCGTAGCCAAAGATGCGGCCGAGGCGGCCAACCGCGCTAAGTCAGACTTTTTAGCGAATATGTCACACGAGATCCGCACGCCCATGAATGCCATTCTCGGTATGTCGTATCTGGTGTTGCAGACAGAGTTGAGTAGCAAGCAGCGGGATTATGTGGGCAAGGTGCATCAGGCAGCTGGCTCACTGCTGGGCATACTCAACGATATTTTGGATTTTTCCAAAATCGAAGCCGAGAAGATGGATATCGAATGCACGGTATTCGATCTTGATGATGTGCTGTCTAACTTAGCCAATGTGGTGAGTTACAAGGTTGAAGAGAAGAACATCGCTTTTATCTTCGATCTCCCGCCCGAATTACCCCGTTATTACCATGGTGATGGTCTGCGCTTGGGGCAAATCCTGATCAACTACTGCAATAACGCGGTTAAGTTTTCCCATAACAACAGCAGTGTGGTGTTGAGTTGCGGCAGTAAGGAGAATGGCGAGCAGGTTGAGCTGACCTTCTGTGTGGAAGATTTTGGTATAGGTATTCCCGAACAAAAACAAGGTGTTCTTTTTGGCTCATTCGAGCAGGTGGATGCCTCTACTTCTCGGGAATATGGCGGCACAGGCTTAGGTCTAGCTATCTGTAAGCGTCTCGCTCATCTGATGGGCGGTGAGGTGTGGTGCGAGAGTGAATTCGGAGTGGGTAGCCGTTTTTACCTCCGGTTGACGTTGAATATGACGAATGCTTATGAACCTAAGGCTCTATTTGGCGCCTTAGAAGGAGAAAGTGCAAAGCTCGTCGGTTTGCACCCAAGGCTAGAGAAATTAATCACTGAACATAGTCTCTCGGTCGATATGCAGGTTGAAACTGTCGACGTGGCAAGTGTCATTAACGAACTTAACCACAGCGAAGCAAGGCACCTGATAATTTGTGACTTCAGTGTATTTGAGCCTGCTTTACTCGAAGCATTAACGGTAAATGATCATTCGCGGATGCTGTTGATTGGTAATCTCACTGATCAGGATGCCCTCAGGCCGCTGATTGAAAATAATCAGAGAGTGCTTTCTGAAACGAAACCACTGACTCCCATCGCGATCGGCAACGCCCTGTTATCCCTGCTGGGACTCAACAACGAGAATGGCAGACAGGTGCAGCAGGACCATTCCTTACACGCACTTAAGACCCAATTAGCGGGGGCAGAGGTGTTACTGGTTGAGGATAATCAGCTTAATCAGGAGCTGGCGGTGGAGTTATTACGCCAAGCGGGCGTGAATGTTACTGTGGCTAACCATGGGCTTGAGGCTATTGAACAGGTCGAACAGCAGTTCTTCGATTGCGTGTTAATGGATTGCCAGATGCCAGTGCTCGATGGTTACGAGGCGACTCGCCGTATCCGCGAATTACCTGAATTTGCCAATCTGCCGATTTTAGCCATGACGGCCAATGCTATGTCCGGTGATATTGAAAAGGCACTGGCGGTGGGGATGAACGATCAAATCACTAAGCCTGTGCATGTGAAGGATCTTTACACTGTGATGGCGCGATGGATCACGCCCAAGCAGCGTAAACCTGTGCCCTTAATGTTAAAACGAACGAGCACAGCTCACAGCCTGCCACAGCTTGATGGTTTACAGACTCACAATGGCTTGGCGCTTTGCGACCACAATGAGTCGCTCTACAGCCATTTGTTAGGGCTGTTTATCAACACCAGCAAGACACTGCTCGGACAACAACAGCGTGCCTGGCAGGATGAAAATGCCGATGAGCTACGCCTAAGCCTGCACACCTTAAGAGGCGTTGCAGCCAATGTGGGGGCGGTGGATATCAGTCGCCAAGCTGGTGAACTTGAGCAGCAATGCCAGACGGAGCAGCAGAGTTTCACCGTGGAGTTACACGAGCAACTGTTGGCGTTACAAACCGAATTACAGTGTTTAGTCAATGGCTTGGAGCTTTGGCATCAACAGCTCGGCACTAAGGATGAAACGACGCTGGATGATGACGCCCTAATTGGGGTTGTTGAACAATTAGAAAACAGCCTGATGGAATACAACACCAATGCATTGGAATGGGTGAATAAGCTTTTCCATGCGCCGCAGTTACAGGCGGAGGCCAGTGTACTCAAACAGTTAAAAATGGATGTTGAACTGTTTGATTTTGAACAGGCATTAGCGCGACTGCAGGTACTTAAACAGGCACAACAGACGAGGGAGGAAGTATGCAATTAGGTCAGATGCAGTGCTTGATTGTCGAGGATATGGATGCCCTACGTAAAATTATGGCGGAACAACTGCGCCAACTCGGATTCGGTCAAGTGTTACAGGCTGATAGTGGCCGCCAAGCTTTGGATATGTTGCAGCGTACTCATTTCGATCTCTTGTTGTTAGATTGGAGCATGCCGGATGGTGATGGCCAAGAGTTACTTGAGTACCTGCGCCAACAGGAGAAATGGCAGGATTTGCCGATTATCTTAGTGACGGCCAATGCTCATCGAGGTTTAGTGGACGCGGCGATGAAATACAGAGTCTCGGATATTATCGCTAAGCCCTTTAACTCCAAAACCTTACAGGCCAGAGTGTTACAGGCGTTTACCCGCCGGCATAAGCGGGCTAAGTCTGTTCCACCTTTGTCCATCGTTGCTAATGCTGTAGAAACGCCCATGCCTGATACCTCATCAGAAATGAATGTGGTGCTGGTGGTCGATGATATGCCAGATAATCTCGCCTTTATGTCGGGGCTGTTAAACGACGAATATAAAGTGCTGTTTGCGAAGGACGGTAAGGCAGCGCTAAAAATTTGCCACTCGGCAACGCCGCCCGATGTAGTGTTGTTAGATGTAATGATGCCCGAAATGGACGGACATCAAGTGCTGCAAGCCTTAAGAGCTGAGCCCAAGACGGCTCAGCTCCCAGTGATCTTTATTAGCGCCCTTGGGGAGGTTGAGCATCACCTACAGGGGTTAAGAGGCGGCGCTATCGACTATCTCACTAAGCCAGTACCGCCGGAGATCTTAAAGCTCAAACTCGCGAATGTGCTGGCGCAACAGCAGCGCCAGCGGGCATTACAGCAAGAGTGCAACGAGATGCAGCGTTTGGCACAACTAAAAGACAATGCCGATGGCATCATGAGCCATGATCTTAAAAATCCGCTGGTGACGATTAGCGCTCTTGCGCAAAAACTCGCGCAGGATAAAAGTTGCCCTAAGGATTGGCTGTCCAAGATTAATTTGGTCGATGAACTGGCACTGCAGTCGATTAATACTGTGAATTTAACCTCGGATATCCTGCGTATCGAGGCGGGGCAATATGCCTTAGATGCCGAGTGGTTTTCGGTGCATGAGATGCTTAAGCAATTGCTACAGGCGGCGCAGGTTAACTTTCACAGCAAACAGTTAGTGGCGTATTTGTTACCCGATGAAGACCCCTGTAGTAGCTTCGATGTGATGGGTGATCCTAAATTGTGTCATCCTATGTTATTTAACCTGATAAAAAATGCGTTTGAGGCGGCGCGAGCTAAGACAAAAGTGGCGATTTCGCTGTCGCGCCAGGAAGGAGACGTGTTGATCGCTATCGAAAACACTGGCGCCGTGCCCGCCGATATTCGGGAGCGCTTTTGGGAAAAATACGTGACTCAAGGCAAGAGCGAAGGCTTAGGTATTGGTACCTATGCGGCGCGCTTATTCGCCCGAGCGCAAAAGGGTGAGGCTAATCTCGTGGTGGATGACGCTAAGTTACTGACTCGAATTGAGATCCGCTTACCCGCGGCTATCGATGCGGTCGTCGCCGAGGGATAAGCGCAAAATGGCTCAGCAGCGACCATCTAAGTCTGCTATAGGTTAGTTGGGAATATCGCAAGGAAATAGGGCAAGACGCGTCGGATTAGGGGACAAAGCCTAGGCTACATACTCTGCAGCCTAGGCTAGCGGTTTAAGCTTTTACTAACTGAGTTAAATCTGCAGGGCGATAATACACCGACTTTAATACCTTGCCTTGGCGTACCACTTTACCTGCCATTTCCACATCCTTAGCGCACTTGGCGATGATAAACTCGCCCTTTTTGCTGCCAACGATTTCAACGCCTTGCTCGGCATAGAAGACGATAGTCTCTGTCAGTTCCTGCTCATTGCGGCAAACTTTGCTCATGTTGCTCGAATGCACTTCATCCCAGCAGGCGATAAAGTCGATTTCACGGTTTTTAGCCACACACAGCAGCAAGTCGATTAGGTAGCTGATCTCTAGGCGGTCACTCATTTGGGCCGCGCCTAAATGCACTAAGCGCCCCATCAATACATACACTGAATCGACAATGGCATCGGCCTGCTCGATACGGCTATCGGCTTCGGCAAGTTCGGTTAATTCTTCAATAATCAGTGAAGTATGTAGCGTGTCGGCCTTTTCATCCAAGGAGCTAGCCTCGTTAACGGCGAGGTCGAAGGTGCTGCGAAACTCACTGATATCACGGTATAAGTGGTCATAAATGGGTTGAGTTAAACAAGTGAGTTTCATCGGGAAGCCTTAGATATAATCAATCGGTTTGATAAAGAGAACTGCGAAATCCATTGATGGGATAACAGCGGCAATTCTAAAGAAAGGTGGCGCAGAATACAAAGCCGTACAGCCATAAACCGAATGGCTCAAAATGTTTGCATTAACTTTCTATCATAAAGTGTGAGTTTCTTTTACATCCCACCATATCGCCAGTTACACTGCCTCGCCATGCTGGAAAGCATTCAAATAGCCAAAATACCAAAAATACAAGAATAACAACGGAAGGAGTCTTTTATGTCGGACCGCCTGATCCCCGCCTTATTACTGTCGACGACAGTACTGACGGGACTCACTGCCTGTGGTGATAACACCAAGGAAACCGCTGCTGCCGCCAGCGACAATGCTGCAAAAGTACAAACCAGCGCAGCGCCTGCTGCTAGCCAACCTGCCATGCCAATCGGCATTAACCTCGCGGCCATGTCGCCCACGGTGAAGCCCGGCGATGATTTTTATACCTACGCCAATGGCGAGTGGATGAAAACGACGATGATCCCTGCCGATCGCTCGAGCACGGGTGCCTTCTTAGTGGCTTTCCAAGAGACGGAAAAGCATAAGACAAGCCTGATCGCCGACTTAGTCAAGGCCGAACATGCCGCTGGCAGTGATGATGCGCGCATTGCCGATTACTACAAGGCTTACACTAACACCGCGGCGATCGATGCGGCGGGGATGAAGCCAATGGAAGCCGACTTGGCCCGTTATCAAGCGATAGCGGATAAACAGGCCTTATCGGCGGCGCTCGGGGCTAACCTGCGTGCCGATGTCGACCCACTCAATGCCACCGACTTTTTCACCGAAAACCTCTTCGGGGTGTTCGTGACTCAAGGTCTAGCGACACCGGGTGAAGTGCTGCCTTACCTGCTGCAAGGCGGTTTAGGCTTACCCGAGCGCGAATATTATCTATCGGACGATCCTAAGATGGTGGAGCTTCGCACCGCTTACCGTGCCTATATCGAGACCCTGCTGACGGATGCGGGCATTAGCGATGCCGCCGCCCGTGCCGATCGTATTTTTGCCCTCGAACATAAGATTGCCGTCGCCCACGCCAGCCGTGAAGACAGTGAAGATTTCACTAAGGCATCGGGTGTGTGGAGCCGCGCCGACTTCGACGCTAAAGCCCCAGGTATCGACTGGACGGCCTTCTTAGATGCCGCGCAGCTTGGTAAGCAAGACAGATTTGCCGCCTACCACGCCAGTGCTATTACTGGTCTGTCGGCGCTGGTGGCCTCTGAGCCGCTGGATGCTTGGAAAGACTGGTTGGTGTTCCACCATATCAACAGCCACGCCGATGTACTGCCATCGGCTATTGATAACGCTTCTTTTGCCTTTAACGGCACTAAGCTGTCGGGTACACCTGAGCAGCGCAGCCGTGATAAACGCGCATTGAGTGCCTTGGATGAATACCTTGGTGATGCCGTGGGCCGCGCCTACGCCGAGCATTATTTCCCTGCTTCGGCCAAGGCCGAAGTCAGCACTATGGTGGATAATATTGTCACTGCCTTTGGCAAGCGTGTCGAAAAACTCGAGTGGATGGACCCTTCAACCAAGAAGGAAGCCTTGGCTAAGGTTGCGACCATCGCCGTGGGCGTGGGTTATCCCGATAAGTGGCGCAATTACGATGCCTATGCCGTATCGCCAACCAATGCCTATGCCAATGCTATCAATGGTGAAAAGGTGGAATACGCCCATCAACTCGCCAAAATCGGTATGCCAATGGATAAGGGCGAGTGGTGGATGACGCCGCAGGTGGTTAACGCGGTTAACCTGCCGGTGCAGAACGCGCTTAACTTCCCTGCGGGGATTTTGCAGCCGCCATTCTTCGATGCTAAGGCCGATGCCGCCTATAACTATGGCGCGATTGGCGCTGTGATTGGCCATGAGATCAGCCATAGCTTCGATAACAATGGTGCGGCGTTCGACTCGACTGGCGCTATGCGTAACTGGTGGACACCAGCGGACTTTGCTCAGTTTGCTAAGCAGGGTGAGGCATTGGCGAAACAGTTTGATTCTTATGCGCCATTCCCAGATTTGCATGTAAACGGC
Organism: Shewanella sp.; assembly: GCF_047975355.1. Classification (GTDB taxonomy): domain Bacteria; phylum Pseudomonadota; class Gammaproteobacteria; order Enterobacterales; family Shewanellaceae; genus Shewanella. The sequence continues at coordinate 32,087 of NZ_JBKEDJ010000017.1, read as the reverse complement.
AAGCTGACCTTAGGTGAAAACATTGCCGATGTGGCGGGTTTAGCGGCCGCGCTCGATGCCTACCATGCTTCGCTAAACGGTAAACCTGCGCCAGTGATCGATGGCTTTACTGGCGATCAACGCTTCTTTATCGGCTTTGCGCAAACCTGGGAGACTAAGATGCGTGACGAAGCCCTGCGTGCCCGCGTGGCGACCGATGGCCATGCCCCAGGCATGTATCGCGCGCTGACCGTGCGTAACTTAGATGCTTGGTACACTGCGTTCGATGTGAAGCCCGGTGATAAGCTCTACTTAGCACCAGAGGATCGCGTGAAGATCTGGTAAGCTTAAGGCGATAAAAAGGGAACCCTAGGGTTCCCTTTTTATTAGCGATTTTGCAGTCGATTGTAGTCTAGCCAACCACTTTCAATCGGATGGCTGTCGAAAAAGGCTTGATTGAGTTTATCGCTAAAGGCCCAGAAACGAGGATCGGTGCGGCGCACCGCCACAAAATCCAATAACGCTTCATAGTCCTTTTCGGTTTGCATGCCTTCGACCTTAGCCACGACTTTGGCTAAGTCTTGCTCCTTGATATGCCAGAAGGCTTCGGGATAACTGCCCAATAGCCCGCGTACCAGAGTGACATCGTCCTTGGCGGGTTCGCGGTTGCTTTCCTCATTGAATAGGCTCGAAATATTTCGATGGGCACTGTTACGCACTAAGGTGAAGATCTCTGATTTACCCGTTTTTTCAGGCTCTATCATAATCATCGTCAGCTCGGGCAATAGGGTGGCTTGCGTGCCTTTGACTCTCGCCAGAGCCTGCAAAAGCGCCTTGCTGTTGGGGTGTAGCTGACTGAGTGCTATCTGATAACGTTGGGGCTGAACCTCGCCGACCTTAGCGGCCAACTTTTGGTAGAGTTCGGCCTTAAGATCGTCCGTATAATAGAGCACGCCAGTGGGCTGATTGAAGGTGTTAATGTCCCCCGCGATAAAGGCGGTCAGTTGGGTGCCCGCATCCTGATACCAATCTTTAAACTGCTTACGCCTTTCCTCTTGGGGCAACAAGGTCAAGAAGTTAGACTCGCCCTCCATGCGTAAAAAATCCATATACAGGCGGGTGAGCAGTTGGTGGCCATAGTTGCCATAAACATCGAAACCCGCGACCAAGAGGTAGTGAATGCGCTCAAGTAGGGCATAATCGATCACCCAAGCCGTCTTGGGGGATTCTCCCACTAACCCTTTGACCACAGTGGCATTATCGAAATGCCTAAATACCGTCAGGCTGGCATTATCATTCTTACCTTCACCGTCCCATAGACCGTCGATGGTGAGGTGGCGACCGTTTTTAAATTTTTGATTTAAAAACTGATTTCTGGCCCGCATATACTCGCCCTGTTTGGCGGCGTATTTCACCCAGGTCACTGCAAGGGCGGTACTTTCTTCCTCGGCGGGCATGCGTAGGTTCTCGATTTGGCCCTGATAGAAGTCGGTAAAATCGCTGTCATCCATATATTCTGGGGTGACAAAGTAAACCCAGAATCTATCGTTGATCACATTGAGTGCGACCTGACCACGGCAAACCGGCCCCTTGATAAAGCCCATAATCGTATCTTGGGCGCGGGTGAGCATAAAGCGATAGCGCGAGCCTGCGGGCAGTTGAATAAAGGCCTCGAAGGGATTGGCCGACACGCTCGGTTTATAGCTGGGCAGCGAGCTGACTTGGTACTTGGCATCGATAAACCACTGCTGCCAGTTTTGCAGCACAGTGTTATTTAAGGCGTAGGGAATATGGGTCTTATCGACGATCGTGGCGTGATAGGGCTTAAAGCGGTAATACACCCGCGATACCTGCGGATCATCGAAGGGGCGGCGGCTGGCAATAAGATCAATCGGTTTGCCCGGCGGCGTGCGTGAGCGCACTAACTCGAAGTAAGCCGCAGGGGCATTGGCCGCGGTTAAGGACTCAAAATACAGGTGGAAGGCAAACAAGTGCTCGTAAATATAGCGGGCGCTCAGTTGCGCCTTAAGGCTGTCGGCATTTAAGAACTGCTCCCAGCGGGCTATTTCGTTATTGAATTCGGCGCTGAGGGTGGGCGGCGTTGGCAACACTGCGCCCTGTTCGAGCCATTGCATTAATACCTTATGTTCCTGCTGATTGAGCGAAGGCAAGCCGTAGGGCATACCCGCAAGCGGTTGGTATTGCTCGTATTTGTCCATTTCCTCAATGCTTGCGCATTGCTGAACTCGATCGAGGCTAAAGTCGAAGCTTTTATCGAGTAGCTTAGTCTCCGGCAGGGGATGCGCTTGTTTTAGCGTCAGCATCCGCGCCAACACTGAGGCCTGGGTATTGGCTTGTGGAGTTTGAACGCGCTCATTAAGAACGGGATAAAAACCGCGTTCGCGCCACGCCTCAGGGGTGAGGGCATCGACAAATAACCGATTCGGCGTTGCCGCCACTAAGCGGGTACCCTGATAGACTTTTTCCTTATTGGCTCCCCGCTCAATGCCTTCACTGGAGGTCATTTTAAGTTGGCAGGGTGCATCGTAACAGGCATGGCAGACCACGCAGCGACTGTTGATGATGGGCTCAACCGATGAGTGATAAGTGTTTGTTTGTGCTGTGAGTTCACGCAGATGAAGCTGATTGTCGGCCCGCGTCTGTGGCGAGCTTTTACCATATAGATTATCAAAATCTACCTGAGCAACGCTGGCGCAACCCGTGACGGCTAACACTAGGGCTAATAGCCAACGTTTCCAGACTGCATTTATCGGATTCATATCCACTCCTTTGCCCGACTGATGAGCTTTATCCATGCCTAATCTGCAACACTCTAGCAGAATAGTCTGAACAAGTTGAAATGACTGTATATTTTTATGATTTTTCTAAAATTATCTGCGCTGTGAATTCACCCCTCTCACAGGGTTTAAATGTTGCTGGTTGTTTAGTTTTAGTTATTTGCAGGTTACATAATGGTACGCATTTTTTTACAGGATTTTGTTATATCTAGTCGTGCACCTCTGTGCGCAAAAAAATAACAATATAATTCTGAAGGAAATGCTATGAATAATCAGCAGTTCAAACGTACCGCTATCGCGAGCTTGACCGCGCTCTATGTGAGTGGTGCTTGCACGTTTGCATTGGCAGAGCCCGGGATGGAGAAGGTTGCAGGGAGCAGTTTTTATACGCCTACATTCACCGCCGAAGATGTACTAAAAGTGACCAATGAGCGCAAGGCTGAGCTCAGCGGAGATATTTATGTCGGCACGCCAGGACAAATCAACCGCATTAAGAAAGCCCGTACCCCCGAAGAGATTTTTCAACCCGAAGCCAATTCTAAGGGTGTGCAAACCTATATCGTTCAGTTAGATGCCGAACCCCTTGCGACCTACGAGGGTGATATTCCAGGTTTTGCTGCTACTAAAGCACCTGTTAACCGCTCTATCATCGCTAAGGGGCGTGTCAGCGTAAACACGGCTGCGGCTCAATCCTATAAGAGTTACTTGTTAGGCAAGCAGGACAAGTTTGTTTCTCGCGTGCGTCAGGCGGGTGTTAACCTTAAAATCAACAAGCAATTCACTATCGCCAGCAACGCCTTAGTCGTTGAGATGACGCAGGAAGATGCGATTCGTATGTCGCACCAACCTGGCGTGAAGCGTATTTCCCCTAACCGTATTTTTGAACTGCGTACCGACCGCGGCCCCGAGTTCATTGGTGCCGATCAAATGTGGCAAGGTACAGCGACGCAAGGCGGTTTGCCGGTGAAGGGTGAGGGCATGGTAGTCGGTATTATCGATACCGGTATCAACACCGACCATGTCGCTTTTGCCGACGATGAAGAATATGCACGCTTAAACCCATACAAGGGGCAGGCGATCGGCGATTGTGGCGCCTTCCCTGAACTCTGTAACAACAAGTTAGTGGGTCTGCATTCTTACCCTGAAATCACCGATGTGTATGCTGCGCCTGAGTTCCAAACGTCGAGCAAGGCGGTCATGATCCGTCCTGCAAACGCTGAGGACTATGCGGGCCATGGTTCACACACAGCAAGTACAGTTGCAGGTAACACGCTTAAAGATACGCCTCTGCAAGGTTTTACCGGCGATAAAGTCAGCGATGGTGTGGATGTGCCGTTTAATTTCCCACAAACCAGTGGTGTGGCACCCCGTGCTCATATTATTGCATATCAAGTATGTTGGCCTGGCAGCAGTGGCGATCCTTATGCGGGCTGCCCTGAGACAGCCATTTTATCGGCATTCGAAGATGCGATTGCCGATGGCGTAGATGCAATCAACTTCTCTATCGGTGGCGCTGAGTCTCTGCCTTGGGCCGATCCAATGGAGCTGGCCTTCCTGTCTGCCCGTGAAGCGGGTATTTCAGTTGCTGCAGCAGCGGGTAACAGCGGCGCCTATTGGACTGCTGACCACTCTTCTCCTTGGGTTACGACAGTGGGCGCAACTACCCATGACCGTAAACTGAAGGCTGGTATCAAGAGCATTAGTAATTTTGAAGGCGCAGGAGCGCCAACGGCACCGATCCAAGGTACCAGTTTCTCTGGTTCTATCACGGGTGAAGTGGTGCTGGCGGAAAAATTTGCCGATCCAAACACCAAAGACAGCTACACAGCGGCCAGCTGTAATGTGCCTTTCCCTGCGGGAACCTTCAAGTCCGACCAAATTGTCGTCTGTGAACGCGGCGATATTGCCCGTATTGATAAGGCGAAAAACGTGGCTGCGGGTGGTGCGGGTGGCGTGATCCTGCAAAATATGAGCTCTTCAGTAGATAACCTCGAAGCGGATATGTATGTGATCCCGGGGATCCAGGTGAAGTATGCCGATCGCTTCAAAATCCGTAACTGGGTTAACCGTAATCCGGGGGCTGCGCGTGCAACTATTACCGACTTTACTAACGAGTATAGTTTCGATGCTACTGCGGGTAATAACCTCGCCACCTTCAGTTCGTTAGGGCCAAGTCGGACTAACAACACCTTAGTGCCTGATTTAACTGCACCGGGTGTGGATATCTACGCGGCCAACGCCGACGATCAGCCTTTTACCAATAATCCTACCGCATCTGACTGGACCTTTATGAGCGGTACCTCAATGGCCGCGCCGCATGTGACGGGTGCGATGACGCTGTTAACTCAGTTGCATCCCGATTGGACGCCAGCAGAAATCCAGTCAGCACTCATGCTCACCGCAGGCCCAGTAGTATTAAATACTGGTTATGAGTTGGTTGAACCTTTCTACAACTTTATGGCGGGTGCGGGCGCGATTAACGTGGCGCGTGCAGCGGATACGGGATTAGTGATGGATGAAACCATCGAAAACTACCGTAATGCCGATCCTACCAATGGCGGTGTAGTTAACTGGTTGAACTTACCTTCGATGGTTGAAATGGAGTGCGAGAAAACCTGTAGCTGGATGCGTACCGTTAAGGCTACCCGTGATGGTACTTGGACAGTCGAAGGCATCGGCAAGGAAGAAGGTTTTGAGGTTTCGGTATCGCCTGCGGAATTCAGCCTAAAAGCGGGTGAGTCGCAAAGCATTATTATCACTGCTACAACGCCAAACCTGATCGAGATGAAAGTTGAGCCTGAAGATGGCACAGCACCATGGGATGCCGTTCTCAATAAGGACACATTCTTTAACGGTCAAGTATTGCTGAAAGAAGTGAATGGTAACTCTCCTGAAGTCCACATGCCTGTGGTTGTGGCGAGTGTTGCCGATCAGTTGCCTGTGTCACATCGCTTTGAGATTAGTCGTGACCAAGGTACTGAATCTATTACGGTTAACACTGATTCATATAGCCAGCTGACGCCGCGCTTCTATGGCCCAGTGAAGCCAGAGATGTCTTCTAGTACCTTAACCGCGGTCGGCCCTTTTTTAAGAAAAGCTGATATTGAAAAAGGCTGGGATATTCGTCCGCTGACTGTTCCTGAAGGGACTAAACGCTTAGTGGTTGAAGTGCAAAAGGCAGCGCGTGTTTCTACGCTGGAGGACCTAAACCCTCGTTATACTCAGTTGCACCCATTCATTATGGTGGGTCGTGATGAAAACGGTAATAACACCTTTATGCCTGAAGGTGAAAACCCGACTTCAACTGAGATTAAAGCCGAATACACCGATGAGTTAGTGTGTATTTCAAGCAGCCAATCTGAGCACAACTACTGTAGCATCGAAAGCCCAGCAGCAGGCACTTACTGGATTGCAACCGCCATGGCCTATGGTCAAGGTCAGGGTGATGTCGCGGTTGAAACCAATTACGCCCTCGTCATGGAAAACGATGATAAAGGTTATCTGAGTATTTCAGGCCCTGCCTCACACGATGGTAATGGTAACTATGAGATTGGTCTGAACTGGAATATTCCAGAAACCAAAGCGGGCGATATCTACTATGGTGGTTTTGACTTAGGCAATATGCCAGGCGCCGAAGGCACCTTAGGCTTTACCGCCTTGGATATTCGTCGTGCAGACGATGCGGTTACCTGGTTTGTAAGCCAAGATAAAGCCCGTAGCATGGATGTCATCGATGTTAAGCTCAATATTGCGCCTAACTTAGAGACACAGGATCGTAACTATAAGTTTGAGGTCAAGCTACCCGAAGGTATGCGTATAGCGACTGGGACAGTCAAGACCAATAACGACGATGTTACTAAGGCCGTTGTGGTCGATGAGCATAATTTAACGCTCAGCGGACTGCAGTTATCGACCCGTGATGTTCAACGTGAGTACAAGGTCAGCACTAACTTAACCGATAAGATGTGTCATACCCCAATCATCGATGAATACTCGAAAGGTGGCTATATCGATTTATTCGGTGAGTTCAGAATCCAGCCTAACGCAGATTGGCTTGTAGGTGACTTTAACAACGCATTTGATGTGCCTATCGATTGGTTGTTCTATAAAGAAGGCGCTAAGTTTGAGGTTTACAATCAACCTAACGCGGGTTACATGCGCATGCACACCGTGGGAGCGTTGCAGTTCAACACTGGCTACTGGTACATGTCTATGCATCGTGGCCCAGGGTTCCTGAACGAAGCGTTAGCACCATTCTGGCGTGGGACTTTCACTAGCAAGTACCGTCGTAATCCAACCGACCCTTGGGGTCTGACTATTGCGAGCCAATACTCTGAAGATCGCCCAGATCTTGGTGATCTGCTGTTCTTAGAGTTTGATAATGTGACAGACACCAAAACCGGTGAAGAGTTTGACTTTGAAGCGATTTTACGCAGTGGAATCGACGATCGTCCAGGCAAGTTTGAGATCATCTATGCCTATAACAACTTAGGTGCAAATGTGGCTAAAGGGGCCGTTTTTGTTGAAGGTTTCGACTCTCCTTGGTCAAGTGCTGTTGGGCCGAAAAATGGCAGCCTGTATGAAGTCTTAGGTTACGATAACTTAGACCAAGTACTGCAAAACGATTTAGTCGTGTGTTACGACTATGTCGGTCCAGAGCAGAGCCGTATGGAAGTCAGCTTTAAAGTGGCAGTACAACCCGAAGCGACAGGTAAAACGCTCGATCTCGAGCTGAACTACGATCTTGAAGGTGCAACACCAACCACTTTAGTACATACGGTAAATGTGAATGGCAATATCAAGTTAGCGCCAATCGCCAACCAAGTCGTGGCTGAAAACACCCGTCTTGAAGGGCTGAGCGTGTCCTATGTTGATGCAAACAAGGTCCCGAATACGGTTGAAGTTTCTGGTGAGCACATTAGCGCAGAGATCAACGGTAATAACTTTACCCTGATCCCAGAAGCTAACTTCCATGGCGACACACTCGTTACAGTGACGGTACGTGATAACGAAATCAGCTCTGATGCCGCTAGCACAAGCTTTATGCTGACGGTGGAGTCTGATGGTGTTGAACCTACGCCAGTCACCCCTGTGACACCCGAGCCTGAGCCCGAGTCTAGCTCAGGTGGTGCCTTAGGTTGGAGCTTATTAAGCTTGCTTTCAATGGCGTTTATTCGCCGCACTAAAAAAGCCCCTCGAGCTTAATTAGTTTATAGTGCTAGTCAAAAAGAGGGACGCATGTCCCTCTTTTTATTGGATTAATATCCAGTATTATTCGAACCGTTCACGGGTTAATATGAATCCCATTCGCGAATGCTAAGCTTTATTGGGCACAAATCGACAGGGGAAGAAGATGACTACAGAACGCTATTTTTACGAGCCGAGCAAGGGACATGGACTATCGCACGACCCCTTAAATGCGATTGTCGCTCCCAGACCCATAGGTTGGATCTCCTCGCGCAATGCCCTGGGGCAACGCAATCTCGCGCCCTATAGTTTTTTCAATTGTTTCAATTACAAACCGCCGATCATCGGTTTTGCCAGCACGGGCTGGAAGGACAGTGTCGCCAATATCGTCGACACCGGCGAGTTTGTCTGGAACCTTACCACCCGCAGCCTTGCCGAGAAAATGAATCAAACTTCCGCCATCTTGCCCCGAGGGGAGGATGAGTTTGCCTTTGCCGGACTCACCCCTAAGGCGGGCACTATCGTCCAAGCCGAGCTGGTGGCCGAAAGCCCAGTGAACTTTGAATGTAAGCTTTCTCAATGTATTCAATTAACTGCCGCCAATGGGGACAAGATTGATACTTGGCTTGTCTTAGGTGAGGTCGTCGCCGTGCATATCGTCAAGCATTTACTCAATAGTGAAGGAGTGTATCAAACCGCCCTCGCCGAACCTGTGCTGCGCGCCGGCGGCCCATCCGCCTACTATGGGATATCCGAAGAGCAAAGGTTTGATTTGCATAGACCACAAGTGTAGGTGGTACTCAAACTTCGTTTGAGTTTTTACTGTTCATCGTGGGTTGGTTGTAATTTCTAGCTTTTAAATCAAAGTCAAAGTCGTGGGGCTTCACCCCACACCCGACCAAAAGGGGAAAAGCGCCTGTTCCCCTTTTGGAAATCCCCCGGCGTCCCTAGCGAAGTTAGATGCATTGGTTAGTGGCTTCGTGCTTATTCGAAAATCGCTAACGCTTCCGATGGGGCATCCCTTCCCCCCGAAAGCTACGCAGACATCCTGTCTGCGTTACGCGATTTTCTTCAACGCCCTTCAGCAACTTCGCAGGGGAGGTGAACTTCTGATGTATTGGTGTTAGTTGTGACTCTGAAATGTTAATTATCCAGACTATTGTGGCTCACCTTAAAATAGACATAACCTAGATGTTACATAAGTGATTGATTTAAATTATTTATATGGTTATTAAAAATACTGGAAAAAACTTTGATTAATAAGCTAGCATATGTAATCTATAGTCTTTGTAATATAAATTAGAAAATACGAATAATGGTAACGCAGGCTTTAATCAATCCAGCAATCTTAACTTGGGCCCGAGAGCGTGCTGGCCTGAGTGCATTTGCTTTCACTCAAAAAATGGGATTAAGCAAACCAGAGAAGCTTGAATTATGGGAGTCTGGAGTGGAAAAACCAACTTTCAAGCAGGCACAAAAAATTGCTGCGATTACCCATATTCCTTTTGGGTATTTGTTCTTATCTGTACCTCCCAAAGATACATTACCAATTCCAGATTTACGTACTATCGGGAATAAGCACATAGAAGAACCATCTTTGGAAATGAAAGATGTGATAAAGCAAGTGCTAATAAAGCAAGAGTGGTTCAAAGATTATTTAATATCTCAGAATGAAGAACCCTTGAGCTTTATAGGTAGTTATAGCATTCAAGATTCAGTTGAAGATGTTGCGAACGATATTAGAGAAACTATTAAAGTCCCAATACCCACCAAAGGTGATTGGGAGAGCTACATGCGTGATATTATTAGAGGAGCAGAAACTGCTCGGATCCTAGTAATGCGAGCAGGGATCGTTGGCAATAATACACATAGAAAACTTCAGGTATCAGAGTTTAGAGGGTTTGCAATTTCAGACAAGTTGGCTCCAGTTATTTTTATTAATAGTTCTGATGCTCCGACCGCTCGCTTATTTACGTTAGTTCATGAGTTAGCTCACTTGTGGATAGGTGAAAGTGGAATATCTAATGTTGAGAGTCACGGTTCTAAACAAGAGGTATTTTGTAATGCGGTGGCTGGTGAATTTCTTGTACCTAAGGCTACTTTTTTTGCACTATGGGATGAAGAAAATAGTTTGATGACGAATCTTGCTAATATAAGTTATCGTTTGCATGTAAGTAAACTTGTTGTAGCAAGAAAGGCGTACGACTTAGGTGTTATTTCTAAAGATGATTATTGGAATTTTTATAATAATGAGTTAGAAGCGTTTCGCGAAAAAGATGGTGGCAGCGGTAATTTTAATATTAATGCAGCAGCCAAAAATAGTCGGTTATTTTCTCATGCCGTGCTTTCAGAGGCTCTTAGTGGTCGAATGTTATTGAGAGATGCTGGTAGTTTACTCGGTATCAAGCCTAACAAACTTAAAAACTATGCGAGTGCTATATTGTTATGAAGTATTTGCTAGACTCCAATACCTTTATTGAAGCCAAAAATCGTTATTACTCCATGACCATTTGCCCTGGCTATTGGGAATGGATTCTATCGTCAAATGTACTGCATGGAGTTGCTAGTATCGAGTTTGTGAAAGACGAACTGGTCAGAGGGAATGATGAATTAGCTGAATGGGTAAAAGAGCACTGCAGAATTTTTTATGCTCAGGATGATGCACAGACACAAGCGGCCTTCGGAGTTGTAGTTGACTGTGTGATGGCACTAGAAAGTATGCGGCCTGGTGCTAAAGAAGAGTTTCTTTCTGGTGCTGATCCTTGGCTTATAGCAAAAGCTATGGTGACAGGCGCTACAATCGTGACACATGAGGTATTCAATAATTCCATTAGAAAGAAGGTGTTAATTCCTAACATTTGCAAAATTTTTGGTGTTAATTGCATAAACACTTTTGAGCTCTTACATAATCTCGAAGCTGAATTTGTTATGACAGTAGCCTGATAGTTTTAGTGAGCTGGACTGGTAAATTCTCCTTTAAATCCTCATTCCTATGATATCCAAAAGTAAATTGCCGTTCGGTCAAATAATGACTTTTCCCCCTTTTGAGTTTAGGTAAATAAATTCAGTTAAAAAGTCACCCATTCTCGCTCAAGTAATAAGAACAAGTATTGTGCTCGGAAAAAGATACGACTTGAATAATTTTTAGATGAGCAATTACCAACAATAAGGTTTTAGAAGTTGCTATCCTCACGATTTTTATTTTGATTTTAATGAAAGCCAAATCCCTTGCATTAGGTTATTGTTTTTACTTGAGAGATCGATTTCAGGATAGTGAGATAGCTAAGGAGATACTGGTGCCTTTTGATTTATCGGAAGAACAGTTAGCGCTAACGGAACAAGAGTTGGGGGCGACACTGCCTCGAGAGTACCGTGAAGCGATGAAATTAGATAATGGTGGCGAAGCCGCTACAGCAGAAGATGATTGGGAGTTGTATCCGATTAAAGATACTTCCGATAGAAAACGAATTTCCCGTACTTGCAATCATATCCTTTATGAAACTCAGTCGTGCAAAGGGTTTCACCATTTCCCCGATAATGTGGTCGCGATTGCGGGCAATGGGTTAGGCGACCAAATGGTTTTTATCAAAGAATCAGGCCGGTTTTTGGACACTGTGTATTTGTGGCTTCATGAAACTGGTGAGCTCCAACAATTAGCCGCTTCATTTAATGGAATTGAAAAGTTGTAAGCAGAGGCAGTCACATCATCTTTTTTCCTTAGTGAAACCCTTTAGATATCTGATTTAACTGAAGAGTTTAAGATTTCGTTGGGCTTGAGAGATTAAGCATTGGTATGAAAGTGACCGTTGGCGGCATGGATGCCGCCGTCGAGCATACATGGATGTACTCGCTGCGTGTCACTGGAATGACAGTGCTTAATCCTTACACTTAATCAAATCGCCCTTAAAAACAAAACCCCAGTAAAAACTGGGGGTTATTGTTTTGAATCTAGGTTGGCAAAGGTTGGTCAGCCAAGCTACAAATCAACGCGTTATTTGATAAACGCGAAGGCATCGCCGTAGAGATGGGCTTCATCGACACCCATTTCGCGGAAGATTTCGCGGGCGGCGCCGACCATATCGAAACGACCTGCGATATAGATGTCATAGCCATTGAGGCTAATGAAATCTTGCTTGATTTGGGCGAGCAGATTGGCGGTTTTACCCTGCCAGTTGGCTGGAGCTTCTTCCACCACGGGCACAAAGTGCAGCCAGGGGTGGGCGTCGTGCCATTGGCGGGCGATGCTTTCGTAGTACATGGCATCTTGGGTGCGGCAACCCCAATACAGGGTAGTTTCAACCTGTTGGCCGAGGGCGATTTGTTGCTCGACAATACTCTTGATGTAAGAGAAGCCTGTGCCACCTGCGATCAATAAACGTGGGCGAATGCTGTCGTGGCGTAAATGGGCTTCGCCACCGGGTGCTTCGATATCGATATGCGTGCTATTACGCAATCTTTCAACCACTTGCATTGGATAGCTTTCGCTGACGGCCGCGCCAATATGAAGTTCAATGACTTCGGCATTAGGGGCGGACGCGATAGAGAAGGGACGTTTGTCTTTTTCACCCATCACAACACATAGGTATTGTCCCGCTTGAAACTCAAAGGGGGTTTCGGGCTTTAACCACACCTGATACACGGCGTCGTTAAAGGGGGTTACTTTCTCTATCTTGCAACGTATGGTTTTCATCAAACTTCCTTTGCACCTTTCTTGTCTATTGTCGTTAGGTGTCACATTAGGGCCGTTAGCGGCCTATTCTCTTGGCTTAAGTGGGTACTTCGTGCTTAAGCTGAATTATAGGGTTGGGCTGTCGTCTATGCCTAACTCATCCCAGATTGAGTCGATCTTTTGCTTAACCTTAGGGTCCATCACTATCGGCGTGCCCCATTCACGGTTGGTTTCGCCTTCCCACTTATTAGTGGCATCGAGACCCATTTTGGAGCCGAGGCCCGCCACAGGAGAAGCAAAGTCGAGGTAATCGATAGGGGTGTTATCTATCATGACTGTGTCGCGTTTAGGATCCATACGAGTGGTAATAGCCCAAATCACATCGTTCCAGTCGCGGCAATTCACATCGTCATCGACCACCACAATAAACTTGGTATACATAAACTGACGCAGGAAGGACCAAGCGCCCATCATCACCCGTTTAGCATGGCCTGGATATTGTTTACGAATGGAGATCACCGCCATCCGATAAGAACAACCTTCGGGTGGCAGATAAAAATCAATAATTTCAGGATATTGCTTGCGCAGAATCGGCACGAATACTTCGTTAAGTGCCACACCTAACATGGCGGGTTCATCCGGTGGACGGCCGGTGTATGTGCTGTGGAAAATCGGATCCTTACGGTGGGTAATATGGGTCACGGTAAAGACAGGGAATTTATCCGTCTCGTTGTAGTAACCCGTGTGGTCGCCGTAGGGGCCTTCTTCGGCCATTTCCTCTGGGTCGATATAACCTTCGAGGATGATCTCGCTGCTGGCGGGTACCTCTAAATCACAGCTTAAGGCTTTGCATACTTCGGTGCGCTCACCGCGCAGCAGTCCTGCGAAGGCGTATTCGCTCATGGCATCGGGCACAGGGGTAACAGCGCCTAAAATGGTCACAGGATCTGAACCTAAAGCCACGACAACAGGGTAACGCTCGCCGGGGAATTGCTCTTTAAAATCGGCAAAGTCGAGGGCGCCACCACGGTGGGACAGCCAGCGCATAATGAGCTTATTTTTGCCGAGCAACTGCTGGCGATAGATACCAAGGTTTTGGCGACTCTTACGCGGCCCTTTGGTGATGGTTAAGCCCCAAGTGACCAGCGGCGCGACATCGCCCGGCCAGCAATGCTGGATGGGTAGCTGGGTTAAGTCGACTTCATCGCCAGTCTTGACCACTTGTTGACAGGCAGGATTGCGCACAGTCTTAGGCGGCATATTCAAGGCTTGCTTGAACATGGGGATTTTTGAAATCGCGTCTTTAAAGCCGCGTGGTGGCTCGGGTTCTTTTAAAAACGCCAGCAGTTCACCCACATCGCGCAGCGCGAGTGGATCTTCTTTACCCAGCGCCATGGCGACGCGTTTTGGGGTACCAAAGAGGTTGGCCAGCACTGGCATTGAATGATTCGTTGGATTTTCGAATAGGAGTGCAGGGCCTTTGGCGCGTAGAACGCGATCGGCGATCTCTGTCATTTCTAAATGAGGATCAACGGGGTAGCTAATGCGTTTGAGTTCGCCATTGGCTTCCAGATGATCAATAAAGCTGCGTAAATCCTTAAAACTCATGTGGAAATAGCCTCTGCAGTGGAAATCCGTGTGGCGCGCACTATAGCATTTTTCTGTTTTAGGGTTAACCTATTCAGTGATCTTCCAGCTTTGGAAGCGTAAAATGCTTGTCCTAGGTCGATGTTTATTTGACCAGTGCCTGGTATTTCGAGGTTTATATGACACTCTCTCCGTTCCTTGTTAAAGATAAATGCCTTCAACTTCAATCAGTTTGCTTAAATAAGCCGGCTGAGTCTTGGCATAAAACAGGCTTCGCCTTGTCTTTACTGGGCGCCTTACTGATTTGCACCTTAGCAGTGCCGAATCTGGCCGCGGCACGGGATCGCCATAGCGAGAGTCATGGCCGCCACGACAATCATTATAATAATCACCATAAACATGGTGATAGCCACCGCCACTATCGCCCCTATTACCGTCCTTATTATCCTTGGGGATTGGGTCTAGGCGTTGGCTTAGCGACGGGCTGGGGCTCGGGCTGGAATCTAGGCTATGGTTGGAATAATAACGGTTGGAACGACTGGGGCTGGAATAGCGGGCGCTATTGGAATTCACCTTATTCGGGCATAGGTTTGTCGATTCCTATGGCTTATGACGATGAACCTGTGGCAGTTTCGCCGACAGTGCGGGTTACCACCAGCATGCAATATTCCCCGAGCGAAGGCCGTATGGTGTCGAATATGCCATCGAATAGTGCGACTGTGATATCGGCGGCTTCGACGGCGAGACCATCCACTGCCTCGGCGACGGAGCAAACGCTAGCAGTTCCCCGTGCACGGGCGGCGCGAAGTGTGTCGAGTCTGCCGAGCAATGCCAGAATAGTGCAACAGGATGGTCGTACCTTATATGAGTGGCAAGGCACGCTGTATGCCTTTGACTGGAATAGCCAAACCTATCAAGAACAGTTAGTTAAATAGTTCGTTTTTACCGAAGCGTTAACAACTGGAGCCCCGAGTGGGCTCCAGTTTTTTCTTAGCCAGTTGTCGTTTTATAGAATCGCGGAGAAATCGTTTGCAAGCAGTTCAACCCCACCCTCAAGCTCAAAGTCGCGCGCTTTGGGTGTTACTCGCCTTGGCATTAGGCACCTTTGCCCTCGGCACCACAGAATTTGCCGCCATGACCTTAGTGCCTTATATCGCTAGCGATTTAAGTGTCGATGTCGCCCATGTTAGCTATGCCATCAGCGCCTATGCCCTTGGGGTAGTGGTGGGGTCGCCCATTATTATGGTGTTGGGGGTGAGGATTAAGCGGCGCACGCTGTTAATCGCCTTGGCCGCCATGATGGCGGTTGCCAATGGCTTAAGCGCCCTTGCGCCCAGTTTGAATTGGTTAGTCTTTTTCCGCTTTTTAAGTGGCTTGCCCCATGGAGCTTACTTTGGGGTGGCTATGTTACTGGCGGCGTCCTTAGTGCCCCCGGAGATGAAGGCGCGGGCGGTTTCTCGGGTGATTATCGGCTTAACCTTAGCCACTATCGTTGGTGTACCCTTTGCCACTTGGATGGGGCAAACGGTAGGTTGGCGCTCTGGCATTGGCATAGTGGCGATAATTGCCGCCGTTACTGCGGTTATGCTGTATTTTCTCGCGCCGAATGTTGCCGTGCCGCAAAATGCCAGCCCGAAAAAAGAGCTGCAAACCCTGAAAAACCGTGAAGTTTGGCTCACCCTCGGCATTGCAGCTATCGGCTTTGGCGGAATTTTCTGTGTGTATACCTATCTGGCCGAGACGCTGATCCAAGTCACCCAGGTCGAGTCCTTTAAAATCCCGGTGATGATGGCGGTCTTTGGCATTGGCGCCACCTTAGGCACTTTAGTCTGTGGCTGGGCGGCGGATAAGTCGGCGCTGGTGGCGGCATTTTGGTCACTGGTATTAAGTACCTTAGTGCTGGCGCTATATCCGAGTTTAACGGGATCTTACTGGGCATTGATGCCGATTGTGTTCTTTGTGGGATCGGGGATTGGTCTGGCAACCATAGTGCAGGCGCGATTAATGGATGTGGCTCCCGATGGGCAGGCCATGACGGGTGCCTTAGTGCAATGCGCCTTTAATCTTGCCAATGCGATTGGCCCTTGGGTGGGGAGTTTAGTGATTTTATCCGGTCAAGGTATCGCCGCAACGGGTTATGCCGCAGCGCTGTTATCTTTAGGTGGATTAGTTATGTGGTGGTTAACCCATAGGGAGAGTCGCCGCGCTGATAATCTTTGCACTGCAAACTGTATTGATTAAGCCAACAATTACGGCGCAGATCCATCTCTGCGCCGCCTATCGTTATTCTTTTAACCTCTTTGAATGGTTATATCGGCGATATAACCATGTTCAGTGGCGAGCAGCGCTTGTTTTAGCATGCCTGCGGCCTCATCGGCTGACATAAAGCTGGAAGTATCGAGCGTCTTACCGCTACTTGGCCAAAAGCCGGTATCCATACCGCCGGGATAAACGGCAATCAACTTCATCGGACTCTGCTTGAGCTCCAAACGTACCGATTCGATAAAGCCCCGCACCGCCCATTTTGCGGCGCAATAGGTCGATTCACCCGCTTTGGCCGCAAGGGCGGCGGTGGACATGACGAGCACTACTTTTACCGCTTGCTGCTTGTAGCGTTTCACCAGCTCGCGCACTAGCAGAATCGTCGAGGTAACATTGTTATTCAGCAGCGCTCGGATCTCATTCGCACCTTGGGTTTCAAGCGCGCCAAAGTAACCACTGCCAGCGCAGTGGATAACAGTGTCGGGAGCATCGGTGAGGCCATCGAATAGCGCTTCGACACTCGCTTCGTCCGCTAAATCGGCACTGATGGCGCTAATGCTTTGGTTCGAAAATGGACTGAGGGCATTGGCCACAGTGTGCAGGCGGTTGGCATCGCGTCCGGTAAGCGTAAGTGCTTGGTTATCCTTGGCATAAAGGGCGGCTAATGCCGCGCCTAAGCCACTGCTTGCGCCAGTTATCAGTATCATTTTTACCTCTTAATTCTATGTTGAAGTCTCAGCTTCGATCAGGGTAAATAAGGGCTGGTCGAAGGCGACTTCTTCTCCCTCTTTCACCCAAATGGCACCGACTATGCCGTCACGCTCGGCCTCAATGGGATTTTGCATCCGCATGGCTTCGATAATGCAAAGTGTGTCGCCGCGAGTCACTTTTTGGCCGACTCGCACCAGCGGCGCCTCGGCTTGAGCTTGTGATACATGGAAGGTACCGACCATAGGAGAAACCTGTACAAAGCCTTCAATCACAGGCGGGGCCTTACGGGATTTCGCTGGCTTTGGCGTCAGTGCAGGAGAGGGCACAGGATTGTGCGCGCCCTCAAGTGCGCTTGCGGTGTGCGGGCTGTACCGGGTGATACGAATCGACTCTTCCCCTTCGGTAATAGCCAGCTCTGCAATCCCAGATTCCTGCACTAATTCAATCAGTTTTTTGATTTTTCGAAGGTCAACGGCCATCTCTTGTGACTCCCTGCACTCACGCTCAAGCGCGTTTATGCCTTCATTCTCTTTATCGCCGCCGCGAGGGCAAACTCATAACCTTGGGCGCCGAAACCACAAATCACCCCAATGGCCTTATCGGACAAATAGGAATGGTGGCGGAAGGGCTCGCGGGCGTGAACATTGGATAAATGCACTTCAAAGAAGGGAATATCCACCCCAAGCAGTGCGTCACGCAGGGCGACGCTGGTGTGGGTAAAGGCCGCTGGGTTGATAATGATCATCTGTGCATCGGTGGCATGGATAGCGTTGATCAGCTCAAATTCGGCATTGGATTGAATATGCTCAAGTTGTACGCCCGCTGCCTGCGCTTGTTCAGTTAACAGGGCAACAATATCGGCTAAGGTTTGATGACCGTAAACACTGGGCTCGCGGCGGCCAAGGAGATTTAAATTGGGGCCATTGATGAGCAGAACTTTATGATTCATTACGCTTTCCTTTTACGGCATACCTTAACGGGTTGAATGCCATTAACTTAACCTGTTCGGACAGATTTTGCATTATGAATGTCGCCGCGCTGTCGGCGGGTTTAATCAAACTTAATCTGTCGCATGGTCTTAGTGGCGCCGCGTTGTTTTTTCGCATCTAAGCGCTTGGTTTGGCTGCTTTTGGTCGCTCGGGTCGGAATGCGTTTTTTGTGTACTTCGGCCACGCTGGCAACTAGGGCGATAAATTGATCCAACGCGGTTTGCCTATTCGCCTCTTGGCTGCGGCTCGCCTGACATTTGATAATAATTTTGCCGCTAGCAGTGATGCGATGATCGGCTTTTTGTAGCAGGCGCTGCTGATAAAACTCGGGTAAAGATGAGTTTCTGATATCAAAAATCAATTGGGCGGCGGTGGAGACTTTATTGACATTCTGTCCGCCAGCCCCGCTTGAGCGGATAAATTGCCACTCGATTTCATTTTCCGGAAGTTCCACACGGTTTGAGATTTTTATCATGGCAGACTTAGGGTTTTGTCCAATTGCTTTGAAAAGCGAGCAATAACTGCTTATGGCTTTTCAATAGATTTGTTATCATCGGCGCATTCTTGCTGGACAGGCGTGTTTGCCCGTTTGCAAAATAGTGTTCTCGTTTCGGAGTGCCTTTATGTTATGCCAAATCCCCGATATTGCTAAGGGTGTTATCAGTCTTTTCGCCAGTGGTCGACTCTCTTCAACCGATTATCGTACCCGTTTACAGCCGGCCATTAAGAGTTACCGCAAGGATTGGGGACAGGTTTGCCTGTATATCGAGGCGGACGTCTTACTCGAAGGCTGGGAGTTTGAGTCGCTAACGGGCAGCGGTGAAGTCCAACTCCCGAACTTTGAAGCCCTAGTATTTGTCGGTGGCCCAGATTGGGTGGGTAATGCGGTGCGTTTACTCGGCCCCTTTATGCAGGGCGAAGTGGCTTGGTTCCCCTTAGAGCAAAAAGCCAAAGCCATCGACTGGATTGCGAAACGTTCAACTTTTTAACGACCCATGGTGGGTATTACTTATAAGGAATTAACTATGTCTTTGTTGAAATCTATGACTGTCAAACCGACCGCTAAATTAGGCGCTATCGCCTTAGTGTTGGCCTTTACCGCTGGCTTAAGTGCCTGTGCGCCAGAGGTGGGCAGTGAAGCTTGGTGTAAGCAAATGAAGGATAAACCTTCGGGTGATTGGACGGCGAACGAAGCGGCCGATTACGCTAAACACTGCGTGTTTAAGTAAACTTTTCAAGCGAATAGTGTCACAGCTTGGTTTATTTTTTACTTGCAAGCTGTGAACTTATGCTTAAAATCCCTGTCTGATGTTTGCACCAGCTATTGCTAAATTACTGACTGAATTGTCCAAAGGTGATATTTGATTTCGACCGCCAAGCCATTCTTTAGCCGAATGGTCACCCTACTGATAGCCATTATCGTGCTGCAATTTGCGGGCGCGAATTTGGGTGCGCATCAGTTACACGCGGGTAATGGCGCCGAAGAAGCTGAACATCATCCCCATCTACAATTTAGTGCTCCCGTGACCACCTTAGCTCAATGCTTGGATTGTGTGTGCCCAAATGAGCAGACACTTGGATTCAGTGCCGAGGCGTTTGGCGAAGCCGCATTCAATGTGAGCGTTTCGGCTGCTAGTGCTACAGGTCATTCACACTTAGTGCAAACCACTGAAATTCAAGATTTTGATTTATGCCTCGATTGCAAATGTCACGGCGGTCACGTGGCCTTGTTATCCCATTCTGAGACTGAAACTCTGACGGCCTTTGAAACTGCTTATGTGCCAACGGATTTAGCCTATTTTCCACCAGAACAATTACCTGAATATCGCCCTCCCATCGTTTAACTTTCAATATCTGCTTATCGCTGATCACGTATCGCTTTGTTAGCGCGTACCGCTATAAGCCCTTAATTTATCCCCAAAGTATCGGTTTTATTGGCCTCGAACTGCCATGGCTCGCGCTAGCGCTTTGAGCTTAATCGATATTTAGCCTGTGGGGAGTATTCGATTGGTATCCATACGCCCATTGCGTGGTGCCAATCCTATTTAGATATTGTTAGGAATTGCGATGAAGAAAACCATTATCGCCCAGACCTTGTTCGGTCTGTTTAGCACGCTTGTGCTGGTCGGCGGACAGGTCAACTATGCTGTTGCAGCTACCCCAGAACTAGAAGCCAAAGCGCTTAAGGCCGATTCACTCTCCTCATCGGCCGATGGCCCTTCGTTGGCGCAAGACGACCTATTAATCCCAGAGACCCAGGCCACACTCAATCAATGGTTGCCTGAATTACTCAAGAAAATTAATCAGTTGCCAGAGGTACAGGCACAAATTGCTCGGCAGCAACAGGCGGAGCTGGCTATAGCCGCGGCGGATCGCGCCGTTTATAACCCCGAGCTTGGGCTGAATTATCAAAATGCCGATACCGATGTATACAGTTTGGAGCTGAGCCAGACATTAGATTGGGGTGATAAGCGTGGTGTCGCTACGCAACTTGCCCAGCTCGAAGCGCAAATTCTGTTAGCGGACATTAGCTTAGAGCGCAGTCAAATGTTGGCCGAGCGCCTATTGGCTCTGGCCGAGCAGGCGCAAAGCAATAAGGCGCTCACCTTTGCCGAGCAGCAATTAAGGTTTACTCAGGCACAACTGAATATTGCCGAGCAGCGTTTTGAGGCAGGGGATTTATCCGATGTTGAGTTACAACTGCTGAAACTCGAACTGGCGAGTAACACCGCTGACTATGCTATGGCCGAGCAAGCTGCCTTAGTGGCCGATGGCAAAGTGATCGAGTTACTCGGCGTCGACAAGCTCAAGTTTAAGGAGTTTATCCCCGAGATTGGCCAATTTGTGTCGAAGATGTCCCTGAAAGCAGATTTACCCGCCTTGACCAGTGCCCGTCAACAGGTGTTGCTGGCTAAGGCTAATGCCATGAAGGTTAAGGCGGATACGGCGGCTGATCCCACCATCAACCTAGGTGTTGAAAAAGAAGGTGATGACAACAAGGTTGGCATCGGCGTAGCGATCCCTTTGCAGGTTCGTAATAACTACAGTGAGTTACAGTCGGTTGCTGACAAGGGCATCGCAATCGCGGAGCAGAACTACTTAGCCCGTGAGCGAGTGCTTACGGCGAAACAGGCGCAATTCAACAGTGCCTTACCCCGTTTACTGGCGCGCTACCAAGACTGGCGTGAGCGAGTCGAAGCCTCGGGGGGGAAAGCCGCTAAATCCTTAAGTGAGCTGTGGCGTTCGGGCGATGTGAGTACCAGCGAGTATTTGCAGAGTCGGCGACAACTCGCGGCCAGTTATTTGGTCGGTTTAACCCTCGAAACGGCAATTTATCAGAGTTGGTTAACTTGGATGGGCGACAGCGGTCAACTGCTGCCCATGACCGATAAGTTAGCCGACAAATCAACGCCCACTACTATCACAAACGCCGTGCCAGCAAAGTAAATCGTGAGGTAATACTAATGAATTCAATTACTCAAAAATCTTTTTTCCATTCTTTCTCTACTGCGCCTGCCACGGGCTTAAGATCATTGTTTACTCCTTCTCGTTTAGCGCTGGCGCTGATGCTCACTTCCTTAACTATGACTGCGCCAACATTCGCCGGTGAAGGTGATGACCACGGCGCCGAAAAGGTGGCAAATACAGCTGAAAAGAGTGCAAACGCTACAGAAGATGACCATGGTGAGCAGGCACTCACTCTGACGCCTGTGCAGTTGGAACTCGCAGGGATCCGTCTATTACCCCTTAACAGCGACAGCTTAAGTTTTAGCAATATCAATCTCAATACTATGGCGACGGCGAGCTTAGTAGTGGACCGTGATAGAACCGCAACCTTAGCGCCACAGCTCGATGTACGCGTAAAGGCTCGCCATGTGGTGCCGGGGCAAGAAGTAAAAAAAGGTGAGCCCTTACTGACCTTAGGTGGTGCAGAAGTCGCGAAAGCGCAGGCGGAATATATCAATGCCGCCGCCGAATGGAGCCGAGTCCGTCGTATGGGTGAGGGCGCCGTGAGCGTGAGTCGCAGAATGCAGGCGCAAGTTGATGCCGAACTTAAGCGGGCAATTCTGGAGGCGATCAAAATGACGCCGGAACAAATTCGTACCTTAGAGTCGACCCCCGAAGCCATCGGCAGTTATCAATTATTGGCGCCTATCGATGGCCGAGTGCAACAGGACATCGCTATGTTAGGGCAAATATTTATTGCGGGAACGCCATTGATGCAACTCACCGATGAGTCGCACCTTTGGGTGGAGGCGCAATTAACGCCAGCACAGGCGGCCAATTTGAATGTCGGCGGTCCGGCGTTAGTACAAGTGGGTGATAAAACCTTGGCAGGCAAGATTATCGGCCGCTCCCATGAGTTGGATAGCGTGACGCGCACCGAGCAGGTCTTAGTCAGCATGCCAAACCCGGAGCAGCTGTTGCACGCGGGGCAATTTGCCGAACTTTACTTTGCCGATACGCCAGCCAGTGCAGATGGAAGTGCTTCCTCATCGGGCGTTTCATCAGGCTTCTCATCAGGGATCGTCCTACCCGATGCAGCGCTAACACGCAGCGGTGACGGCGATTGGCAGATCTTTATTCAAGACGAAGATGGTTTTGAGGCCATTGAGGTAGAAGTGGTTCAGCGTCAACGCGGCTTAAGCCTAGTGCGTGGAGACGAGTTAGATAAGGCGCGGCAGGCACAACAGAAAGTGGTGATAGAGGGCGCGTTTTTCTTAGCGTCGGAGCAGGCTAAAGCCGGCTTTGATATTCATGCCCACTAATGGCTGTGCTGATATGTAAGCTGTTTAGCTAACCCTTCTCAAGCCCTATTTTGATAGCTTTTTTAAAGGTTTAGGGCTAACGCGCGAGGAATTATTATGTTGCAAAAAGCAATCGAAGCCGCGATTAAAAATCGGCTATTAGTGGTGCTGGCACTGCTTGCGGTGGTGGCCGCCAGTGTGGCTATGTTGCCCAAACTGAATCTAGATGCCTTTCCCGATGTCACCAATGTGCAGGTGACTATCAATACCGCAGCCGAAGGACTGGCCGCCGAAGAAGTGGAAAAACTCATCAGTTATCCGGTCGAGTCGGCCATGTATGCCTTGCCGGCGGTGACCGAGGTGCGCTCACTTTCGCGCACTGGCTTGTCTATCGTGACCGTGGTATTTGCCGAGGGCACAGATATTTACTTTGCCCGACAGCAAGTGTTTGAGCAGTTACAGGCGGCGCGGGAGATGATCCCAAGCGGGGTGGGCGTGCCAGAAATTGGCCCTAACACTTCAGGTTTGGGGCAGATTTATCAGTATATTCTGCGGGCTGACCCTAGCTCGGGCATCAATGCCGCCGAGCTGCGTAGCCTTAACGATTATCTTGTTAAACTGATCATGATGCCCGTTGGCGGCGTGACCGATGTTTTATCTTTTGGCGGCGAGGTGCGTCAGTATCAAGTGCAGGTCGACCCTAACAAGTTGCGAGCCTATGGCTTGTCGATGGCGCAGGTGAGTGAGGCGCTTGAGAGCAATAACCGCAACGCTGGAGGTTGGTTTATGGACCAAGGCCAGGAGCAATTGGTGGTGCGGGGTTATGGCATGTTACCCGCAGGTGAGGCAGGGCTTGCTGCTATCGCTCAAATTCCGCTTACCGAAGTACGTGGCACACCGGTGCGAGTGGGGGATATTGCTAAGGTCGATTTTGGCAGTGAGATCCGCGTTGGGGCCGTGACTATGACGCGCCGCGATGAGGCGGGTCAGGCGCAAGCCTTGGGTGAAGTTGTGGCTGGCGTAGTGCTTAAACGCATGGGCGCCAACACTAAGGCGACGATCGATGATATCGATGCGCGGATTAATCTGATTGAGCAGGCACTGCCCAAAGGCGTGTCTTTCGAGGTGTTTTACGACCAAGCGGATTTAGTGGATAAAGCCGTTGCCACTGTGCGCGATGCACTGTTGATGGCCTTTGTGTTTATCGTGGTTATCTTGGCGCTGTTCCTCGTTAATATCCGCGCAACTTTGTTGGTGCTGTTGTCTATTCCTGTGTCCATTGGTTTGGCGTTGATGGTGATGTCTTACTATGGGCTTTCCGCCAATTTGATGTCCCTTGGCGGATTGGCGGTGGCCATTGGTATGTTAGTCGATGGCTCTGTGGTGATGGTTGAGAATATTTTCAAACATTTAACTCAGCCAGATCGCCGCCACTTAGCCCAAGCGAGAACGCGCGCCGATGGCGAAGCCGACCCTTACCATGGCGATGAGGATGGCAGTGCTGGCGGCGTTGAAGCGGATAACAGCATGGCCGTGCGCATTATGCTGGCGGCGAAAGAAGTCTGTAGTCCTATTTTCTTCGCGACCGCCATCATCATTGTGGTGTTTGCGCCGCTATTTGCGCTGGAAGGGGTTGAGGGCAAGCTGTTCCAACCTATGGCGATCAGCATTATCTTAGCGATGATTTCTGCCTTGTTGGTGGCCTTGATTGCCGTGCCTGCGCTAGCGGTTTATCTGTTTAAACGTGGGGTGGTACTGAAGGAAAGCGTGGTGTTAGCACCTTTGGATGCAGCCTATCGCAAACTGCTGAGTGCAACCCTAGCGCGACCAAAACTGGTGATGATTAGCGCGGTACTGATGTTTGCGATGAGTATGGTGCTGCTGCCAAGGCTGGGTACTGAGTTTGTGCCTGAACTTGAAGAAGGCACAATCAACTTGAGGGTGACGCTGGCACCAACCGCGAGCCTTGGTACTTCCTTGGATGTGGCGCCTAAACTTGAGGCCTTGCTGCTGGAGTTCCCCGAGGTGGAATATGCCTTAAGCCGTATCGGTGCGCCCGAATTAGGCGGCGATCCTGAGCCTGTGAGCAATATCGAGGTCTACATCGGCCTTAAACCTATCGAAGAATGGCAATCGGCCAGCTCGCGTTTGGAGCTGCAACGGCTGATGGAAGAAAAACTCAGTGTTTTCCCCGGGCTGCTGCTCACCTTCTCCCAACCTATTGCGACTCGGGTAGACGAGTTACTCTCGGGAGTGAAGGCACAATTAGCGATTAAGCTTTTTGGCCCCGATTTAGATGTGTTATCACAAAAGGGGCAAGTACTTAGCGATCTGGTGGCGAAAATCCCCGGTGCCGTGGATGTGTCCCTCGAACAGGTGAGTGGTGAGGCGCAGCTGGTGGTGCGGCCTGACCGCGCACAGCTTGCCCGTTATGGCATCAGTGTCGATCAAGTGATGTCGCTAGTTAGTCAAGGGATTGGTGGTGCGAGCGCCGGACAAGTGATCGACGGTAACGCGAGATACGATATTAATCTGCGTCTTGCGGGGCAGTTTCGTCGCAGCCCAGATGTGATTAAAGATTTACTCCTCAGTGGCAGCAATGGCGCAACCGTGCGTTTAGGCGAGGTGGCGAGTGTAGAAGTTGAAATGGCGCCGCCGAATATTCGCCGTGATGATGTGCAGCGCCGCGTGGTGGTGCAAGCCAACGTGGCGGGGCGTGACATGGGCTCAGTGGTTAAAGATATCTATGCGCTAGTGCCTCAGGCCGATTTGCCCGCAGGATACACTGTGATGGTGGGCGGTCAGTACGAGAATCAGCAAAGGGCACAACAAAAGCTGATGTTGGTGGTGCCAGTCTCCATCGCCTTGATTGCCTTGCTGTTGTACTTTTCCTTTGGCGCGATGAAACAGGTCTTTCTGATCATGGCGAACGTCCCTCTGGCACTTATCGGCGGTATTGTGGCGCTTTATGTCAGCGGTACCTATCTGTCTGTGCCAAGCTCCATTGGCTTTATTACTTTGTTTGGGGTGGCGGTGCTCAATGGCGTGGTGTTAGTGGATTCGATCAACCAGCGCCGGCAGAGTGGCGAGTCGCTCTATGACTCGGTTTACGAAGGCACGGTTGGGCGTCTGCGCCCTGTATTGATGACTGCCTTGACCTCGGCATTAGGCTTGATCCCAATCTTGGTTTCATCGGGTGTGGGCAGTGAAATCCAAAAGCCGCTGGCGGTGGTGATTATCGGTGGGCTGTTTAGTTCTACGGCACTGACGTTATTGGTATTGCCGACCCTATATCGCTGGTTATATCGCCACGATAAGTCGCCCGACTAGTGGGGTTCAGAGCCTTGACCTCATTTTGTGGCAAGGTTCAATGTTAAAGTTAAAAATCAGTGAGCTATAGTGCGCGATATAGGCTAGGCTTAGCTCTGGTATTAAGGATTACTATCTCTGGAGAGCATTATGATCGCAGTCATTTTTGAAGTCGTTCCCACGAAAGAAGGCAAGGAAGAATATTTGCACGTGGCCGCCGAAATGCGCCAATATTTGGAAGGACGCCAAGGGCTGATTTCAATTGAACGGTTTCAGAGCTTAACCGACGATGGCAAGGTGTTGAGCCTGTCGTTTTGGGAAGATATGGCCTCGATTACCCAGTGGCGTAATCAAATGGCCCACAGCATTGCTGAACAGACGGGTATTGTACCCTGTTTGTTTAATTCCTATCGCATCCGCGTCGCCGAAGTGGTGCAAGACTATAGCGAAACAGTGCACGACGTACCCGAGTAATCTAAGTGCTTGTATAAAAACAAAACCCATCAATATCGATGGGTTTTTAATATCAATCAGTAAAGATAAGAAAGCTAAGTTAACTTATTTTTCTTGCTGTGTTTTAAGCAGATCGCGGATCTCAGATAACAGCTCTTGATCTTTGGTTGGCGCTGGTGGTGCTTTAGGCGCTTCTTCCTGTTTACGTTTTAGGCTGTTAATGGCTTTTAAGCCCATAAAAATCGCAAAGGCAATAATGGTAAAGTCGATAACGGTTTGGATGAATTTACCGTAAGCAATCACCACCGCAGGTGCGTCGCCTTGGGCGGCTTGCAACACTATGCTCAGATCGCTGAAATTCACGCCCCCTAAGATGATCCCAATCGGCGGCATAATAATATCAGCCACAAAGGATGAAACTATCTTGCCAAAGGCGGCACCGATGATAATACCCACCGCCATATCGATCACATTGCCACGGGATGCAAAAGCCTTGAACTCTTTAATTAAGCTCATCAGGTTTCCTCCGAAATTAAAAATTAAATGTTAAATTTTATTGTGTGAAGTGTATCAGGGAACCTAAGGGTCTTTTGCTGCCTGTTACCTTGCCCAGCTTATAGGGGCTTAAGGATTAAGGCAATTCTGTCATTCAGGATTTATCCTGTGTTGTTCAATTTTACCGCGCAAAGGTTACATTTGTTAAGTCGGGCGAGAGTTGCTTGGTTCTTGCTGATCGATAAATTCTGGCACTTCTAATACCTGTGAACCCCAGCGTTTAAACAGGGCTGAGTAGATAAATTCGATAAACACACGATACTTGCGCGGCAAATAAGCCCGCTTGGGATAACTGAGCACCACTTTGGTTTGCACCATAGGGTATTCGTCGAGCAGGGGGACTAAATAGCCTTTTTCTATCGCCTCATGGGCAATAATCGATGGCACAGCCGTAATGCCAAGCCCTGCAATGGCGGCTTCGCGGGCAATGGTGACATTGTTTACTGTCAGTTGTGTTACTGGTTCTATCACTACCCAAGACTTGCCATCAAACAGTTTCCAGGCACCTTCAATATGGGCCGATTGTAAGCGAATGGCTTTATGCTTGGCTAAGTCCTGTGGCACTTTTGGGGTGCCGTGTTCGGCTAAATAACTGGGGCTGGCCATTAATGATTTGTAGGCATTAACCAAGGAATAACTCTGCAATCGGTTGTCATGGGAGTCGGCGATCTGAAATAACAAATCGATACCTTCTTCTATCACATCCACTTTGCGGTTAGTGAGTTCTGCCTCAATGGTGATATCGGGATAAAGGGTTAAAAACTGGGCGAAGATTGGCCCTAGGAACAATTGGCCTAATTCGATGGGGCACACTATTTTTAGGTTGCCTTTAATCAATTGTTGGTGAGCGCTGAGTTGATTTTCGGCGCTCTGCAGATCGCTCAAGATCTTATTGATTCGATTGTAGTAACTCGAACCCGCCTCGGTGAGTTTAAGGGCTCGGGTTGTTCGGAATAACAACTGGGTGCCAGTATCTGACTCCAGTTCGGCAATCTTGCGACTGACAGTGGCCTTAGTTAAGCCAAGCGCCTTGGCGGCGCCGGTGAAGCTGCCTTGCTCGACCACTTGAGCAAATATTTGCACGCGATTGAGATCCATGATTGTTACACCTGTGAAACAGTGGGTTGATTTTTAACTATCTAATAAACCTGATGAGACAGTAGTACACTAGCACCCACTAATCAAGGAGTCATTCATGTCCAAAAGTAAACTCATCATCGCCGTTCCACTATTACTCGCCGCCGTTGCGGGTGGCGGTTATTACTGGTGGACGCAAGTACGTTTTATTGAATCTACTGATAATGCTTATGTTGAGGCCGATATCTCCCATGTGAGCGTGAAAGTCCCGGGCTATGTGGTGTTATCCGATGTGACCGATAACCAACATGTGCGTAAGGGGGAGTTATTGGCGCAGCTTGAAGATAACCAGTTTAGCGC
This sequence comes from Shewanella sp., assembly GCF_047975355.1. GTDB lineage: Bacteria > Pseudomonadota > Gammaproteobacteria > Enterobacterales > Shewanellaceae > Shewanella. Next base: position 3,403 of record NZ_JBKEDJ010000017.1, on the reverse strand, counting down.
TAAAGTCAGCCAAGCCGAGGCGTCACTCGCCAGTGCTAAGGCCGATCTGCAAACCTTAGCCGCTAAGGTGGAATTGCAGCGTGCGCTCATCAGCCAAGCGAGTGCGGGCGTGGTTGCGGCGCAGGCCGACAAACTTCGTGCCGAGCAACAGTTGAGCCGGTCTAAAAAGTTAAAAGTCAGCAATTACAGCTCACAGGACGATGTTGACCAATTGCAGGCTGGGTTTGATTCTGCCACTGCTCATCTCGATGAGGCCAAGGCGCTGTTAATTGCCAAAGAGCGTGAATTAGCTGTGTTTAATGCCCAGCTCAACCAAGCAAGCTCAGTCGTTGAACAGTCAAATGCGGCATTGGAGCTGGCTAAAATTCAGCTCAATGATACCCGTGTGACCGCACCTTTCTCTGGGGTGATTGGTAAACGCGGCGCTATGGTGGGGCAATACGTTCAGCCCGGCCAAGCACTCTACAGTTTGGTTCCGGATGGGGCTGTATGGATCACGGCGAACTTTAAAGAAACCCAAATCCAACATATGCAACCCGGACAGTCGGTACAGGTCAGTCTCGATGCGTTTCCCGACAAAACCTTTACAGGTGTTATCGATAGTCTGTCACCGGCGTCCGGAGCCAAATTTAGTCTGCTGCCAGCCGAAAATGCCACGGGTAACTTCACGAAAATTGTGCAACGTATCCCGGTGCGGATCCGTTTAGATCTCTCAGAAGAGGTGGCGCGTGTCGTCCCCGGTTTAAGTGCGGTGGTGAAGGTCGATACTGCGTCTCATCCGGCAACGGCTATCGCCGCAAACATCGGTCGTTAAGATGAGCAGGACAGAAGCGCTGCCCGCGGCCATGGCTGCGGGAACAGCCAGTGCACCGAGCGATTATGGGCGCGGTAGCCGCCGTTCCTGGATTGCCGTTTTTGGTGGTTTGATTGGCGCCTTTATGGCGATCCTCGATATTCAAATCACCAATGCCTCGATGAAGGAAATCCAAGGCAGCCTAGGCGCAACGCTGGAAGAAGGCAGTTGGATTTCAACGGCTTATCTTGTTGCCGAGATGATTGCGATTCCGCTCTCGGGCTGGTTAAGCACAGGGCTTTCGGTCAGGCGTTATCTGCTGTGGACCACAGCTGCCTTTATCTTTGCTTCTATCCTGTGTTCTATTTCGTGGAACCTCGAGGCCATGATCGCCTTTCGGGCGTTGCAGGGCTTCTTTGGTGGCGCGTTGATCCCGCTAGCTTTTCGGCTGATCTTAGAATTTTTACCCGAGAATAAACGTGCTGTGGGGATGGCGTTATTCGGGGTGACTGCGACATTTGCTCCCTCGATTGGCCCAACCTTAGGTGGTTGGTTAACTGAGCATTTTAGTTGGCATTACCTGTTTTATATCAACGTGCCGCCCGGATTGCTGGTAATGGCGATGTTGGCCTATGGTCTCGAAAAGCGCCCTGTGGTGTGGGACAAACTGAAAAATGCCGACTTAGCGGGCATTGTCACCATGGCGCTGGGTATGGGCTGCCTCGAAGTGGTGCTAGAGGAAGGTAACCGCAAGGATTGGTTTGGCTCGGATTTGATCCGTAATCTCGCCATCATTGCCGCAGTGAATTTAGTGCTGTTTGTGTGGATCCAGCTTAAACGCAAAGACCCTTTAGTGAATTTACGTCTGCTCGGTAAACGCGATTTTGTGCTTTCGACAATCGCTTACTTTTTGCTGGGGATGGCACTCTTTGGCGCTATCTATTTGATCCCACTTTATTTGTCCCAAGTGCATGATTATACGCCGCTGGAAATCGGCGAAGTTATTATGTGGATGGGTTTCCCGCAGCTCTTGGTATTGCCATTAGTGCCGCGTTTAATGCAACGTTTCGACGGGCGTTACTTAGCCGCCTTCGGCTTTTTTATGTTTGCCCTAAGTTATTACATGAATAGCCAAATGACCGCCGATTACGCCGGGCCGCAGATGATTGCCTCTCAAGTGGTGCGCGCCTTAGGCCAGCCATTTATCCTAGTGCCCATTGGTATGTTGGCGACGGCCCATTTAAAGCCCCATGAGAATCCTTCGGCTTCGACCGTATTGAACGTCATGCGTAACTTAGGCGGCGCCTTTGGTATCGCGCTGGTGGCGACCTTAACCGATAACTTGGCCCGCAGCCATTTGGCCCATGTGAAGGAGTCTTTACCTGCGGTCAGCACACAGGCGCAGGACTATTTGAATCAGAGTGCCAGTATGTTGCAACAGGGCGGCTCGGATCCCTATACCGCCTCCATGCAGGCCAAGGCTCTGTTAGGGCAAACCATGAGTCAGCAGGCCTATATTCAAGCCTATAACGATGTATTTTTGATTATGGGTGCCTTGTTGTTAATTGCCGTGGTGGCTGTGCTGCTTATCCGTAAACCACAAGGGCCAGTCGCCCACGATGCGGCGATCGAATAAGACTGACTCATTTCGTTTTCGCAATGCGTAACCCTTGCGCCTTAATCCTCCCAGAATTTAGGCGCTTTTTTATGCGCTGAACGCTGTGATAGACTCGAGCTCTTTTCAGTCGTAAGCAGGCCTTTTAATGTCGATACAAAATTCAGTTGAGTGGCAAAATCTCAAATTTAATCAATTAACTGCCAACACTTTGTATGAAGTTCTCAAACTGCGAGTCGATGTGTTTGTGGTCGAGCAGGCCTGTGCTTATCCAGAGTTAGATGATAAAGATAGACACCCTGAAACTCAGCATTTAATTGGCCTATCGCCAACGGGGGAGTTACTCACCTATGCCCGCATTTTGCCTCCGGGACTCAGTTATCCCGAGGCCAGCATTGGCAGAGTGGTGGTGTCATCTGCTGGACGAGGTAAGGGATTGGCAACGCCTTTGATGCAACGCTCGATTGAAGCTGCACTCAGTACTTGGCCCACAGCGGGGATCCAAATCGGTGCTCAGGATTATCTGAAAAGCTTCTACCAAAAACTCGGGTTTAACGCCTGTTCCGAAATGTATTTGGAAGATGGCATTCCCCATATTGATATGCGCTACCAACCTGAGTGAACAGTTTTTTAATGTTTGAATTTACATCATATTAAGGAAATTAAATGGCTACAGTTACGGACTATAAAATCAATCAACAACAAATCGTTTGTGTCGCAAGCTTTTTAGCTAAGGAAGGCAAAACTGAGGCGCTTATCGCGGCGCTTGCTTCTCTTATTCCCGATACACGCCGCGAAGCGGGCTGCATCCGTTATGAACTTAACGTTAGCCGTGATGAACCGCGCCGTGTGACCTTTGTGGAGAAGTTTGTCGATATCGCCGCGTTCGATGAGCACTGCGCTAAGAATGCCATTCAGCATTATTTCCATCAGGTGATGCCGGATTTAGTCGAGTCTTTTCATGTGGAAACTTACCATCAAGTCATCGCTTAATT
>NZ_JBKEDJ010000005.1:0-52683 GCF_047975355.1 Shewanella sp. | reverse complement strand
GGTCGGACATCGTACGGTTAGTGCAATGGCATAAGCCAGCTTAACTGCGAGACAGACACGTCGAGCAGGTACGAAAGTAGGTCATAGTGATCCGGTGGTTCTGAATGGAAGCGCCATCGCTCAACGGATAAAAGGTACTCCGGGGATAACAGGCTGATACCGCCCAAGAGTTCATATCGACGGCGGTGTTTGGCACCTCGATGTCGGCTCATCACATCCTGGGGCTGAAGTCGGTCCCAAGGGTATGGCTGTTCGCCATTTAAAGTGGTACGCGAGCTGGGTTCAGAACGTCGTGAGACAGTTCGGTCCCTATCTGCCGTGGGCGTTGGATGATTGAGGGGAGTTGCTCCTAGTACGAGAGGACCGGAGTGAACGAACCGCTGGTGTTCGGGTTGTCATGCCAATGGCATTGCCCGGTAGCTATGTTCGGAATCGATAACCGCTGAAAGCATCTAAGCGGGAAGCGAGCCCCAAGATGAGTCATCCCTTGGACTTTAAGTCCACTAAAGAGCCGTTCGAGACTAGGACGTTGATAGGTCAGGTGTGTAAGCGTTGTGAGGCGTTGAGCTAACTGATACTAATGACTCGAGAGGCTTAACCATACAACCCAGATGGGTTTTACTAAGTGATACTTAGACGAATACAAACACTTAAGAAGTGTAACTCAAACCAGCTTTCCGAATTTAATTTACTGCCTGCGTGAGATAAGACGGGTAGTGAATAACAAATTTGCTTGGTGACAATAGCATTGTGGTCCCACCTGATCCCATCCCGAACTCAGAAGTGAAACGCAATCGCGCCGATGGTAGTGTGGGGTCTCCCCATGTGAGAGTAGGTCATCGCCAAGCGCCTAACATTCTCGTGAAGAGAGCAGAAAGCCAGCTGAATAAGCTGGCTTTTTTGTTTTTAGTGTTTTTGATTGATTACTTCCTTTCCTATACCCTTGCTTTTCATAACTTCAGCGTTCGGCATTAATGGCCGTCGCTAGTCGATTACTGCTCTATTTCTGACTCTTCACTTATATACTTTTCTTTCTTTTAAACACCTTTCAGATTTCCAAACATTTTAGTGTGATGTATTGGTGCACCTTTGATTAAATTGTCCTTAAGCTTTAAACATTCAGTTTAAAAATCATACTCTTTTTGTCGCTATGCAGTTTAGCTAACTTAAGGAGTGGTTAGGCTTGATGTTCTCTCGACGCTATCTAATAAGCGCTCTCTTCAATAAAAAATATTTGTTTTGCTAGTTTTATTAACGAATATTCATTTTATCGCTCGTTCACTAAGGATCCCTCATACTCCTCTTGCCGATCTTATGTAAATTGGTCTTACCAATTTACATTTGTCGGTTGAGTTTGTTATCAATGGAGATGTTGTGCAGTTGTAAATTTAAAACTTGGTGTGGATTGAGAGGTGAAGGAGGTACTGAAGTGAAAGGGGAGCTAACACAACAGCTTTTGGATGCTGTTGGCATTATGTTATTGGGCATGGGACTGGTCTATCTGTTTTTAAGTGTATTGATATTAGGAGTGAATCTGGTTGCTAAGTTGTGCCGTGAAGAGCCTAAAGCGACGGATGACTTAAAGGTTAATAATGCGAGCTCTGCCGGAGCCACAAACAGCTTAGATCCTAAATTGGTGGCCGCGATCAGCTTGGCCGTCCAGCAGTATCGTTCTCAGGCTAAATAATGGAGTGCCATATGAACCGAGTAAATTCGATTGTGGCGCCTAAGCCATTACAGTTAACCGATGTCGTCTTAAGGGATGCGCATCAATCTATTTTAGCGACTCGCTTACGCATTGATGACATGCTTCCGATTGCACCTCTGCTCGATAAAGTGGGTTTTTGGTCGCTTGAGTCATGGGGCGGAGCGACCTTCGATGCCTGCATCCGTTATTTGGGTGAGGATCCCTGGGATAGGATCCGTGAACTGAAAAAGTTAATGCCCAATACACCTCAGCAAATGTTACTGCGCGGACAAAACCTGTTGGGGTATCGACACTATGCTGATGATTTAGTGACACGTTTTGTCGAGCGTGCCCATGCTAACGGTGTTGACGTGTTCCGTATTTTTGATGCGATGAATGATGTTCGTAACCTCGAAATGGCGGTAAAAGCGGTGCGTGACATAGGTGGGCACGCGCAAGGCACAATTTCCTATACGACCAGCCCTGTTCATTCGGTTGATACTTGGGTCGATATGGCAAAACGTCTTGAGGATATGGGCTGCCATTCACTCTGTATTAAAGATATGGCGGGTTTACTGAAGCCGATGGAAGCCTTTGAGCTTATTAGTCGCTTAAAATCTCAAACTCAACTCATGCTATCACTCCATTGTCATGCAACCACAGGGCTAAGCACTGCTACCTATCAAAAGGCGATAGAAGCGGGAATTGATGTGCTCGATACCGCGATTTCTTCCATGAGCCAAACCTATGGTCATACGGCAACTGAAACTGTTGTCGCTATGGTGGCGGAGACTGAGCGTGAAACTCACTATGACCTTGCCTTACTTGAAGAGATTGCCGCTTATTTCCGTGAGGTGCGGAAAAAGTACGCCAAGTTCGAAGGGGCGTTAAAGGGCATTGATTCACGCATTCTTCGCGCTCAAGTGCCCGGTGGCATGTTGACGAATATGGAGAGTCAGCTCAAAGAACAAGGCGCGGCCGATAAGCTCGATGCTGTGCTGGAGGAGATCCCTCGGGTACGTCAGGATTTAGGTTTTCTGCCTTTGGTTACGCCAACCTCGCAAATTGTTGGATCACAGGCGGTTATCAACGTACTGATGGGGCAAAGATATCAATCGTTGACGAAAGAGACTGAAGGCGTGTTAAGGGGCGAATATGGCGCCACTCCAGCCCCGGTTAATCCCGAGTTGCAGGCCAGAGTGCTAAACGGCGCGGCGGCGATAACCTGCCGTCCTGCGGATTTACTTTCACCAGAGCTTGAAAAGCTGCGCGCGGAATTAATCTCAAAGGCGCAGCAACAGAGGATAAGTCTCGTCTCAGAGAGCAAAGAAAAGTCTCTGGACGATGATTTACTCATCTATGCGCTCTTCCCACAGATTGGTTTACAGTTTTTAAAGAACCGTCACGACCCAACGGCCTTTGAGCCAAAACCTGAACTCGCGCCAGTGTTACCTGTTACACCGCGTGAGGCCGAAACCTATACCGTCACGGTTGAGGGGCAAACTTATGTGGTTGAGGTCGCCGAAGGCGGTGAAATTAGTCAGATCCAACCTCAAGCTGTACAGCAGCTTGCTCATACTCCCCCTTATCAATCGAACACTCCACCAGTGGCTCAAACCAGTGAGGTTAAGCTTAAGATGAGCGCGCCACTATCGGGCAATATCTTCAAAGTGCATGTTGGCATTGGTGACAAGGTGTGCGCCGGAGATGTGGTTATCATCCTTGAGGCGATGAAAATGGAGACAGAAATCCGTGCTCAGGGGGATGGCATTATTACCCATCTGTTTGTGAAAGAAGGGGATTCGGTTGCCGTGGGTTCTCAATTACTGGCTTTAGCCTAGGAGTCGTTATGGATGGTTTACTGGCTTTCTGGGCCGAAACGGGCATCGCCCATTTTACTGCTGGGCAAGTTTTGATGATGGCCGTGGGTGCCTTGCTGCTATACCTTGCGATAGTACGTGGTTTTGAGCCTCTGCTGCTGTTACCCATTGGTTTTGGTGCTGTATTGGCGAATATCCCCAATGCGGGCTTTACCGAAGAGGGAGGTATGCTCTATTACGCCTACCATGTTGGGATCGAAACTGGCGTCTTTCCGCTGCTGATCTTTATGGGGGTCGGTGCACTAACCGATTTTAGTACCCTGATTGCCAATCCAAAGACTTTGCTACTCGGTGCGGCGGCACAATTTGGGATTTTTGCAACCTTAATTGGTGCGATAGCGCTGAATCTCGTGCCCGGCTTTGAATTTACCATGCAAGATGCTGCGGCGATTGCGATTATCGGTGGGGCGGATGGGCCAACGGCGATTTTTCTCGCCTCTAAGCTTGCGCCAGAGTTGCTGGGGGCTATTGCTGTAGCAGCATATTCCTATATGGCGTTAGTGCCTATTATCCAGCCGCCTATTATGCGTTTGCTCACGACTCAAGCAGAGCGTGAGATAAAAATGGAGCAGCTACGTGAAGTGAGCAAAAAGGAAAAGATCATTTTCCCGCTGATGGTCTTGGGCTTAACGATTCTATTTTTGCCCGCTGCAACGCCTCTAGTGGGGATGTTCTGCCTTGGAAACCTAATGCGAGAATCGGGTGTAGTAGATAGGCTATCGAAAACGGCACAAAACGAGCTGATTAATATAGTAACCATTTTCTTAGGCTTAGCCGTAGGCTCTAAACTGTCTGCGGAGCAGTTTTTGCGAGTCGAAACCTTGGGGATCTTAGTGCTTGGTGCGCTAGCGTTTGGGATTGGCACCGCCGCAGGCGTGCTGATGGCAAAACTGATGTGCAAATTAACTGGCGGTAAGGTCAATCCGTTAATTGGCGCGGCAGGCGTATCTGCTGTACCAATGGCGGCTAGGGTGGTGAATAAAGTGGGGTTAGAGGCTAATCACCATAACTTTTTGCTGATGCACGCCATGGGGCCTAATGTTGCAGGGGTATTAGGTTCTGCGGTCGCAGCGGGAATCTTGCTTGCCGTGCTTGGCTAAGCAGGGGGAGGCTTAGAAGTCTATTAACTAACAATAGGCTTTCTATGCCGTTAACCACAGGAGCAACATGAGCAGTAAAATTACCGTGCCGCTGATGGCAATGATATAGATAAAGCCTCGTTTTCCCTGAGCGAGTGGTAAGCCGTTGGCTTTTAAAAACAGTATCCACAGCAAGCAAAGGATTAGTGGGAATAAAAACAGTTTAGTCATGTTTCATTCTACTTTTAGTAAATAAGTGAAGAGTTTAACAGCTTGTTTGGGCGAAAGTCATAAGAGTTTTATTCGTTAAAGGTGAAATACGTCTTATAAAAAAGACCGCGTTTGGCGGTCTTTTTATGGGCAACTATTAAAAATTTACCGTGAGCTATTAATTACCCGTAACCGCAGCAGTTTGAGACTCGTTGTTGTAGAACTGCTCAACATCAAGCTCATTTTCAGATTTGCCAATCACCACCGCGGTCATCATGTCGCCTGTGACGTTGGTCGCAGTGCGGATCATATCGATAATACGGTCAATGGCGGCAATAAAGGCGATACCTTCTAGGGGCAAACCAATCACGCCTAAGGTAACGGTTAACATCACCATGGCGCTGCCTGGCACGCCAGCGGTACCGACTGAGGCCACAGTAGCTGTGACGGCAATCATCACATAATCTAAGGTGTCGAGTGGAATACCGTAAATTTGAGCGATAAAAATCGCGGCAATTGCAGGGTAAATACCACCACAGCCATCCATGTTCATGGTGGCGCCGAGCGGCATAACGAAGGCGCTATAACGCTTTGAAACACCCATGGTTTCAACCGCTCTGGTACTTGCGGGCAGAGTGCCGAAGCTTGAAGAGGTACTAAAAGCCACTAATTGCGCCGGCATGGCCTTACGGAAAAATTGCACAGGGCTTAAGCCCGCGGCAAATTTAACCAGTCCGCCGTAGACAAAAATCATATGGATAAGGGCGGCAATATAAATAGCGGCAATAAATTTACCTAGAGGTAATAGGGTCGATAAACCATATTCACCCACTACCCAAGCCATTAAACCAAATACGCCAATTGGGGTGAGTTTAAGCACCATGCGTGTCAGTTGGAACATGACTTCTGCACCCGCTTCGATGGTGCGTTTTAGTGGCTCTGCTTTCTCACCAACTTTGTTGATAGCAATACCGACTAATGCGGCAAATACAATGATCTGTAGTACTTTTCCATCCGCCAGTGAGGCAAAGGGATTCACTGGGATCATATCGAGTAGCACCTGCGCAAAGCCTGGAATATTGCGCTCACGCACTTCAGTGGTGGCCAGTTGCATTGTACCGCCCATATCGATAAGCGAGCCAACAGCTAAACCAATCAGCGAGGCGACAGTGCCAGTCAGCATAAACATGCCTAAGGTCTTAAGACTTAAGCGTTTGAGATTCGTTTGAGAGCCGAGCGAGGTGATACTGACCACAATCGCACAAAAGACCAGTGGCGCAACCAGCATCTTAATGGCGCTGATAAACAAATCACCAAGGGGTTTAAGCACGGTAGCGGTTTCGCCTAACAATACGCCAACGAGCGCACCTAAAATAAAGCCTGCGAGGACTTTTTGCCAAAAAGGAATGCGGCTAATGGTTTGAAGGATCATGCGTTTTCCAAAAATATATCATTACAAGCCCATGGACCTGAGATGCTAGTATGAGTATCCACTTGAAGTGAATGAACTTATACCAAGCGACGAGTCAGGTACAGGACATTTTTTGCCATTAGAGGCATTGTATCGGCTGTGATAGGGTTATAACAAACCGATTTTCTTATAACTTATTGTGATAAATGAGTTTGTTGTGAAATGGTTAGTCGCTACATCCTTTTAACGCTGTGGTAGTTCTCTGTTTGTGAGCGTTAAAGAGCTGTAATTTCATAGAGTAAGCTTTTATGTCTGAATTAAGCATGATGTTTTCTGGGGCTTTTTTAGCCGCAACCTTGTTACCGGGAGGATCAGAAGTTTTACTGATTGCGTTGCTGAATAAAGCGCCGCAAGCTTGGGTCGCATTAGTGGTGGTGGCCAGTGTGGGCAATACCTTAGGGGCGATGACAAGTTTTTATCTCGGGCGCATCGGCCGGTTTGCAAAGTCCCCCGAGGCCCTAAGTGAAGGAAAACATGCCAAAGCCTTAGCCCTTATTGAGCGTTACGGTGTTTGGTCGTTATTGTTGTCGTGGGCGCCAGTGATTGGCGATCTATTATGCTTATTGGCGGGGTGGTTAAAGCTTAGGGTGCTCCCCGCATTAGTGATGATTTTGATCGGCAAAACCCTGCGTTACCTTATCGTGGCGGCCGCTACATTGCATTGGTTTAGTTAGTTTTTACACTCGTTGTTCGGTTAAAGGATGATAACGCTGCAAAGGAAGTCCTTGTATTACTTGGAACTTTGTAGGGCTTAATGAGTCTGAACTCATTATTGATACCGAGCATTCTACAGGTGCTAATTTTTTAGCCTATTGATGTATAAGGGGAATACCTTGAAAAAATGGATATTAGCGGTCGCGATTTCTGCCGCACTCGCAGGTTGTGCCAGCCAAACCTCGACTCAATTACCCGCGGGCGTAAAGTTAATTGAAAATGTGCAACTGAAGGACTCTGAAGTCGGTATTCCCTTTAAAAAATATCAGCTTGCCAACGGACTGACGGTTATTTTGCATCAGGATCATTCGGATCCCTTAGTGCATGTTGATGTGACTTATCACGTTGGCTCGGCCAGAGAACTTGCAGGCCGTTCAGGCTTCGCCCATTTATTCGAACATATGATGTTCCAGGGCTCTGAGCACGTCGCCGATGAGCAACATTTTGAGGTGGTGACCGAGGCGGGCGGCACACTTAACGGTTCCACCAACACCGACAGAACTAACTATTTTGAGACAGTCCCCAGCAATCAGCTCGAAAAAATGCTTTGGCTCGAGTCTGACCGTATGGGTTTTTTATTGCCTGCGTTGACCAGCGAGAAGTTTGAAGTGCAGCGCGAGACAGTGAAAAATGAGCGCGCACAACGCATTGATAATCAACCCTATGGCCGAATGAGCGAGCGTTTTAATCAGGCTATTTTCCCGGAGGGTCATCCATATTCTTGGCCTGTGATTGGCTGGCCAGAGGATCTTAACCGCGCCACAGTTGACGATGTGAAACACTTTTTCCAACGCTGGTACGGCCCGAATAACGCCACGCTGACGATTGGTGGCGATTTTGATGAGCTGCAAGCCTTAGCCTGGGTAAACAAATACTTTGGCGAAATCCCCCGTGGCCCCGAGGTTCAGCCAGAGCCTAAGACCTTAGTTACGCTCGATAAGACGCGCTATATCTCGATGGAAGATAACGTGCATCTACCGTTGATCCGCATCGGCTTTCCGACTGTGTATGCCAGCCATCCCGATGAAGCCGCGCTGGACTTATTAGCCAATATCCTCGGTGGCGGTAAAACCTCACTCGTTTACAAAAACTTGGTTAAGGACGGTTATGCCGTACAGGCAAGTGTGAGCCAACCCTGCCAAGAGTTAGCCTGTCAGATGTCGATTTATGCCTTAGCCAATCCGCAAAAAGGCGCAACCTTAGCCGAGCTAGAGCAGCGTATTCTCGACTCGATTAATGAGTTTGAGCAGCGAGGCGTGACTGATGATGACCTGCAAAAAGTGAAAGTGCAGTTTGAGGCCGATACCATTTTTGGCCTGCAGAGCGTAAAGGGCAAAGTGTCTATGCTTGCCTTGAATCAAACCATGTTTGGCGAGCCGAATAAGATTGCAGTAGACCTTGCGCGCTATGCCAATGTGACCAAAGACGATGTGATGCGGGTATTTAAGAAGTACATCAAAGACAAGCCCATGGTGGTGATGAGTGTGGTACCGCAGGGAATGACGGCTTTAGTCGCTCATCCGGATAACTTCACCCCTCAAACCTTGCCCGTGGCGTATACGGCTGTAGAGGGGGATTTACCCGCCGCTAAGTTAGTGTCAAGTTTCGACCGTTCCAAAATGCCAGCCTCGGGCGCGGCGCCCGTGCTAAAAGTCCCGACGATTTGGACCACTAAGTTAGCCAATGGCATCGAAGTGATGGGCACTCAAAGCAGCGAAACTCCAACAGTAGAGTTAGTGATTTATCTTAACGGCGGACACAGATTAGTGCCCGTTGAAAAGGCGGGGCTGGCAAGCTTAACCGCTGAGATGCTGAATGAGTCGACGCAAAAGCGCTCAACAGAGCAATTGTCGCAGGCGCTTGAGATGCTCGGCAGTACGGTGGACTTTAGTGCCTCCGAAACCCAAAGCACGATTAAGGTGTCGGCGCTTACCGAGCACTTGGATGAAACCTTAGCCATTTTAGAAGAAAAGCTATTCCAGCCTGCGTTTAACGAGGCCGACTTTGCACGGGTGAAGCAGCAACAGTTGCAGCAAATTCAGCATATGCAGTCAGATCCTGGCTATGTCGCCAACTCTGCGCTGTATAGCTTGCTCTATGGTAAGAATAACGCTCAAGGCGTGAGCGATGCGGGGACCTTAGATTCCGTTGCCGCGCTGACACTTGCGGATGTGAAGGCGTTTTACGCCGAGCAGTACCGTGGTGCGAACGCTAAAATCATTACGGTAGCGAATCTCCCTGAAAGTGCATTGCTAGCTAAGCTCGCGGGATTGAGTCAATGGCAAGGGGAGGCCAGTACATTGCCGCCACTCAAGTCATTCCCTGCTCTGAAGGGCGGGACTATCTATCTTATCGATAAACCCGGCGCCGCTCAGTCGGTGATTAACATTGCGAAACGTGCCTTACCCTATGATGCAACAGGTAATTATTTTAAATCTTACCTGATGAACTATCCGCTCGGAGGCGCTTTCAATAGCCGTATTAACCTCAACCTACGGGAGAATAAGGGTTATACCTATGGCGCTCGTACCTCATTTACTGGTGGTGTCGAAGTCGGTGACTTTATGGCTTCGAGCGATGTGCGTACCGATGTGACAGCCAAGGCGGTAAATGAATTTATCAAAGAAATTAAAGCATACCAGCAGAGCGGGATGACAGACACTGAGCTTGCCTTTATGCGTAACTCGGTTTCCCAAGGGCAAGCACTGGATTATGAGACGCCTTATCAGAAGGCGGGCTTTATGCGGATGATCCAGCGTTACCAGCTGAGCCAAGATTTTACTACCGAGCAGGACAAAATTATAAATACTGTAACAAAAGATGAACTCAATGCCCTCGCGGCTTCCGAGTTGGATATCTCGCAAATGATCATCTTAGTTGTTGGCGATAAGGCTAAAATTGAAGCGGATTTAGCAACTTTAGGCTATCCAATTGAAACTTTAGTATTGTAAATTAGCTTTTTGGCCTTATATATACCCAATCAACCCAAAGAGAGAAGTTTCGGTATCTTTAGTTCGTTTGGGTATAAAGTGCAGACAAGTTAATTATGCAGCTCAAAGTGGCTGTCAGTCTAAAGTATTAAAGAGTAAGACGGTGACAGCATTAGCTGTCACCGTCTGCATTTAATCGCAGACGAATGTAATTTGGCTTGCCCCACGGACAGGTTTAGATTTATTTTGAGGCGTATTTTGAAAGATAAGCCTCAAAATAAAGGTCTGACTGTTAACCTTGTCGCGATAGCGAATCACCAATCAGAGAAGCGCAAATTGAAGCCATTCAATGAATTAGTACAACATTTCTCGGACGCTCAAGGGCGTGCCGCACTCCTTGGCATGTTACGTGGAATTGAGCGTGAAGCGCTGCGTATCGACGAGTCAGGCTACCTTGCGTTAGATGGTCATCCATTAGAGCTTGGCTCGGCATTAACTCATTCGCGTATTACGACAGATTACAGTGAAGCATTGCTTGAATTTATCACCCCAGTGAATAATCAGGTTGAGCCGTTATTGCAAGGCTTGACCGAGACTCATGCCTTTAGTGTGCGTCATTTGCATGGTCAGCGTCTGTGGCCCGTGAGCATGCCATGTTACGTGAAGGATGAGCAGAATATTCCGGTCGCCCGTTATGGCAGCTCTAACACGGGTAAGATGAAAACCTTGTATCGCAAGGGCTTAACCTACCGTTATGGCGCTCTGATGCAGATCATCTCTGGGGTGCATTTTAACTTCTCGGTATCGCAGGAGCTGTGGCAAAGCCTCTATGAGTTGAGTGACAAAAGCGTGAGCTTTGAGGATTTTATCTCCGAATCTTACTTTGGCCTCATTCGCAATTACCGCCGTTTAGTCTGGGTATTACCTTATCTGTTTGGCGCATCACCTGCGCTGTGTAGCTCGTTTATCAAAGGGCAGAAGACCGATTTACGTTTTGAAAAATCGGGTCGCGGCACCTTGTATTTACCCTATGCGACTTCACTGCGGATGAGCGATCTGGGTTACACCAATAAAGAGCAGGAAGATCTCAATATCAGCTATAACTCTCTGCCCGAGTATCTGGCTGGGGTGAGGGCCGCGATTAAGATGCCATCGGCCAACTTTGCCAATATCGGCGTGAAGGTGGATGGTGAATATCGCCAGCTCAATGCCAATGTGCTGCAAATTGAAAACGAATTTTACTCGCCTATCCGTGCGAAGCGCGTCACTAAAAGCGGTGAGAAGCCCTCTGAAGCCCTTGCCCGTGCGGGGGTTGAATATATTGAGGTACGTGCATTAGATGTAAACCCCTTCAGCCCGATTGGGATTGAAGAGAACCAAGTGCGTTTTCTCGACTTGTTCTTACTCTATTGCTTATTAACCGAGTCGCCTAAGTCCGATGCGGCAGAAGAAGCTCGTTTAAGTGCTAACTTAAAATTTGTTGTGCTTGAAGGCCGTAAGCCAGGGCTCGAGTTATTAACCGAGACAGGTACACGCTCACTGCAAACGTGGCTTTTGGATCTGTTTGAGCATTTGGATTCATTGGCTAAGTTACTCGATGGCGATAAACAGGAGTACCAAACGGCCTTAGCCCATTGGCGTGAAGCCGTGAATGACCCACAAAAGACCTTGTCTGGGCAAGTTATCCAGCAATTAATCACCAAAGGCCAAGACCATGGGCAATGGGTGATGTCACTGGCGCAGCAGTATCACCAATATTTTATGGATTACCCCTTATCCTCAGAGGTCGTCCGGGATTATCAAACTGAGGCGCAAGCATCGCTTAACAAGCAAGCGGAAATCGAAGCGGCGCAAAGTGCGGTATCCTTTGATGATTATCTGATGGACTATTTCGGTACTCAATCTTAATGAGCCAAATCCTGATGAGCCAGAGCAGAAAGATATGCACATTTAGACTAGCATCTAGCCTCCTTGGGGCGATGGCACTGTTGTCTGGTTGTGCCTCATCCCCTGAAGATAACTTGAGTTGTGCAACTGTGTCGGGGTATTTGCAACCCGATGCCAGTACCCATTGGTATCGCGTGGTGGTGACCCATCTTAATGGCAAGCCCGTGGTGTCTAAACCTAATTATCAATTGGCACCAGGAGAATATGAGTTCACGGTCGCCGAGCTAATTGATGATCCTTCCCTTGGTGTGTCCCTCAGTGCGCGCACTCCAAAAACCTTTAAGTTAATGGTTGAAGGAGAACAGCGTTACCACATAGGGGCCTTATTCCACACGGATAAGCGCTATATGGGCAAGGACAGCAATTATTGGGAGCCAGGGGTGTGGCAGCAAGAAAATCATGAATGCCAGTTTGATTTCAATCCTGAAACAAAATAGCCCGATTTAACAACGGATTGTCATTTCTGTTAATGAGTCTGAGCTGAAAATAGGCGCTGAGGTGATCTTTAGTGCCAAAAACTGGATTGGCGCTTTGCCTCACCTTGGGACTGTGCGATGATGAGCCAGTTTTACTTCTTGGGAGAACAAGTGCTTAATGAAATGGCTTTCAACAACTCTGTTATGTGCATCCATAGGTTTTCTGTCTGGCTGCGCCACTTCTCCGCCTAAATCTCCCGATAACCTTTGCGATATTTTTCAAGAACATCGTTCATGGTACGAAGCCGCTAAGGACACCCGTGATAAATGGGGGGTACCCGTGCATGTGCCGCTAGCGATGATGTATCAAGAAAGCTCTTTTAAACATAATGCCGCACCACCTATGGAGTATTTCCTAGGCTTTATTCCCATAGGTCGAGCCAGTGATGCCTATGGTTATGCGCAGGCAAAGACCATGACCTGGGATGATTATGTTCGCGAGACGGGGAATAGCTGGTCTTCGCGGAGCAATTTTGACGATGCCATGGATTTTATGGGTTGGTTTATTTATAAGACCAATAAAATCAATGGGATTTCCAAGTGGGATGCGAGGGCGCAATATCTCAATTATCACGAAGGTTGGGGAGGCTATCGCCGAGGCAGTTATAAGTCTAAGGCGTGGCTAGTCAAAGTGGCGGCTAAGGTGGATGACAGGGCTAAACGTTATGCGGCTCAGTATAAAACCTGTCAGGAAGATTTAGATTCCTCCTGGCTGTGGCGCTTATTCTTCGGTTAGTAATTGAATCATGCGTTTAGGAGCTTACGGTTGATAAGCTCCTAACTTCACTACTGTGCTAATTGGTTATTGGCCGCAATCGCCTCGAGTGCTTTAACTGCCTTCTTTTTACTGCGTTTTTGCTCATACATGGCATGGTCCGCCTGTTTAAAGGACTTGGCCCAATCATTGTCAAATGCCGACATTCCCACGCTGAAGTTCAGATTCAGAGACGACTCTTGGTGCAGCTTGAGGCGCATGGCATCGAGGTCATTCTCGAGCTGCTCAAGTGGCCCATGACAGAGGGCGACAAACTCATCGCCGCCAAAGCGCGAGATAATGCCTTTATGCTTCCAGAAGCCGAGGATAGTCTTAGCCACTTGTTTAATGGCTAGATCGCCGGCCTGATGCCCCTGTTGATCATTGATGGTCTTAAGATTATCCATGTCGATAATCACTAGATAACTGCCCAAATGCGGCTTAGGTTGCCAATGTTGTAGGGCATCTTCAAAATTTTTGCGGTTATAGAGTCCGGTGAGATTATCGAAGTTCGCCAATTTGGTGATTTGCAGCGATTTTTGATACAAGGCAATTGCATTGCTGGCCTCGTGGGTGAGGATAGAGACCAGATTGCGGTCGTAGTCGCTAAAGGCCCCAACGCTACTGCTATCGAGATTGAGCATACCGTAGAGTTTACCATCGATGCGTATTGGGCTTGAGAGTGTGGAGCGTATCGGGTGTTTAGCTGCAGTGAGTAAGATGTGTTGTTCTTCTTCGGTGAGGGTGCTGGCGGCATTGATGTTTTTCATATCATCGACCACAACTACACGGTCACATTTACCCTTAGTGAGTCGATACTCGAAGGACTGTTCGAGGGAAAAATTCAATTGTTTTAGCTGATTAAGATCGAGCCCAACAACGGATTCAAAGTGCAGCTTATGGGTCTCTTCGTTGACTTTGATGATGCTGCCCATTTCGGCACCGTTAATAATACAGACCGCTTTATTCAGTAGCGCATCGAGAAACGCATGCTCATTTTTATATTGGCTCGACAGGTGGGCAAGCTCGTAAATGGCGTCGTTAATACTCACCACTTGCTCTAAATGCTGCCATAGCCGCGTTAAACGACCCTGATGAAGATAATAAATTAAGCTGTAGGCAAACAAATAGATAAGACAGACAAACAGCAGCGGCAGGATAGTCCAGCCTTCGGTGGGAGCATTAAACACAAACAATAAGACGAATAGCAGTATTGGCACTATCAGCAGTAAAAGATGATAGCGATAGTCCAAGCGGTCTATGGTTTTACGTTTAAAATTATCCCTTAATTTCACTCGGCAGTTCCTTTATTCGTGCTCCGGTTAGTCAGCTTTAATCACTACATCACTAACTCATTCACGCTGAGTATGGATAAGTATATAACGAAGATGAGAAATAGACTGATAAGGGAACAAATATGCTCCCTTATCAGTGATCAGCGTGGCTCAGTTAGGCTTTAGCAAACTCAGCTAAAATCCACGCGAGGGGCGCTTGATATTGGCTTGGCATCCAAGTTTGCAGTGCGCCAATGCTGTCCTCTAACACGGCTGTATTCGGTACCGAAAGATTTAAGTGCCCGACTTTACGGCCAGGACGAACTTCTTTGTTGTACCAATAAAGCTCGGCATTGGGCAGGCTTAACCAGCGGGGATCGTTATCGATACCAATCAGGTTGACCATCACGCATTGAAAGTTCACCTGCGGCTGCGGAATAGCAATAGCACACAGGGCTCTTAAATGCAGTTGGAATTGATCCATATGTGTACCCGCTTGGGTCCAATGGCCTGAGTTGTGTACCCGCGGGGCTAACTCGTTTACCAGCAGATTGTCGCCAACACGGAAACACTCCATCGCCATTACGCCCACATATTCCAGCTCATGCATAATGGCACTGAGCATGCCTTCGGCTTGAGCTTGTAGATGATTCAGGCGGGCAAGTGGCGAAATCGATGCCATCAAAATGCCATCTTGGTGCAGGTTGAGTGTTAATGGATAAAACACACATTGACCTTCACGGGTACGTACGCCGACTAAGGACACTTCTTCATCGAAGTTGATCGCTTGTTCGGCAATGGCTAAGTTACGCCAATCATGGGGGATGTCACCCGCTTCGGCTTGTTTGAGCCAATGCTGGCCTTTGCCATCGTAACCACCTGTGCGGCGCTTCATTAGCACTCGAGGGCCAAAGGCTTGATACAGATTTTCGACCTCGGTTTGGTCATCGACTAGTGTCCAAGGTGCCGTAGGGACTTGGATCTGGTCGAGTAGACTTTTTTGGCTGTAACGATCGGCTAAACGGCTAAATACAGGGCCGTTAACAAAATGGGGGTGGGTGCTGAGTTGTAAGCTTAATGCAGATTCTGGCCACTGTTCACGTTCGGCGGTGATGATGTCGTTAGGCGCCAGTGGCAGGATTTCATCGGTTGGCGTCATAATATCCACGGCGCGAACATCGATAGCCAGCGGCTCGCCGGCGTGAGTCAGCATGGCACCCAGTTGGCCATTCCCTAACACCCAAACCTTAGGTTTTGCGCTTGCTTGAGTCATCAGGCTTCCCTCGGATCGGGATTATCCAGCACTGCGCGGGTTTGTTCTTCTCTAAAGGCTTCTAAACGTGCGGCAAGCTCGGCATCGTTATTGGCTAAGATTTGGCAGGCCAGTAGACCGGCGTTAAAGGCACCTGCGGTACCTATGGCCAGAGTGCCAACGGCGATACCTTTTGGCATCTGCACGATAGACAGTAAGCTATCCATACCCGACAGCGCTTTGCTTTGTACTGGTACACCTAATACGGGTAAGCGAGTTTTTGAGGCAATCATACCGGGTAAGTGAGCTGCACCGCCCGCACCACCGATAATAATTTTAAAACCACGGTCAGCGGCACCGGCTGCAAACTCCATCAGTTTATCTGGCGTTCTATGGGCAGATACGACTTCAACATGGTAAGGCACTTGCAGTTTATCCATGATCTCAGCGGCGGCTTCCATTGTGGGCCAATCACTCTTAGAACCCATAACAACAGCAACAAGGGCTTGCATGATAACTCCTTAACTCACTAATTTTAATTATATTTCGACCTTGTGTCAGGTCTGGGTACAGGCGATGTTCGCAACTCCAACAAGAGCCGAGAGCATCATGGCGCAGAATAATAGCATGTAAAGCCTGATTTCTGGCGTTTTTTGCACGTAAAAATAGCGCTGTTAGCGTGGATAAAGTGTTCGCTGAATAGGCTTAAATTAATGCATGCCCCAGAGCCTGATGAGGGGCTCTGGAGACAAAGCGTTGCTATCGTTAATCTTAGGAGTGAGTGGCTGCACTTGCTTCGACCATCAGTTCTGGTGCTGGCGCCTCGGCCAAGGCTTCGCGCAGGGTAGGATAAAACTTCAATACGCCTTCAATCGGTTGTACCTTGGCCCTCGCTAGGGTGCGAATAGGCTGGAACTGCAGATCGGCCACAATCAGCTTAGTGTGGTTAAGCTTACATTTATCAATGAGTTTATTGAGTGCGGCAAGGCCTCCCGCATCGAGGATGGATACCCCATCTAAGTAAAGGACAATCACTTGTTTATCTTGGGTAAGGCTCGCTATCTCGGCAAAAATTCGATCTGCCGCGGCAAAAAACAATGGACCGTTAATCTTTATCACCGCCCAGTCTGCGGGTAGCGGTTGCTCGACATAGCGTTTATTGGTGCTGATATCATAGAGTTTGGTCATCTCGGCAATTTCTTTCATAAACAGCAGGGCGGCTAAGATAATGCCCACGCTGATGGCGATCACCATATCGAAAATGACTGTGAGTGAAAAACAGGTTAAAAACACCAAAATATCGCTGGTGGGCGCCGTTTTCAGTAAATGTACCGCTTTGGGGGCTTCACTCATATTCCAAGCAACGACCAGTAATAATGCGGCCATGGCCGACATGGGCAAGTAGGCTAATACTCCCGCGAGCGCGACTAAACCTATTAAGACTACAATGGCGTGGATCATCGATGCAATTGGACTCTGGGCGCCCGCCTTAACGTTTGCCGCGCTGCGCGCAATGGCCGCCGTTGCCGGGATACCGCCAAAAAATGGGGTAATGATGTTACCTATACCTTGGCCGAGAAGCTCACTGTTCGCGCTGTGGCGTTTGCCTGTCATGCCATCGAGTACCACTGCACAAAGCAACGACTCAATGGCGCCTAACATGGCAATCGCGAAGGCGGCGGGCAGTAAGGCTTGAAAAGTGGCCAGATTAAATTCAAAGGCTTGACCGTTGGCGCCCGTTTGTAACCAAGGCCATTCAAAGTGGGGTAATACTGCGGGTATGCCGGTTCCGACACTGCCATCGCTTAATTGATAATGGAAACGTGTTCCTATGGTTTCAATATCGGCGCCCATGACATTTAACACTAAGGCAAGAATACTGCCTAAGGCGATTGCGGGTAGATGCGCTGGCACAGGGAGCTTTAATTTAGGCCAGAGTAGCATAGTGGCTAAGGTGGCCGCGGCCACTAGCAAGCTCGGTAAGTGAAGGCTTGGCGATGCCTGAGCCAGTGCCATGAGTTTGGCAAAATACTGCTCCGGCATATGTTCAATATGCAGGCCAAAAAAGTCTTTTAGCTGCAAGGTTGCAATCACCACCCCTATCCCTGCGGTAAACCCTAAGGTAACGGATTCTGGGATGTAGAGAATCAATCGACCCAGTCTTAACATGGCCATGGCAACCAGCATCATACCTGACATGACGGTCGCGATCAGCAGCCCCGCCAAACCAAATTGTTGAGCGATGGGATAGAGTAAGACCACGAAGGCTGCCGTTGGCCCAGACACGCTATAACGGGAGCCGCCCGTCATCGCAATAATAAAACCTCCGACAATGGCGGTGTATAGGCCATATTGTGGGGCGACACCGCTGGCAATCGCCAGTGCCATCGCCAATGGAATGGCAATGATCCCGACGGTGAGTCCCGCCAGCAGATCTTGTCCAAAACGTTTAACCGAATACTTATCTTTTACGCACGCTTCGCTAAGGGCGTGGGCAATTCTTAATGAAAACAAATGAGCAGAGTGTGACACGTGTGGGTCCATAAACGCGGCTTGTTACAAGGCTCTATTCTAGAGTTCAGATGCACGTCCTTGTGTGATCATGGTTGCAAAAGGCGATTAAATGTCTTTGTTTTTAATAAATACTGTGCTTGGTAAATCGAATGTGACATTTTCCAATGAAATAACCCTTTTGGGCCAAGTCTGCGTTTATAGGGATATCAACCATTGAGGTCACTATCATTAGGTAACAATCATGAGATATCCATCTTCAGTCTTTCGCCATAAAACGCATTCAAGCATTGTCATTTCGGGCTTAACATTTGCCATTCTGTTCGGGTTGAATGGTTGCAGTGATAAAACCGCTGAACAGCAAAAGCGTGCTGAATTAGCCGCTCAAGCAAAACTCGCCGAGCAACAAGCAGAGCTTAAACAAAGTGCCGAACGTCAGGCCAATACACAAAGAGATGCCGCAATCACCATGCATGAGCAAGCCTCGTCAGCAAAACTACGGGTAATGAGTGCTGAGAGTCGCCCTTATATCGCTCAACATACTACGAGTATTATTGCTACGCCTGTATTAAACGGGGATTGGGCAGGAGCTGTGCCACCAGAGCGCAATCGATTCGAGAAGCAAGTGCAAAACGGCATCATGGTTGCGGGGGAAATCCCTGTCTCCACCTTTGCCATCGATGTCGATACTGGCAGTTACACGACGTTAAGACGAATGCTAAAGGAGGGGCGGTTACCGCAAAAGGGCACGCTGCGGGTTGAGGAAATGTTGAATTATTTTTCCTATGACTATCCACAGCCGAGTAAAAATGAGGCGCCCTTTAGTGTTACCACAGAGCTTGCTCCATCACCCTATAACGATGACATGATGCTACTTCGCATCGGCCTAAAGGGATATGAGCAGGGTAAAGCCGAACTGGGCGCCAGTAACTTAGTGTTTCTGCTGGATGTATCGGGTTCTATGGCATCGCCCGATAAACTACCTCTACTGCAAACCGCCTTAAAAATGCTGATTCAGCAACTCGATACTCAGGATAAGATTTCGATTGTGGTCTACGCCGGAGCTGCTGGGGTAGTGTTAGACGGCGCAGCTGGTAACGACACTCAGACCCTAAACAGTGCATTGGAGCAGCTAAGTGCGGGTGGTTCAACCAATGGTGCGCAGGGCATTCAGCTTGCCTATCAGCTTGCGAAAAAGCATTTTGTCGAAGGCGGCATTAATCGAGTCATTCTTGCGACCGACGGTGACTTTAATGTTGGTACGACCAACCTAGATGAGTTAATCGACTTGGTAGACGCCCAGAAGCAACATGGTATTGGGTTAACGACGCTCGGCTTTGGCATGGGCGACTACAATGATCAACTGATGGAGCAATTAGCCGATAAGGGTAATGGGCAATACGCCTATATCGATTCCCTCAATGAGGCGAGAAAAGTGCTGGTGGAACAGTTAAGTGCAACCTTACTCACCATAGCGAAAGAGGTGAAAGTGCAGGTCGAGTTTAATCCCGCCCTTGTGGCCGAGTATCGCTTGATTGGCTATGAGAACCGCGCCCTCGCGCGTGAAGATTTTAATAATGATAAGGTAGATGCAGGCGAAATAGGTGCTGGGAATACGGTCACGGCGCTTTACGAGTTGCGTTATGTGGACGCAGGGAATTTGGCCAATGATAAACTTCGCTATGGCTATAATCCCAAAACGGGCCATGAAAAATATAGCCGCGATGAAATCGCCTACCTTAAATTACGTTATCAGCTACCGGATGCGACTCAAAGCCAGTTACTGAGTTATCCAATCCGTGCCGATCAAAAAGTGAAATCATTAGCGCAGGCGAGTGATGATTTTCGTTTTGCCGCTGCAGTGGCTGGTTTAGGACAGTTGCTGAATCAAAGCCACTATTTGCATCAATTTGATTATAATAAGCTTAGTGCACTCACTCGTTCTGCGCTGGGGGAAGATACCAGCGGCTATCGACATGAATTTATGCAACTTATCGATACTGCTGCTGCACTCGCACAAACACAGCGAGCGCCAATCAAAAAATCCTTTGATGCCGGAGATAAACCTTTCCCGCCCGAGGACAAACCGCATCAGCAATGAGCCAGATAATTATTTTTCAGTTAGTTAACCATTAGGGAGCTGCCATGGCCCTGGCGATACCGCAAATGCATGCCCATGAGCATACCGATGAACAGTTAATGCAGCGCTATGCCAAGGGCGATGGTAAAGCGTTTGAGCAGCTTTATCTTAAGCACAAAGGTGCCTTGTACCGTTACTTTGTGCGACAACTCGGCGACAAACAGTTAGCCGAAGATTTATATCAAGAAACTTGGGGACGGG
The DNA here is from genome assembly GCF_047975355.1 of Shewanella sp. GTDB lineage: Bacteria > Pseudomonadota > Gammaproteobacteria > Enterobacterales > Shewanellaceae > Shewanella. The sequence continues at coordinate 32,157 of NZ_JBKEDJ010000005.1, read as the reverse complement.
TGATCCGTGCCGCCGCCAATTATGAGCCGAGCGCCAAGTTTAATACTTGGCTCTATCGGATTGCCCATAATCTGTTGATTGACCATGTCAGAGCCGTCAAACCCGTCGACTTAGTCAGCCACGATAACGAGGAAGGGCTAGATACCTTTGTGGGGGCGGAGCAGGAACAACCCGATGTGTATTGGCAGGAAACGCAAAAGAGTCTGTTGTTGAAAACTTGCATTGCCCTATTACCCCAAGTGCAGAAAGAAGCCTTTATTCTCAATATTGAAATGGGTTTTACCGCCGCCGTGATCAGCGATATCGCAGGGGTGACACTCGAGGCGACCAAGAGCCGCATTCGTTATGCGTATCAAAGCTTAAAAGATTGTGTCAATGCTAAATGGCAGGAGGTTGGCCATGAGTAATTCCACTCTGTCATCTGAAGAAGAGGCACTACGTCAAGAAGTCTCTGCTTGGTATCACAAGCAAGCACTCGAGGTGCCGTCAGAGAGGCTTGACCAAGATATTTTGCGCTTATCACAGGTCCATTTGGCTGAAATGAATGTCAGCCAGCTAAAGCCAGCAGCAACGCCGATGTGGCGTCGTTTCCCGTGGGCGTTATCGAGCGCGGCCTCCTTAGTGCTGGTTGTTGGTTTAGTCATACTGAATCGAGGCCATTTTGAGGAGGAGTTAGTGGCTCCAGCGGCCTTAACTATGAGTGCGCCAATGCCTGTGGCTCAGTCTGAGTTAGATAGCAATGCGCAAGAAGCAGATATGGCGCGCCAAGCTAGAGTTGAGGAGGCCGCAACACAAAATAGGCAAAGGGAGGCGATGAGGGCGCAGGCGAAGATGTCTGCACAGGAAAATCGGCAAGCTGAGTCTCAAGCACTACCGCAGATTGCGCGCGCACTGCCACAGCAAGATGCAACTGTAATGGCTCAGAATAAAGAAGCTTTGATGGAGTCTTTAACACGCTTACAAGCCTTGATTGAAGCGAAGCAAACGCAGGAGGCGTCCGCTTTAGCGCAAACACTGCTGAAGCAATATCCTGAGTTGGCAAAAAGCGAAACTGAGCCTGCGTTGGTTGATGCTAAGATGATTGCCAAATTTAAAGAATTGCAACAAAAGCTTAGTGAATTAAATCCATAATCATCAAGAAGCAGTGAGTTAGGAATATCTGTCCTAACTCACTGTCCATGCTCACTATTGTGACATAAAGATGCTTTGCCTGTTAATATTGCTTTTTTACAGACTCTCGTGTTAATTACTTGATCATGGTCATAAAGTGAACACGAATTCGCCTGTTATATTGGAGATCGATAAACGACTTGACTAGTATCAATAGTCAGAGCCCAATTTCAGGAGGCGATATGCTTAAAAGACTCATGCATGATCATAAACATATAGCAGTGTTATTGAATGTCTTGAAAAACAAGCAGATGAAATTAGCTGAAGGCGAGGCGATTAATTTTATCGTGGTTCGGGACATTGTTGAGTATATGCAAGGATATGCTGAGCGTAGCCATCATCCTGTTGAAGACATTATCTATGCATATTATTTGGCGCATAAGGCAAATGATGAAGTCGACAAGCTTAGCGCAGAACATCAAATGGTGACGGCAGCCTCCTCGGCATTGATGAATACCTTGAATCTTATCTTGAGTGACATAGTCGTTGCGAGGGATAAGTTAGTCACCGATTTTGCCGAATATATAGAGCTGCAAGAAAAGCATATGCAAATGGAAGAGCGGGATATTTTTCCTCTGCTGGCTAAAACCTTAACCGATAAGGATTGGCATCTCATTGAGCAGCAATGCCAAGCCTCGTTAATCGATGACCCGTTATTCCTCGACCGCGAGCAACAGGCCTTTGATGAGCTGCGTTCTTACCTCAGGACTGCCGAATAGCTGAATGCAAAAACAGAAAAAGCGCCATTGGCGCTTTTTCTTTATATGCTGTTTATCAAACAATGGGTTACAACTGGATAGCGTCTATATCGTAATCAAAGTTGTTATCAATCTCTTGAAGTTCCTTGAGTAAACGATGTTTGTCCTTTAACGCTTCAATTTCTCGCCACTTACGCTTTTTATTGGAGCCTCGCGAGCGATCGGGTCTTTCTACGACTTCATCTAGCGCACAACCATAATCTAAACGATCCATGGTAACCTCCTGTTGTTGTATGTTTTGTCAGCGATTAAATAACATATTTTCAAAACAGGGTGCAAGAATTATGTTTCATTTGTGTTAACTTGAGATGAAGTTTGAATGATATGTCATTGATTTTTGCTAATGCGGTAGAGGAAGTTGTGAGAGAATATCTTAAACTTATTAACAGGATGCAGTAAAGAAGCCAGCGATTGCTGGCTTTTTGTTCGATTAGATTTTACCCTGTCGATAAAGATTAATTAACCCATTACTTGAGGCATCCAAGGCGGTGGCGTTATGTTCTGCACCGATGCGGGCGAGGACGTCATTGCCTAAGGTTTTACCGAGTTCAACTCCCCATTGGTCGAAGGAGTTGATATCCCAAATAGCGCCCTGAACAAAGGTTCTGTGTTCATAGAGGGCAATCAAAGCGCCTAGAGTCTCTGGAGTCAGCTTATCCATTAGCAGAGTATTGCTTGGCTTATTGCCTGGCATAACTTTGTGCTTGGCGATAAGTAACTTCTCTTCATCACTTAGTGTGCTCTTGTTCAATTCGGCCAGCGCTTCATCTAAGGTACGGCCTTGCATCAGCGCTTGGGTTTGACCGAAGCAGTTGGAGGCTAACTGATCATGATGCTCTCCGATAGGATTATGGCTTTGCAGCGGCATAATGAAATCGGCAGGGATCAAGGCTGTGCCTTGATGTAGCAGCTGGTGGTAAGCGTGCTGACCATTTGTACCTTCACCGCCCCAAATCACTGGACCCGTGCTGTAATCCACATGAGTGCCATTGAGCGTAACCGACTTACCGTTACTTTCCATATCCAGTTGTTGGAAGTAAGCGGGGAGTCCGCGCAGGTAATGATCATAGGTCAATACAACATGGCTCTGGGCATTAAAGAAATTGCCATACCACAGAGAGAATAGCCCCATGATGACGGGCATATTTTCCGCTAGAGGTGCATGGGCAAAATGGGTATCCATTTGGTGCGCGCCCTTTAATAGGGAGCGGAAGTTATCCATACCGACGAGTAAGGCAATGGGTAAGCCAATTGCTGACCAGAGTGAATAACGACCACCAACCCAGTCCCACATCGGGAAGATATTGTCGGCATCGATACCAAACTCGGTCGCTTTTGCCACGTTAGAGGTCACGGCAACAAAGTGTTTCGCCACATCTGACTGTGAACCACCTTTAGCTAAGAACCACGCCTTCGCTGTTAAGGTATTGGTCAGAGTCTCTTGTGTACCAAAAGACTTAGACGACATGATAAACAGGGTGGTTTCAGGATCGAGCAGCTTGAGCTTTTCACTGATTGAGGTGCCATCAACGTTTGCGACAAAGTGGCACTTCAATCCTGTGATCCAGTATGGGCGTAATGCTTGAGAAACAATTTTAGGGCCTAAGAACGAGCCACCGATACCGATGCTGACGATATCGGTAATGGCTTTGCCTGTGAAACCTTTCCACTGTCCTGAGGTTACTGAAGTGACAAACTGCTGCATTTTATTCAACGTTTGCTGTACTTCAGGAACGATATCTTGACCTTCGGCAACAATGGATTGCTCGGCGGTGCTGCGCAGTGCGGTATGTAATACGGCACGTTTTTCGGTGGTGTTAATAATATCACCGGCAAACATCGCCTTGATCTTAGCGTCAAGCTTTGCCTCTTGCGCCAGTGTCAGCAGCAAGTTGAGGGTTTCAGGTGTCGCTCTATTTTTTGAATAATCTAAAAATAAGCCACAGGTAGAAAGCGACATGTTGCTAAAGCGTGCCGGATCGCCTGCAAAGAGTTCCCGCATATGCGGGATCTGCTGGCTATGCGTTGCTAACGCTTGCCAGGTTTTGCTTTGGGTCAAGATAGTCATCGAATCGTCTCCGAAGATACTTAGTTTGCCAGTTTTGCCTTAAGCATGACTTCCAGTTTGCCTTGGTCGATGGCGAAGTTACGGATACCTTCTGCTAACTTGTCGACTGCCATAGGATCTTGGTTAAAGTCCCAGCGGAATTGCGCTTCGGTTAAAGGTTCACCCGCAGAGATTGTGGTGCTGGTAGGGAGCAGTTTAGGTTGAATAGCGACTTGAGAGTTGGCCAGCTCTTCGAGTAATGAAGGGCCAATAGTGAGGCGATCACAGCCCGTTAATTCGATGATTTCACCGATATTACGGAAACTTGCGCCCATTACTACAGTTTTGTAACCATGCTGTTTGTAGTAATTGTAAATTTCAGTCACAGAAACGACACCCGGATCGTTTACTGCGTCATAGTCTTTACCTGTATCTTTTTTGTACCAGTCGAGGATGCGACCAACGAATGGCGAGATTAAGTACACGCCAGCTTCAGCACAAGCACGCGCTTGAGCAAAGCTAAACAGCAGAGTTAAGTTACAGTTGATACCTTCTTGCTCTAATTCTTTGGCAGCACAAATGCCTTCCCAGGTTGAGGCTAATTTGATCAGAATTCGAGATTTATCCACGCCAGCTTCTTGGTACAGACGTACTAGCTTATGCGCTTTAGCAATGGATTTTTCTTTATCGAAGGATAAGCGGGCATCCACTTCGGTTGAAATTCGGCCTGGAACCAGTTTCAGAATTTCGACACCGATGTTCACAGCAAGTTTATCGCTGGCATCATCAATCTGTTGCTCAATATCAGCACTTTGTAATTTAGCCCATGCAATGGCATTGTCGATTAGAGCGCTATACTCGGGGATTTGAGCTGCTTTTAAAATGAGTGATGGGTTTGTGGTTGCGTCTTCTGGTTGATAGCGTTTGATTGCTTCAATATCGCCAGTATCGGCCACAATAGTAGTGTATGACTTGAGTTGCTCTAATGTATTTGCCATGAAAAACATCCTTCTCAGATAGCGGTCTAAACTCAGAAATGAACTGATGACTATTAGAAGCGATTTTGCCAACTTTTCCAACCATCAATGTAAAAAAATTACAAAAATGGTAAAACTATATCGTATTCATGCGAAAAGCTGTGATTGCATTACAACGATTAGCTAAGCATCATCAGATTGCATAGTGTAGATGTTATAAAAACAAAAAGTCGCTGCAAGCAGCGACTTTTTAATTCTTAATAGCGCAATTACTTCAGAACTGGTTGTTTTTCAGTAGTTGTCACGATAGCTTCGATGCGGCGGTTAGCTGCATGAGCTTCTTTAGTTTCACCAGCCACTAATGGCTTAGTGATACCGTAACCGTTAGAAGTTACACGGCTTTGGCTAATGCCATATTTTTCAACAAGGATCTGAGCAACAGCGTCAGCACGCTTGTCAGACAGAGCCATGTTGTAGTCTGGTTTACCTACGTTAGAAGCGTGGCCAGCAATTTCAACTGTGAATTCTGGGTTTTTGTTCAGGTAGTTAGCCAGTCTTTCGATGTCTTTGTAGTACTCTTTCTTCACTACAGCAGAATCGTTAGCAAACTGGATAGAACCTACATCTTCTTGCTTCTTAACGTTTTCATAGATAGTACAGCCAACAGAGTCAACTTTGTGAGTTGCTGGAGTTGCTGGACACTGATCTTTATCGTCGTAAACACCATCGTTGTCTGAGTCAACTGGCGTTGCAGCAACAACCGCTGCAGCTACTGGTGCAGCAGGAGTTCCGAAACGGTAGCTCAATTCTAAGCCCCAGTAGTTGCTGTCAGCGTTTACTGGAACGATAGCGTTAGCGCCAGCGTTATCATCTAAGTTTTCATAGCGACGGTATTTAGCTTGTAACTTCAGGTTATCGGTGAAGTTGTAGCCTACACCTGCACCGAAGTAAGGTGCGAAGTCGTTTTCGCTGTAAGAACTAGATACGCCACCAACGCGTTGGTTGTTTTCTAGGGTGTAGTACATTGCGCCAGCTTCAGCAGACAGGCTCCAACGGTTACCTAGTGGCCACACGCCTACTAAGCCAAGAGTTGCACCTTTTACATCTGCATCATTGCCAATGCCTGCATAGGTCCAATCTGCACTACCTAGATCACGATAGCCGATTTCTGCACCAAAGTAGTCATTAAACATATAGCCAGCGAAGATGTCCCATGCGTATGGGTTGTCATCGCCGTTATCAGTTGCAATGTGTTCATAGTTATTAACGCCCATACCTGCACCAACATACCAAGGTGTTAGCTCTTGAGATGCACTGGCAGCAAGTGGAAGCATTGATGTAAGCAAAACTACTTTTAATGTATTCTTCATCATTTTCTCTAAGTCCATTGTTTATGATTCTCCACCAATATGCTTTGCAGGTTTTATGCAAAACATTGCTAGCACTTAGTGTGGGGATCCTTTGGTATTGTAGCCAGCGATTAATTATCACTGCATTTGTTAAATTTTTCCAGTGCTTAGTCCAAACTTTTTTTATGGAATAGCATGTTGTTATTTTTAATGGATGTTAAAAGGGCATCCCTAAGGATGCCCTAAATTGTTTTTAATTTGTTAATTGAGTTTGTGGTTAACGGGTCCAAACCCAATTTTCAATTTCAACTGGGTCAACACCGTTTGTCTTGATATAGTTGCGGTGGTCAACGAGTCTTTGCAACATATCAGTTGTAATGGAAACGTGCTTGGTTTCGTCGATAACGCCTTGCTGGAATAGTTTGTAAGCCATATCAATAACAAGGTGATAGCGAGAAGTGCCATTACGAACCCCCATATCAAATGGAGTGGTTGTTGAACCTTCTTCTTCATAGCCTTTAATTCTGAAGCGACGGCTTCCCTTGTAATCAAAAATTAACTTTTTGATCGTATTTGGATAACCGTGATAGTTAAATACTACTCCCTTATCTTGAGTAAATATTTCATCCATCATCCATGGTTTTTCTTTAAATTTACGGCTACCTAAGCCATCGCTGCTTAATTCGGTTACGCTGACAAAACGAATTCTGACTCTAGGTAACAGTTCACGAATAATCACTAAAGAGGCCATACATTCTTGAGTGACATAATCACCACAACCTGCAAGCACGATATCTGGATTTTCATCTGAAGCAAAATCCCACACCATGACGCCGTCTTTAGCTTGTTTACGTGCTTCTTCTAAACTTAGCCATTGTGGCAGTTCTTTTTTACCTGCCACGAGGATGTTTAGTTTGTCACGATCCGCGAAAGCACGTTCGGTATAAACTAAGGTGCTGTTAGCATCAGCGGGTAAATAAGCAGAAATGATCTTCGGATGTTTTTCTAACATTGCACCAAGGAATGATGGGTTCTGATGCGAGTAGCCGTTGTGATCTTGACGCTCTAATAATGAAGAGAGTACTACGTTGCACGCGGGTAAAGGTTTGCGGAAGTGCACCCCTTGACTGGCGTAAACATACTTACAGTATTGGTCGGCCATAGAAGACACTACCTGTGAGAAAGACTCATAGGTTGGGAACATGCCATGACGACCCGTAACTGTGTAGCCATGTAACATACCAAACAGTAAGTTTTCAGAGAGTAATTCGAGTACGCGGCCATCGCGAGACATATCCTCGTCCCAACTTTCAATTGGCCATTGCCATGCGCGATCGGTTTCTTCAAATACCGCTTGGAGTTGGTTTGAATAGGTTTCGTCTGGGCTAAAGATACGTAAGTTACGTTGGTCACGGTTCAATTTGAATGCATCACGCATCCATTGACCCATTTTCAACATGGAGTAACCACGGTGTCCGCGTGGAACTTCTGGGCCATAACTGAGTTTTTCGAGATCAGGATTCGACAAGGCTCTGACCACTTCGCCACCATAAGTGAGATGTTGGCGACCACAAGCTAAATGCTTAGGTGGGATCAGTGAGCTAATATCGGCATCAAAAATCAGTTCACCCTGTGCATTGATTTGGTAAAGCTCTTGAAACTGATAGCTGGCTAACCAGTTATCCAGTGCAATGAGGTGACCTTTATCTGAGGCACATTTATTGACGATAACTTGGTGCGATTCGCAGTTGCCTTCTAATTTTGTACCGTTATATTCGCTCACACCTGTCCAGCCCTTGGCTGTGCGCATTAAAATCACTGGCCAGCGAGGTTTGACAATATCTTCACCCTTACGTGCGCGGGTTTGGATATCGTTGATCATGCTATAAGCAGTATCCATCGCAGTTGTCATTTGGACGTAGATATCTTCTTCCATTTCGCTGTCGACAATAATGGGGTGATAACCAAGGCCACGGAATTCAAGATCTAGCTCTTCATGGCTCATGCGTCCCATACGGGTTGGGCCTGAAATTTTATAGCCGTTGATATGCACGATTGGTAACACGGCACCGTTGGTTGCGGGTGACACTAAACGGTTAGCATACCAAGAGGCTGCTAGAGGACCAGTTTCTGATTCACCGTCACCCACTAATACAGTTGCGATAAGATCGGGGTTGTCTAATACCGCGCCCCAACCAACGGATAATGAATAACCTAATTCGCCCCCTTCAAGGATTTGACCGGGTGCTTCAGGGTTTGCGTGAGAAGGGTAACCATAGGCTGCCGAAAACTTCTTACAGATATCTTCGATACCAGTTTCATTATAAGGAATGGTTTCTGGATAAAAGTGGCTGAGTGAGCCTTCAATAAATAGGTTAGCTTGTACTGCGGGGAAACCATGGCCTGGGCCGACTAAGTAAATGAAAGGACGATTATGTTTTACAATGAGTCGGTTGACGTTGGCATATACGAAGTTAATCCCTGGACAAGTCCCCCAGTGACCGAGCAGGCGAGGTTTAATGTCCGAATGCGCAAGTGGGCGCTTATGTAAAACGTTTTGCTTTAGGTAAATCTGAGAGGTAGCGAGGAAGTTAGTGGCTCTTACATACTTTTTAAGAGCATTAATCTCATGTGTAGTCGTCATATTAGCCTCATCGGAGCAGACGTAAGTGAATTATGTTTTCTTGGAGTTACTATATTTGTAATTTTCTTTCAAAAATGTGTTCTACATCCAAAATTTAAAACATGTGTCCGTGGTTAACGCATGTGGATTAAGTTTGTCAAAATGTTAATTTAGTATTAACAGTGACTTATCTAGGCTTTATGAGTGTGAGCTTCTTGCTGTTTAACCATGCAAACCTAGGCTTGATCACATGAGTAATTTCGAATACTGTGCTATTTTGCTGCGTTGAATTCGGTAGCCGTGATGTTGTAAATTCACGGAAGGATAATTTGAAAGAATAAATCTACCGATATTCTTACCTTTATTTGGAAGGATTCATTCACCACAAATGTTGCACCTCGCTTAATTATAGGTGGGGGAGGGCATTTGCTACGGGAAGAAGTAAAATAATATGCTAGAAACCATTGTAAATTTTTTGAACGCACTGCTCTGGGGCAAATTGCTCGTATACGGACTGGTGGGTGCGGGTCTCTATTTCACCTTACGACTTGTATTTATTCAAATTACGCATTTCAAACACTCTCTTAAAGTCATGACCATGAGCCGCCAAGGCTGTGAAAGTGGTTTGTCTTCATTCCAAGTATTCTGTACTAGTATGGCCGCTCGAGTGGGGGCCGGAAACATGGCAGGTGTCGCCGTTGCGATTGGCTCAGCTGGCCCTGGCGCTGTATTCTGGATGTGGTTAATCGCCATGTTGGGTATGGCTACGGCTATGGTGGAATCAACGCTAGCGCAGGTTTATAAGGTGCGAGATAGTAATGGCCAGTTCCGCGGCGGTCCTTCTTATTATATGGAGAAGGGACTAGGTCAAAGATGGATGGGGGTGTTGTTTGCTTTCTTCCTGATTATTGCCTTTGGTCTGGTATTTAACGCGGTGCAAGCAAATACCATTACCGGTGCGATGGAACGCGTGTTTGGCTTCAACCCGACATATGTAGGCATTGGTTTAGTGTTAGCCAGTGGTTTTGTCATTGTTGGTGGATTACGTAAAGTCGCGCGGGTATCTGAGTTTATTGTCCCCATCATGGCGCTGGCTTACATTTTGATCGCATTCATTATTGTGATTTTCAATTTAGAGCAATTACCCGCCGTGATCAGCCTGATTGTGAAGAGTGCTTTTGGTTGGCAAGAAGCCGCAGCGGGTGGTGTTGCTTACACTGTTGCTCAGGCTATGCAAGCTGGTATCGCTCGAGGTCTGTTCTCAAACGAGGCGGGAATGGGAAGTGCGGCAAACGTTGCGGCGAGTGCATCACCAAATCCAAACCATCCAGCATCCCAAGGTTTTGTGCAGATGATGGGAGTATTTGTCGATACCATCGTTATTTGTACTGCAACCGCGGCGATTATTTTACTTTCAGGCGATATCGGTTCTAGTGAAGACGGCATTCGTCTCACCATCAATGCGATGTCAAACCACGTTGGAGATTGGGGCGGCGCCTTTATCGCGATAGCGATTTTCCTATTCTGCTTTACCTCTATCATTGCTAACTATTCCTACGCGGAAACCAATGTGATGTTCTTAACGGGTAACAGTACTAAAGCGTTGCCGTTATTCCGCCTCTGTGTATTAGGCATGGTGATGTTTGGTGCCGTGGCCAAAATCAGCTTAGTGTGGAACTTAGCGGATGTGTCTATGGGGCTAATGGCTACGGTCAATATCGTTGCCTTGTTGCTGTTGTCGGGTTTGGCGATACGTGTCATCAACGATTACAGTGAGCAGCTTAAGAGCGGTAAAATGCCTGAGTTCGACCGCAGTAAGTTCCCAGAGTTAATGGAACAACTTGATGATGGTATTTGGCAGGATACTAGCGCAAATGAGTTGGTAAAGACCCGTGCTGAATCTGTTGTCAGTCGATAAACTCAAGTTCACTGATTAGCACTATCGGAAAAACCACGTCATCTGTACGTGGTTTTTTATGCTTGTTCAGTATCATAGTGACGTATTTTATTTGTTGGAGCGTGTTAATGTTGATTTTGGTTTCACCGGCGAAAACCCTAGATTTTGAGCAGCCTCCCTTGACTCAAATTCACACTCGGCCCGATTTTTTAACGCATAGCCAAGAGCTAATCCAAGTCTGCCAACGGTTAACCCCCAGTGATATAGCAACATTAATGAAGGTGAGTGATAACATTGCGGGCTTAAATGCCGCGCGTTTTGGTGAGTGGAAACCCGATTACAGCATTGATAATGCTAAGCAGGCGATTTTTGCTTTTAGAGGTGATGTATACACAGGGTTTGATGCAGATACACTAACTCAAGAGCAGCTCGAACGTACTCAGTCGCAATTACGCATTTTATCTGGGCTCTATGGTTTATTACGTCCCTTGGATTTAATTTTACCTTATCGTTTAGAAATGGGGACGGCGCTCGCTAATCCTAAGGGGAAGAATCTCTACGAATTTTGGGGAAATATCCTCACCGATGCGGTAAATAACGAAGTCGCTGCGCAGGGGAATGACATCATTATTAACCTCGCATCCAATGAATATTTCAAGGCGATAAAACCAAAACAATTAGCAGGTCAATTAATCACTCCTGTCTTTAAAGATTTTAAAAATGGTCAATATAAAGTCATCAGTTTCTTTGCCAAAAAAGCACGGGGAATGATGGCAAGATATATCATTGACCAGCAAGTTAGTTCGATTGAAGAATTAAAAGCATTTGATGTGGCGGGTTATTACTACAGTGAAGAGTCGAGTAAACCTAACGAACCAACATTTTTGCGTGAAGCTCAGTAACGTGTAGCACCGTAAATAAAAAAGAGCAGCCTTGGCTGCTCTTTTTTATTTACGATTTACTTATTGGTAAATCGTTATTTCGAATCTGTGCTAAGTGGTGTTAACACGATATTTGAGTTCGCCATGATATAAGCAAATTGAGCGTAGGCTGCCACATTTTGTGCAAGGGCCTTAGGATCGATTTTATCTAAGGTATCGTTAGGGGTGTGGTGATAATCGAAGTAATCGTGGCCATCTTGTCTTAATGAGGCTACAGGCACGCCTAATGCGGGCAACATGGAGACATCTGGCCCACCAGAGGCTTGATTATTACCAAGGGCGACACCGTTGAACGTCATTGGCTTTATGCTCTCTTGGACTTGTGCAAAAACGCTGTCATTTACCTTAGTATCGATTTGATAAATCGGGCCTGCGCCAAAATCCGATTCGGCAGCAATATAATGCAGAGGTAGCTCGGCTTTGTGTGCTTCAGCATAAGCTTTGCCTCCCACTAAGCCAATTTCTTCGGCAGCGTAAAGTACCACTCGTACAGTTCGCGCGGGCTTTTGCGGAAGATCTTGAATATGTTTTGCTGCCGCCGTCACAATGGCAACGCCTGCACCATCATCAATCGCGCCAGTGCCTTCATCCCAAGAATCTAAATGGGCGCCAATCAGCACGATTTCGTTAGGTTTACTACTGCCAGTGACTTCTGCAATCACGTTATAAGAGGTATTCGTACCTAAATCCTTTGGTGACATATGCAGCTCGAGCACCGCATTCGGATCACGTTTTAACATGGCATCCACTAAGTCTGCATCTGGATTTGACATCGCCGCAGCAGGGATTTTAGCTACATCATCTTGATAACGCATCACGCCAGTGTGCGCCATGCGGTCATGGTCGGTTCCAATTGAGCGAATGACGATTGCAACGGCTCCCTTTTGTGCCGCAGCGACTGCGCCTTTCGAGCGGCCGCCGACACTTTTGCCATAACCTTCACCCGTGATGTGGCGTTCTGTCTTTTGGTCGATAAAGGCAATTTTGCCTTTTACCTCATCGGCATCTGCTTGCTGAAGTGCTTCGAGGCTATCAAAACGAGCAATCTTAGCCTTAATGCCTTCTGCTGGGGTGGCGATACTGCCACCTAACGCAGTGATCACTAATGGTTGTTCGACTGGAGAGATTATCTTAGCTTTGGCTTCACCGCGTTCCCAAATTGGAACCTGTACTGGTTCCTTATAAACCTTATCAAATCCTAGACTGGTTAATTTATTCATCGCCCAGTTCACGGCAATAATATCTTTAGGGCTGCCAGCAAGGCGAGGACCGACCTCCACTGTGAGGGATTCGACTAAATCATATCCCAAGGATGAGGCTAATGCCGTTTGTTGTAATTGAGCGGGAATTTCATTTTTTACGGGTGTTTCTACGTGAGTTTGGCAGGCGCTCAATCCGCCAATAAATAGACCTGTTATCAGTGTTGACTGGTAGGATTTCATAGGTTTCCTTTATTTTTATTAAGCATGTCCCATTTTTGAAAACAATCTAGCAAAAAGTGTGCTTTATGTCCCGACTATATCTGTAAGGCAACGCTATATTAGCGCAGGGGTTAGTTTTAGGAGAAAAAGTGCGTAATGAATATTGAATTGATGCAGGAGCGAGCCGACCATGCCGTGGTGCTATTAAAAGCACTCGCAAACGAACGCCGATTATTTATCCTTTGTTATTTATTGAACGAAGGTGAAATGTGCGTTGGCGAAATGAATAAAAAATTAGGCTTAAGTCAATCGGCACTATCACAACACCTTGCTTGGTTACGCAAAGATAATTTAGTAACCACACGCAAAGAAGCGCAAACCGTATTTTATTCGCTTAAGAGTGATGAAGTGCGTGAGATGATCCATTTGCTAAACAATATTTATTGTCATTAATGGTAATCATCAGATATAAAAAAACCGGCAATTGCCGGTTTTTTTTATTTACTAAGAAAATTAAGCAGCAAGTGCTTTGATCTTAGCATTCAAACGAGCCTTATGACGGGCAGCTTTATTCTTGTGAATAAGGCCTTTAGTCGCCATACGGTCAACGATTGGTTGTGCAGCAGCGAAAGCTTCGGTTGCTGTTTTGTGATCGCCAGCTTTGATAGCAGCAATAACTTTTTTAACGTATGTACGTAACATTGAGCGACGGCTGGCGTTGTGCTGACGACGCTTTTCAGATTGAAGCGCGCGCTTCTTTGCAGACTTGCTATTAGCCAAGGTGCAACTCCTAAAAACTGGATTTGATACTTTTAAAGGCCGAGGAATATGCCTGCATTTAGTCACTTTGTCAATGACTATGATTGAATAATCATCATAAAGATAAATTAATTCAACCCGCCTTGGCTATCTTCAACCCAACTCGTGTAATATGTGGCGCAATTCTAACAGCTATTGCCGCAGTGTGACAGAGCCTGAGTCGATTTTTTGAGATGAATCACCTAATCCGTTCGATGTAGGTCTGGGGGACGTTTGAGTAAAAAATTATTGAAATCTGGCATGATTGTTAGTGCTATGACGTTGATTTCTCGTGTTTTAGGTTTAGTTCGAGATGTAGTTGTTGCCAATTTGATGGGGGCAGGAACAAGCGCTGACGTTTTTTTCTTCGCCAATAAAATTCCTAACTTTTTACGCCGATTATTCGCTGAGGGCGCATTTGCTCAGGCATTTGTTCCCGTACTGACCGAATATCAAGAAAAACACACTTCAGACGAGACTCGCGAGTTACTCAGTAAAGTGGCCGGGACCTTAGGTCTATTGGTGACGATTGTGACTCTGGTCGGTGTTATCGCGTCGCCTGTGTTGTCTGCCTTATTTGGTGGCGGCTGGTTTGTGGCTTGGCTTAATAACGAGCCCGATGGTGCCAAGTTCGAGCTGGCGACGGTTGTGCTTAAAATTACCTTCCCGTATCTGTGGTTTATTACCTTTACAGCCTTAGCTGGTTCAATCTTAAATACCCGTGGGCGTTTTGCGGTATCAGCCTTTACCCCAGTATTCTTAAACGTGGCTATTATTGCGGCGGCAATGTTTTTTGCGCCAACCTCTTCCCAGCCTGAAATTACCCTTGCTTGGGGTGTGTTTTGTGGCGGTTTAATTCAGTTTTTATTCCAAATTCCCTTCTTACTCAGGGAAAAGGCTCTCGTTAAACCGTCATGGGGCTGGAATCATGCTGGTGTGGTGAAGATTAGAACCCTAATGATCCCAGCGCTGTTTGGTGTGTCAGTCTCACAAATCAATCTTTTATTCGATACTTTTATCGCCAGCTTCCTGATGACGGGCTCTATCAGCTGGTTGTACTATTCAGACCGCTTATTGGAATTTCCACTCGGTTTATTCGGTATCGCCATTGGTACTGTAATTTTACCTGCTTTATCTCGCAATCATGTGAATGCCGAAGGCGATGGCTTTGGTAAGACAATGGATTGGGGGATTAAGGCGATTCTTTTGCTAGGCTTACCCGCCATGATGGGGCTGATAGTCCTAGCACAACCCATGTTGATGGTGCTGTTTATGCGTGGCGCTTTCTCTATTCAAGACGTGGAAATGGCGTCTTACAGTTTGATGGCTTATGGCAGTGGTTTACTCAGCTTTATGCTTATCAAGGTGTTAGCGCCTGGATACTACTCTCGCCAAGACACTAAGACCCCAGTGCGTTACGGCATTATTGCCATGATCACTAACATGGGCTTTAACTTAATATTTGCTATTCCCTTTGGTTATGTTGGTTTAGCGATTGCGACATCAATGTCGGCTTTGCTTAATGCCACATTATTGTACCGCGGTTTACATAAGGCTGGCGTCTACCGAATTTCTAAGCCAACAATGGTCTTTTTCCTTAAAGCCGTGGTTTCGGCGGCCTTGATGGTGGTTGTCTTGTACTATTTCTTACCTTCGCAATCCCAGTGGTTGGAATGGCAGTTGGTTGGACGTGCTAAGGCTTTGATTGGTTTGATTGCTGTTGGTGCTATGACGTATTTACTTGGCTTATTGGCGTTAGGAATTCGTCCTTGGTCAATGAAACGGGGAGTTTGATTGCTGATTCTTATCGTTAGCTGTTATATAATCAGCCGATTTGCGCTTGGCAGTTGTCTAAAGTTATGGAATTAATTCGCGGTATACATAACATTTTGTCATCTCACCATGGCTGTGTGCTGACGATTGGTAATTTTGATGGCGTGCATCGCGGCCATGCACAGGTGATTGCGAATCTGGTGCAAAAGGCTAAGCAGCTCTCATTACCGTCGACAGCAATGACATTTGAACCCCAGCCTCAGGAATTATTCCGTGGTGAAAATGCGCCAGCGCGTTTGAGCTTATTGCGCGACAAAATCATCCTACTGGATGAATTAGGCGTTGAGCGGTTAGTGTGTGTTAACTTCAATCGTGCCTTTGCCGAACAACCAGCGGAGCATTTCATTGAAGAATTGCTGGTACGTAAACTCGGGGTTAAATACCTCGTCGTGGGCGATGACTTTTGCTTCGGTCAAGGCCGAAAAGGCAATTTTGAAATGCTGATGCAGGCGGGAGCCCGTTACGGTTTTACCGTGGTCAGCACCCAAAGCTTTATGGTGGGCTCGCAACGCGTGAGTTCGACTGCGGTAAGAGAGCAATTGGCGAAAGGAAATCTTGAGCAGGCAAGACGCCTACTCGGTCATCCTTTTACCTTAAGCGGCCGCGTGGCCCATGGCCAAAAAATTGGTAGAACCATAGGTTTTCCTACTGCGAATATCGCCCTTAAACGCAATGTAGTGCCGGTACGCGGGGTGTTTGCGGTAAAACTCTATTGGGAAGATAGCGATATTTATGAAGGGGTTGCCAACATAGGCTTCCGTCCGACCGTAAATGGTCAGGTTTGTCAGCTTGAGGTGCACCTTTTTGATTTTGAAGGTGACATTTATGGCAAGCATGTTGAGGTTGAGTTAGTGGCAAAACTTCGCGATGAACAACCCTTTGATTCATTGGATGCACTAAAACAACAGATTTTGAATGATGCAAATGAGGCCAGAGCTTTATTTGGTAACGATGCAGGCTGATATTTATCAGTTTAATTAACGGTATAGGATCAATGAGCGACTATAAATTTACTTTGAATTTGCCGGAAACTGAGTTTCCGATGCGTGGTAATTTGGCAAATCGCGAGCCAGAGATGTTAGAGCGCTGGACGAAAGACGGTCTGTATCAGCAGATCCGTGATAGCCGAATTGGCCGCACACCTTTTATTTTGCATGACGGCCCACCGTATGCGAACGGCAGCATTCATATTGGTCACTCAGTAAACAAAATTCTTAAGGACATTATTGTTAAGTCAAAAACCATGTCAGGTTTTGACGCGCCTTATGTGCCTGGTTGGGATTGCCACGGTCTGCCAATTGAACTGAAAGTAGAGCAAAAAGTCGGTAAGCCTGGTCAAAAAATTTCTGCGGCCGAATTCCGTGAAGAATGCCGTAAATATGCTGCTGAGCAAGTCGATGGCCAACGTGCCGACTTTATTCGTTTAGGCGTGCTGGGCGATTGGCAAAAGCCTTATTTAACGATGGATTTTGCCACCGAAGCCAATATCGTACGCTCTTTATCTAAAGTGATTGAAAACGGTCACTTACATAAAGGTGTAAAACCCGTTCATTGGTGTACCGACTGTGGTTCTGCCCTTGCTGAAGCCGAAGTAGAATACGAGGATAAAACCTCTCCCGCTATCGATGTGGCCTTTACTGCGACTGATAGCAAAGCTTTAGCCGCTCAGTTTGGTGTAAGCGATTACTCACATCCTGTCGCTATGGTGATTTGGACTACTACACCTTGGACACTGCCAGCTAACCGCGCGTTATCTATCAGCCCAGAGCTGGATTACAGCTTGGTCGAATTTGCGAAAGAGGGCGCGACTCACGCAGTTATTCTGGCCGACGTGTTAGTTGAAGCTTGCATGACGCGTTACGGCGCCGAGAGCCACAGCGTGTTAGGTAAAGTTAAAGGCGTTGCACTTGAGCTGGTTCGCTTTAAGCATCCATTCTTAGCCTTTGACGTCCCAGCGATTTTAGGCGACCACGTGACGACTGACGCGGGTACGGGTGTGGTTCACACGGCACCTGGCCATGGTCAAGACGACTTCGTGGTAGGTCAAAAATACGGTTTAGAAGTGGCGAACCCAGTTGGTGATAACGGTGTTTACAAACCGGATACTGAGTTCTTTGCCGGTCAACACGTATTTAAAGCAAACGACAATGTGGTTGCACTGCTGAAAGAAAAAGGCGCGCTATTACACCATGTTGCGTACCGTCACAGCTATCCACACTGCTGGCGCCATAAAACGCCCATTATCTTCCGTGCTACGCCGCAATGGTTTATCTCAATGGATAACCACAACCTGCGCAAGCAAGCATTAGGTGAAATTGAGCAGACTCAATGGATCCCTGATTGGGGCCAAAGCCGCATCGAAAAGATGGTTGAGAATCGCCCTGATTGGTGTATCTCCCGTCAACGTACTTGGGGTGTACCAATTACGCTATTCGTACACCGCGAAACTGAAGAGCTGCACCCTGACAGCGTGTCGTTAATGGCGCGTGTAGCCAACCGCATTGAGCAGGAAGGCATTCAAGCTTGGTGGGATCTCGATGCTGCTGAATTACTGGGCGAAGAAGCCGAACAATACCGCAAAGTGACCGATACCTTAGACGTATGGTACGACTCAGGTTCAACCTTTGCTTCTGTGGTTGGTGCGCGCTCAGAGTTTCATGGTCATGGCGTCGATTTATACCTCGAAGGTAGCGACCAACACCGTGGTTGGTTTATGTCATCATTGATGATTTCTACCGCAATGACTGGTAAAGCACCTTACAAGCAAGTACTAACCCACGGCTTTACCGTTGATGGTAAAGGTCGCAAGATGTCGAAATCTATCGGTAACGTCATTGCGCCGCAGCAAGTCACCAACAAGTTAGGTGCAGACATTCTGCGTCTTTGGGTTGCAGCAACCGACTACAGCGGTGAAATGACGGTATCGGATGAAATCTTAAACCGTAGCGCCGATGCTTATCGCCGTATTCGTAACACCGCTCGTTTCTTACTAGCTAACCTTAATGGCTTCGATCCTGCTAAGGACTTAGTGGCAGTAGAAAATATGGTGGCGTTAGATCGTTGGGCGGTGCGCCGCGCGGCAGCTCTGCAGCAAGAAATTATCGAAGCTTACGAGCAATATAACTTCCATATTGTGACGCAAAAGCTGATGCAGTTCTGCTCGGTTGAGCTAGGTAGTTTCTACTTAGACATCATCAAAGACCGTCAATATACCGCTAAGCAAGAGGGCCATGCCCGTCGTAGCTGCCAATCGGCACTGTTCCACATTGCCGAAGCCATGGTGCGTTGGATTGCGCCAATCCTGAGCTTTACTGCCGACGAAGTGTGGCAATTACTGCCAGGCCAGCGTGATGCTTACGTGTTTACCCAAGAATGGTATCAAGGCCTGCAATCTATCACTTTAGATACAGATCTCAGCGATGCGTACTGGGAAAATCTGCTGACTGTGCGTAACGAAGTCAACAAGGTCATCGAGCAAGCGCGCCGTGATAAACGTATTGGTGGCTCCTTAGAAGCTGAAGTCACACTGTTTGCTGATGTGGCTTTAACTGAACAGTTAACGCACATTGGTGATGAGCTGCGTTTCGTCCTGTTGACCTCAGAAGCCAAAGTATTGCCATTGGCGGATGCGACAAGCTATGCCGTTGAAACCGAACTGATGTCGTTGAAGTTAGTGGTCAGTGCGACTACCGCTGAAAAATGCGAACGTTGTTGGCACCACAGGGAAGAAGTGGGCACGATTGAGGCTCACCCAACGCTGTGCCATCGCTGTGTGACCAATATTGAAGGTGACGGCGAAGTTCGTCTGTTTGCGTAAAGGATCTGTATGCCATTAACTTGGAAAGACAGTGGCTTACGTTGGTATTGGGTAGTTGTATTGGTGTTTTTGGCCGATCAACTATCCAAACAATGGATCTTAGCCAATTTTGATTTGTTCGAATCGGTACAGTTGTTACCTTTTTTTAATTTCACCTATGTACGTAACTATGGCGCTGCATTTAGCTTTTTAAGTGAAGCGGGCGGTTGGCAACGTTGGTTATTTACCATAGTAGCTGTTGGTTTCAGTACCTTGCTGACAGTGTGGCTTCGTAAGCAATCGGCATCATTATGGAAGTTAAACTTAGCTTACACCTTAGTGATTGGTGGTGCTTTAGGTAACTTAATCGATCGATTGATGCACGGCTTTGTGGTGGACTTTATCGATTTCTATTGGGGTAAGAGCCATTACCCCGCCTTTAATATTGCAGACTCAGCAATTTTTATCGGCGCAGTACTGATCATTTGGGATTCGTTTTTTAACAGCAAATCCGAACAAGATAAAACCGAAGAGGTGAAGTAGTGACTGTGACACGTTCGTTATTGTGCCATATGAATATTGTGCTTGAAGATGGTTCGACCGCCGACAGCACTAAAGCCTCGGGTAAACCAGCCCGTTTAAACATCGGTGATGGTACCTTAAGTCCAGCATTTGAAGCGCAGCTTGTTTCCTTAAATGAAGGCGATAAGCACAGCTTTACGCTTGAAGCGGTGGACGCCTTTGGTGAGTCTAATCCCGATGCGATTCATTATATGGATAGAACCCGCTTTCCTGCCGATATGGAGTTAGAGGTTGGCGTTATCGTGAGTTTCGCAGGCCCTGGCGGCAGTGAGATCCCTGGAATTGTGCGTGAGGTTGCGGGCGATTCGATTACGGTCGATCTCAATCACCCTCTAGCGGGACGCAAAGTGACATTTGAACTCGACGTGGTGAAGGTACTGTAAGATGAAATTAGATCCTACCAGCCCAAGTTTAAATATTATGCTGGCCAATCCTCGCGGCTTTTGTGCTGGTGTGGATCGCGCCATTAGTATTGTCGAGCGCGCACTTGAGTTATTTTCGCCGCCGATTTATGTTCGCCATGAAGTCGTGCATAACCGCTATGTAGTGCAAAACCTGAAGGACCGCGGTGCCGTTTTTGTCGAAGAGTTAGACCAAGTACCTGATAACAATATTGTTATCTTCAGTGCTCATGGAGTTTCTCAGGCGGTACGTGCCGAGGCAAAGGCGCGTGGTTTGCGGGTATTTGATGCAACTTGTCCGTTAGTCACCAAAGTGCATTTGCAGGTCACTCGAGCGAGCCGCAAGGGTATTGAGTGTATTTTGATTGGCCATGAGGGACATCCAGAGGTGGAAGGCACCATGGGGCAATACGATAACCCTAATGGTGGTGTTTATCTGATTGAATCTCCAGCGGATGTCGAAACTTTAGAAGTTCGCGATCCTAATAATCTCTGCTTCGTGACTCAAACGACGCTCTCGGTAGATGATACCCTCGATATCATCAGTGCCTTATTGAAACGTTTTCCGTCCATCGAAGGCCCACGTAAAGATGATATTTGTTACGCGACGCAAAACCGTCAGGATGCGGTACGTAACTTATCGGCCGATGTGGATCTGTTAATTGTGGTCGGTTCGAAAAACAGTTCTAATTCTAACCGCTTGCGTGAATTGGCATTAAAAACCGGAACTCAATCTTATCTGGTTGATACCGCAGATGATATCGATTCATCTTGGTTTGAAAATGTGACGAAAGTTGCGGTGACCGCTGGCGCATCGGCTCCGGAGGTGCTGGTTCAACAAGTGGTTCAAGCCATTGCGAAATTGGCACCGAGTGTTGTCACAGAAGTTGAAGGGCGTAAAGAAGACACCGTTTTTGCGGTACCCGCGGAATTACGCTAGTTCATTTAGAACTGTGTGATGAATAAAAAAGAGGCCAATGGCCTCTTTTTTATTAAACCCAGCAAATACAAACAAGGCATAATGGAATTAACGCTTATATGCTATTGTTACTGGCTACTTACATTTTACTCATCTATTATTAACTGCTAGCAGTGTTTTGTCGTAAGGTTAAGATTTAAAAGGGTAAATAGCTGAAAAGCTTGTCAAAAATATGACTAAATTCGAACGATTGACACATCAAAGATTGCAACGAGGCTTCTCTTTAATTGAAGTGCTTGTTGCATTAGTGATCTTAGTGATTGGCTTGATTGGTATCTTTAACTTACACATTGTAGCCAAACGTGGCAGTTTTGAATCTTTTCAACAAACACAAGCTTCCTATTACGCCAATGATATTATCAACCGCATGAAGCTAAATCGAACGCAGCTTGATAGCTATGCAGGAGAATACACTGGTGCCCCAAGTTCTGTCACAAAGGTGTGTGAAACCGCAACACTTTGCAATCCAGCAGAATTAAAGTTGTGGGATATTTTTGAATGGCAATCTTCGTTAACCGGAGAGTCTGAGACTGTTGGTACTCAAAACGTTGGGGGATTGGATTCTCCTACGGCTTGTATTGAAGTGAATAATCGTGATGTGCTGGTTGTGATTACTTGGCGAGGCATACGTGAGACTAACATTGATACTTCAGCCGTTGCGGATGCTGCTGACACTTGTGGTGCTGACACTGAAAATAGGCGCATTTTTTCACTTAAGACAGTGATTATTTAGATGAAAAAATCATTTCGTATGACGTTAAGTAAAACCATGGAACGGGGAATGTCACTCGTTGAGTTGATGGTCGCTATGGTTATCGGGCTTTTTTTGACTGCCGGTGTTTTTACCATGTTCAGCATGTCGTCATCAAACGTGACAACGACAAGCCAGTTTAATCAGTTGCAAGAGAATGGTCGTATAGCCTTGGCCATAATGGAAAGAGATATTAGTCAGTTAGGTTTTATGGGGGATTTAACGGGGACTGATTTTATCGTCGGGACAAATACCAACATCGAGGTCACTACCATAACCGCTGATTGTGTTGGCGATGGGCAGAATAACGCGACGCTGCCTAATAATCAGCCTGCCCATTTTAGGCGTTTGTGGGGATATGAGAATACCGCAACAAGTACTCATCTTAGTTGTTTGGGGAACAGTGATGTTAATGCGGATACAGATGTTTTGCAGCTAAAACGTTTTATTGGACCCAATGTCGCGGCAGGGAGTGCAGACTCAGTGTATGTCGCTGCAAACTCTTCTCAGGCAGTGTTTTTTGTTGGTGCGACTCCAACTACGACGCTTGAAAATCCGAGAACATGGGAATATCAGCACCATGTGTATTTTATTGCAAATGATGCAAATCAAATTCCTATCCTAAGGCGTAAAACCTTAACCAGCACTGGCATGAGCAACGATGAACAGTTAGTAGAAGGTATTGAGAATATTCGTTTCTTATATGGTTTTGATAATGATGGGGATAGCACTCCTGATAGCTTTATGCCTGCAGAGGATGTCACATCATTGATGTGGGATAACGAAGGTTTTCAACGTTTGGTAGCGATCAAAGCGTTTGTTCTAGTGAGATCGATTAACGAAGACAAAAGTTATACCAACGAGACTGAATACCTGTTAGGAGACAAAACCATCACTATTCCTGCTAATGACCATTACCGTCGTAAGGTTCTGTCGACAACAATAGTATTGGAAAATCCAGTGCTTATACGCAGTTAATTGATGAGGCGGAGAGTGATGAGAAAGCAGAAAGGGATAGTGTTGTTTTTTGCATTAATTGTCTTGGTCCTCATGACAGTTATTGGTGTTGCATTGGCGGTTAACTCAACACAATCGCTTCGAATGTCAGGGGCGGGCGCAGAAAGAATAGAAGCTAAAGCCATTGCCGATGGTGGTTTGGAACAGGTGATTTCAGATTATTCGGGTGAGCAATTGGCAAACCTTAACGCAGAAGCAGATACAACAGTATTTAATAGTCGTCAGACACTGAAGCCATTGCCTGAAACTGGTGTGCGTGATGTTGGATGTCAAAGAACCTCAAATGCGACAGGGGCAAATTTGGTTAGCTGTAGAAGGGTTGAGATTAGCAGTTCAGTAACCTTTGGTCGGGACAATCTTGGCTCATTAACCGTTGTTTCAGGTGTAGAGCAACAAGTGCTAACAGGAAACTAAAGTTATGTTGAAAAAAATCTTTTGTGCTCTTATGGCTGCCACAGTCATTATTGCTGGGCAAATACATGCAGATGATACAGAGCTTTATCTTGTTGACTCAACTTCAAGGACTGGCAAACGCCCACAGGTGTTATTTATCTTTGATAACTCAGGGAGTATGTCTACAGAAGATCAGAATGCTGTGAGTTCGTATTGTTCTCAAGCCGGATATGCTGCAGGAACTTGTACCTACCCAGCAGGATTTGAGACATACATGAATAGCTATTCTGGATATATCAATGATAAAGGAACTTATTGGAATGCTGGGGGAATTGATAATACGAGTAATATGCCAACCCCGGATGATCCAAATGACGGTCGTCGTTTTTATTTAGATAATAATAACTGTAACACGGCTGCTAAAGCCTTAACTGAAAAAGGCCGCTATACAGGATATTTGCGTGAGTTTAATAAAAATACTTGGGAATCTTTAGCAAATAATAACGGTTTCAATCAAAATGATATTGTGGATTGTTATGAAGATATTCTAAATAAAGATCCTAAGAATCCTGGAAAATTAAAAGGAAAAGCTTTTGATGATGGTTACCCCGTAAATACTAAGGATATGTATACATCCGGAAGTTCTGAGACTGATCGACAAAATAGTTTAAATAGTACAAAGTTTGGAACCGAAACTCCGGTAACACTTTATTCTGCACATTACTTGGTGTGGTATAAATGGGTAACAACAACTACTGAAGGGCAAAATAGCGGTGGAACAGGTACTCGTTTAGATGTTGCAAAGGATGCTCTGAAATCAGCGTTGGAGACACTAGCTATTCCTATTGATGCTGCTCTTGCCGTTTATAACTTGAACTATCCAACCGAGAATTATGCTGACGGTGGACGTATTATTTATGATATGGCCGAAATGACGGAAGCAAATAAGTCATCTTTGATTTCGTTAATTAATGGTATGCCAGCTCAAACTAATACTCCACTATGTGAAACATTATATGAGGCTTATCAATTTTTTAGTGGCGGTCCAGTCACCTTTGGTAATGATGATAAAAACGCGACTGGAAATAACAAGGTTGATAACTATACGCCAAATAGTCCTTCAAGCATCTTGATGAGTGGGAATTACGCAACGAAGTTTAAAACATGTCCGGACACGGCATATGTTATTTATATTACTGATGGTGCGCCGACACTTGACCATGCCGCAGATGAATCGATAAAGCAATTAACTGCAAGTGCTAAAGTCGCTGGAGACTATAGCGCAATGAGTTTCAAAAATGATCGTAATCAAGACGATTTTAGTTATTTACCTGCTTTAGCTGCATATATGTACAACAATGATATCGTTGTTGGGCCGAAAGATTCAAATGGTGTTGATAACAAGCAAAACGTGAGATTGTTTACCATAGGTTTTTCTGACGGCGCAGATAAAGCTGCAGCACTATTGGAAGAAGCGGCTTTCAGGGGCGGAAGTACCAGAGAGAATGGCGTCTCCAAAGGTTATTATATCGCTAAAACGGGCCTAGATTTAGTCGAGGCGATGAACGACGCATTAAAGTCTATTCTGACCATAGATTCATCATTTACCTCTCCTAGTATTGCCAGTAACAACTTCGATAAAACTCAGACCTATAATTCAGCTTACTTTGCCATGTTTTTACCCGGTGGAGGACCTCGCTGGAGTGGTAATTTGAAAAAGCTGAAAGTCAATTCCTCTGGAGAAATTGTAGGTCCAGGTGGAACGACTGGAGCAATTGATACTAATGGCAATATTTCAAGTGACACTTGTACTTATTGGAATACCTGCCCCGCGGGTAACATCGATGGTAATAAGGTTAAATCGGGCGGGGTTTTACCGACCTTAAAGTCACAATTGAAAAATAGAAAAATATATATAAATGATGGAAGTGGTTTGAGTTTGCTTACAACAATAAGCGACTCGAGTTTTTATTCTCTTCTAGGAAGTCCTGCAACTAGCTCCGTTTCTGATACTGTCTCCAAGAATAGAGATTGGATTTATGGTGTCGATGTTGATGACGAAGATAATGATGATACTTATACCGACCCTCGAGACGATATTATGGGGGATCCTCTCCATTCGAAACCTCTCGCCATTAACTTCGGTAATAAGCCTACAACAGATGCTAATGGCAATGTGACATCTGAAAATCTTGATGTCCGAATCTTAGTTGGTACCAATCAGGGATTGGTACATATGTTTAAAGATTCTGACACTGGTAGTGGTGATTATGCTGTTGGTTCAGTCACTGAGTCTTGGGCATTTATGCCATCTGAATTAGTACATAACATCCCAACACTAAGGCGGGATGATTCAACTGGAGTTCATAGTGTTTATGGGATGGACTTATCACCGGTTGCTTATACTGAAACGGATGCGGATGGCAAAGTCAATAAGGCTTGGGTTTTCCTTGGGATGAGGCGCGGCGGTACATCTTACTATGCGTTAGATATCACAAATCCAGATTCACCACAGTATAAGTGGATGATCAATTCTAGTACGGAAAAGTTTGAAGACTTAGGGCAAAGTTGGTCAGAACCTGTCGTCACATTTATTCCATCAATCTCTGAACCTGTGTTGATTTTTGGCGGTGGGATGGACTCTACAGATGATGGTTCTGGGGCGGCAGTTTATATTGTAAAAGCATTTACTGGTGAATTCGTAACAAAGTTTACCGCCACGGGAATGAGCAGTATCCCAAATAAAGTTGCTGTTTTAGACAGTAATAATGACGGTATATCTGATCGGATATATGCAAGTGATATTGAGGGTAGTATATGGCGAATAGATTTACCTTCGACGAATAAAACCAATTGGTCTGTATTCCAATTTGCCAAAATTTCCACCGCGAGTTCACCTGACAACCGAATGTTTTTTGCTGAGCCTACAGTGGCCCAGACTCAGTTTAACAATATTCATTCTGAAAATGGCGTCTTATCTTATCAGAGTATCCCGTATGATGCCGTAACAGTGGGAACTGGGAATAGAACGCATCCATTAGACAAGGTTACTAATGATATGTTCTATGTATTTCAGGATAGAAATGTTGTCACTAAACAATTTACTGGCACCGATATACCTGCCCCTCTAACGATTTCTAATCTATATGATGTTACCTCTGCTGCACCTACTTCGCAGAGTGATAATGTTGCTTTTGGGCAGAAGAGAGGTTGGTATTATGATTTCCCCGCAACGGGAGAGAAAAGCCTATCTTCTTCACTTATATTTGATGGTAAAGTTTATTTCACCTCATTTGTTCCGCCTACTACCCAAGCCGTAGATTTAGACGCAGGGGTATGTGGTTTTTCAGGACAGGGACGACTCTATGTGTTTGATCTACATAAAGGGACTCGAACATCAAGTACGCTTTACTATGAGGTTGGTGAACGTATTCCTGATACCCCCCAAATAGTGATCCCTGAGCCACAACCGGGTGAAGAGCCGAAAGCGTATGTTATCGGTGTTGGTAAAGGCGAGTGTGAGAACGGTGAATGTAAGGGAACGATCGAATTGGGTAGCGGCTTAAAGACTAACAAAATTTATTATCATATTGATGAGTAAGAACATTAATGAAAAAGAATAGACTGCAAGGGTTCACTTTGGTTGAAGTCATGATCGCTGTTGTTATTGTGGGGATTTTGGCTTCGATAGCATATCCCTCATACATTGATTACGTGGTTAAGAGTGGACGGTCTGAAGGTGTTGCGGCGGTGATGAAGGTTGCGAATCTTCAAGAGCAGTATTATTTGGATAACCGAGCCTATGCTACTGATATGACCAAGCTGGGGTTAGCCGCTAGTCCTTTTGTTACAGAGCATGGGCGTTATAGCTTAGCGTCAAGTGGTACCAGTTCATTCACTATCACTGCGACTGCACAAGGTTCGCAGGCTAGTCGAGACTCAACATGTGCGACTATTACGATGACATCTGCTGGTGTAAAGGGGCCTTCTGCGGAGTGTTGGAAATGATAAAATATTGTATTGCTTTAGCATTAGCTTTGCCTGCATTTGTGTTTGCTGCGGAACCTACAGTTGTTATGCAGGATTACAAATGCCATGTCACAACGACAAATGGTGATAAAGTACTGTTTTATCGATGGAGGATTAAAGATGTCAATTTGAATATGGCTAGTCTTCCGAGTAAGCAAAAAGTAGGTGGAGATAAAAAGAAATTCTTTATTAAAGAGGTAGTAGAATGTGTTGAGCTTAGCCAAGAGTTCACTAATGAAAAAAGTAAAAAAATTGATGAGCTAACCTTGAGATAAGCTTATGTGTGCGGAATATATCTTCTGTTACGAGCAGCTTTTACCATCTGCTCCGTAGGAGATTAGCCCACTAGAGCTTATGTTTACACTCTTGGAGTTTGTCGCGGAGCCGCCTGGGCAGTAGATGATTTCTACAGCACTGTTCGTTGATAACATGCCTTCAGAGCTAAAGGTAAAACTCGCCGAATTGCTTTTTACACTGTCATTTGTATTGAATGCATCAATAACACGAATATCTTTATTATCAGGGCTGACAACTTTAATCCCATTTCCCCAATTCGTACCGCATGCAGTTCCGTTTGATGCGCAAACTTTAATTGTTGCGCCATAACTGACTGCTTGATTTCTGGCAAAAACCATAATGTCATGAATTTTGGCGATATTATTATTAACGCGTACTCCTTCATAGACGGATATTAAAGATGGTACACCGATGGTTAATAATATTGCGGCCACTGCAATCGCAACCATCAGTTCAATCAGTGTGAAACCAAGCAATTTATTTAGCATGTACTCAACCCTCACTTATACGAACTAAAGTATAAGCGAGAATAGGCGGGATTTCAGTATCTAAGTAGCATCCTTTGCGTTGTTTAGTCTCTAAAAGGTAGTCTCAATCCTTTTATGTTGTCAGTTGATAATGCCTTCAATCAATACGCGCCATTTATCCGCAGCGGATATTAGCATCAGTCGATAGTCTTGCCCTGCCAGCTTGATTTACCACAATCCCTCGCGAGTAAGGGCTCGTGGGACTTGATGGGCAATACTTCAATGTTCCATTAGTACCAGAGGCAAGACCATCTGGTTG
Organism: Shewanella sp.; assembly: GCF_047975355.1. GTDB lineage: Bacteria > Pseudomonadota > Gammaproteobacteria > Enterobacterales > Shewanellaceae > Shewanella. The sequence continues at coordinate 3,312 of NZ_JBKEDJ010000005.1, read as the reverse complement.
AAAACGAATCAAGGTTCGATTGTAGATAACTGTATCTCTGGCATTAAAAGCGTTAGTGGTAAAAATAGTCATTTCATTGCTATCGAGTTGACTATTGCTGTTTACATCGATAAATACGGTTAAACCAAGCTGCCAGTTAGATATGCACTGATTGTTGCTTAAGGCGCAGACTGTCACTTTTCGATTGAAGGAAATGGCATGATTTCGGGCGAGCATCAGTGTTTGCTGGATGACTTTGATATTACTATCAGCTCTGAATCTCGTGTTGAAATCGCTTAACGAGGGAGCACCAATCGATAACAGAATGGTAGATATGGATACTGTAGTGATGAGTTCGATTAAGCTAAAGCCGTGCAGCTGAGTTTTCATAACAGTTCCTTTGTTATAAATCGGCTCGCATCCCACAAGCCGTTTGGAGCAACCTTACAAGTTTTAAGTATAGAAATGTTCCAATAATACTATCCTAAATTCGTTAGATTTTTACGTACTAAGAATTGTTTTATAGAAACTGTGTTTTATGAGGAAAGTGCTACCTGTGCTTCAATAATCACTTAACCCCGTGTAAGCTAATGGCATTCTAGTTGATTATCTGCAAGCAAGTATCGAGGGATGTTTGATGAAAAAAGTTGAAGCGATTATTAAGCCTTTTAAATTGGATGATGTACGCGAGTCACTTGCTGAGATAGGTATCACCGGGATGACAGTGCTAGAGGTTAAAGGTTTTGGCCGTCAAAAAGGGCACACTGAGCTTTACCGAGGCGCGGAGTATATGGTCGACTTTTTACCTAAAGTGAAAATTGAACTCGTGATTCAAGATGATTTAGTAGATCAAGCTATTGATGTTATTGTGGAAACGGCTCGCACAGGTAAGATCGGTGATGGTAAAATTTTCGTAACCGATGTAGAACGCGTTATCCGCATTCGAACCGGTGAAGAAAACGAAGAAGCAGTGTGATTTATCAGTTTCAAGAGGGGGCCATTAGGCCCCTTTTTTGTTACTTAAAATTTATGGTCGATGGGACTAAGTCTTTCTGTTCCTGAAATATCTTTAATGCAAAATAGCCTCTTTAGTTAGACTAAAGTAGTTATCTCTTATCTGTTCCATGGTATAACTTAGCCACTTAAGTGGGCTTTTGAGGTTATTATTTTGGCTACGAAACGAATCGTGATAGTGGGTGGTGGTGCGGCAGGTTTAGCGCTAGCCTCTAAATTAGGCCGCAAAATGGGCGGTAGTGATGTCGTCGATGTTTGCTTAATTGATAAAAGCCCAATCCATATCTGGAAGCCAAAATTACACGAAGTAGCTGTTGGGGTTATTGACCAATCTATAGAGGGATTACTTTATAGAGATCATGGTCTTAAGAATGGATATCGTTATATTCGTGGTGAAATTGAGCAATGTGATCCCGATGCAAAAACAATCCAACTGGCTGCGGTTTATAGTGACTCGGGTGAATTGCTGCTTGAGCCCCGTCAAATTGAATACGATTACTTAGTGCTAGCCTTAGGCGGGGTCTCTAATAGCTTTAATACCCTAGGTGCTGAGAAGCATTGTATTTTCCTTGATAGTTTAGATAACGCTAACTTATTCCATCAAAAGTTATTAGATGCATTACTGCAACTCAATGAAACACAAGAGAAAGTCAGTATAGGTATTGTTGGCGCTGGCGCCACAGGTGTCGAATTAGCCGCAGAGCTTCACCATGTCATTGAATCGGTGAAAGAGTATGGCTATCTCAATATTTCTAAGCATCATCTTGATGTACATCTTATTGAAGCATCACCAAAAATTCTCCCACAGTTACCCGAACGTGTGAGCGCAAGAGCTCAAGCGGTATTGGATAAAATTGGCATCCGTTTACATATCGGGGTGCAGGTTAAAGAAGTCACCCGCGATGGCTTTATTACACAGGATGGTGACGTAATCGAAGCGGGGCTTAAAGTGTGGGCGGCTGGTGTGAAAGGTCCAAAAGCGTTTCAAAACTTCTCTAAGTTACCCATTACGGCGCGCAATCAAGTGGAAGTTGATGCTTGTATGCGAGTTAAAGGCCATCAAGACATTTATGCGCTTGGGGATTGCGCTCTATTAATTTTGGAGTCCGGCCAACCAGTGCCACCGCGCGCTCAAGCGGCAGCACAAATGGCGGATACCCTGTATGAGAATATTGTGAACCGTTTGCAAGGGAAGGCTGAAAAACCTTTTGTGTATAAAGATTATGGTTCTCTGGTGTCTTTAAGTCGTTTTTCTGCGGTCGGTAATCTAATGGGGAATTTGCGTTCAGGGACTTTCTTCGTGGAAGGACATATCGCAAGGATCATGTATATCTCGTTATACCAAAGACACTTAGCGAGTCTTTATGGTTGGTTTTCAGCGATTATTTATCGGATTGCGCAAAAGCTATTGAAATGGCAAAGGCCGAAACTGAAGTTGCACTAACGGAAACAAAACAGAGAGCGAAGGCTCTCTGTTTTGTTTTTCGTCTAATATTCAGCTGGGGATTAGTGTTTTGGAGAGGCTGAAGAGTCTCGAATAACTGGCTCTGGGGTAAATGTTTTTGCAAACTTGGCATCTTGCTCGCGTCGTTTGGCGATCAATAGCTCTGTTGCGACTTGTGCGATTTCAGAGTTAGGTTGATGCACCGTTGTGAGTTTTGGCCACGTTTGGCGCGAGAAGGGGCTGTCTTCGAAGCCAACAATCGATAGGTCGCCAGGGATATCGAGCCCCGCTAAACGCGCCGCAAACAGTGCGCCTGCAGCAATTTCGTCGTTACAGGCAACAATTGCAGTCGGGCGGTTCTTCTGTTTGATCAGTGCGTTAGCACCTTCCACTCCTGACTCGAATGAGTACTTTCCTTCAATTATGTAATCTTCATTCAGGTTTAAATGATTTTTTGTTAATGCTTGTTTATAACCAAGTAACCGCTCTTTGGTGGACTCGTGATGTAGATCACCGCTTAAAAAGGCAATTTCTTTATGGCCTAAGTCGATTAAATGTTGAGTAATTTCGACTGCACCAAACTTGTCATTCACTAAAATAGTCAGTCCATCCTGCTCTTTGCCACCTTCGCCAGCAATGATTCGCACATAATTGGCGTCAATGTCACTTAGGGCCTTAAGGACTTTAGGATCTTCTGAAAGTGGCGGTGTTAACACTAAACCCGCTAGTCGAGAATGTTTCACGAGTTGAGTCAGTTCATCACAAATAGTGTCGGATTTTGCATTACAAGGATGAATAACCAGCTCATAACCTTTATCTTTACAGGCCGATAAAATCCCATTTTGCATATCAATAATGTAATAAGCGTTGGGATT
>NZ_JBKEDJ010000027.1:0-1745 GCF_047975355.1 Shewanella sp. | reverse complement strand
GGGTATGGCCCATGGCATGCAAACGCTCGAACAGTGTCTGCAAAACTTAGTCAACCGTGGCCTCATCACCCGTGAGGATGCCATGTCGAAGAGTTCAAACAAACAAGCGACGTTTTAAGGATTTATGATGGATGTCCGTCCGTTTTTAAAAGTCATGGTGGAGCGTAAAGCCTCGGACTTGTTTATTACCGCAGGTTTTCCGCCGAGTGCCAAAATCGATGGTGAGTTACGCCCGTTAGCCGAGAGTGCCTTCACGCCCGCTCAGTCTTTAGATTTTGTCGAATCCGTAATGACTGAGGCACAAAAGAAGGAGTTTCACACGACTCGCGAGTGTAACTTTGCTTTTGCGGTGAAGGATTTAGGGCGTTTCCGCGTCAGTGCATTCTGGCAGCGTGAATCTCCTGGATGTGTTATGCGCCGGATTGAGACCAAGATCCCAGAGGTGGAAGACTTAAAATTACCACCGATTTTAAAAGATCTGGTGATGAGTAAACGCGGTCTTATCATCATGGTGGGGGGAACGGGTACAGGTAAGTCGACCTCCTTAGCGGCGTTAGTGGGTTATCGTAATGCCCATGCCCGTGGTCATATCCTTACCATCGAAGATCCGGTGGAATTTGTGCACGATCATCGCAAAAGCATCATCACTCAACGTGAAGTGGGCATAGATACAGAATCCTTTGATGCGGCGCTGAAGAGTTCGCTGCGTCAGGCGCCCGATGTGATTTTGATTGGTGAGATCCGAACCCAAGAAACCATGGAGTTTGCGCTCTCCTTCGCCGAAACGGGTCACCTCTGTATGGCTACCCTGCACGCGAACAACGCTAACCAAGCGTTAGACCGGATCATGCACTTAGTACCTGAGAGTAAACACCAGCAGTTGCTATTCGACTTGTCACTCAACCTGCGCGGCATTGTGGCACAGCAATTGGTGCCCAAAGTCGATGGCACAGGACGACGGGCGGCGATTGAAGTCTTGATCAATACGCCACGTGTCGCGAGCTTGATTGCTAAAAACGAGCTGCATTTGCTCAAAGAAACCATGGCTAAATCGAATGAACAGGGCATGCAAACCTTCGACCAAGCCTTGCTGCAACTCTATATCGATGGGGAAATCAGCTATGCCGATGCGCTTCACCATGCTGACTCGCCAAACGACTTACGTTTAATGATTAAACTACAAAACAAAGAGCCTACCAGCTCAAGCTTTATGGAAGGCGTAACCTTGGATATGGATTAATCCTGTCTGCGATGATGTTAAAGCAGCTCCCTTGAGCTGCTTTTTTTATCACTTAAGACAATCGATAACTCGCTGTAGCTTTTATTTTTTTATTCAATATGATCTCTATATTAGCGAGTGACGTAATAGAGAATAACGAGTTTGCCAATCTTGGCGCGCCCAATGAGAAGGACATTATGATGAAACTCCCCTTAGTTATCTTTGCCAGTCTGTTAAGCACTAGCGCATTTGCGGCAACTTGCCCGAGTTATCTGGATGTTGAAGTGCGTAAATTGCACTCGGATGAGAAAATTAATCTGTGTGAATTGACTCAGGGCAAGCCAGTGTTACTGGTCAACACCGCGAGTAACTGTGGTTACACTCCGCAATTTAAGGCCCTCGAAGCACTTCATAAAGAATACAAAGACAAAGGCTTAGTGGTGATTGGTTTCCCTTCCGATGACTTTTTCCAAGAGGAAAATGATGAAAAAGACACGGCTAAGGTGTGCTACATCAACTATGGTGT
>NZ_JBKEDJ010000100.1:0-14754 GCF_047975355.1 Shewanella sp. | reverse complement strand
GCTGTCACCATTATAATAATGGTACCCGAGGCCAGACTTGAACTGGCACGCTGTTACCAGCGAGGGATTTTAAATCCCTTGTGTCTACCGATTCCACCACTCGGGCAAACTCTTTATATTAACGACGGGAATCGTGTCATTAATACCTTATTATGGAGGCGCGACCCGGAGTCGAACCGAGATCGACGGATTTGCAATCCGCAGCATAGCCATTCTGCCATCGCGCCATCTTTCCTATCATTTAGATTGGAGCGACATATCGGGTTCGAACCGATGACCTATACCTTGGCAAGGTATCGCTCTACCAACTGAGCTAATGTCGCATTTCGATTTCACACTCACTCAAAAACAAGGCGTCGTATTCACCTTACCAACTGAGCTTATGTTGCATCTCGTAGAGTTAAGATTTTGTTTTCACTTCATCTCTCGTCTACGGGGAGGCATTCTACCTATTTACGATGCAGTGTCAACCGCTGTTTTATCGATAACCCACTGCTTGCGCACTAAATAATCTCTTTGATCTTTTATTGTGCTATTCGGCCGTTAAATCTTTCCAAGCGGCTAAAATGTAGCTCATCATTGACCAGAAGGTTAACACGGCCGCGATATATAACAGCACAAATGCCGCGGTGATCATGAGTGGGTTGTATTGCCAGATCAGGCCAATAATCGCCACCATCTGCGCCGCCGTTTTATATTTGCCGATCCAAGAAACCGCAACCGTCCCGCGCTTACCTAATTCAGCCATCCATTCACGCAGGGCTGAAATCACAATTTCGCGACCAATCATAAACAGTGCCGGCAGCGTTAACCAAATATCGGCATATTGGTCCACCAACAACACCAGCGCGGTGATCACCATTAGTTTATCGGCAACGGGATCGAGAAAAGCCCCAAAACGCGTGAGTTGCTTGAGTTTACGGGCGGCATAGCCATCCAAGGCATCGGTAATGGCGGCAAGCCAAAACACAAATGCAGCCACGAAGGGAGTCCAACTGTACGGCAGATAAAAGAGCACCACGAAGATGGGCAGTAAAAAAAGCCTAAAAAGGGTTAATGCTATAGGTAAGTTAAACGGCATGATCAAACCAGTTAGTCAAAAGCAGCGCCAATCTTGCCTTAAATTTATCACCCTCGCAATGCATCATGAATGGTTTGTGCCATTTCTATGCTAATACCAGGCACTTTCGCTAACTCGGCCACGCTCGCGCCCTTCACTTCCTGCAAACCACCAAGATGTTGTAGTAACGCCTTACGCCGCTTAGGCCCAATGCTAGGAATAGACTCAAGCGTCGAGGTATTACGGGTTTTCTGGCGGCGATTGCGATGGCCTGTAATCGCAAAGCGGTGGGATTCATCACGAATATGTTGAATAAGGTGCAGTGCTGGCGAGTCATCTTCAAGGGAAAAGCTACTTTCCGTATCGCCAAAGATTAAGGTTTCAAGCCCGGGTTTACGGCTCTCCCCCTTTGCCACCCCAATAAGCTGCGGCGCTTTATCTAAATTGACGAATTTCTCATCCACTATTTGCTGGGCGATACGCAGCTGGCCCAAGCCACCGTCGATAAATAAGATGTCAGGAATTTTGCCGCTGGCATCGATTTTATCAAATCGGCGACTAATGGCTTGTTTCATCGCGGCATAATCATCGCCGGGCGTAATGCCTTCGATATTATAACGGCGGTATTCGGCCTTATGTGGCCCCTCGCGGTTAAACACCACGCAGGAGGCTACCGTGCTCTCCCCCATGGTATGGCTGATATCGAAACACTCCATCCGCTGAATGGGCGCATTAAGCTCGAGGATTTCCTCCAGCAAGACAAAACGCTGTTCAACGGTGTTTTTATGGGACAGACGCGTCATCACCGCATTAGTGGCATTAGTTAGCGCAAGGCGCAAAAAGCTTGCCCTATCGGCGCGCACATTGGTTTTGATGCTGAACTTTTTGTTTAACGCCTCAGAGACGGCCGCCTCTAGCTCATGCAATTCTTCAAAGTGATGGCTTATCACCACTTCCTTAGGAATTGTACGTTGAATATCGGCATTTAAATAAAACTGTAATAGGAAGGAACGTAAGACTTCTTCGATATCCGTTTGCGCGGGTACCGTTGGATAATAGCTGCGGCTACCAAAAATTTTACCTTCGCGGATAAATAATAGGTGAAAACACGCTATGCCCGAAGCGTAGTGCACACCGATAACATCCATATCCCCGGTATTACCCGAGACTTCTTGCTGCTCGGCTACGCGGCGCAGTGCCATAATTTGATCGCGAAAGCGCGCGGCTTGCTCATAGGCTTGCTGCTCGGCGGCCTCTTCCATCTTTGCCACGAGTTCACTGATAACTTGTTTATCTTTTCCCTTAAGGAACAAACTGGCGAGTTTAACCTGCTCGTCATACTCCGCATTACTGACCTTACCGACGCAAGGCGCACTGCAACGGGATAACTGGTACTGCAGGCAGGGACGAGTGCGGGATTTATAATAGAGATCATCACACTGGCGGATAGGAAACAGCTTTTGCATCAAGTGCAAACTTTCACGCACCGCGCCGCCATTAGGATAAGGCCCAAAGTAATAGCCCTTTTCCCGCTGCGGCCCGCGATGGTATGCGAGGCGTGGATGCTCGTGTTGGCTCAAGAAAATATAAGGGTATGACTTATCGTCCCGCAGTAACACATTGTATTTGGGCATGTACTGCTTGATATAGTCATTCTCAAGCAGCAGCGCATCGGTCTCGCTGTGGGTCAGCGTCACATCGATCTGATGGATATGGGACACCAGCGCCTGAGTCTTCACATTCCCTAGGTTTTTACGGAAATAGGAGGATAAGCGCTTCTTAAGATCTTTGGCTTTACCCACATAGATGACGTCACCTTTGACGTCATACATGCGATAAACTCCGGCAGAGGATGAGACTGTGCGTAAAAAACTCTGGGCGTTAAAACCTGTCGACATCGTTATACACCCACTCTTTTACTCACCGTCTTCAACACTACTTGATAAAACCTATTCACACTCACAGATAACACTTAATTAACGCTAAAAGCATTGACGCAAAAGACCATTAGAAATGGCCAGCATCTAACATTTTATAGCGGATCGCTAAACGGGTCAGCTCCACATCGCCACTGATCCCCAATTTGGCAAATAAGCGATAACGGTAGCTGTTAACGGTTTTGGGGCTGAGGTTGAGCTGCTCAGAAATATCATTGACCTTTTCACCGTTGGTGATCATCAACATAATTTGCAGCTCACGCTCGGACAACGCCTTAAACGGATTCTCATCGGCGGGGTTAAATTGGCTCAATGCCATTTGCTGGGCAATTTCCGGTGATAGATAGCGCTGCCCACGGGAAACCTGACGTATCGCTTGTAATACTTCAGGTGGCGTTGCCCCTTTGGTTAAATAACCAGACGCGCCCGCCTGCATCACTTTACTAGGGAAAAGATCTTCAGTATGCACAGTTAACACAATAATCTTGGCATGGGGCTGATAACGTAAAATTTTACGTGTGGCTTCGAGCCCGCCCATCCCAGGCATATTCATGTCCATTAAGATGACATCGGCTTCATTTTGTCTCGCCCACTGTACCGCGGTCTCGCCATCTGGCGCTTCCCCCACGACTTTGATCCCACGTTCATCTTCTAAGATGCGGCGGATCCCAGTTCTTACAAGCTCATGGTCGTCAACTAAATATATCGATATCAACTTTTATCCACCTTTAACCAATGTCGACTAACACAGTGTAGTCAAATCAGAATACCGCAACCGGAATATAGGTTATTAGGGTAATTTAGCCCAACAATGGCATTTCGCAAAGCATAAAATGAATATTGTTAACTAGATGATATTTAAAGAAACAACTGAGTCATTCACCCAGTTTGAAATTAAGCATTTAAGGTACTGCAGGCATCTGCATCAATCAGTATTAGCGACAATTTAACCTTGAAAAATCAACTACAGCGAGTTTTAAACGCCTATAAAGAGAAATAGTTAAAATGCAAAAGGCCGCTAATTGCTTAGCGGTCTTTTGACTGAATATGGCGTAGGAGCTGCGCTTAGAATGAGGAACCCAAGGTTCAAATCGTATAAACAAAAAGCCATCATTGATGATGGTTTTTCCATGAAATATGGCGGAGGAGCTGAACTTAGAATGAGGAATCCGAGGTTCAAATCGTATAAACAAAAAGCCATCATTGATGATGGTTTTTCCATGAAATATGGCGGAGGAGCTGAACTTAGAATGAGGAATCCGAGGTTCAAATCGTATAAACAAAAAAACCATCATTGCTGATGGTTTTTCCGTGAAATATGGCGGAGGAGCAGGGATTTGAACCCTGGGTGGGCTATAAACCCACGCCGGTTTTCAAGACCGGTGCATTAAACCACTCTGCCACCCCTCCGAACGAGCGAGATAATAGCTATCTCCCCCTTGGTTGTAAACCTAAATTTATTATTAATTGAATTGATTGGCGATTTGATACACTGCCGCCGATAAAACAATCGCATTACGCCTAATCTTTATCCAAAAGTCCTGTCGACCGTGCTTAAGGTTAAGCCTACGACATATTAAGCACATACAAACTTTCCCAAACACTAGAATAGTTTCATATGGTTGAGATATTCCTTGTGCCAACAATCGCACCAACCAAGTTACGCTAAAGACGTAACAAGACTGACTCAAAAGGTTCATTCAGCAAGGGAAGATAAGAAGACAAAATACGGATAAATCATCTAAGCAAATGCGAATTCACTAAGATTAGTACTAATTCATCAGAGCAAAGCGAGTCGACTTAATCAAGTTCAACCGAGTTTGTCGATCAGGACGGCTCAAATGCAGTAGCTAAATAATGTAAAAACCGCAAATGCAAAAATGCCGCTACTATTTGATTAGCTCCCTTTTGACAGAATATGGCGGAGGAGCTGCGCTTAGAATGAGTAAACCGGGGTTCAAATTGTATAAACAAAAAAGCCATTATTACTGATGACTTTCCGAGAAATATGGCGGAGGAGCTGCGCTTAGAATGAGGAACCCTGGGGTTCAAATCATATAAACAAAAAAGCCATCATTGCTGATGGCTTTTCCGTAAAATATGGCGGAGGAGCAGGGATTTGAACCCTGGGTGGGCTATAAACCCACGCCGGTTTTCAAGACCGGTGCATTAAACCACTCTGCCACCCCTCCGAATGGCGCAAATAATATAAGCATCATCGGAGCTTGTAAACAGCAATTTTTCAATATTGTGTCAAATGCTCATCTTATGCTCACCAAGATGTTTTTTCAGGCAAATAGCCAACAAATTTTCAGCAAAATCTGAGTAAACCAGTGCAAAAACACCTATACAGTAAGAGACTTGCCGTCTTGGTATGGTAAAATCGCGGTAACTTTTCATGGTAAATGCTTATATGAATTCACTCTTGATACCATCATCCTCACTCGCGCCTGAATTTAACCTTCCTACCCTGCCGCAATCGGCCACAGGGTTAAAAGCCCTGCTTTTAGGGCAAGAACGTGTATTGGATGCCTTTAAGTTACATAACGCCATTGCCGATCAACAGCTGTACCTCGCCGATTTTCCGGGCATCGACCGACAATTAATCATGCAAGCCCTAATGGAAACCGTCGAGCCCTTATCCAGTGCTTATTTAGTGGCAGCTCGGCCTGTAGAAAAAGCGATTCAGTTCCAATGGCAATATGAAGCGCCGCTCGATAATCAAGGCGCCATTGCCGAGAAAAATGTCTGTTACCGTTACCTGAGTGGCAATATCCGCCGTGCCGATCTTCTCGGTCGTATGGTGCAATCGGCAAATGGCAGTAAATACCAACCAGGTGCACTCGCCCAGTGCCACTATGTGTTTATCTGCGCCGAATCACTGTGGAAACGTGAAGGCCTATGGGATCTGGTCATGCAAATTCTGACGCAAAAATCCTATCAGATAAGCAGTCACCTAAGCCCTATTCCGCTAAATTGTAAAATCATTCTTATTGGTGCGGGCTTAATCTACAGCCAAGTCCGCTCTGAAGACTGGCAATTTCAGCGCCACTTTACTTTGCTGGCAGAGCTGGCGAGTGAACTCGATCTGACCCGCTTTAAAGAAGTGCAATATGCCAATTGGTTACAAGCCGTGGCGCAGAGTGTTGAGGTTGGTTTAGAGCAATCAAGCCTTGCGCCACTGTTTAGACACAGTGCAAGGTTAACTGAACATCAACGCCGTTTAAGCCTGTCAATGCTCGATTTTGCCCAATTAATGGCTCAAGCTAAGGTCTATCGCGGCAAAGCCACTATCAATGCCGCCAGTGTTGAACACGCACTCGAGCAAGCCAACTATCGCCATAACAGCTCAGAGGAATTTTCAGGGCAAAATTTTGATGACAATTTCATAAATCTGCCAACTGAAGGCGCTATGGTAGGACAGATTAATGGCCTGACGGTTATCGATGCGATTGACCATAGTTACGGCGAACCCGCGCGGATCACTGCAACCGTGCATTATGGTGATGGCGAAGTGGCAGACATTGAAAGAAAGTCCGAGCTGGGTGGCAATATCCACGCCAAGGGCATGATGATCTTATCCGCCTGCCTGTATCGCATTTTTGGTCGTGATGCTCCGCTACACCTTAATGCCAATATTGTGTTCGAACAGTCTTATCAAGAGATCGATGGCGATAGCGCCTCACTCGCCGAGTATTGCTGTTTGATGTCAGCCATTGCCGAGCAGCCGATTATCCAGTCGCTCGCCATAACTGGCGCCTTGGATCAATTCGGCAATGTGCAAGCGATTGGCGGCATTAATGAGAAAATTGAGGGTTTCTTTAATCTCTGTGAGCGTCGCGGCTTAACTGGCGAACAGGGCGTGATTATGCCTAAGTCAAATGTGTTACAGCTTAATCTACACCCGAAAGTCATTACAGCTGTAGGCAAAGGCCTATTCCATATCTATGCCATTGAGCATATGGATGAAGCGGTGGAGCTGCTGATGCAGATGCCCGCAGGCGTTGCCAATGAGGATAACGATTTCCCTGCGGACTCCTTATACGGCTTAGTGCAAGAAAGGCTCGATAAACTCGCTGGCAACGGCGAAGAAGAGATTAGCTTAATGACGAGGTTACTCGCAAAACTGGGATTATTTCGCCATTAATTAGCTGATCGGAGTTGTTTAGCTTACACGTGTTCGCTAATCTTGGCGCTCTTATTGCTGGAGTAGTAAAACAATGAATAAAGCAAACAGTTTCAATAAAGAAGAACTCATCGCCTGTGGCCATGGGAAATTATTTGGCCCAAACTCGCCTCGTCTACCCGTTGATAATATGCTGATGATCGACAGGATCACTACCATTAACGATAACGGCGGCGAATTTGGCAAAGGTGAAATTGTTGCTGAGCTCGATATTAATCCAGACTTATGGTTCTTCGGTTGCCACTTCATTAGCGACCCAGTAATGCCTGGCTGCCTTGGCTTAGATGCAATGTGGCAACTAGTTGGTTTTTACCTCGGTTGGGAAGGCGCCGAAGGCAAAGGCCGTGCTCTGGGCGTAGGTGAAGTGAAGTTTACAGGACAAGTGTTGCCCGGCGCGAAAAAAGTGACCTATAAGCTAAACATCAAGCGTACCATTCATCGCAAATTGGTCATGGGCATTGCCGATGCCATCCTTGAAGTCGATGGTCGTCAAATTTATAGTGCGACCGATTTAAAAGTCGGTGTATTTAGCGACACTTCAACATTCTAATCGCTACTGTACCCTAACACTACTAGATACAAAAATGCCCTCATCTGAGGGCAATTATGCTGCATTACTCTGTTTGTTCTGGGCTATTTAATCCACGAGAAATACTCGTTATTTATTAAATAGCCCATTAACTCGGCCATCCACACCTTCACGCCAACCACCTAACCACTGTGATCGCGAATCAAGATTTGCATAAGGACAAAGCTCTTTAGATCGACCCCCAATACCCGCTTGGAATCCTTTGGAAAAAGCTCTGTCTAAACGATCTCGTTTTTGTCTTTTCATGCAAGCGTCCTCTGTTCTACGTGAAATAGAAGCAACAGCTTCCCCCATAGAGATAGTGCTTTTCAGCGCTGAGATCAATCAAAAAATCGACCATTTTATCGACTATTTATTAAACTATTGAGATCGTAGTTAAAAAAAATCGAGGCATTTAGCCTCGATTTTTTAAGTCTGAATTCAAGCTGAAAAATTAGCGAACGCGGCGACGTAACCAGACCAAAGGTAACGCCAATAACCAAGCGAGAGAAGCCGCGCCTTTACGTTCGTAATTACCAGTATCAGTATTATCTTCAACTACGGTACAAGCTTCACCATTAGTGGTCGGTTTTAGAACAACCATACGCGGGATATAGCCCGTAACAGGATCACCATTACCGCTAAGTTCAAACAGGGGTAACCCATTTTCACCAACGATGATATTACTGTTTTTATCGAGTTGGTATGAAGGCTTACGAATAAAGGCGGTACCCACAATGGTGCCATCTTCATTAATACTTGCGGCTTCAACAACGAGAATATCGCTGTTATAAGTCAATACTTTGCCACTACCGTCCTGCACCTCAATCTGATGACGGGCCCAATTGCCATCAGCGCCCTTCTCATAGCCCTTAGATTCACAGGTTAGCAGATTGTTTAGGTTGCTGAACTCCCCGGTTGATGTCTCATAAAGGAAGCCTGCCTTTGGACGTTTTTTCTCTTTGTCATAAGTTGTTTCAATATAACCAACAACTTGGCCTTTGTTATTGATATCTTTTGGTTTGCTAGATAGATCCGTAGTTGTCGATGCAAAGTCATTAGGCGTGACATAAGCCACTTCAGGCGTATTGGTGTCAAAGTAAAAGAACTTATCACGTAAATAACCTTGGATATAACTGCTATAGCTACCAACAAGAATACCGCTATCATTCACATCATAGGCGATAGAGCTTGAAATGGACTCGCCCATAGGGATCCAATGGTATTGATAGTTACCCTCGGCATCCTTACTCCAATAGGCTGCATCTTGGCGCAATCTATCGGTATTACCGTTACGGTAAACATGCGAGCGCCCAACCACTAAACCTTCATTGTTCACGCCCAACGCTTGGGCGGTAAACGTCAGCTTATTATCGCTGGCAGGAGTTAATCCCAAGGGTAAAGCTGTACCCGTTGCGACGCCATTCTCCAGTTGCCATACATAGGCACGGGTTTGGTACTGAATATTGCGAGACCCTTTACTATTCGGATATTGCTCTTTCTGAATACAGACATCTAGCGGTAACGTGTTATCTGTACCTAAACAATAGGCAACACGATCACCACCATATTTGCTGATATCGGTACTGGCATAACCAACAACTAAATTGTTATTGTTGATCGCAGTTGCCGCAGACCAACCGCCTAACTCAACGGTTTTGTCATCTTTAACATATTGAGTATAAGGCGGCGGTAATGGGATTTCGCTATCCCCTACTTTGGCAACTCCGCGATATTCATAATCACGGTAATACCAGTAATCCGCAGTATCATCCGTAGTCGCGGTATTTTCCGTTTTCTTTTCAGGTGCAGTCATACTGCCGACTTTTACGCCAGCATCGTTGATGCCATAGTAAAAGGTATCGACTGAGTTAACGACCGAAGTATCACTCGGTGGCGTAGTGCCATTGATACTGTCAAAGGTCGGTAACCATGCGCCAGCGGCACCATTTTGTGCAGCGATAAAAGCAAAGTTATTGGCAATAATGGCAGACGTAATCGAATAAGTAATGGTTTCCTCAGGGGCGATACCATCTTCGACGTCAATAACCCCGCCTTCCACATCTGAAGTACTGAGTTTTTTCTTACCTTTAGCGATACCGACTAACTCATCGTTAGCATTCACGCCTAAGGCATAACCGTTGCGAGTGCCTTCGAGCGTGCCTTGCAGATCATAATTATCAAGGTTAACAATTTCATAGACGGGTGCGGCATGGGCACTGTGTAATACGCCAAGGACACCTAAGGCAACCAAGGAGAGGGCTTTATCCAACTTTGACTTCATTAATTCTATTCCCATTTTTATTATTGGTTTACTTCAGTGACTCAAGCTCTTCCCATCGCTCGAAGCAAACTTCCAATTGTTTTTCTTTATCTGCCAACAGGTTCAATGTCTGATTGATTTTATCCTGTGTCTGACTATAAAAATCTGGACTCGCCACTGTGGTTTGCAATTCGAAGATTTCTGCCTCTAATTTCTCCATCAACTCAGGCATGGCCTCTAATTCACGCTGTAACTTGTAGGACAGTTTTTTCGCGGCTTTGGCAGGCTCAGCCACTTTAACCTCAGCGTTTTTTGCTGTCGCAGGAGCTTCGACCGTGTTTGGCTGACTAGGTTCCTCAGAATAAAACTTTGCCCCTTGGTCTATAGCATCTTGATAACCACCGACATATTCGCTCCAATGACCATTACCCGCATACCACCAGCTACTGGTGACAGTGTTATCAATAAAGGCCCTATCATGGCTCACTAATAACAGTGTGCCTTGATATTCAGTCAGCAGCGACTCTAGCAATTCTAGGGTCTCAATATCAAGATCGTTTGTAGGTTCGTCGAGGATGATCAGGTTGGCCGGACGAATAAGCAGCTTAGCCAAGAGTAAACGGTTTTTCTCACCTCCCGACAAAGCTTTGACTGGCGTTCGGGCCCGCATCGGCGAGAACAAGAAGTCCTGCAAGTAACTTAAGATATGGCGGTCTTGGCCATTAATGGTGATGGTTTTTTTACCCTCTCCCACGTTATCTTCAACGGTTTGCTCAGGATCCAGTGCCTCACGGTACTGGTCAAAATAAGCAATTTCTAACTTAGTACCGACTTTCACCTCACCCGATTGAGGTTGTAACTTCTCAATCAACAGTTTGATAAGGGTCGATTTACCACAGCCGTTCGGGCCGATAAGCGCAATACGGTCACCACGCAATACCGTGGTATTAAAGTTTTTAACCAGATTTTTATCGGGCAGATTGTAGTTTAAGTCCTTCACGTCGAAGACTAGCTTACCCGAACGATCAGTATCGGCCACCACCATCTTAGCATTGCCCTGACGATTCAAGCGTTCACTGCGTTCTTGACGCAATGCCTTCAACGCCCGCACTCGGCCTTCGTTACGGGTACGACGGGCCTTAACACCTTGGCGGATCCAGACTTCTTCTTCGGCTAAACGTTTATCGAATAAGGCATTTTTCTCGGCTTCAACCCGTAACCACTCCTGCTTGCCATCAAGGTAAGCTTGGTAGTTACCTGGCCATGAAGTCACCACACCGCGGTCTAAGTCGACGATGCGGGTTGCCATGCGAGCAATAAAACCCCTATCGTGGCTGATAAATACGATGGCGCCTTGGAAATCCAGCAGGAATTTCTCCAGCCATTCGATGGTATCGATATCCAAATGGTTAGTTGGCTCATCGAGCAGTAACAAATCAGGCTGACTGACAAGCGCACGGGCAAGCGCCACTTTACGCTGCCAACCACCGGATAATTCACTCAAAGATTTATCGGGGTCGAGGCCTAATAACTCACAATTTTGTTTAATCCGTGAGTCAAGCTGCCAGCCGTTGTGATGATCTAAGGTTTCCTGCAGCTTTTGCATTTGATTGAGCATGCGCTCCATCTGCTCAGGCTCAGCGAAGGCCACATCATGGGATAATTGATGATACTGCTCTAAGGCTTCACCGACTTCCTTTAAGCCCGCAGCGATATAAGAGTAAACCGAGCCCTGCTCCGCCTTAGGGGGATCTTGCTGCAAACGGCTAACGGTGACGCTGCCATCGATGTTGAATTCACCCTCATCGAGCAACACATCGCCGGACAAAATCTTCAGTAGACTCGACTTGCCCGCACCGTTGCGGCCAACAATACACACTCGCTCACCACGCTCGATAGTGAAATCGGCATTTTGCAGCAGCGGAGTATAACCATAGGCTAACGAGCCATTATTGATACGAACCAGACTCAAACTAAGCTCCTAAAAATTCTTGTAATTGGGTAGCGTCAAAGGGCCAAAAGAGGCAACGCTCATCCGCGGCCTTCACCACGGGGATAGATACACCATAACGTTCTGCCAAAGCCTCATCATCGCAAATATCGATGGCCGTAAAAGGCACCTCGGCGGCATTCAGCAGTGCTGCGGCTAGTTCACATAAGTGGCAACCGTCGGTGTGATACAGCACGTAGCCCTCTGGTAGTACATTATGCATGGGTGATAAGCCAAGTATTATGGATATGGGGATTGCGCTTGTAATCCATAGGTAAAGTCACATCATCGATGTTTTCCACCTTGATTTTCATCTTGGCCAAGGTTTCGGTGTCCATCTTAAACTTGCGTTTGTTGTTGGAGAACACTATCTCCCCATTTGGACTTAACAGCTTGATAAGCATGCCGAGTAAATTCACATGGTCGCGCTGCACATCGAAAGAATCTTCCATCCGCTTGGAGTTAGAGAAGGTCGGCGGATCGATAAAAATCAAATCGTATTGCACTGATTTATCGAGCGTACAATCACGGATCCATTGCAAACAATCGGCCTGTACAAACTCATACTGCTTGCCATGAAGATCGTTCAGGGCAAAGTTCTCTTTTGCCCAAGCAAGATAAGTGTTTGACATATCAACCGTCGTGACCGACATAGCGCCACCTAATGCGGCATGCACTGAGGCAGAACCCGTATAAGAGAACAGGTTCAATACGCGGCGACCTTTCGATTTTTGTCCCACTAAACGGCGAGTTAATCTGTGGTCGAGGAACAACCCAGTATCCAAGTAACCCGTCAGGTTCAGCTTAAACTTAGCGCCATACTCAGTGGTAACAAGCTCAAGCTTACGCTCATCCAGCTTTTGATATTGATTAGTGCCCTTTTGACGCTCACGGGTCTTCATGGTGATTTTGTGTGGATCGACTCCTATCGCGGCAGGCAGTGCCAGCAGCACATCGCTTAAACGGCGCTTGGTCACAGCTTCTGGAATACTGGCAGGCGCCATATATTCCTGCACCACGATATGATCTAAGTAGCGGTCAACCGCCACGTTATATTCCGGGATGTCGGCATCATATAAACGGTAACTGTCGATACCTTCTTTTTTCGCCCACTTTTCTAATTGCTTGGCGTTTTTCTTAATGCGGTTCGCAAAGGCTGGCGCGATATCGGCAATGTCTACCCCTTCCGGCAATACGGGCGTATCACGGCGAGTGCTTTGCGCGTGCAAGGTATAAAGGTTAAAGGCACACTCAAGCGCACCGTTAAACATCTTCATCTGTTTATCGGCTTTGAGTTTCAGAGCTGAAATCAATTCGATATCACTACAGAGCATGGCCACTTTCCAGCCGCCAAACTCTTTCTTGAATTTGTCACCGAGTTGGTAATAGAGCTGTAATAGTTCAGACACACTGCCTAAACGCTCACCGTATGGCGGGTTAGTAATGAGATAACCTTCGGCCGCTGGCGGCTCGACATTCAGCGCATTGGCAACTTTAAAGTCAATCAGCTCAAGCACGCCGGCGTTTTGCGCATTGCGTTTTGCCAGCGCCACTAAACGTGAATCGATATCCGAGCCATAGAATTTGATCTCACAACGCTTTACCCCAAGCGATGCGCGCGCCTTGGCTTCTTCTAAAATCTCATTCCATGCCGCTTTATCGTGACGACGCCAATGCTCAAAGCCAAAACGGCTGCGTTGTAAACCAGGGGCAATATCTGCAGCCATTAAAGCAGCCTCAATCAGCACAGTACCACTTCCGCAGAAAGGATCGAGTAAGGTAGTTGGCACGGCTTTCCAGCCACTGCGTACCAACATGTTGGCGGCGAGGTTTTCTTTTAACGGGGCTTCACCCGTTGTAGAGCGATAACCGCGTTGATGCAAAGAAGGTCCCGAGAAGTTCATCGCAATGGTAATCACCCCATTACGGAAATGGGCGTCGATTTTAATGTCGGCATCGATACGGGCGACGTTTGGACGGGCGTCACCATCATCACGGAAACGATCAACGATCGCATCTTTAATCTTCAATGCGCCAAACTGGGTGTTGTTGATAAAGCCGCCGGTGCCGTGAAAATCGATACTAAAAGTGTTGCGATTGGAGAAATGGGCTGACCAATCAATACAATAGGCTGCGTTATATAATTGCTCCGCCGACTCACTGGGACCCTTATAGATCACCAGCACGATACGGCTGGCCAAACGCGTCCACAGGGTAATACGGTAGGCTAAGGCAAGCGGCGCGGTAAAATAGACACCGGCAACACTCTCTTTAATCTCAGTCGCACCAAATTCTGTCAGTTCTTGGGCTAAGCTATATTCAAAGCCCTTAGGGGCGGCAGCAAAAAAATTAAGCATGGGATAATCAATACGCAGTCAAAATCAAAGCGACATTATACCTGTGAAGCGACATAAAAGATAAACAGTTATTAGCCGAAACTCGATTTAGTCAGGCAGTTACCACTCTCTTTACGACAGATAAGCGAGGCATATTGCCCAGATTGTCCGAAATTCCCCCATTACGATTCATAATTAAGCACTCGTTCATTTTTTTGAAATTCCTCCTTGCAATGCCACAGCGCTGCCGTTATAGTTCGCCCCGCTTTAGAGACGGACGCGGGATGGAGCAGCTTGGTAGCTCGTCGGGCTCATAACCCGAAGGTCGTTGGTTCAAATCCAGCTCCCGCAACCAATTTAAAGCCAAGGTGATGATATTCAAAAGGATATCCAATCTTGTAAATCCTCAATATC